>DASPVD010000076.1:0-14413 GCA_035622555.1 Candidatus Eremiobacteraceae bacterium | reverse complement strand
TTCGAAAGTCAAGGATCTAAGTGTTGGTGGTCTCTTTATCGAGACAGCAAAGGCATGCCCCGTCGATGCAACTGTTGAACTTCACTTTCTCGTGCAGGACGGAGAACTGAGGGCCACGGCTACTGTGCGGTACGTCTTGCCGGGAAAGGGATTAGGTTTGCAATTTAAGGGCATCCGCCACGAAGATCAGGCACGATTCTCGGCAATGATCAAACGGCTTTTCCAGCCGCAGGACGACCACAAGGAAGTCATGCCATAGTCCTCATAGCAGGCATATCCGATTGGCGAGCATAATCCCGCAAAGTATCACTGCAACTTCGCGTACTCCGCCTTGGCTTGCTTCAGGATGGGGCCTTGCCATGTTGCCGCCGACGTTCGGCTTAAGTCCCGCGCGAAATAGCTTAGTGGACTGCGTCCGTCGTGCCGCAAAGGAGAGCGATATCATAGTCGGCGTCACGCCGGAGCATCGCGAGGTTCCGTCTGGCGAATAGAAGTAGCCCCAGAAGACGTCAGCTGGGAAATTTGTGATTTGGCGGCCCGGTTTTCATCTAGGAGCCACGATCGTGACCCTGCCTATTTGTCGAGTGGCGGAAATAATACTCATTGCGAATCTCCTTCGATAATCACCGGTGCCCGGTAAGAATTGAAACGCGATCGAGACATCGAATGTATATTCGACCCCATCATCGTGGATTTCTTCCAAAAACGAATCGCACAAAAAGGCGAAAAGGAAGTGCTGTACTGAAACCTGTCGGCGAAAGCGGCTCAATTGGCTGCGACAGTGCAAGGACTAACGATTTGCTCATCAATTGGCCAATAAAGTCCTCGCGGATTAACTGCCTTGCAAGCGGACCTTGGCCTGGCGTGCCGTTTCCCTGACCAACGGGTTCAGATCAGTTGCGCAGCGGTCCAATTCGTGACTGAGCCCTTTCAACCCCAGACTACCAATGGCATACGCGCCGCACGACCTCAGCCACGGATCGCCGCTGGCGACCAGTTCTGCCGCAGCTTGTTCTGCGTTCTCGATCCTGACCGGTATTAAACGGTTGGCAATGCTGGCGCGCTCGGTCACGTTCACTTTGCCATCGAGCAAGGGAACCAGCATGTCGCGGAGCGGCCTCTTGAGCACCGTGTCGAGGAACTCCAGCGTGTTGTCGTGTACAGTCGTGCTATTCGACTGCAGGCTAATATAGGCACTGGTGAAATCGTAGCGCGGAAAGAGCAACTCCAGTATCCGAAAGATGCGCTCCCTCTCCTGCTTCAGGGACTCCGACAATGCCGGCGCTACAAGCTGGCCGTTGCCAGCCTCCATCCCGCCCAGCTTTTCGAGAATCTGATAGGAGCGATAATGGCCCATGATCTCCGCCGTCAGAGCCGTTTCCAGCAGGCAGGTGTCGCAAGTCAACTCGGGATGCGCGCGATGAAGACTGGTCAACGCCGAGAGAACGCGCAGCCGAATGCTGGTATCCGTGTCCAAAATGCGGTCCATTAACGCGTAAGAGGCCGACTGTGTGCCTAACTTGCCCAGCAATGCCGGAATTTCGCGCCGCGCTGTGATCGGTGCGTCAGGGTCGCTCATGTGGTCGCGCAAGTTGCCGACAACAGCATCGCCGAAGCGCGCCAAAGCCTCAACTACTTCAGGGACAAAGCGTTGCTCGGAAAGGCGATCCAGAAGATCCCCTACCAGTCGGCGTTTTCGCAATTTCCCCACAGAACGGATGGCCTCTCGCACCACCTCGTCATCGGAATCGACCAGTAACTGGGAGAGCATCGGTCCAAAATCGTCGGGCAGCCCTCCCAATAGGCGGGCAGCCTCGGCGCGGGTCCGAGTTCCCTCTGGGCCAGGCTCCGCAACCATGGCTACCAGCAGTTGGCGGGCGGCCTCCAGGTTCTGCGCCGTGCCCGGCCGCGCAAGGAACGCGGTCATGGCAGCACGGATGGAAAAATCGGCAAAGTCACCGAGTTGTTGAATCCGATCCAGGGGGTCAACGTGCGCGAAGTGCGTCAGATAAAGCAGCGCTTCTGTTCGCACCTCTAGGCAGCTGTCCTGCAGCAAAGCTTCCATTTGCGGAAGCACAGTCTTATCGCTGGCTGCGGCCAGGATGCCGATTGCCTTCTTGCGGACCTCAGCGGCAGGGTGGTTCAGGAGTCCGCGAATAGCTGGGTGCGCTGCTTGCTTCTGGCTCGATTCGAACACACTCAAGGCATACAGAATTTTGTTGGGATCGGAGGCCGACAAGTTAGCCGCCAACACTTCAGTGGTCGAGCGGTCGAGGACGGGCGCCACGGCACGGTCCACTTCCAGCCGGTGCTCCCTTATGTTCGTAGTGAGCGTGGCAACATATTGCTGGCGCGCTACCGATACTGCAATTAGCCAGCCGCCTGCTAAAACCAGCACTACCCAGCTCATTTGGCGTGCTGTCAGACCGAGGTGAGCTGCGAAAAGCAAGATCGTAAGGCCGGCGATACCGTCGCCCATTCGCCAGATAACGGTATCGATGAACCACTTCACCTGGAACTTCACACCAGCAGGCAGCGGCAGGTAGAGCAGCTCCACGGCTGATTTGTCCACCGAATATCGCCAGACATAGTCGCTGCCCCTCAGCAGTACAACAGCGAATAGTGTTCCCGCTAGCAGCATGTAGCCGGAAGTAGCCACCAAGGCTACGGGCAACGCGAATAACGCCAAGCCGATGCCGAAGCGGCGCAGCAGTCGAGAAGTCAACAGCAGCTGCGTGATGAGGGCAAGAATACCGGCGTAAAACGTGAAGTCCCCAAAAAAGGCAGTTAGATGATCTTTAGCAGGAATGAAGTCCTTGGCCACCGCCTTGAACTGCCAGCTGATCACCGCTGTAGCAAAAGAGGAAACCCAGATCACTGAAGCGATCGCCGCCAGATAAGGCGACGAAAACACCAGTCTCATGCTGTTGAGTAGGTTCTCCTGGCCCGTTGCTTTTGCGTTGGTTGGATGTGTGTCTGTGACTGCCTGGTGTTGTTTCCAAACGATCATTACCAACGGTGGGCAGGCTCCAAGGAAAGCTGCCATCGCAAGCAGAAGACTCTCCGTACCAAACGCTTTCGCAAGAACCTTTGAGAAAAACCCCGCGAAGATGCCACCGGTAATCGCCCCGCTGGCCACCAAGCCGAATATGCGCCGCGCCTCACGGGTCGTCAAAACGTGGTTGGCCAGGGCCCAGACCTGCGTGGTTGCAAGCACTCCGAAGATGCCCACCGAAACGTATATAGTTGGATAAAGCCAGCGCGGCGAGTAATAGCGGGCCAGCCCCCAGAAGAGAAGGCAACTAGAACAGTATAACGCGAGGCATCCCACAAGAAGGCTGCGCAGGCTCCGACCGCGTGAAATGCGGAGGTAGGCCGCGATGACGACGGCAACACCGAACGCCGTGGCAATATCCACATAAGGAAGGTTCACTGCCGGAAAGCGGGAGAGAAATAAACTATCGCGGACCACCCTGCCGGTCAGATACGCGGCCATGACCAGGAACAGGTAGAGAAACAACGGGACACCGCGCCGCAATTCACCGGTCCGCAGGTTCAGCGCATGTTCAATCGAGTCCGTCAATGAGATCAAAGTGGCGTGATTATAGCCTAGAATAGTTTTTTTTTTGGACGCTTTTATATCGGAAACTTAGGCACGGACCGGAGGATATCGAATTGAACTCTGCGAGACCGGGCAAAGGCGAAGTTCCAAGCCCAGTGCGGGACGAAATGTTCGCCCACACAGACACCAAAAAGGCCTTGGTCCATATACGCATCGATTTCGTCGATTGAGACATGCCTGCGAAGATCTTCGACTACCGCCTGGCCGCTTGGACGCAGAACACAGTGGGGCATTTTGTCCCGTGGCGGGCATAGGTTAGCAGTGCGGCGCGACCCAACCCCTGCGTTGGTTTTGACAAGGTCGTCGAGGCGCCGTGTCAAAGTCCATTGACAAACGCTTGAGAATGGCTTCTTGGGATTCGAAACCGACTGACATTGCAACCTCCGCAACGCGAGTAGATGGCCCCGCGTGACAAGAGGATGCTTGTCGCGATGGTTTAATCAGAGGTCCCAACCTCACCAACGTGCTGATTGGCGAGGATTGGAAACTTTGGCGGATTGATTTCAGCCGGGCATTCCGGACCTACAATGAATTGCAGAACCCCAAAGACCTGGTGCACTGCGAGCGGCAGTTATTTGAGAAGCTGAAAGCGCTGAATGCAAATGAGCTGACGGAAAAAACGAAGCGGTATCTGACCAAAGACGAAGTGAAAGGCGTGATGGCGCGGCGGGACAAGATCGTGGAGCACTTTCAGAAAATGATCGCAGAGAAAGGCGAGAAGGAAGTGCTCTACTAATAGGGCTGATCCAGCCGCGTGAAGTTCGTCCCGTAATTGCTCAATGGTGCGATTCAACTCCGATGCCAACGGAAGAATAACTCCCACTTCTGCGGATACCGCGTTATTTCGAAGGTATAGTATTTTGTCCGGTTATCGCTTGGTAGTGTCTTATTTATGTGCGGAATCGATCGAGCGAGATTCCTTCGACAATCACAACCACTCATTGATCCGGACAGGTCCAACGTAAAGTGACCGCCATCACGGCTGGCAGTGACCATGGCCATAGACCCGAGTGTCCTGGGACATATATGAGTGCAAACTGCAGGAGCTTCGACCGGGTCAAATGACGCCGGCTGTGGGCACCCGCCGTGAGGCTACGGCGCGAGGCGGCAAAACATGCCCGACCATACGGAGGAAAGCGACCTGTTGCTCCAAGAGGTTCATGAGCGTCTGCAAATGCTGGAAAGACGGGTGGCAGCGTTGGAGAGCCGCTCAGAGCTGTCCGCAGGCCCTCCTACAGCAACCTTCTTAGGCACTAAGCCCAAAAACGAAAGGCAGGTCGAAACGACCAGTGCGGTTGCGGTGCTGGGGAAGGCGGTGCTGGCCATCGCGGGAGCATATCTTCTGCGTGCCATCGCGGAGTCGGGGGTGGCACCACGGTGGCTCCTACTGGTCGTGGCGATTGGGTATACGGGAGCGTGGCTGGTGTGGGCGGCGCGGTCCCACCGAAAGAGCCATTTTGCGAGCATGGTCTTCGGGATGACAGCGGCATTCATCCTAGTGCCCTTGCTGTGGGAAGGGACGGTGCGGTTTCAAAACCTGACGCCGGGATTCGCCTCGGCGGTCCTGATGGGGTACGTCGCGCTGTCGCTGGGGCTGGCATGGAGAAAACGACTAGAGGCGATTCCGTGGATCGCTGTGAGTACGGCGGTGGGGACGGCTTTGGCTCTACTGATCGCAACGCATGAAGTGGGCTCGTTAACAATGGCGTTGCTCGTGATTGGCTTGATCACGGAGGCCGCAGCATGGAGCGGACGGTGGCTAAGTCTACGGGTGCTGTCGGCGCTTGGGGCAGATTTTGCGGTGGTCGTTTTGGGAATGGTCATGACGGCACCGGAGGGAGTGCCAGCTAGTTACCGGCCAATGAGCGCAGGCGAAATATGTGCGCTTTCCATCGCGCTGCTTGTGATTTATGCGGGAAGCTTGGGGCTGCGCGGATTTGGAATGGTGTGGAAGTGGACCTTTGGAGAGGTGGCCCAAGTGGCAGTAGTGTTCGTATTGGCGACATGGGTGATCCTGCGCGCAACCAGGGGAGGAGCCGCTACGACCCTTGGGGTGATGTTTCTGGCGCTGGCGGTGGCGTGCTATTGGGGCACGTTGAAGCGATTCGCGGCTTCCGAGATGCGGCGGAATCGGCGAGTGAGTGCGAACTATGCTGCCGTGCTAATGCTAGCGGGGATCCTTCTGGTGTTTGGCGGAAATTTGCGGGTCGTGTTACTCAGCTTGACGGCAGTAGCAGCGGTAATACTATTCACACGAACGACAGACCTGAACTTAGCTATTCATGGGACGCTTTACTTGCTGGCGGCGTGCGTTGTGTGTGGGCTGTTTGGGTACGCCGCGAGAGCACTTGCAGGGACAGTACCGGCGCTGCCGGACTGGAACTTCTGGGTGGTGGCAGCAGCAGGGTCGGTGAGCTACATCATAGGGTCGCGCGCAAAGGGGAAAGGATTGAAGACGCGCGTTTTGTGGCTTGTGCCGGCGGCTGTGGTTGGATTCGCGGTGGCAGCGCTGGCGGTGGCCGGGATCGCATCGTCGGGAGTAGGCGAATTGAGCGCATCCAAGGTGTCGATGGTCCGGACTGTCGTGACTTCTTTGATGGCGCTGGGGTGGGGATACGCAGGGTCGCGCTGGAACCGGGTGGAATTGGGTTGGGTGGCATACGGAGCGATAGCATTAGGAGCGTTGAAGTTGGTAGTCGAGGATTTGCGGTTTGGAAATGCAAGGACGCTGATGGTCTCGCTGTTGTTTTATGGTTTGATTTTGATTCTGCTGCCAAAGGTAACGCGGTTCGGCAGAGTGGAGATTTGAACGGCATCTGCCTTGGCTGGGAAGACGTCACGAGTCGCGAGTCTGATCGCACATGCAACTGGTTGTCAGCGACAAATATTCTGCCTGTTGAGAGTTCACGTGCAGAAGTTAGGTCTGAGAGCATGGGGCGAATTGATAGTGATGCAGGTCACTGGCTTCCGTGACTGCTGTCATTAACTCGAAGTGAAAACTGCGCTAAGAGAACGTACGTTCGACACATTCTCTCTTTACGGCTAGGCGATGCCAATGGTGTTCCGATTCTGCCGCTGTTTTTCTCGTTGGAAGGTTTTCTTAGAAGCTCTCTTCACAACAGCTTGCCGACAACGAGCCACGTTTCTCGTTCCTTTCCCAGACGAGGTCGCTGATGGATAAGTTTCGGGATTCTGCTCACCTGATTCGTCTGGCGGCCGTTTTCATGTTGGGTGCGATGGTTTTCGTGGCCTTGCGCACCGTCGTGATTCCGAAAAGCTTTGGGCGCTACGGCTTCTACCGGGGAGACGCCCTCCAAGAGATCACATCACGGCCCGTGGCCTATGCAGGCCACGATACCTGCGAAGGCTGTCACCCTGACGTACTGGCGGTCAAATCCAAGGGAGTGCATGCCCATGTCAACTGCGAGTCCTGCCATGGCCCCCAGGCAAGACATGCGGATGACCCGGGGTCGGTGAAACCATCGAGACCAGACGTAGCCAAGCTTTGCGTGCGCTGCCATTCCGAAAATATCGCCAAGCCCAGCGGCTTCCCTCAGGTCGATCCGAAAGAACACGCACAGAGCCAAGCGTGCAACGCATGTCATCAGCCGCACAG
Organism: Candidatus Eremiobacteraceae bacterium; assembly: GCA_035622555.1. Taxonomy (GTDB): domain Bacteria; phylum Acidobacteriota; class Terriglobia; order Acidiferrales; family UBA7541; genus Acidiferrum. Next base: position 7,175 of record DASPVD010000076.1, on the reverse strand, counting down.
CCCCGGCTTTGACGGGGAAGGCCAAAAGTGACTCTCAATCGGCGCCAAATACTTCTGTTGCTGCCTGCAGCGGCCGTCGCATGGGAGTTCGTTCTCGCGGGTACACCAGAAGAATCACCTAATTACAAGTCGTCGGAGCATTGGTGGGGGATGTTGTTAGACATTACCAAATGCATCGGGTGCGGGAGTTGCGTTCGCGCCTGCACCATGGAAAACGACGTTCCAGCAGGCTATTTTCGGACTTGGGTGGAACGGTATCACGTGTCCGACTGGCACATCGAGAATCCCATTGTGGATTCTCCGAACGGGGGCGCGGATGGCTTCCTGCAAAGCAACTTGACGGGCGGGAAAAACTTTTTTGTACCCAAGCTTTGCAACCACTGCAGTGATTCCCCCTGTACCCAGGTTTGTCCAGTCGGCGCAACCTTCCACACGGATGACGGAGTAGTGCTGATCGACTACAACTACTGCCTTGGATGCCGCTACTGCATTCAGGCCTGTCCGTACGGGTGCCGGTTCTTTCACCCGGAGCGGCACACCGCAGAAAAATGTACGCTCTGTTATCACCGCATCACCAAGGGATTAACCACGGCGTGTTGCGAGTCGTGTCCGACCGGGGCACGCCAATTGGCGGACCTGAAAAATCCGAAGGACCCGATTCACGAGTTTCTGAAAACACATACGGTGCAAGTGCTGAAACCTCATCTCGCGACGGGCGCAAAGATGTTCTACAACGGCTTGGACGGATCAGTTCGTTAGGGAGAGCTACCGAATGGAAGGATTCATGTATCCGAATGAAGTCGAACTCCAGTGGAGCGTGCTGATTGTGCTTTACCCGTTCCTCACGGGGCTGGTAGCCGGAGCGTTTATCCTTGCATCTCTCGAGCGCGTTTTTCGTGTGCAGGCGGTCAGACCCACGTACCGACTAGCACTGCTCACGGCCCTAGCATTCTTGCTCGTGGCGCCACTTCCTCTGCAATTGCACCTGGGCCACCCGGAGCGCTCACTAGAAATGTATTTGACACCGCACCGAGCGTCAGCGATGGCTATGTTCGGATTTGTGTACCTGTGGTACCTCATGGCCGTCCTGCTGGTAGAAATCTGGCTAGATTACCGCCGGGATATTGTCTTAATGGCTCAGGGTTCCACGGGGATCAGACGGCAACTGTATCGGCTGTTGACCCTCGGTTCGTACAACATCAGTCCCGGGGCATTGCACATCGATGATCGAGTGGGTTGGGTGATCACGTTGGTCGGCATCCCATCCGCGTTTCTGCTCCATGGCTATGTCGGCTTCATCTTTGGATCCGTTAAGGCGAACCCGTGGTGGTCGACTCCATTGATGCCTGTGGTTTTCCTCTTTTCCGCGATGGTGTCGGGAATCGCTCTCGTCCTGTTAGTGTACATGGCGACGTCAGCGATTCGCGGCAAGCCCATCGATATGCGCTGCCTGGACACGACTGCAAGATATCTCTTCTACACGTTTGTCATCGACTTCACCATGGAAATGCTGGACCTGATTCATCGGATTTATGAAGCCGACGAATCGTTCCGGAGCCTCGACTTCATGGTGCATTCGCGGCTTTTTTTCTCGCAGATTGTCCTGCAGATCTTCGTGGGAACTGTGACGCCACTGGCGCTGCTTGCAGCAACGCAATTGCTGAAGTTTGCGGAGCAAGTTCGGAAATGGATCTATGCGACGGCCGCCACACTTACGATCATCGGGATTTTTGCCATGCGTTGGAATGTGGTCATTGGCGGACAGCTCTTCTCGAAGAGTTTCCTGGGGTACACGACTTACAAGGTAGGCTTCGTCGCGCGCGAAGGACTTCTGTCTGCGATCGCGCTGATGATTCTCCCCTTCGCCATCCTGTTAGTGCTAATCAAGATCCTGCCACCGTGGGGGGAGGCCCGGGCAACCACGATGCAAGCGGATGGGATTGATTGACTTAGAACCCATATCCAATGGCCAAGTTGGCGCTCAGCGAACACACCATCCGCAATTACCTGCCATAGAAAGAGGCGTTCCGCAACTTTCAGCGCCTCCACGCTGAGCCGTCCCTGGCGATCTGTATCATTTCGTCATCAATTGCTAAGGAAATTCTCAGTCATCTGGGCAGCAGATCGCTGCGCCAGCAAATGGGAGTCTGGTTCTATTCTGGAAATAGAAACCGCGCGGCCGAGAGGCCAACACACGCGCTGATGAAGATCGAAAGAATTTACACCCGCGCTCCTCCCGAGCGCCTCAGGAGGGCTTGCTCTGAGATTTCGCGCTTCCGCGTAGGAAATGGCGAAGGATGTCACTTGGCGGCCGAGGACGCTTCGCTGCCGACGGTCCGCTGGCCCAGCAACTTCGCGCAACTATACACAGTTCGCGTGTGCGTCATGGCGAGCCCGAGATGCTCTCCCAACTCCACGACCGATCCGACCAAAGACTCCAGTTCCATGGGCCGACCGGCTTCGAGATCTTGCAACATCGAAGTTTTGTGCTCACCGACTTTGCCCGCGCCGGCGATTCGCTGGTCGATGGAAACAGGCAGCTTTATTCCCAATTTCAGCGAAACCGCTTCCACTTCTTGCATGATATTTCGAATCACGGCCGTGACGTCGGGGTCGTTCACCATCTGAGCCAGCGTCGCGCGCGTTAACGCGCTGACGGGATTAAAGGACGCATTGCCCAAAATCTTAACCCAAATCTCCTGACGGATGTGGCTGGTAATGGGACAGCGCAGGCCGGAAGCGATCAGCGCTTCCGCGATTCGCCGACAACGCTCGGAGCGCTTCCCGTCCGGCTCACCGAGAGAAATGCGGTTGCCCTCGGTATGTTGGACCACTCCAGGTGCGGAAATCTCGCTCGAAAAGTAGACGATCGACCCCACCACACGACGCGTCTCGATGGCCGACGAAATCACTCCACCGGGATCAATGCGCTCCAAGTGGATTCCTTCCGCCGCGCCGCCGAAGCCCTGGAAGTACCACCACGGAATCCCATTCTGGGTGCTGACCACCGTAGTGTCGGGCCCCAGCACGGCCTTCAAGTGAGGCGCAAGTTGCGGCAAGCTGTGCGCTTTCACTCCCAGGAAGACCACATCGGCCGGACCCGCTTCTTCGAGCGAGCCCACAACCCTGGGCCAAACTTGAAAATCGCCCGCAGCGCTCTTCACCTGCACGCCCTGCTCCCGCATAGCCTGCAGATGCGATCCACGCGCGAAGAGCATGACATCGAGCCCTGCTCGCGCCATGCACGCGCCAATGTAAGCCCCGATGGCCCCAGCTCCGGCGATCAGGAATTTCATACCTGTTCATCCATCAGCGCAGCAGCTACTGCACGACGGCGAATCTTTCCCGTCGCTGTGGTGGGGATACTTTTCACCAAGTAGAGCTTCTTTGGACATTTGTATTCCGCCAGGTACTCCCGGCAGTGCTTCAAAAGCGCTGCCTCGCTGGCTCCGTGCAGTTCGTGCAGGACAACCGCCGCAGCCACCTCTTCCCCGAGCGTGGGATGGACGAACCCGAACGTGACCGCGGCAGACACGGCGGGATGCCTCAGCAGGATCTCGTCCACTTCATGTGGCGCAATATTCTCGCCGCCGCGAATAATGATGTCCTTGATCCGTCCAGTCAAATGCAGATAACAATCTTCGTCCAGAAATCCCTCGTCGCCTGTACGGAACCAGCCATTCACCAAACAACGCGCGTTGGCCTCCGGATTGTTTTCGTATCCGCGAAACACGCTCGCCCCGCGGATGGCAATTTCTCCGCGCTGATTGTTGGGGAGGTGATTGCCTCCCTTGTCCATCACGCAGATCAGGATGCCGGTGCCCACCCCCACGGAGCCTGCCTTGCGATGCCGCGGAGGTAAGGGATTGGAGGTCATTTGATGTGCCGCTTCCGTCATCCCATAGGCCTCCACGAAGGGCACACCGAACAGTCCCTCGATTTTGTGGATGAGTTCCGCCGACAGAGGCGCGCTGCAGGAACGAATGAACCGCAGCGTGTCCGCTTCCTTCGGCTTGTGGTGGGTGCGGGCCAACAGCATTTGATGCATGGTGGGCACTCCGGAATACCAGGTTACTCGGTGTTCCCGCACCGTCTTCCAGAACGAGAGCGCATTGAATCTTGTGGGAACAACGACCGTGCCACCGGTAAGCAGACTGGCCATCGTGGAACCGATCAAGCCATGAATGTGAAATAGCGGCATGATGCACAGTGAAACATCTTCCTCAGAAAGCGCGTAGGTGTTCGCGATATTCGCCGCGGAAATCGCCAACTGAAAGTGCCGCAAGGGCACCCGTTTCGGCCGGCCTGTGCTTCCGCTGGTGTGCAGCACCAACGCGATGTCCTCGGGCGTAGGCTCAGTTGCGGTGGCGCCGCCAGGAGCATCCACGAGGTGAGCCTGGCCTTTGTCGTTCATTTCCACCGAGAACACTGGAATCTTGCGATCTGCGGCCGCGCTGCGTGCAAATTCAGCACCTGCGGCTGGACAAAGCAAAACCTTCGCATCAGTGTCGCCGAGGAAAAAGAGAAATTCTTCATATGGGTAGGCCGGATTCAAAGGAGCGGCCGTTCCCGCGATCGAAGCCGACAGAAAGCTCACAATAGCAGGCAAGCCGTTGGGCAATGCAATCGCCACGCGGTCACCGCGGCGAATGCCCACCGAGGCCAAAGCATCGGCCATCGCCAGCACCTGTTGCCGGAGGGATTCGTAAGTGACCACAATTCCAAGGTCGGGAATACCAATCGCTGCGTGGCTGCTGGCGAAATGCAAAACATCGTAAAGTGTGTCCGCCGATTTCAAGGTCATGGCCACACCTCTTGGCTTGGTGGAGGGTTTCGTTTTTTTCTGACAGCTATCTATGGCAAAGTCAATGACCGCCGTCACCCTGCATGGTCTCGCACCTTGGCGGTATTTGCTGCTATGCAAGCTCCAATGAGTCGATTCGTTTTTCGAATCGTATTGTGAAACAGGAAAGGTTCCGGAGCGATGCAATTTCCCTAAGTCAGGTGCAGGGCAAGCGGCGACAGAGCAATGCCTTCGACTTCGGCCCTCCATCGGTCGCCTCTTTCCATTGCATGCCCAGAAGTGAGCGTGCCTGAGCTAATGATTTCCCCAGCGGTGAGCGGGTGGTCGGGGAATCTTCGTGCGATCGCCCCACCGAGTTCAGCCAAGCATAAGGCGGGACTCCGTAAGCAATTCTTGCCCGAACCTTCTTCCACAAACTTACCGTTCTTGAACATTCGCACAGTGAATTTCGGCAGTTCATCTACGAGTTTGCCGATCAATTCTGGGCGTAACTGCATTTTCTCGCCAACTACCAGTGCCGCGTGAAGTCCAAACGACGCGACGAAATCGCTGGGCTGGAACTGCCACCCTAGAAACGGACAATCAATGATCTCGAATCCCAGCGCCAACCAATCGGCGCACTCAAGGGCGGTGGCGGCATCGAGACCTCCCGCAGTGATCGCCTGCTTCAGACCAAAGACAATCTCGGGCTCAATCTTCAGAGAACGGGGGTGCGCCAGGATTAGCGTGGCGCTGTTGTCTGCACTGTGATGCACGGTGTCGCTGTACATATGCGCCCACACCAAAGTTTCCAGGTTGAGTATTCGCCACACGGCTTTGTTCGCGTAACCAACTTTGCGGCCCACGGCCCGATGTCCACGCGCTTCCCGAAGCTGCTTGAGTGTTGCCTCCACTGCGTACGCGGCGTTGAGATCGAAACCAGAACGAGACGATGGGAGGACCGAGATCATCTGCCCGGTCTCAAATGCCGAGAACAGTTCATGCGCTAGAGTTTCGTACTCACCGTGCGACATCGTAGTCTAAATAGCCGAAATTTTTCCTTTTCGACGCGGAGGCCTCGCTCTGATGTCCCTCATAGGGCATCGGATGAAAATCTTCGACAGTCCATTCGCCAACTGAATAGTTGCTCGTTCGATAGGCTCCTACAAGTTCCCAGTAAGAACAATACGTAAAACCAAAAGCCACCAAAGTCCAAAACGAAGCAAAAACGGCGAAGAACCAGCAGCGAAGCTTTGGCGAAATCCCGAAACTCAGCCCGAAGTTCTTTCCGTTTTTGCTGCGGTCCAGGCTTGGGCCGAATATTATCAACACGACCACAATCACAATAAAAATCAGACCAAAGGCAGGGTGCACACCACTGATATACTTCCACTCCCGGTTAGTCCTGCCGGCTCACATGGTCGACGCAACACTTGCTTGCAGTGTACTCGCAGGAGAGTGGAATCCTAAGGTTTTTCTAGGGCGTCGAGTGTCGCAGCGCGAGATGCCTTCTCGCTCAGCCAGGGTCAGTGCTAGCCGCGAGCGGTGACGAGCGATGGGAGGGATGCCCCCGCGCGGCAGCACACTTCGAATCGAGTTATGCCACTTGCCCTAGACATGCCCAATTTCATGCAGCCTGCCTTGCCTTCCAACGGTTCCAAACGTCGCTTTTCTGAGCGGGAGAAAGTCTCGACGACCATTTCACTTTGGTCATAGACACCACCTTTGAACAGATCAGTTCCTAGATGGTGTTGCATCGACCGTCTGAGCCGGCACCGCTTACCGGAAACTTAGGTACTAGCCTCCACATTTCTGATAATGGGGTGTTAGACGGTGATGAGGCTCACTGACACAGGTTTTGCGGGGGTGTACAGACGGGCGTGGGATTTCGTCGAACACCCTCGCGGGCATTAGCCTACTGAGGCCATCCGAGAATGGCCGCCTCTGTTGGTTGAGCAACGGAGGCTATAAAGACGGGGCGAAGCCCGCTAAAGTGGCCCCCCGTTGCGTTGGTTGTCAGCGGGGGGCCTTTTCTTTCAACATGAGTCAGAAATGGAGGCGGGCGTGCCCCACGAGCGCGCCCCCGTAAGCCCATATCAGTTGGGGTTTAGCGGGCAACTCCTCCTGCGTGGAGCGATACCGCACCTAAAGCACAGCACGCACGTGACGATAGTCACTCACGGTTTGATCGCAGGAGTGATTCTATTATTCGAGTGGAGGTATGACTCGGCTGGATAATCCTGTTCCAACAGTGAGGGAGCTTATGAACCTCTACGAAATTACCATCCATGGTACGGACAGCATCTACCTGCTCGCACCGAGCAAATATCGTGCCCTCGAGCTGGTGGGAGACTATTTTGCTGACGCTGGTCAGCAGGACACACTGAAGGAC
>DASPVD010000075.1:0-22883 GCA_035622555.1 Candidatus Eremiobacteraceae bacterium | reverse complement strand
GTTGAAGAAAAATACGATGGCATTCGCGCGCAAGTCCATAAAGACGGGGCCGGCAAGGTGCGCATTTTTTCGCGGACGCTGGATGAGGTTACGGAATTCCCGGAGCTGGTGCCGGCGATTCGCCAGGTACCCGGCGAATTCATCCTCGATGGGGAAATTCTGGCCTGGCGAGATGATCGGCCGCTGCCTTTCACGGAACTGCAGAAGCGCTTGGGACGAAAACACCTGGATCTGTTCATCCAAAACGACATTCCCGTGAAAATTGTCGCTTTCGATTTGCTGTATCAAAATGGCGAGCTGTTGTTGGATGAAACCTTGGCGAACCGCAAGGCACGGCTGGATGCTCTCGGTGCGCAAGCTCCGGCGGCAGTGCGCATTGCCGGGCGCACGGAATGCAGCAGCGCCGATGCGGTTCGAGTGGCGTTTCGCCATGCGCTGGCTGCCGGCCATGAAGGCATTGTGGTGAAAACGGCCGATTCTCCCTACACGCCGGGGCGCCGGGGCGGTTTCTGGTTCAAGTTGAAAGAGCCGTTTGCGACGCTGGATGTGGTGGTGACCGCGGTGGAATACGGTCACGGGAAACGGCATGAAGTGCTTTCTGATTACACCTTCGCGGTGCGGGAGGGAGACCAGCTGTTGAACATTGGCAAAGCGTACTCCGGGTTAACCGACGCGGAGATTCGTGAGTACACCGACTTTTTCATGAAGCACACCATCGAAGATCGCGGCCACCTTCGAGTGGTCGAACCTACCGTGGTGCTGGAAGTGGCCTTCAACAACATACAAAAATCGGGGCGACACGACAGCGGATACGCGTTGCGGTTTCCCCGCATCGTGCGGATTCGAACCGACAAAACGGTATCGCAGATCGATACGCTGGAGACGGTGGCCAAACTGTTTGAGCGCCAGACGGGCAAACCGGAAGCCAGGGCCAGCCACGGCTTATCGAGATAGTTTGTGGAACCGGCAACGCCAAATAAGCACTGACAGCAGATTGTTTCCGCGACTCATTCGGCAGCCATGTACACGTAGCGCAGAATGAACAGCGCGGTCAGCACCCACAGCAGCACACTGACTTGACGATATTTACCGGCCGCGATTTTAGCGAGCGTGTAGGTGATCACGCCCAGACTCAATCCCGTGGCGATGCTGAATGTCAATGGCGTGGCAATCAGAGTGACGAAAGCCGGAAAGGCTTCGCTGAAATCCTTCCACTCCACCTTTGCCACGGACTCGGTCATCAGCGCTCCTACGACAATGAGCACCGGCGCAGTAGCAAACGCAGGAATCGCGGTGGCCAGAGGCGAAAAAAACATGGCCAAAAGAAACAACGCGGCCACAACCACGTTGCTTAGACCAGTGCGCGCTCCAGCAGCAACACCGGCAGCGCTTTCGATGTAACTGGTTACGGTGGAGGTACCGGTAAGCGCGCCGAAGACCGTGCCGATGCCGTCGGCCAGCAAGGCTCGGCCCGCCCTGGGGATCTTGCCGTCTTCCAGGAAGCCGCCTTGGTCGCAGACACCGACCATGGTTCCGACGTTGTCGAACAGGTCGACAAACAGAAAAATGAAGATAATTTCGGCGAGCCCCAGGCGCAGCGCCGCGGGAATGTCGAGTTTCAAGAAGGTCGCCGAGGCGTGTGGCAAGGACAGGAATGCCGTCGGCCAATGGGACAGCCCGCGGAAAATCCCGAAGAGTGTGGTTCCCAGGATGCCCAACAAAATCGCGGCGTTGATCCGGCGAACCAGCAGCACCAAGGTGAGCACGATCCCGAAGCAGGCCGCCTGAACAATGGGATCAGCAAAACTCCCCAAAGCGACAAAGGTTGCGGGATTGCCGACGACGATTTTGGCGCTGCGCAATCCCACGAAGGCAATGAACATGCCAATGCCGCCCGCGGTGGCGTGTTTCAATCCTTGCGGGATGCCATTGACGATTTCTTCGCGAACGCGGGTGACCGTCAGCAGAACGAACAGCACCCCGGAAAAAAATACCGCGCCGAGAGCGGTGGTCCAAGGCACGTGCATGCCCAGGCAAACCGAATAGGTGAAGTAGGCGTTCAGGGACATTCCGGGGGCCAGCGCGATGGGGTAGTTGGCGTACAGCCCCATCACCAGTGTGGCTACCGCGGATGCCAGGCAGGTGGCGAACACGACGCCCTCGGCGGGCACACCCGCTTGCGAGAGAATCTGGGGATTCACCACGATGATGTAGGCCATGGTCAGAAATGTGGTGAGTCCCCCGAGCATTTCCCGGCGCACGGTGGTTTGATTCTGTTCGAGAGCAAAGAAGCGGTGAAGAAACGGTGTGTTGGGCATATTCCGCTTGGAGTTGCGGGACCAAAAACTGTATGAGCGACAGGGTATCTCTGTCAACTGATGTCGAGTTTCGAATTTTCCCAAACGCTCGCCGGTTTTCCGGAGCTGGAGTAAAATCCGGTTCATACGTGACAATTTCGGTGATTCCATCCGCTTCTTGAAGGAGCCTTATGTCTACCGTTCGTTCGGATCTGTCGCGCAGGTCATTTTTGGGTTGTTCCGCAGGCGCGCTTCTCGCCAGCAGCTTTGCGCCGTTTGCGCCACCCCTGGCAGCTTCATCCTCGCCGCGCCGGATTATTCTGGATTGCGATACGGGTGTGGACGACGCCATCGCGATTTTGTTGGCGCTCCGTTCCCCGGAATTGAAAATCGAAGCCATTACCGCGGTCTCCGGCAATGTTCCGCTGGCGTTGACCTTGCCGAACACGTTGCGCATGGTGGAAATCGCAGGCCGCGGCGATGTGCCGGTCGCTGGTGGCGCGGCCATACCGTTGGTGCGCCAACTGGTCACTGCCAGCTATGTGCACGGAGAAAACGGCCTGGGTGGCGCCGAATTTCCGGAACCGAAACTCAAGCCGGTTGACGAACCAGCCGCGCAACTCATCCGCAGAATCGTGCATTCCCGCCCAGGGGAAGTCACCATCGTCGGCGTTGGGCCGCTCACCAACGTCGCGCTGGCCCTCAAATCCGATCCGGAGCTAGGCTCACAGATCCAGGAAATCGTGGTGATGGGCGGCTCGCTCACCGGTGGAAACATCACGCCGTCGGCGGAGTTTAATTTCTATGTCGATCCCGAAGCAGCGCGCGTCATGTTTGATTCCGGCGTCCCGCTCACCATGGTGGGCTTGAATGTCACGCAAAAAGTGCTGCTCGGGGAGCAGCAACTGGGCGTTCTGGAGGCAGCGCAAAATCCAGTGAGCCAGGCGGCCGGCAAAATCTTGCGCTCGACGATCGAGCATATTCGGGAGGGTCGAGGAATCACGGCGAAGACCATGGCCATGCACGATCCATTGACGGTTGCTCACCTGATCGACCCATCGATTCTCACTCTCAAGGATTATTATGTTCAGATCGAAACTTCCGGCGAATTTTCGGCCGGGGAATCCGTTGCCTACGAGCATCCCCCGGCAAGAGAATCCGCCCCAATGAATCTCGGTCCGGCGGCGCGGGAAACACGCGCCCAGGAATTCAAGGCCAATGCCAAAGTTGCGGTGGGCGTAGACCCAGACAAGTTCTTCCAGTTGCTGCTGCAGCGGATAACCAGGGAAAGCTGACGAGGCGAGACATGTTCCGTTTTCTGACAGGCATCGTGGTGATCTTGGTCGCGCTCTTGGCCGTGTCTCTGGCTGGCCAGTCCGCGCCGGATACGAACTGGCACCTCACTCCGCAGTCTGAAGCGCTGGTGACCGACCCGGTGCTGCGAGCGCAAATCTTCCGGGCGTTGTCTGCGGCAGAAAAGGCCGGGACCGATCCGTCCATCTCGCATTTCCAGGTTCGCGCTGCCACGGTTATCAGCAAAGAGGGAGAGGATCACGTGGTACTGGGGGGCAATACCGAATACGCGGTGCCCGAAGCCATTCATGGCGAGACCTCGCTGATCAATCACGTGACAGCGCTGTATGGAGCGGAGACCACACACCATGCCCTGAAGTTTGTCGCATTCTTTTCGCAGCACTGTGGCGCGAGCGGGAGTTGTGGGGATTGCCGGGATTTTCAGAAAGCCGCGACGGACTATGCGCATTTGCTGATTGTTTGCGGGCAATCCTCGGATCATTCGGTACGGGTGACCCGCTTTTCGGATCAACTGGTCGACGAAGAGCAATTTCCGGTGGCGTCACCGGGTTCGCTGACCATCAATCCTACGGAACTGAATCGTCTGCTGGAAGCCGCGGAACAGGCGCGTCGGGGTGGAGTCACATTGTTCCTGCCGTCCCAGCAAACTGCCGCCGCGGCATTATCGTATTCGGGCAAGATTTATCGTGCCGCCGGCGCAGACGATGCGGCGTTCCATTATCGATACCCCATCGGCGGTGTGCTGCAGCAGGCGGCCACCGAGCGCGATTACTTTCTTCGGGCTATTTTGGTTGCGGGAGAGCAAGGACACTGGCCGGTTGTGACCTATCGCGACCGCCAGTACGGCTACGAATCCAGCAGCTTCAATCGCGAGGCGGGCAAGGCGCCGATCGCTCTGATCATCACCGACGGGCAAGGCAACTACCGAGCCACCACCTTCGAAGCGGCACTGCCGAATGCCTTCAGCACGGCCAATTTCATGCCGCAAGCGGTGAAGGAGTTTCTGCGCACGCATCAGCCCGACAACAAATAGACGGGCTCAGCAGCGTGGTGCTCCAGTTCTTGGGACCACGACTAATCCCGGAACGCCCCAAATCCAATTCTCAGCTGCATGGTGTTGATGCCAGGGTTGGGATTGGTCATGCCCGCGTTGGAAATGTGCTGGAAGCGTACCTCCGCGCTGAAATTGTGTTTCTTGCCCAGAAAATGCGCGCCGATACCGCCGCTGGTGGTGAAATTGATTTGCGAAGTGCCCTCAGGCACCTTGGTGTTGGTGAAGAGCGCGCCGCCCTCAATCTGGAAGAAGGGTTTCACCTTCTTGGGAGTGCTGAAAATCCACTTGAAGGCAAAGGGATCGACGCTGCCGCCATACGCGGTATTGGTCTTTTGCGCGATCACCCAAACGGGCACCACGTCGAACGCGTATTCCAACTGACCGCGCAAAATGCTCGGGCCATGGGGAGCCGTTAAAATGAGTCCATAGCGCAGTCCCAAGTTCCACAGGCCGGTGCCTTGTTGGCTTCCGTTGATTCCGTGCCCTCCACCGGTCCAGATCTGCCATTCTCGCGACGAGTCTTCGGGGCTGGCCTGCGCGAAAAGCGGTGATACAGACAGCAATACCAGCAACGCGAGCGCCACGGCTGCAAACCCAGTCTTCACTTTGTCCGCTCCTTGAACCGACTCTGCACATTATCCGAAACCATCAGAGCAAACAACCTTTCGCAGACTGACACTCCTGCCTAACCAGGCGCACGCACGCTGCATTTCAGCACCGCACCGGGACAGCATCGGCAGGCGCTTCGGTCGACCTGGGAACGAACCGAACCCAAATGTAATGGATAGCTATCGCGGTTAACAGCAGCACAACCGGATCGGTCGGGTGGCGATAGCGCAAAGATGTGTGGGTCAGGTAATACAGAAAGGGAAACACCACGGGAAATGCGGCCAGTGGGACAGCGTAGATGTTGCGTTCAAGGAACAGCGCCACCATTCCGAGGAGAGCGCCAAGCGCTGATGCCAGGTTGCCCAGCAAGATCACCCGCACCAGCAAAGAGTCGGTGCGAAGGAAGGTGGCCCAAGGATCGGCCACGCCGATCCAGAAATCGACAAAGCGCCAAGCGAAGAGCTTCAGCTCCATAAGCGGATGAGCCTTGATAAACATCAGCGCTTTTCGCTGCTCCTCGTCCATGAAGGCCATTTCGCCCATGCGCAGGTAGCGCAAGGTTTCGCGATCCTGAGTAATAACCGGAGGCAAACCGCGATGGCGTTCGTCGTAATTTTCGTTGTTGCCGATGTATAGCTCGTAGCTGAGGTTGGAGCGAAATGGGATGAAGCGATGGAAGGTGACGAAATTTCGAAGCGCCCACGGGACGCAGCACAATAGCGCAAGGGCTACCGCGATGGCTGGTTTCCGCAAATAGATGCGTGACTTGGGGCGGACACGCCAGATCAACCATCCCAGAAGAACGGGGGAGAGGGAAAGCAGCGCGGGATTGGTCATCAGCGCAAAGCCCCAGAGCAGGCCATAGGCGACCCAATCGCGCCAGCGATCGGACTCGGCCACCCGGAAAGTGAGCCACAAGATGGTAGCGGCCAAGAGAGCAGCCAGAGATGTATCCCAGATCCATTCGAACGGAATCAAAATGGCGTTCGGGAACAACGCCCAGAGCCAGGAGGCTAAGCTAGCCGCCGTTAAACCCCCGACGGGTTTGCATGCGTAGAAAACAGGGATGCAGGTTCCCGCCGACAACGCGATGTTCAAAAGAACCGCCACCAAGAAGGAAGCTGGCGTGTAAATGCCAAACAGTTTGAAGATCGCGGCAACCAGCAAGGGATAGACAGGAGCAAGCCAGGCGGTGGGCCCGGTGTCGCGCTGAAAGGGTGAGGCGAATCCTTTGCCGGATGCCAGCGAGTAGGCGATGTGCCCGGTTTCCGTCTGGAAAGGAACGATGCCGATGAATTGCTCAGGCATCTTTCGGATTTGGTTGTATGCAAATCCCGCCCTTACGCCAAGGGCCACCACGACAATCAGAAAGAGTGAAGCGAACCATCGCCGGATCATCTGGGCCATGCCGTTGATTCCCCAGGCACACGATATCTGTTCCTGATGTTTTGTGCCATGTACTGGCTGTGGAGTTTGCGCTCGTGTAAGCGGCTAATTCTTAGAGAGCCGTTCCAGTGCCGTTACCCGTGCAAGCACCGGTCTGGAGGTATTCGAGCAAACCAGACTGGTCGGAGCAGAAGTACCGCTGACCGCTCTGGCCGGGAGCAACCGGGGTGGCCGAGGAGGTGTAGGTCACCGCAGGGGTGCCGACGGTGCCGCCAAGAACGAAGTTGTAGCCGCTTTTGGTACCCTGAGCCAGAACGTTGTCGATCAAACAAGCAGCCGTGGAAGTAGCGGGCGCGGTGGCACAGGTCGCCGGGTTACCGCCAAGCTGGGACAGCGTGCCGGTGTAACCGATCGAAGGATAGTTGTTGCTGTAAGTCACCTGGGCGGTATTGATCGTCCGCAGTGATCCGACCGCGGACGCTTCGTTCGCGGCCATTTTCGAACGCATCAGATTGGGAATGGCAATGGACGCGATGATCAGAATGATCGCAACGACGATCAGTAATTCTATGAGGGAAAAACCTCTCTGCTCCTTCATAAAGGTCTCCTGAGGTGTTCCCTTTCGCGGAGCGATTACGAAAGAGTGCAAACATCGGAAGCCCCATTTTACAACCTAAGTATGTTGCAGGGTGGTGGCAGATTTTGTGGAGATTTGGGTACATGCGTACCGTAACTTCATTTGTAGGGGATCAGGATACGAGAAGCTGGAGTCAAAAAGGCATGGTCCCAAAGGTGGGGAATGAGGCTTTGGCGGAGCCCGAAAACCGCAAATCACCAAGTAAACATTCGGGGGGACAAAAAAAGAAGGGAGGCAGGCCAGGTCTTCCCGCCTCCCCTTTATTCCTCTCTCGAGGAATTCCGATTAGCCTGACGGAGGGCGGCTAATCGGTCGTGTGTTGGCCTACATCTCAGACTGTGGTAGGGCGAAAATGGTTTCAAGAAATTTCAAAAATGCATAGAATACCTGAGAAGCATTCGCTCCCAGAAAGGCGCCGGCTATGTCTCGCGCTTCCCGCCTAAGCGACAATAACATCCTGAGTTTTCTTAAAGTTAGGAATGATCCGGTGGCTCTGGAGGAGCTGTCGCGGGCGTTGCAGCTGAGGAAAACGGAGCGGCGGCCGTTAGTCCAGATGCTGGAAAAGTTAAAAAGGCGTGGGCTGGTGGAAGAACTGACGCACGCTCGTTTTCTGTTTCGCCAAACCCCTAAAGCGCCCGCTTCCTCGAATGACCGCAAGGGATCAAAAACCGAAAAGGTGGACCGGATCACGCAACCAAAAGTCAATTCCCGAGATGAAATCAAAGGCCGGCTGGTGCTCCATCAGGACGGTTATGGGTTCGTGGTGCCCGATACCGCACTGCCGAACATCGACGGCGACATTTTCATTCCTCGCGACCACGTCGAAGATGCCATGCACGGCGATCACGTGATCGCGCGGTTGGTTCACCTCAGCGGACTCCCCGGGGCGCGACGTGCGGAAGGCCGAATCACCCGGATCATTGGACGCGCCCATCCATCGATTGTCGGGCTGTTCCGGTACACCTCGCAGGGCTGTGTGGTAGCTCCCTATGACACGCGCATTCAACACGAGATCGAATTGACTCCCGGCGACGAGCTTGCCCCGGCACTGCGGCAAGGACTTCTGGCGCACAAGAAAGAGCACGCAGTTCGCGGCAAGCGGTTGCCGTATATTGCCAAGCTGGATGGCGCGGTGGTGAATGCGGAGCTGCTGCACTATGGCCGCGGCGGCGCAGCGCCGGCGGGTCGCGTGATCGAAGTTCTGGGCCGGCCCGGCGATCTAGGCGTGGACACGGAAATCATCATCCGCAAATATCATCTGCCCCATGTGTTTGCTTCCGAAGTTCAACAGGAGGCGCAACGCCTGGCGCATCCCGTGAGTGACGGCGAACGGGCGGGGCGCGAGGACTTTCGGAAGCTTCCGATCGTCACCATCGATGGGGAAACGGCCCGGGATTTTGACGACGCCGTGTACGTGGAGCGACGCGATGACGGGGGATGGCTGCTGCAGGTGCACATTGCCGACGTAGCTCATTACGTGCGCCCCGAATCCCCGCTGGACCGCGAGGCGCGCCTGCGCGGCAACTCGGTCTATTTCATCGATCGCGCAGTGCCTATGTTGCCGGAAGCGCTGTCCAACGGGATGTGCTCGCTGAACCCACGCGAAGAGCGGCTGGTGATGAGCGCGATCATGCACTTCGACGCGGCGGGACATCCGCTAACGTCGGCCATGGTCCCCGGGGTGATCCGGTCGGCGGAACGCATGACCTATACCAACGTCAACAAGGTGCTCAACGGCGACCCTGAGATGAGCGAGCGCTACGCGCACATGCACCATCATTTTCGCGCCATGAAAGGGCTGGCGCAGCTGTTGAACTCCCGGCGGGCGGAGAATGGCTCCATCGACTTTGATTTGCCCGAGCCGGTCATCGAATTCGACGAGCAACAGCAGATGACCAACATCGCGCGCAGCGAACGCAACATCGCCCACCGCATCATCGAAGAATTCATGCTGGCAGCGAATCGCGCGGTGGCGCATTACCTGCTGGAACGCGGGATTCAGGCACTGCATCGCGTTCACGAGAAGCCGGATGCCCGCAAGGTGTTGGAGTTCGAAGAACTGGCAAAGGCGTTTGGCTACTCGTTGGGCGTGGAAAATCTGTATCAACGGGAAATTGCCGTGCGCCATGGCAAGGTTCCGTCGCCGGCGAAAGCGGGCAAGCCCGAAACTCGGGGGCACGGCCAGGAGCGGCAGCAACGGGTCGTACTGCCGGGCACGGACATCGATATCACGCCGCGGCACTACCAGAAACTGGTCGACAAACTATCCGGCCGGCCGGAGGAACGCATCCTGTCGTACCTGATGCTGCGCTCGCTCAAACAGGCGCGTTACTCGGCCGATCCGCTGGGACATTTCGCGCTGGGCTTCCAGGAATACACCCATTTCACTTCGCCGATCCGCCGTTATCCCGACCTGATCATTCACCGCATTCTGAAATGGGCGCTGGAGCACCCCGACGCGAAAGCGCCCACTTATATCAAACCCACTGTGGGCGCGGAAGCCGCGCTGTATTCCGGCAAGCATTTGGAAGAGATTGCCGCGGAGACATCGGAAACCGAACGGCGGGCGGCCTCCGCAGAACGCGAACTGGTCGCCTGGAAAACCGCGCAATTCATGGAGCAGCATCTGGGCGACGAGTACGAGGCTTTGATCATTTCGGTGCAAAAGTATGGCTGCTTTGTGGAACTTTTCGATGTGTTCGTGGAAGGGTTGATTCCCATCAATGCCTTCGAAGAGTTCGCGGGATCGCGCTGCGTATATCGCGAGCGCGACCATGCCATCGCCGCGGTGACCGGGGATGGCGGACGGCCCGGTGGCCGCCGGCGAAAACCAAGCAGCCCGCTCACCTGGAAATTAGGCGACCGCGTGCGCGTGCGCGCCGAACGCATTGACCCGATGCGCCGCCGGGTGGAGTTTACGCTACTTCCCACAGCGGCCGCCGTTAGTACGACTTCGTAAAGGCAAATTCGCTCCCGAATCGCGGAGTCGTGATTTAAGAGTTCGTTGGAGTTTTTGCGGCTACACCGGTTTAGAACGGACCCCGGCGAGCGTTGCTTCGTCCAGGCCTGTATCCGGTTTGTCAACCACCGGCGGTTTCAAGCAAATGGCCACCGCTTCGGCCATGCTCTGGGTTTCTTGCTGCTTCAGCGTCAACCAATTGGCAAAACTGGCCTTCTCGCGAGCCATCCCATCCAGATTTCGCCGCAATCGTTCGGAGTACCGCGCCTTCACTTGCTCCAGCTCGCCTTGAATCTGGCTGTTTTCTTCGGCTTTACGCGCCAAATGAGCTTCAAATTGTTGGCGCTGTTCTGTTTCGTAGGAGTCAATGGCATCCTGGCGGGCTTTGGCGTCCTGCAGCACTTCTTCGACGGTGATTCCTGCCGCTTCCAGGGCCATCAGCACCGAAGCGCGCTTCATTTCTTTGGACAACCCGCGCAGGTGTTCGCTGTGCAGCATCTCCAGGACCTTATTGATGCTGTAGCCCTTGCGCGGACCGACGATACCCGACATGCGGTAAATATCCTCCATGGAAGGCAGCTCCAGGTGAGGGGCTGGCTCACGTGGTTCGCGGTCGCGCTCCGACTGGGGTGGAAGGGCACCGATAGGCTCAGCGCTGGGAACCGCACGAATGCTTGCTGCGTCGGCGCCGTTCGCGGTGGCCACGGGCGGTTGCTGCTTGTCGTCGTTGTGTTCCTTCCCGAACCATTTGTTTCGCATAGGCGTCCTTTCCTGACTACCTGGCGGGTCGGCGGGCTGGCTAATCCGTTTTGCTTGGATTGGCAAATCCTCGGTCTCCGGCGGTTGCTGGCCTGCCACAATTGGGGTTCCCGGCGTGTGCGTTGTGGAGGGCGTGAGTGCCGCGGCAACCGCAAACGCAGCAATTTTCTCTGGCGGACAGCTTGTTGGTTTAGCCGTTTGGGGAGGTGCGGCGGGCAAGGCCCGGTGATTGGAAAGCGCGTCGCGAGGCCCGGGTGGGTGTGATCGGGACAGGATCCCTGTTTCTGTCTTGTCGCGTCGAAGACCGGCAAGGAAGTCCTTGCCGTCTTTGCGACAGTAGCGCACCTCTCCTGTAAACTTTTCCCAATGTGCTTCAAGTCGCACTTTTGTGCCCACGGCCAGGAATTTGGGCAAGCGGATACAAGCGCCGCTGACGGATTTGTTCTCCATGCGGGCACGGGTACTGTGCATTGTTCCACTTTGGTCTTGCCAGTGAGCCTCAACCACGATCATCACCGGTATCCGCGGCTCTGTAACACCTTCAGACATATTCCTCTCGTAAGGCCAGACAACGCCGTAGGGAGATACGTGGCACTGCGCCACTACGGTGCAACCAGTGCCGACTGTCCGAAGTAATAGAGCAAGAAAAGTGCCAATGGCTGGGTGATTTTTCGCCTTGGCCGCCCAGCAGGTTGGCGCGCCATCCGCGTGGTCCTAAGGACGCCCCGGCGTGGGGTCAAAGATTTATGTTGCATGTGCAACATCTGTATGTTGTAATAGCAACATGGAGAGCTTATGCCGACCATTTTGCATGCCATTTTCCACCGTCGCGCCGTCAAGCGCTTCGACTCTGTGGACATTCCCCTGGAGGTGCGCGAACAACTGCTGAATGCCGCTCGCGTCGCGCCTTCCAGCTTCAACATGCAGCCCTACCGCCTGTATTGGGTCCAATCGGAGGCCCATCGCGCCATCGTGGCCCGACTGTGCCTGGGGCAAAGTCCGGCCGAGACGGCTTCGGCGCTGGTCGTCGCGGTAGCCGACATTGGCTCGCTCCAGAAGACGTCGCAACTGCAAATCGAGTGGATGCGCAAGACCGGGTGCAGCGAGAAAAGAATCCGAAATTACGCAGTCACGGCCAGGATCGGGCGTCTGATTTTTGCCTCCGGCCCGTTGGGGATTTTTGGGGCTTGCAAATGGCTGCTCTTCCGGATGTTGAATCTGTGGAAGACCGTCGGCAGGCCCCCGGTTTTCCGGCGTGACGTGTTCAAGTGGGCCATAAAAAGCACTTCCCTGGCTTGCCAGAACCTAATGATCGCCGCCGAGGCGGTGGGCCTGAACAGCTGCCCTATGGAAGGCTTTGACGCCAGGCGGCTATCGAAATTTCTAGGGCTTTCCGCTCGAGTTCATGACATCGTTATGGTGATCGCCATCGGCAAAAGAGCCGAGAGTTACGTAGACCAGCCCCAATGGCGAAGGCCGATGGAGTCGACGGTCACGGTGCTATGATCACGGTCGAACACAGAACAATTCCGGAAAGCATCCTGAAGGAGTCGGTGCTGGCGCGCGTTGCCGCTGCGTATTTTTCTGTTGGCAAACAGTTGGAGCGCAACACCCGCTGCTCGGCGACGCGCGGGTTCATTTTGTCGACGCTGCGGGATGGCGCGGTCCTAAACCAGAACCAAATCGCAAAGCTGCTGGGGCTCGATCGCACCGTAGTTCACCGCGCAATCAAATCCCTGGTTCGCGAAAAGTTGGTTTGCGAAAAGAAAGCCCCGGCCGGCCGGTCCATCCTGGTCTCGCTGACCCCGCACGGATACAGGTATCGCGAAGGGCTCATCAAAGCACGGATGGCCGCCGATGAGAAGGTCCGCAAAGCGATCAGCGAACAGGACCGGTTGACCTTAGTTCGATTACTGAACCAAATAGCCAGCCTGAAGTTATAGCGCGCGGCTTAAGTGCAGCCACGAGTTCGACGGGACATGGCAACCACGAAGGGAACCCCATCAACGGATTGCGCACGGCGTTCTTCTACAGCCCGCTTAGGAATTGCGGGCGAGCAGCGAAGTCACTTCGATGATGGGATTGGGTAGCTGGCGCATGGCCTGGACGAAGGCAGAAATCAGCTTGGGATCGAACTGTGTGCCGGCACAGCGCTCCAGCTCGGCCAGCGCTTCATCGGCGGGACGGCCCTTTTTGTAGCTGCGGTCGCTGGTAATGGTGTCGTAGGAATCGGCAATGGTGATGATGCGCGCGCCCAAAGGAATATTCTGCGCAGCCTGGGCGTCGGGATAACCGGAGCCGTCGAAAAATTCGTGATGATGGAGCACCATCTGACGAATACGAGCCAGGGGTTCAAGTGGCTCCAGCAGCTTAGCGCCAAAGGCCACGTGAGTCTTCATAGTGTCCCACTCGTCGGGATTCAGCGGGCCACTCTTGTTCAAGATCTGTTCGGGTATTCCCACCTTGCCGACGTCGTGCAGCACTGCGGCGAGACGAATCTCGTCAACTTCACTTTCCGACATGCCGAGGGCTTCGGCGAGCAGCGCCGCGTAGGCCGCGACTTTTTGCGAATGCCCTTGGGTGTATTGATCCTTGGCATCGATGGCATAAGCCAAGGACGTGACCGTGTCGAGGATCGACTGAGGCAGCGCGTGTGGACCGGTGGCGCCAGTACCACCCGCAGCTTCCGTGGCAGGCAGGGAATCGGAGAACTGGCGGAGGCGCTGGTAAATTTCCTCGAAGGCTTCCGGGCCAGTGGCAAAGAGGCGCTTCAGGGTGACGCCTAGATAAGCTTCCAGGACGTCGCGCTTCCAACGACGCGCTTCGTTGGGATCAATATGCTCCGCCGTGGAAACCGTGTTGCCCCCCTGGTGCTTGGACAGGTACATGGAAGCGTCGGCGACTTGAATGAGTTCTTGCGGGGCGGAACCGTGTAATGGATACGAGGCGATACCGAAGCTGGCGCTGATGTTCTTCTCGCGCAGCAGTGGGTCGGAAGCAATCCAGCTGCGCAGCTTGTTGGAAAGCTGGCGGGCCTGCTCCATGGTGGTTTCCGGCATAAGAATGACGAATTCGTCTCCACCGTAGCGGGCCACCACGTCGGAGCGGCGGCAATTGGTTTCCAGGATTTGGCCGACGCGCTGGAGCACCAGATCGCCCTCCAGATGGCCGTAGAAGTCGTTGACGAACTTGAAGCGGTCAAGGTCCATAAGGACAAGGGCGAAGGATCGGCCGGCGCGCGAGGAGCGTTTCCACTCCGAAGAAAGCGCCTCCATAAAGAAGCGGTGCGTCTTCACCCTGGTGAGCCCGTCAGTGATGGCCTGTTCCTGGGCTTTCTGGAAAGTCTGAGCATTGTGGAAAGCGCCAGCAATCAGGTCGGCGAGGGTCTGAAGGAGCAAGGACTCCTCTTCGGAAAAGTCGATGCGCTCCAAAGTTTCGACGTAGAGAATGCCATGCAGATGGTCACCGTAAAAAATGGGCAGGGCCATGGCGGTGGTGGAATCGGCCAGCACCGGTTGGGCGCCGTTAGTGGAATTGACCGAGGCGCGGTAGATCGCGGGTTTGCCGGTGCGCGCGACTTGGCCAATCAAACCAGCGTCGAGCGGAATGTGCTTGCCAAAGGCGCCGCGGCGTTTGCCGCCTTCCGCGGAAACAATTAATTCCCGGGTGGTGTATTCGAGAATGGCAATCCCGATATGGTCGTAGGAAAGGCCATTTTCCAGTTGCCCGGCGATTTTGGCGAGTATTTCGTCGGGGTTGAGGGTGGCAATGGCATCGCGAGAGATGAGATTCAAAAGGCTGAGGTGACGCGCCTTGGTGCGTTCTTCCTGAAAGAGGCGCGCGTTTTCGATAGCAATGCTGGCTTCACTGGCCAAGACGCGCATCAACTCCAAATGCCCTTCGTCGTAAGCGCGCTCGTTATCGGAGAAGATACCCAGAACGCCGATAGCGCGGTCATAGGCGACCAAAGGCACGCCACAATAGGAACCGGTGGTGCGCAGCGGCTCGACGCCAAGCTTGCGCAGCTCGGACACGAAATTATCGCGAATCAGCACCGGCTGGCGGGTTCTGAGGATGTATTCGGTCAAATGATTGCCCGCAGGGCGGCTGCGCTTGGGCATGCGGACACCTTTGACCAGCTCGAGGTCGAAGAGGATCTGATCGCGCGCGGCTTCGAAGGTGGCAAGGTAGAGATTCTCGACGTCGAACAGGCGGCGCAACTCTTCCCAAAGCCGGCGGAGCAGGTCTTCCTTATTGAGGGTGGAGCTGAGGGCCCGCCCGATTTCGTTGAGAACGTGGAGTTCCTCGGAGCGGCGGGAAGTCTGCTGGATCAGATAGCTGTTCTCTACAGCGACGCCGATCTGGTGGCCCAGGGCCAGCAGCAAACGCAGCTCTGCGGAGGTGAAACGACGGCTGTCCGGGGAACCGAGGAGCAGCAGTCCGAAATCCTGCTCTTTGGCTTGCAGAGTGATGACCACGGTGCTGCGCAGCCCGTGGCGCAGGGCCAGCTCGCGGAAGCGTTTGATGGGCTCGTCCTTTTCCAGGGCCGAGAGGTTGTCGTCGCGAAGATCGCGGAAGGCTAACAGCCCGCCGAGCCGCGCGACCATGCTGCAGAGATAATCATCTAGACCTTCGCTCTGCGCCGTCCGGCAGAACTCCTCGGTAATGCCGGCGGAAACCACGGAAGTAGGGCCCAGGGGATCGCCGTGGTGGAGGAACAGCACGCCGACGGGAAGGCGTACCACACCGAGCACGCGATCGAGCGCTTGCGAGAGCATGCGCTGAATTTCCCCGCCGACAAAAGTGGACGTGGCCAGGTTCAAATTCGAAAGGGCCAGCATGTTGCGCTCGACACGGCGCTTCTCTTCTTCGTAATTGGCCATGAGCAACAACATGGCGACGAGCATGGCGGGCGCGACAGTAACGGGCTGAAGTGCCTGACCCAAAAACCCGCGCAGGCTGGATAAACCGTAAGCGAAAAAGCTGAGCGTGCCCCACACCAGAAAGGCCAAAGCCAACAGGCGATCCGCCAGGTTCTCGTGGTGCCGGCTTTCCCTCCAGAACAGCCCGGCGACACCGATATAAATCAGCGAGCCGGGCAAAACGGCAGACACCGACAGGCCGCCGGAAGCATTTGCCGCAGCCCAGGTAGCGAGAACTACAGCTACGGCAACAGCCAACGCCACGCGCATCTTGTCTTTGTACGGCCGGCCTTCGGTCCAAGGGTTCTGGCGTGTGTACAGCTGAGTTCCGAGAAAAAAACCGAGGCCCGCTAGTCCGAAGAGGCCGGGACTCAGCGCGGCGGTAAACGGATTTGCAGTGGTCCAGTGAGAAACCGCTGCGGGGAACAGATGCAGGGCATAAAGAAACCAGGCGGCTGCCCAGAACAGCAGATACGATTGCCGTTTAACTGAGTAGATAAAAGCGAAAAACACCCCCGCCAACGCGGTGGCTAGCAAAAAGGCAAGGGCGATGAGGCTCTCGACCATTGCGAGTCTGGGCTGTTCCTTGGTGCGGCGAGGCGCAACGCGGTAGTCAATTTGCCACGCAGACAGCCGAGCACGTCCGCAGCGCATACCTGCTGCGGGAATCCCCGAACCACCAATCTGCGAGGCACACCGGCACTACCTGACCACACGGAAATACGAAGCTTATTGATTATGAGGCACCGCAAAATCGCTGAGCAAGCACAGCGGCGCATTGTTGGCGTAAGAGGCAGGGGTCGGTTGGACACACGAGGGTGGGAGCAGGGGCATTGTAAGGAGCAGCTAGGGTGAGGTAAGTTCCTAGCGCTCGGAGGATCGCATGTTGATGAGGGGTGTGCGGAGTGCAGCGCGTGTCACACCACGCTGCGTCCCTGGCATCCGCCTTTGCATCGCGCTGGTTGTGCTTCTTGCCGGAGGCCTATTCCGGGGCAGGCAAATGGAGGCGGGCTCTTCGAATCGCGACAGCGCGAAAGCCGCCGCGGCATGGACTGTGGAAAATGCCCCAGCCGTCCCACGAGGTACCATTTTGCCGGTGCAATTGGAAAACAGTATCTCCATAAACGAAGCCCAACGAGGCGACGCCATCACCGGAAGAATCATGCAAGACGTGCCGCTGCCCACCGGTGAGAAGATTCCCGCCCGGTCGACGGTGAGAGGGGCGATCGATTCGGTGGAAAATGATGCGGATGATCCGGGCATAAAAATTAGCCTGAGGTTCAATCAACTCGAGGATCGCAAGGAGACGCGGGCGATTACCACCTATTTGCGAGCATTGGCCTCAGCCAGTGCAGTGCAGTCGGCACAATTGCCGAACTCCGGCGCTGATTTTGGCACCCCAGCGGGCTGGGCTGACACCGTCCAGGTTGGGGGAGATGTGCGCTATGGCGATGGGGGAGCGGTGCGCAATCGCGCCAAGGAAACGGTGGGAAAGGGAGTGAACGGCGGCGTGCTGGTGCACATCAAGGCTAATCCCGAACTGGGTTGTGATGGTCCGGTGAATGGTGATGATCACCCGCAAGCGCTATGGGTGTTTTCTTCCGATGCTTGCGGCGTGTACGGATTGAAGGGGGTAAAAATAACGCGGCGCGGAAAAGGCACGCCATTGGGCGAGGTGGTTCTGCATTTCACAAAAGGCAGCGCAAAACTGGAGGCGGGCGCCGGGTTGCTGCTTTGTACGGTCGCGAATTGAGCGGAGCGCTGCGCGTGTTCGGCTTCGGGTCTCGCGGAGAACGTCATGCAAGGACACGGGCGGCCGCAGTCTCGCCAATTTGCTTAACCACACTCCTGTCGGGCCGGCCAAGAACTGCGGTTGTTGGACGGGGCAGGCCGGCTTTCGCTACACTGAAGTTTTCGCTACCACACCAGGAAAGCGACAGAGATGACTGACGCCACTGAGAGTCCAAACGCAAGTGTCCGGGTGCGTTTCGCGCCGTCGCCCACAGGGTATCTGCACGTGGGGGGAGCGCGCACCGCACTGTTTAATTGGCTCTTTGCCCGAAAGAACCGGGGAACCATGATTCTGCGCATCGAGGACACCGACGCCGAACGCAACAAGCCGGAATTGGTCACCGGCATCATCGACGGGTTGCAATGGCTGGGGGTGGACTGGGATGAGGGGCCGTTCTACCAATCGCAGCGGACCCAGCTTTATCGCGATGCGGCCGAAAAGCTGCTGGCCAAGGGCAGCGCGTTTCTGTGCTATTGCCCGCCGGAACGCTATGCGGGAGGCGATCACGCCGAGGAGGGAGTGGAAAAGGCACAGGTACGCCGCGTAGTGCGGTGTTCTTGCCGCGATGGTAAGCCCTCTTCGCCGGACGTCCGGCCCGCCATTCGATTTAAGGTGCCGGCCGGGGGAACGACCAAATTTTTCGACGCGGTGTTTGGCGAAAGCGAATTCTCGAACGACGAAATCGAGGATTTCGTCTTGCTGCGGTCTGGGAAAGAAGGGGAAAAGTTTGGCCAGGCCATGTATCAGATGAGCGCGGTGGTCGACGACATCGACATGCGCATCACCCACGTGATTCGCGGCGCGGATCACATTTCCAACACCCCGAAGCAGGTGCTGCTCTACCGGGCATTGGGGGCTGAGGCTCCGGTGTTTGCGCATGTTCCGCTGATCTTGGGCGCAGACAAAAAGAGGCTGTCCAAACGCCATGGCGCGACGGATGTGAACATGTACCGGCAGGAAGGATTTCTTGCCGAAGCGTTCCGAAATTTTCTGGCGTTGCTGGGCTGGGCGCCCGGTGGCGACGAGGAATATCTGCGGACGAACGAGTTGCTGAAGAAATTTTCGCTGCAAGGCGTAAGCCGGACCAACGCGGTGTTCGATCGCGCCAAGCTGGAATGGTTCAACACCCAGTATCTGCAGAAACTGCCGATCGAGGATTTGCTGCCCCAAGTACAACAGCAATTGCTGCAGGACGGACTCTGGAAGGAAGAATGGGCCAGCGGTGTTGGTCATGAATGGTTCGCGAAGACGGTAGATCTGCTGCGCCCGCGCATCCGCTTGTTGCCGGATTTCGCCAAGTGGTCCCGCGCGTTCTTTAGCGATGAATTTGAGATCGACCCGGCGGCCAAGGCCAAATTCTGGAAGGACGAAAAGATTCCGGAACTGTTGAGGCAGCTTGCCGGTGCGCTAGCGGCGCTGGGGGACTGGAATCATGACGCCTGCGATCACGCAGCACGCAAAGTGGCCGAGGAAGCCGGCGTGAAAGCAGGCTTGCTGATCAATGCCACGCGCGTTGCCATCGTGGGACAGGCGGTGGCCCCGCCGCTGTTCGACACCATGGTGGCGCTGGGCCAGGAGCGGGTGGTGCGCCGGTTGCGAGCAGCACTGAAGGAATGGCAGTAAGCCGCAGATTTGAGTGGACAGACGCGCAGCCCGTTCTTCCGTTATTTCGTGAACATGGCGGCGTTGGCGGGCTTTGCCGCGGATTGAGCAGCGACGATGTTCACGGTCGCGTCTACATCCTTAGTGACGGGAGGAAGACAAATTTCTGTGCTGCAGGGTTGGTAGTGAACCTTCATGGCAATGTGCTGCGCGCCTAGCGGGGCGTTCGGCAATACGGTTAGCGGCACGCGCACGGTGGCCGTGGCAGTGTACACATTCAGCGGCTTGTCTTTGGCGAAGGCGAACGTCTCTAGCGTGCCCTTGGGATAAGTCACGGTTCCCGCTTTGAAGCCGGCCGGAGCGTCGATCCGAAGTTCCGTGGGGATCAGGTAATTCTCCGAGACTTCATGAGCGTTGACGTGGAAGCCGGGGCGAATCTTGAGCACGACCGCGACCTGCACAGTCATACCGCGCGCCGCTGGATCATAAGAAACGTAGGCGGTTGGCGCCAGGACGTCTTTGGCGGATACGTCCTGAGCAGTCGCTTTTGACGAGACCGCTATGGAAGCCGCACAGCCACACGCGAGAAGAATAATTGCCATGGCGTAAGGTTTCACACCGTCACCTGTGTTCCGAGTTGCTGTGAAATGACGCGGCTCATCACCGCGCGAAGATCTTCGCCGCTTTTCTCGTGGACAAAAACGCCGCGGGATTCCGACCAGCCGAGTTTGAAGCTGGTGGACAGGGCGGAAATCCAGATTTCACGAATCGGCGTATTCGGGGAGACCACGAATTTCGCAGCTTCCGGCTCCTCGAAAATCACTTCGAGCTTGCCGCTCTCGCCTTCGACGTCGAATCCGTGCTCATCGCCAAGAGTCAACAGACGACGCTTCAGGTCTTCGAAGGCAGCATCCGCTTTCTTTTGGAAATCGTGTTCGGAGAGCATCCGTGTGTTCCCGTCAATCCGAGGATTGCACTGCTTTTTCGACAATATCGGTATCCGGGGGCCCCTGGAATTTCATAATCTGTTTGCCACTACGCGAAATCAGGAAACTGGTGGGATAACCTATGACGCCTCCAAATTTGTCGGCAGCTTCATCGCTTCCAATCACGATGGGATAGTTGATCGGCACTTGCTGGCCGTTCACGTCATATTTTTCCTTGGCCACGAAGGGAGCCACAACGCTCTTCCCTTCCTCGTCCATGGCGATGCCCAAAACCGTGAAACCCTTGGAGGCATATTTATTTTGCATGTCGATCAAGGAAGGAATCTCTTCCTGGCAAGGTCCGCACCAAGTAGCCCAGAAATTCACGAACACGACCTTGCCTTTCAAATCCGCCAAAGATACGTCTTTGCCTTGCAGGTCTTTCAGTTTGATCTCCGGTTCGGGCTTGCTCTCAGCAGTAGCAGCCTGCAAAGACTGTACCTCCAGGGGCTTGTTCGGCAAACGAGTGGCGTGGTCGATATAAATGGTGATTCCCACCAGCGCCAGAACCGTGCAAACGATAATCACTACTTTTTTCATGGAAACGTTCACCTAAGACCGGTCACAGCGTGAATCGATTCAAAAAAGTGAGCTTACCGGCCAGCCAGGCCAGCTTGTTGAAGAACACCAATCCACCCACAAAGAGCAGCAAAGCGCCGCTGAAGACTTCCACGGCGTGAAGGTGGCGTCGGAAGTTCTGGTAAAAACGAAGAAACTGGTTGAGCAAAACCGCAGTGAGCAGAAAAGGCACGGCCAGACCGGCGGCATACACCGCCAGCAGGAGTACGCCTCGCGCCAGAGTGCCGCTGGCTGCGGCTAGCACCAGCACCGCGGAAAGAATGGGACCGATGCACGGCGTCCAACCAAAGGCAAAGGCAAAGCCCAGCAGGAAACCGCTCAGCATACCGGGTTTCGTGTCGGTGCTGCGCAGGCGCACGTCCTGATTGAGCCACCGGGCCAGCACAGGTCCGAAAAATCCGATGATCGAGAGGGAAAAGAAGTGCATGGCGCCCAAGCCGGCGAACAGCGGCCCACCCCGCAGGAGCGAAGCGATGCCAAGCACCACCAAAACGCCGCCCAGAATGATTCCCGCACGAACGTTCATCTTGATCAAGCCGCCCAGCAGGTGCAATCCAAACAGCAGGATCAATGCGCCCGCGACCGGAGCGAGCAAATTCTTGTGCGCCTGCAGGAAGCCGCCTACGGCGCTGGCCGATGCGCCAAATGCCACGAACACCACGGAGAAGCCAATAACGAAGGAAAGTGCGGAGGCGAACAAGCCGGACTTGGGCTGTTGGCCTTGACGCAATTGTTCCACGCTGATGCCCGAGAGCATGGAGATGTAGCCGGGCACCAGCGGCAAAACGCACGGCGAGAGAAACGAAATCAGGCCCGCAAGAAAGGCACCGGCTAGAGGAACATCCTTCATTCCGACTGTCCTTTTTTCCTTTCTATTCTCGCACAAAGCCTCACGGCTTTGTTGAGGCCAGAGTTCCCTTACATGACGCCTCCTGTATAGAGATTGTGACGGGGTGTCATAAGTTACAGAGACCGCGCCAGCCGGAAGTCGGATGCGGAGATGGCTATTGCGTCCGGCTTTGCCGTTGGTTGCAGCGTTCAGATAGAAAGCACGGTACAGGCCGCCAAGTGGCGCGTTTTGCTGGCAGTTTCCGCTGATACCGCACACCGCGATTCGCCCTATCGCATTGAATTCATGCGGCTTAGCATACGGTCCCGACGGCACCGCGGTTGCTCCCCACGAATGTGGCAGCGAGGGCCCGCGAGATGATCTGGACTCCCAACAAAATCACTTCGCTTCGCGTGGGACTGGGGTTTGTGGCGGTGGTTTTGTTTGGGCGCAGCGCCTGGCTCAATTTATGGGCCGTTGTGCTGACCGTTGGCGCCATTGCGTTGGATGCTTTGGACGGGCACCTGGCGCGCACCAAGAACATGGCCACCCCGGAAGGCGCGCAGATCGACATCTTGGGAGACCGCATCATCGAGAACATCTATTTCACGTATTTTGCGGTTGTGGGCATGGTGTCGTTGTGGTTGCCGATGCTGTTTTTCGCAAGAGGAGCAGCGGTGGATTTTCTGCGGGGGTTGGCCATGAAGGCGGGCTACTCCGGATGGGGATCGAAGAGCATGTTGCAGGCGAGGTGGGCGCAGGTGCTGGTGGCGTCGCGTTGGAGCCGTGGCGCTTACGCCACCCTGAAATGCCTGTGTTTCTGCTACCTGGGGATGGAACTGGCGCTGACGCGCGGGCCAGTCGCGCTTTTCGGCCCGGCCATCGTCGGGCTGCACACCCAGATTCGGGTGATTGCGCAACTGCTGGCGTGGACCACGGCGGGATTCTGTGTTCTGCGCGGTTTGCCTGTTTTCTTGGAGGGTTGGAAATACTTTTCGACCAGATTGCCTGTCGGGAGCGCGGAACGCTGTGCGAAGGAGAAGGCCGCATGACCGTGCGACGCGATTCCCGGGCTGTGGCCGCGTTCTTCGACTTGGATGGCACCTTGATTCCCGAGCCTTCGCTGGAGTGGCGCTTTGTCTGCGAACTTCGAAGCAA
>DASPVD010000074.1:0-28599 GCA_035622555.1 Candidatus Eremiobacteraceae bacterium | reverse complement strand
GTTGTCATTCAGCAGGGGTGCCGCGGAATTGACGGTAAAGAAAGCGCCGTTCAGGTCGGCGTGGATCACCTTCTCGAAGATGGCCTCGTCGGTCGAGCCGGTAGGCGTCCGGCCGGAGATTCCGGCATTGGCAAACACAATGTCGAGTTTCCCGAAATCTTTGGCCAGGGTTGCGAAGAGTTGCTTGCGGTCTTCCGCAATCGTGATGTCTGCACGGTAGGCACGAGCATTTGGTCCGAGTTCTGCCACCGCTTCATCGAGCGTCTTTTGGTCGCGACCGGTAATGGCGACCTGTGCGCCTTCAGCGATGAAAAGTCGGGCTGTGGCCAGACCAATGCCACTGTTACCGCCGGTGATAAGAGCCTTTTTCCCCGTGAGCTTCATAATGCCTCCTTTTTTGAAGAACCCGACCGCAGCGATCTGAAGCCCATGCGAAACCTCACGATGGCGCTGCGCCCTGAGCAGAGCTTCCGCAGCCTTTAGAAATTCGCTGGATTCGCCTCAGGCTTCCGATTCAGTCCCTTCATCTCATTGAGTTCCTCGGGCGTGATCTGAGGTAAGTGCCGGATGAACAAAACCAAGCGCCAGGCTTTCTCGGGAGTATGAACTTGGCTGAACGCCGGCATGCCGCTCAAACGAACTCCATTTTCGATTGTGTAGTACAGCTCGCCATCGCTCTTGTTCTGTGTCCCGGCTGCACGCAAGTCGGGCGGTTTCGGATACAGGCCCTTGCCGAATACCGTTTGACCCCCTCCGTCATTCGAATGGCACGTAGCGCAATGATCGGCGAAATGCTCCATGCCTCTCCGAATGTTCTCCGT
This sequence comes from Candidatus Eremiobacteraceae bacterium, assembly GCA_035622555.1. Lineage (GTDB taxonomy): Bacteria > Acidobacteriota > Terriglobia > Acidiferrales > UBA7541 > Acidiferrum. The sequence goes on along the minus strand of DASPVD010000074.1, from coordinate 27,778 downwards.
TGAAGGCGTGATGGGATTGTGAAGTTGGCGATATCCGGATGGCACGGCCATTTTGCGTGCCATTGTGGCCGCAAACTCCTCAACCGCCGACGGTGTTGCAAGTGCGCTAAAGCCTCGTCGCACCAGAGTCAGCCCGTATCCCACGACTGCAATCGCCAGAGCAAGCAGAATCAGCGAAACTACTTTCCAGGGTTTCATGGCGCATCTGCTCCTCTCTTGTGAGAAACCTCAAAGATCCGATCTTCCGCTTCTTCCGCTTCTAAATTTAAGGAATCCTCCCCTGCGTAATCTTGGATTCCTCCGTCCATGGATTGACTATTATTATTTTTGCGTCGTCTCGAAGGACGAGCTCCGTCGGTGGGTGGCGAAGAGCCTAACACAAAGGAAGGCCCGGAGCATCAATTCCTGGTAAGCCGGCACCGCTTGCCGGCAAAGTTCGCACTGGCACACTGCAGTCGCCCCGATGGCGAGAAGCCAGAGATTAGCACTCTACCTTCCCTGGCTTCCGCCAAAATGACAAATCACCTGTATTTATGGGGGTTTCGCAGCCCACAGAAGTTCTAAAAAGGAGCAGGCGGGGTCACCCTTCCCCGCCCCGCCCGCTCTCTTCTTTCGAAGAAAATCGCCGTCTATCGCGCTGGACGCCCCTTACTGTCAGCCGCTGCCGCGGCGGCGGCCTTGGCGACCGGCTTTTCCGCCGGCATATTCGCGTGCCCGTTTGGGCCGGATGCCGCGGCATTGTGGCTGGATCCAGGGATCTCCATTTTCTTGCGCAAAGTAGATTCCACCTTCTCGCGAATGTCCTTGTTTTCCTTCAGGAACACGCGCGCATTTTCGCGACCCTGGCCGATGCGCTCCCCGCCAAAACTGAGCCACGTACCGCTCTTTTCGATCACGCCCTTGTCCACGCCCAGGTCCAGCAAATCTCCTTCACGGGAAATTCCTTCGCCGTAGAGAATGTCGAACTCAGCTTCGCGGAACGGGGCGGCCACTTTGTTTTTCACCACTTTGGCGCGGGTGCGCGAACCCACCACGCGATCGCCTTCCTTGATCGACTGGATGCGGCGAATGTCCACACGCATGGAAGCATAGAACTTCAGCGCTCGTCCACCGGTGGTGGTTTCCGGATTACCAAACATCACCCCAATCTTTTCGCGAATCTGGTTGATGAAGATCAGGCAGGTTTTCGACTTGGATACGATCGCGGTCAGTTTGCGCAGCGCCTGGGACATCAAACGCGCCTGCAAGCCCATCTGCGGTTCGCCCATTTCCCCTTCCAATTCCGCTTTAGGCACCAAGGCGGCGACGGAATCCACCACCACCACGTCTACCCCGCCGGAACGAATCAGGGTTTCCGCGATTTCCAGCGCCTGCTCGCCGTGGTCGGGCTGAGACACCAGCAAATTGTCCACATCCACGCCGAGTTTCCGGGCGTACACTGGATCCAGCGCGTGCTCCGCATCGATGAACGCGGCTTGTCCGCCCAGTTTTTGCGCCTCGGCAATCACGTGCAATGTCAGTGTGGTCTTGCCGCCGGATTCCGGCCCGTAAACCTCAATCACGCGGCCGCGCGGAAATCCGCCGACGCCCAGCGCCGCATCCAATGACAAGCATCCCGACGGAATCACGCTGACCGGCACCAGCACGTCTTTGCTGCCCAGGCGCATGATGGAGCCCTTGCCATAGGACTTTTCGATCTGCGAAATCGCTGCTTCCAACAACTTCGCCCGTTCATCTGCCATCTCTCACCTCGGTGGAGGAAATTAGGAACTTTTTGCGATCGGGCTTTCGGGCTCTGCAAACCAGCGCTGGGACGTGCGCTGCTCCTCCGCACATTACGATATTATAACTATTACCACATCGTACTTGAGAATGCCAGCCCTTTTTCCCAACCGCGTCAAACCTCGATCCGGCTACACGCTGCCGGCCAACTCGGCCCAGTCCTCCCAACAGTTGGCCCCGTCAGCCGACAGCCTGTTCAGGTATCCAGCCGCGGGCCTCAAAAATGAGTCTCTCACGTTGGATGCGGTTAGGCCACGAGCCCGCGAGCCGAAGTCCAGCAGCTGTTGAAAACTCCGGGGGACACATTAGCGCATAGGCGAATAAAAAGCAAATGCTATTTTCGCCTTGTATTCGTCTACCAGAACCTGGTCGGGCCAGCAAACGCTGGTCGTTCGAGGTCCGGTTTGAACCACCCGGCGGAGGTTCATTTGTCGTAGTTGTAGAATCCCCGGCCGGTTTTGCGGCCCAGCCAGCCAGCCGCGACATATTTCTTCAGCAGGGGGCAGGCGCGATATTTCGGGTCCCCTAACCCTTCCTGCAGCACGTGCAGGATGTCCACGCAAACATCCAGTCCGATGAAATCGGCCAGCTCCAGTGGGCCCATGGGATGATTCATGCCCAGCTTCATCACCGCGTCAACCGATTCCGGGGTGGCCACGCCTTCCATCACTGCGTAGACGGCTTCGTTGATCAGCGGCATCAGCACGCGGTTGGACACGAAGCCGGGAGCATCGTTTACCGCCACGGGCGTCTTGCCCAGCTTTTTCGCCAGTTCCATGGTGGTGGCGAAGGTGTCATCACTGGTCTGCAAAGCGCGAATCACTTCCACCAGGACCATCACCGGAACTGGATTCATGAAGTGCATGCCGGCAAAGCGGTCAGGTCGTTTCGTCATGGCTGCCAAAGTGGTCATGGAAATGGAAGAGGTGTTGCTGGCCAGAATCACCTCAGGCCGCAGCAATGCATCCGCTTCGGACAACACCGCGCGCTTAATCTCGATTTTTTCCGGCACTGCCTCGACCACAAAATCGGCTGCCGCAATCGCGCCCATGCCCGTGACCGGCTTCAGCCGCGCCAACACCGAGGGTTTTTCCGCCTCGGTCAACTTGCCCTTCTTCACTTCACGATCCAGGTTCTTCCCAATCGTTTCCATGCCGCGCTGCAGAAAGCGTTCTTCCACATCGCGCAAAATCACGTAGTAGCCGGCACGTGCAAATACGTGGGCGATGCCATTGCCCATAGTTCCCGCGCCCAGCACGGCAACGGTGCGAATCGAATCGACGTTCACGAATGTCCTCCGGCGCTTGCGAATAATCTAGGCTACTGTGGCACGGCCGTTGGCCCCGCACAAGGACAGCCAGGCAACCAGCGCGGCGTGCTTTTCATCCTGCGACCACGGCGGGCCAAACGCCCGGCCGAGTTCGGTGAGCCGTGTGGTCAAGGAATTTTGCTCCAACATCAAAGTATCCGCCGCCTTCCCCAGCAGCTCTTTTTCCCGCACGCGAAAGATGTCCATTCGATTCTTCTGAGATGCAAAGGCCCAAGCTTCGCGAAACAATTCGCCATCGGCGGTGTGGATCAACGCATGAGAAGCCAGAATGCTTTCCAGATCCGGCAATGGTTTGGCGGACGCGAGCAGAAGTCCACATTGCGTCAACGCGTAGCCATCCTTGGCCAAGTCTTTTTGCGCCTTTCGCAATGCTTGTTGCGCCAAGCGACGCGCTTCGCCACGCACTTGCTGGATAAAACCGCGTCCTTGCTCGACGCCCATTTTCTCCGCGGTGTGGTACGGCTGCCGGAACCGGAAGCTGAACGTTTTCACCTGGAGAACGCGGTCGCGATGCAACACCCGGGGCTCTCCCCTTTCCACGCAGACCACTACCAGCGCCGTCCAGCCCGAATGCACACGCAGACCCGCAGCCGCAGCTTTCATGGGAGCCCTCCCGGTAGGGGAAAACGGAGGACGCTTATGGTCTATGGCCACAGGAATAATGTCAAGCGACGGGCCGATGGATTGCTATTCGGGCGGGTGGCCGTCTACAACTTCGCGCACGATCTCGCGCGCCCGCTCCTGATCTTCGGGCAGAACGTGCAATTCCGCGTGTGTCCCCTGTTTGTCTAACCGGCAGCGGATGCCATTTTCGTGCAACGCTGCCACAAGAAAGTCGCTCAACTGATCCGCTGGCGATGACCAGACTTTTGCGGTCGCATCCTCCGGATACCACTCCGTTCCCTCGCCCGCATTGGGAGGCCCGGGAATGTCCTCTTTGACAGGCGTTAATGTCTCCGGCAATTTGCGAATGGGCCTGTCGGGCAGCAACTCCACTTCCTGCGCGCCAACGTCGGCCACATCGTCGGTGCCATATGCTTCCTTCACCGCGTTCTCTGCGCGTTCGTACATGGAAAACGGCACACCCACTTCGAAGGCAGGATAGTTCCGCAAATTGAACAGGTGGTCGCGCCGGAATACGCTATTGTGCGGAATCCCCGCTTCATCCAGAACCGAGCACAACTCAGCATGCACGCGCGGATCTTCACCTTTCCAAAACGAGCAGAACGGATCCTCGTTCGGGTCTCCCGGCTCGGCCCCAACGCGATATTCCCCGGACTCCCCGCGTCGCCGAAGTTCGATGGCATCCTTGGGCAATTCCCACACCAGGTCAACGTCGCAATCGGCGCAATGGGTAAACCCCGGCCGATACTCCGCCTTGCATACTGGACAAAACATCTTCACTCACCCAAGTTGCGACGGCCGCGACCTGCTTCCCCTGTGATTCCGACGCTTGACGCGGCGCGCTGTGCCTGCAGCCTTGCGTTCTTTGCCAAAACAAATCCTAACCCCATCGCGGCGGCGGGCAAAATTGGGCCGGACCACTTCCAAGTCCTGAAGCTCGCGGAGGGTTCCTTTCGAGCCGTACGACGTGTTCCACGGCGGCCCAGCGGCACACCGTAAGCCATTGTAAATAGGCAGCTTGCCTCCATTCTTGCGCCGTGATGCTCTGGCTTGCCGCGCCCTGCCCTTTGCGTCTTTTTCCCCAGGTCATCCGTATTCACGTTAGTATGAGCGCACAAGCTTTCACCTTAACGGTTTCAAGTTCGCCGGTACTCTTTACCGGGCTCATGACTGACGAGCGCCAAACCCTTGCCGACGGCCTGCGGCGTCGCGATCCCAATTTACTCGATCGCCTTATCGAGCAATACCAGCAACGACTGTATCGGTACCTGGTGTTTCTGACCGGGGATACGGCGGTGGCGGAGGACTTGTTCCAGGAAACCTGGATTCGGGTGTTGGAGCGCGGCCATCAGTACAATGCCAAGTCCAAATTTGAATCGTGGCTGTTCGCCATCGCCCGTCATTTGGTGATTGACTTGTCGCGGCGAAAGAAACTGGCCAGCCTGGAAGAATTGGCCGATCCCGAGTCCAGCCAGCCGTACGAACCAGCCGACGACCGCGCGGCTTCGGCGCTGCAGCTTCTGGTCGCGCGAGAGAATGAGCAAGCCGTGCAGCTGTCTTTGCTGAAGATTCCGCCTTACTATCGGGAAGTGCTGTTGCTGCGCTTTCATGAAGAGCTTGCGCTCGATGAGATCGCCAATGTTCTGTCCACGCCCATCTCGACGGTGAAATCACGCCTGTATCGCGGGCTGGAAGCGCTGAAGTCTGTTTTGCCGGAAGGTGCCGCATGACGGAAAGCATGCATACCCGGGCGCAACGACTGCTGGCGCAATCGCTGGTCGAAGGACTTTCAGCAAACGACCAGGCCTGGCTCGACGCGCACCTGCGCGCATGCGCCAATTGCTCTGCGGAAGCGGCGCGGACGCAAGAATTGGTTCGTTCGTTCCGCAACGTGTCGGTCTTGGTGCCGCGTGATCTTGCGGCGCGCACACAGATGCGTGTTCGCCTGCGCGCTCAAGAAGCAAGCGAAACCTCCCCGAGCGGCATGCTTCTTTGGGTGATCACCGCAGCCAGTTGGTTGCTGGGAGTTTTCAGCGCTCCGCTGGTGTGGCGGATGTTCGCTTGGGTGGGGATGCGGCTGGATCTGCCAAAACCGTTACTGGAAGTAGGCTTTGTTCTGTGGTGGACGGTTCCGGCGCTGATTGCGGTGGCTGTCGTTCTGTACCAGCGCAGCACATCGCGCGGGGCACGCTCGTTGTAGCCGCCGAAAGAACGGCTTTTTTGCAGTTGTTGGTTGAAAGGAAATTATGTCCGACGCATTCAATGAACGCCTTCGCCTGATCCGCTTCCGCCGTAAGCGCGAGCAGAGCCGGTTCCGCGATGAGCTGCGCATTATTCCCAAGTGGCTGGTGTGGCTGTGCGTGGTGCTCTACGTCCTGGCTCTGGTGATCGGCATCGCGGTCAACCTGCAAGGTTTTCACACCGGCGGCGCCGTGTTTCCCGGGGATGAAAGCCTGCGCAACCAACCGTTCCTTTCCTGCCTTGCCCTTGCCGGCGCAATCACCGCTATCGCGGTCTGTCTGTCAGTGTTGCTGTTCATGCTCGGCTACGTTTACCGCGACGCCAAGCGCCGTGGGATGCATCCCGCGCTGTGGACCTTGCTGGTCCTGATTCTCTCGGGCGGCTACTTCTTCATTGGGTTGATCATTTACCTGCTGGTACGCGAACCGCTTCCGTACAATTGCCCGAAATGCAGTGCCACGGTGAACGCGCGATTCAACTTCTGCCCGAATTGCAAATACAACCTGCGTCCCGCCTGTCCACAATGCCAGCGGGAAGTTGCGGATGAAGACCGGTTCTGTCCTTACTGCGCGACAGAATTGCATCATGGCGACAACCCAACGGTAACCGCGGTTCCCAACACCACTCCGGCCTCATGATGGTAATTCCCATGCTTCTGCCTCGGCTGGCCCGCGGGTGCCTTTATAATTCGCCATATGCCGAGCGCGATATGCGTTGAACCACTTTCCAAACTCCATTGGGACACCGTGCGAACCATTTACCTGGAGGGCATCAACACGGGCAATGCGACCTTTGAACAAACCGCTCCGGAGTGGAAGGACTGGGATGCGGGACACTTGCCGGTTTGCAGGTTGATTGCCCGCATGGAGCAAGGCGTTGTTGGATGGGCAGCGCTCAGTCCGGTATCCAAGCGCGCGGTGTACCGTGGAGTGGCCGAAGTCAGCGTGTATGTAGCGGCAGCCGCGCGCAGCCGAGGCGTCGGCTGGGCACTCCTATCGCAACTGGTTGCCGGCTCGGAAGAACACGGAATCTGGACTCTCCAAGCGGGCATCTTTCCCGAAAACGTCGCGAGTATCAATCTGCACAAGCGCCTGGGTTTTCGGATTGTGGGTACACGGGAAAGACTGGGAAGCATGCACGGCAAATGGCGCGATGTGGTGCTGATGGAACGCCGGAGCACTCGTGTAGGCATTTAACAATGTCCCGGCAAGTCGCGCTGGATTTAAAAAAAAACGCGGACATCAGACTCTTTGGACTGCGATCCCACTTAGGATGGCGAGCCCGCGGATATCGAGGGGTGAGGAGTTTCTTAGCGCTTCTTGAGGACCACCGTGTAGCTGCCCTTGATTTCTGGGCGATCGATTACTTCAAAGCCCGCTTCCTTGGCCAAGCGCAACTCTGTGTCGAATTGCGACTCCTTTACGTGACCTTTTGGCTCAGCAAGCAACATCAGAGAAGCCGGCTTGGCCGACGCGGCAATCTCCCGAAAGAATCGCGCCGGCTCGGGCAGTTCATGGACCATGGCAAAAGCCAAGGTGAAGTCTACAGCACCAGCCAAATCGCCCACTCCCAGTGAATCCGCAGACACCAAGCGCGAGTCAATGCGGTCTGCCAAGCCTGCTTTCATGGCACGGCGTTTCAACTTGTCCAGCATCTTGGCCTGAACATCCACGGCCACGACGCGCCCTCGCGCTCCTACAAGGCGAGCGAGTTCCAAGGTGAAGAAACCCATTCCAGGTCCAGGTTCGAGAACAGTATGTCCTTCTCGAACGTACGGACCCACAACCTCCGCAGGTTTATAACGCATCCGACGCAGCGGCGAGATCAGCAAATATCCCAGCCACCAGGGACAAACGCGATGCGCCATGGCTCACCTCAATGTCCATCGCAACATGGGTCGCCCGTCTACTCAAGTACACACGCCACACTTCACGGTGGATATGTCACACTGCGCCATGGCGGAACGACACTTGTGGTGAAGGAATTGAATGGCTCAGGCGCGCTCGACCGCCAACGCTACCGCGTTTCCCCCGCCAAGGCACAAGGCCGCGATGCCGCGCCGCAGATTTCGGCGTTGTAATTCATATAACAGGGTGACCAGTATGCGCGCGCCGGACGCGCCTATAGGATGGCCCAGCGCCACCGCCCCGCCATTAGCATTCACTTTCTCGGGATTAAGTCGAAGCTGGCGGGTCACCGCAATAGCAGCCACGGCGAAGGCCTCGTTCAGCTCCACCAGGTCCACGTCTCGATCGCGGTCCCAACCGGTTTTAGCCAAAAGCTTTTCGACCGCATCGACGGGCGCCATCATGACCCACTTCGGCTCGACGCCACTGACGGCTTGCGCCACAATGCGTGCCAGGGGCTGCTTGCCCAAATTGGCGGCGACGCGTTCGCTGGTCACCACCACAGCCGCGGCGCCATCGTTGGTGCCGGGAGCATTCCCGGCGGTCACGCTGCCATCCTTCTTGAAGGCTGGTTTCAATTTCGCCAGAGCCTCCAGCGTGGTGTCCTCGCGCGGCGATTCGTCGTATTGGATGACCAGCGGTTCGCCTTTTTTCTGCGGAACCTCGATGGGCAAAATCTGCGCTTCGAAAAAGCACGACTTGCGGGCGCGAACCGCTTTTTGATGGCTTTCCAGCGCGAACTGGTCTTGTTCCTGGCGCGTGATTCCATACTTTTCCGCGACCAGCTCGGCGGTCATGCCCATATGGAAATTCTCGTAGGCGTCCCACAAGCCATCGCAGATCATGGCGTCGACCACTTTTTGGTCGCCAATGCGGTAGCCGCTGCGCGCGTTTGGCAGCAGGTAAGGGCAATTGGACATCGATTCCATGCCGCCGGCGACGACTATTTCGCTCTCGCCTAACCGCACCGCCTGCGCTGCCAGCGCCACGGCTTTCAACCCGGAACCGCATACTTTATTGATGGTCATTGCGGCGACTCGCGGTTCGCAGCCACCTTTTAGCGCTGCTTGCCGCGCAGGGTTCTGTCCCAAGCCCGCCTGCACCACGTTTCCCATGATCACTTCGTCCACTTGTTTGCCGGTGACTCCGGCACGACGGACCGCTTCAGCAACAACCTTGGCCCCGAGCTCGGTGGCGCTTAGCGACGACAGCCCACCCTGAAATTTACCGATGGGGGTGCGAACTGCGGAAAGAATGACGGGAGAATCCATGAATGTACCTCCAAAGTGCAGGCCCTGAGCAGAGTTGCACTGTACGGTTAGATGTGCCGAATGTCGAAAAAGAAACGAGACTGCCCGAGGATCGAGGCGCAAAAGCAACCAGCGGGCGGAGCTGGCTGCCGGAGCTCGACCGTGGCAACGTCTAACCTTGCTCGTCTTTGCTGGGGCCGTAGAGCGCGGGCACCGGCACGCCAGCAACGCGGTAAAACGTGGAAAGCTGGCCACGGTGATGAATCAAATGATTCATGACGAAGCCGCGCAACACCGCAATTTTGGGCATGGTGAAAACGGTATTGCCTGCATAAACGAAGCTCCACGGCTTCATCAGGGTCTCGTCGCTGGCACCGGCAATCGCGGCCCGCGCAGTCTTTACGGTTTCATCGAATTGCTTGAGGCTTTCGGCGCGAGATTTGACGGTGGCGGGTTTGTAGCTGGATTGGTCCAGCTCCAGCTTGTCTTGGTTCATGGTGGGAATGATCCACCCGGCCAACTCGGCAACGTGGCCGGCCAAGCGGCCCATGGTCATGCAAGTCTCGTGCGGGCGCCATTCGACCTTGTCTTCGGGAAAGCGCTCCAGCATTTTTCGGGTGGTGGCCATCTCACGATCGAATTCGAGAAGTAGTGACTGTGCTATCGGCATGATTATCGTTCTCCTGAAAAAAATTCGTAGAAGGAAGCGAGTGCGTCGAGTGTACTACGATTCTGAAACGGTTGTGTTACACCTGGCTTAGCGGGAGAATGTGCGGATGGCACACCAATTGACAACCTCCCATTTGAAAGATTCCATCGACCTGTTCCGGTATTACAAAAAGTTGACCGAGCGCTCCCTGGAACAGTGCCCCGACAACGGCCTGTTCACCGCGCTGGACCACGAATCCAATTCCATCGCCATTATCGTGAAGCACATGGCGGGGAATATGCGCTCGCGCTGGACGGATTTTCTGACCAGCGACGGAGAAAAGCCCGACCGCCATCGTGATTCGGAGTTCGAAGACGCGCCAAAAACACGGCCGGAATTGATGGCCCTGTGGGAACAAGGCTGGAAATACCTGTTTGACGCGCTGACACCGCTGTCCGACGCGGACCTGTCGCGCACGGTGACCATTCGCACCGAACCTCATTCCGTCACTCAGGCCATCAATCGTCAGATCGCGCATTATTCCTATCACTTGGGTCAGATTACCTTTCTGGCAAAACATTTTGCGGCACAATCGGGGCAATGGGCTGCGGTCACCATTCCGCGCAAACAGTCCTCAGATTTCAACGCCAGAGTTGCTGCGGGCGAGGCCTCGCAACGATAACGCTTTCTTCTGCACCACCTGATCCGTCGAATTGGCCTGTTTCGGCCATTCCTCAGTAAACTAAAGCCAGCATGCAGAAAACGCTATTCGATCTCGGCAAGCCCGAAACCGGCAGTGGGCTCCAACTGAACGACGCGCAGCGGCGCGCCGTGACCCATGGCAGCGGACCGCTTCTGGTCATTGCCGGAGCAGGAACCGGAAAAACCCGCGTCATCACAGAACGCATTCGGCATCTGCTCGAAAACGATGCTGGCCTGCTCGGCGAGAACGTTCTCGGCCTGACGTTCACCAAGAAGGCCGCTGGAGAGATGAAGACCAGGCTGGTGAAAGCCGTGGGGGAACGCGGCAAGGACGTGGTTCTGGCGACGTTCCACTCGTTTTGCGAGACCATCCTCAAAGAAGTCGATCCCAATCGCCTGGCGCTGGAATCGGTCGATCACTGGATTCTGCTGCGGCGGAATCTGGCTCGCTTGAAACTGGAGCGATTTCGCCGCTTGGCCGAGCCCGGGCAATTCCTGAGCGATTTCATCCAGTTTTTCTCGCGCTGCCAGGACGAATTGGTGGCGTCGGAAGACTATCAGGCCTTCGCCGATGAGTTGGCCGCGGAGTTGGAGGCCGAAAAAGGCCATCTCGACGACGACACTTACAGGCAGCGCCAAGAACACATTGCGTTGCAGCAAGAGATCGCGCGCGCCTATCACGCCAGCGAAGAGATTCTCCGCGATAAGCGCGCCATCGCCATCAACGGCTTGATCCCCGCAGCCGTCACCCTGCTGAAAAATGATCCGAAACGGCTACGCCATTTGCGTGAGCGCTATAAGCACATCCTGGTGGACGAATTTCAGGACACCAACATCGCTCAACTGGAACTGCTGCACCTGCTGGGCCATGATTCGCGCAACATTGTGGTGGTCGGAGACAACGACCAGGCTATTTATCGTTTCCGCGGTGCTTCGTTCGGCAGCTTCAAGCTGTTTTTGGCGCGCTTCACGGATTGGAAGCACGGGCAGGATTCGGCGCGCTTTCGCGTGGCACTGACCGAGAACTATCGCTCAACCCCGAATATCTTGCGGGTGGCCACACAGGCGATCGGCATGAACGAGGTCAGCCCGGAATTTCCGAAGAAAATACTGCGCGCCAATCGAGCCGAGGGCGAAAAGATCCGCGTCGTGGAACTTGATTCGCCCGAATCCGAAGCGACCTGGGTCGCCGGCGAACTGGAACGGCTGCATCGCGCCGGGCGGCGCTGGAAAGAGTTCGCGGTACTATACCGGCAACACGCACACCGCAATTTCCTGGTGGAGGAACTGTCGCACCGCAGAATTCCGTTCGTGATCAGCAAACTGTCGATCCTGGAGCATCCCCTGGTTCGCGACCTGCTGGCTTATCTCCGGCTTATCGCCTTTCCATATGACGATGTGGCGTGCGCCCGGGTGCTCTCCGCTCCTGCCTGGCATTTGAGTGCCGAAGACCTGGTCCGGCTGGCGGAACGGGCCGGCAAGAAACGTGGCACTTCGCTGTACGACGTGCTACAGACGCCGCAAGCGGAGTTGCCGTTCGCCCCCTCGCGGGGCGCCTCCAAGGAGCTGCTGGATTTTCTGGCGTGGCAGCGCAAGACGGTGCGGCGGCGGACGGCTCGCGAAGTTTTGGGCGATTTAGTGGAGTGGCTGGAAGTGCCGCAACGCGCCGCCAGTCAGGATCGCAAGTACGTCAATCAATTTGCGCAATTCGTCAGGGACTGGGAACCCAAGAGTGACACGGGCGCCTTGCCCGAATTTCTGGAGTACCTCGACTATTTCGAACAAGCCAATGGCACGGTGTGTCTAGAGGATGATGTACCGGATGACGCCGTACAGTTGATGACCGTGCACGCCGCCAAGGGGCTGGAATTCCCACACGTTTTCCTGCTGCGCGTGAATTCCAACGCTTTTCCCGCACGCAATCGGGCGCCGCTCTTCGAATTTCCAGTCCGGCTGATGAAGGAAGAGCTGCCCCAAGGAGACTTCCACATCCAGGAGGAGCGCCGGCTGTTCTACGTCGCGCTGACCCGGGCGCAGGAACGGCTAACGATCACCACGGTTTCAGAACGAAAGAACAAGGTGCCGGTGTTTGTCGAGGATTTGCTGATGGATCCGGCCCTAAAGCGGCGCGATATTCTGCAGTTGGCGCCGCGCGTGAAGAACCGCGATCACGACGTCACGACATTACCCACTCGCAACCAGGACTTGTTTCCGGCCACCGGCAGCGCGCCCAAAATCTTCACCCAGGTCGCCCACTGGGCCGAAACCTTTCAGCCCAACGTGCCCGAGCCGCTGAAGCTCAGCAGTTCGGCCATTGAAAATTTCCGCAAATGCCCCCAGCAGTACGCCTTCAGCTATCTTTGGTGTCTCAAGGAAGGGCCGCAAGCGATTCTGAGTTTTGGCAGCGTGATGCACACCACCATCCGGCGCTTCCTGGAACAAGTGAAAAAAGGAGTCCTGTTGCCATTCCAGGAGGTCCAACGCATCTACGAAACCGAATGGAGCGGCGCAGGATACGAAGACCAATATCAGGAGATGGAATACAAGAAGGATGGGCTGGAACAACTGAAGGCCTTTCATGCGGCCATACTGGAGTCGCCTCCGGCCATCCTGGAGCAGGAGAAAAGTTTCGAACTGCCGCTGGAAAACGATGTAATCCTGGCCGGCCGGATGGATCAGGTGAATAGCCTGGGCCGCAACGACGTCGAGATTGTCGATTACAAGACCGGCAAGCCGAAGAAGCAAGCCGATGGGAAAAAAGGGCTGCAGTTAAGCATTTACGCGCTGGCGGCCCGGGAGATTTTCGAATGGAACCCCACCCGGCTCGTGTTTCACTTCCTGCAGGATAACTCCTCGTTAGTCACCACCCGCGACCCCAAGCACCTCGACGAAGCAGAAAAGATCATTCAGGAAACCGCCGCCGACATCCGCGCCAAACAATTTCCCGCCAAACCCGGATTCGCGTGCCGCGCCTGCGCCTACACGCTAATCTGCCCAGCACACGAGGAGTGTCTGACCAGCCCGGCGGACTAACCGCGGCAGTGCCTTCGATCGCGCGATCCAGCTAGGCCTTGGCTATTCCAGCCAAAAAAGGGCGCCTCGGCAAGCCGAAGCGCCAGCACATCCAATTTCGTTCGCAGCGAGACTGACTACTTCTCCATCATTTTTTTCGGGGCCTTCTTCGCGGGTTTCTTCGCTTTCTTAGCCATTTACTTCCTCCTCGTTCGTTGCTCCAGCGCAGCGCACGGACCGCGTACAGCTGCGCCTTGATACACCCGTATACGGGCGCACACGTCCACTGTCAAGAAGATTCCGCGATTCTCAGGTATTTCCGGGATTATTTCGGAGTAGCCGGCGCGATCGTTCCGCCGTAATACCCCTGGCGGGCCAAAACCGTGTAGCCCTCGCGCTTCACGCGCACCTCGATGGAGTGATAGTCGACCTGGGCGTCGCCCCCGCGCGGCGAATACGTCAAGATGTACTGATTGCGTGCTTCCTCGGTAATGCGGGAGTAAAACTCCGAAAACGTGTCCTCCTTGGCCCCGTAGAAGATGTCGCCACCGGTATCGGTCGAATAGCTGACCAGCCGGGTGAACTTGCGGTTGAAATAGGTACCGCCCGTGGCGACGCTATACACAATGATGCCCTGGCGCAGCAACTCCTGCCGGACCTCGTCGTACTTGTGGGTATTGAATTTCGCGCCATTCTGGCCGTCGGAAATCAGCAGGATGATCTTCTTACGCTTGCGGCTGTCGCGGTCCTTTAGCAAAAGGGCGGCGTCATACACGGCATCGTCGAGCGTTTTATCGGATTGACCTTTGATGGCCTGCAAGGAGGGATTAGCCGTGGACAGGGGCGCGCCTGGGGCAGGAGCGTTGTTGATGGTCGGCCCGCCGAATGGGTCGCCGGGAGGCGGCGAAGAGGTGCGCGAGGCCAGTTCGGTCCGGCGAAGTTCCACCACCAGCTTATCCTGATCGGTAGTGAAACCTTTTCCTTCATGAAATTGCTGGTCGAAGCGGCAGACGAAGGCTTCATCGTTGGGGCTCATGCCACCCACGATGGAGACCAGGCTAGGCTCGACCTGTTGCTGGTCTTTGGACCGCAAATCGTTGTCGATCAGCACCACCATAGAGATGGGCATAGCTTCGGTACTCAGCCGCTGAATCTGTTGTTCCACACCGTCTTGCAACACCCGAAACTCGTCGCGCTTCAGGTCCGGCACCAAATTGCCCCGACTATCTTTCACCGTTACCGGGACCTCTACGATTTGGATCGTCGTGGAAATAGTCGGATTTCGGCGCTGCCCGCCGGGTGTCTGTCCGGCGTTGCTCGCAGGCGGGTTGGCCGGAGTTGCAGGGGGATTCTGTGCTAGCGCACGGGGGCCATAAAGAAAACAGGTCCAGGCCAACGCGAACAGTGCGGTTTTTCGTGGACTTTTCATGATGGTGAAGCCAAACTCTCCGTGCACAGAATGCTTGCATTCCGGCAGCATAATAAGACGCATCCCACTGGGCGGGTCGTTGCATCGAACCACTACAGACACCTATGCTTGTGCCATACATGGTTCGGACCATGCCTGGTAGACCGGGCCAGCGTGAACTTCTTTAAGGATACCCACAAACGGTGAGATTCGGGAATGGCGAGATGCGATTAACCAAAAGAATTGCGGTGCGAGGGTTGGCCTGCGTGGCTGCTCTGGTGTTGGCCATACCAGCTCTTCCCCAGCAGGAACAACAGAATCGGGCCAGTCAGGGCCAGACTCCCACGATTAGAGCGGAAGTGAATTTGGTCAACTTGTTTGCCACCGTGCGCGACAAAAATAAGCGCATTGTCACTGATCTGAAACAAGACAACTTCAAGGTTTTCGAAGACAATCACGAAGAAACCATCGCCTTCTTTTCCAAGGAGATGAACCTCCCCATCACCCTAGGCCTGCTTTTGGACACCTCCGGCAGCGAACAGTACATGCTGGGATCCATCCAGGACGCCGGAGCGCGCTTTCTCCATCGCATCTTGAAGAAGGGCGATGAGGCCATGGTCATCTCTTTCGACTCGGATGTAGACCTGCTCGCCGACTTTACCGATGATCGCAGCATCCTCGACCGTGCCATCAACAAAGCGCGCATCAACATCCCCGGCGGCGGCTATATCGCCGGCAATCCGGGTCCGGTGGGTGGCCAGGATCTGGTCGGCACGGCGCTATACGATGCGATTTACCTGGCGTGTAGCGACAAACTGAACGGCGAGGCCGGGCGCAAGGCCATTGTGGTGGTTACCGATGCGGAGGACGAGGGAAGCAAGATCAAGCTGGAGGAAGCCATTGAGGCCGCACAGAAGACCGACACGGTCATCCACGTGTTATTCGTCGCCGACCGTCATTTCGGTGGCGGCAGGCCTGACGTCGCGCACAAGCTGGCGGAAGAAACAGGCGGCCGGATGATCGCGGTGAACTCCGAGAAGAAGTTCGAAGAAGGGTTCGACCAAATCGAGGAAGAATTGCGCAGCCAATACACTCTCGGTTATTACCCCAGCAACACCACCAAAGACGGCAAGTTCCGGCGAGTCCGCGTGGATGTGGACAACCACGACTACAAGGTGCTGGCCCGCAAGGGTTACTACGCGCCGCGCGCTCCTCGAGGCTGAAACCACCGCCCCTCAGTGCTTCAGAAATTTTCCTCCCCTGCTCCAATGACTGCGCTTGCAGTTTTTGAGATTTCTCTTGTGCCCGAACACAGATTGACCTCCATTCGAGCCTTGGCTAGTATCCCTAAGTACTGTCGGTGGACCGCGTAACGCGCTCTATGCTCAATCAAACAATCGGCCACTATCGTATCTTGCGCCAGCTAGGCAGCGGCGGCATGGGGCTGGTGTATGAAGCTGAGGACACCAAGTTGGGCCGGCGCGTGGCCCTCAAGTTCCTCCAGGACACCAGCACGAAAAACTCGGCCAGCATGGAGCGTTTTCTACGCGAGGCGCGTTCTGCGTCGGCCCTCAATCATCCCGGCATTTGCATCATCCATGCCATCGAGGAGAACGAAGGCCAGACTTTCATCGCCATGGAACTGCTGGAAGGCGAGTCGCTGGACAAGGCTCTGTCGCGCGGGCCCCTGCCCGTGTCCCGTGTGATCAGCATCGGGATCGAGATCGCCGATGCTCTCGACGCCGCACACAAAAAAGGCATCATCCATCGCGACATCAAGCCCGCCAATCTGTTCATCACCGAACGCGGCAATGTCAAAATCCTGGACTTCGGCCTGGCCAAGCTGCTCGAGCCTGACGGTTCAATGGAGGGCGAGACCATTGCCCCCACCCAAGAAGCACTCCTAACTAGTCCAGGAACCACCGTCGGCACCATTGCCTACATGTCCCCAGAACAAGCCCGTGGGGAGAGCGTGGACGCTCGCAGCGATCTGTTCTCCCTCGGTTCGGCTCTCTACCAGGCGGTCACGGGAACGCTGCCGTTCCCGGGCTCAACCAGCGCGGTGATCTTCGGGAACATCCTGCACACCGCGCCAACTTCGCCGGTGCAATTGAACTCCAGCGTGCCCACAGAACTGGAGCGCATCCTGAACAAGCTTCTCGAGAAGGACAGGGACTTGCGCTACCAGGTTGCCGCCGAGGTTCGCGCGGACCTCAAGCGCCTGCAGCGCGAACTCGAGCCCGGACGCGTCAGCTCGGATTCCTCCGTGGCAGCGGGACGCGCTGCCAGCGGCACAGTTCGGGCGGCAAGCGCAGCGGCCGTGCCCACAGCCTCGGCCAGCGGCACGCACGCTGGCAGCGGCAAGGTTTTGGTCGAGGCGGCTCAAAAGAACAAACTCGGCGCCGGCCTGCTGGTGCTGGCAGTGCTGGTGATCGGCGCGGCGGCGGTGTATGGGGTGTACACCTTTGTGAAGATGGGCCAAAAGCCCAAGGCCCTGGCCTTCGAAAAATTCTCGATTGAGAACGTCTCCAATAACGGGCACATCTCGCAAGCGGCCATTTCGCCGGATGGCAAGTATTTGTTGCTGGGGCTCGAGGAGGCTGGCCAGCAGTCCCTTTGGCTCCGTCACATCCCCACAATGACCAACAAGCAGGTGCTGGCGCCGGCATTGACCCGGTACCAGGGGCTGTCTTTTTCTCCGGACGGCAACTACATCTATTTTCTGCGGCGTGATGAATCCAACGAGGCGGAATCGCAATTGTACAGCGCCTCGGTGCTGGGCGGAGCCCCTCGCGTCATCGTTGACGACGTGGATAGTCCGATCAGTTTTTCGCCGGACGGTCAGCATTTCGTGTTTTTGCGGGAATTACACAATTCCTCCAACTGGGATTTGTGGATGGCAAAAAGCGACGGCACTCTGGAAAAGGCCGTTTTTCGTAACCGTTCGTTGCTGAGCGACAGCTACGTTCCGGCGTGGTCTCCCGATGGGAAAGCGATCTTGATTTCGATCGTCCCCAGTATGGCGGGAAGGCCTTCTCAGCTAACCAAGGATGACTTGGGCGGGTTCCTGGCGGTGGACCCCGACACCGGACAAGACCGCGTGGTGGCGGTCTCACGCGAACGGCTTTATCACGCGCCGATTTGGATGCCGGACGGGAACGGATTGCTCGCCACCGAATATCAGGTCGACGCCGAGCATCTGCAGTCGCAAATTGGTTTCATCAATTATCCTTCGGGCGAGTATCGGCAGCTGACTGCGGACACCAACGACTACAGCAATTTGGGCATCTCCAAGGATGGCAAAACTCTGGTGGCGCTGCAGAGCCGGCTTCGCTTTCAGATCAGCGTGGCGCCGGCCAACGAACCGGATCGCGTGCAAGCCGTTCCCTTACAATCGCAACTGCCGGTCTGGCGCTGGACTTGGATGCCGGATGGCCGCTTGCTCGTTCCGCAAGGACCTGACCTGAAAGCCGTGACCATCAAAGGTGAAGAAACAATTCTGCATTCGGACTCCAAGCACCTGGCGGATCAGGTGGCCATCTGTGGGGACGGCCGTTACGTGGCTTTTCGGCAGATCGGGAGTTTGAGCGTAGCGTCGGCCAACCTGTCGCGCATGGATGTAGACGGCACCAATCTCAAGCAACTGACCACCGGCCTGAATGATCGCGAACCGGCTTGCCCCAAAACTGGGCAATGGGTCTATTTCGTGGACAACATCGACAATCGCTATGTCAAGCGCGTCCCGATCGATGGCGGCACACCGGAAACGGTGGTGAAACACGCGGTGGGCAGATTCAGTGTCTCGCCCGATGGAAAGGAGATCGCTTCACTTGAGGTGCGGGAACTGGATCACAAATTGATGCTTCGCATCGACAATGTGGACACCCACCAAATGTCCTACCATGATATCGACCCGCACGCATTGCCGTGGCATCAAATTTCGTTTGCTCCTGACGGCAATGGCATTGTCTACGTGGTGCGCGAGAAGGGCGTCGACAATCTCTGGCTGCAACCCCTCGACGGCAAACCCTACCGGCAATTAACCCATTTCGACAAAGATCAGATCTTCCGGTTCGTGTTGTCGCCCGACGGCTCTCAGATTGCCATTGAATCCGGCCGGGTCGAATCTGACGCCGTGCTGCTGCACGACGAAACCAAAACCAAATAGCATCAGAGCCTCACGCTTCGCGATAGAAACGGAAAATCAGCAAAATGCCGTCGGGAAGAGAGTTTACTCGACGCAATCGCTAGCCCTTACTTCGGACGCGCAAGAACAAATGCCAGGATCACGACCCCGCGGGCTTCGGGGAGCTGATATCTCCATTGACTCTGGCATAGTAACCGCGGCGCGCTCGTACCTGATAACCTTTGTGCTCCGGCACGTCCACCTTGATCTTGTGATACCTGCCATCGACGGAGTGGTTGGTGGGATTGTAAGCAATGGAATACTGATTGCGCAGTTCGTCGCCGATGTCCTGGAAAGACTGGTCAAGATCGTCCACGTGATAAGGGTAGAACGCGCGTCCACCGGTTTCGTCCGCCAAGTCCTGCAGGATCTTGTCACCTTCGGTCAGGTGATATTTGCGGTTTCCGGTGCGCTCATTGCCTGGATTGTCGAGCGCAACCCATTGGGTGCTGGTGCTGATGGTGTAAATAACCACACTGGTCCGTTGCGCCATCTCGATGGCTTCCGCGCGGGTGTGCGTGGAAAGATTATCGTCGCCATCGCTGATCAGAATCATCACGCGCCGTACTACGTCGGGCTGGTCACCCGGTGGACGCGGGGGGTGATTCAGTTCGTGGGTGCACGCGGTGTAGATGGCGTCGTACACCGCGGTGCCGCCACCGGCACGAGTCCGCAAAATGTGATCGCGCAGCAGCCCGGTGTCGCCGGTGAAGGCCTGTATGATCTGCGGCTCGTCATCGAAGGTCATGACGAACGCTTCATCCTTGTTCCGGCGCAGCACGCTGAACAGGAAATTGTTCGCGGCGTCTTGTTCGAACTTCAAGCGGTCGCGGATGCTGTTGGAAGTATCCATAAGCATCCCGATGCGCAGAGGCAGATCGCTTTGCTTGCTGAAATATCGAATGTCTTGCGGGACGTTATCGTCCGTTACTTTAAAGTCGCCTTTTTCCAGGTCCGGGACCAATTTGTTGCGGCGATCCAGCACCGTGAACAGTACATCCACCAGGTTCACAGTGACGGGAATGGTCGTCTGGCTCTTTTGGATTTGCGGCTCTTGAGCAGGGGTTGCGGACGGCTGCGGCGGAGACGCCGGATGCTGGGTCTGCTGCGCGAAAAGCGCCGCAACTCCGCACAGCAGCGCAACCACCAGCAATACGCTGGATTTGGTTTTCATCTTTCTTGATTATAGAAAGGCCTTGAGGGCAGCGTCAATTCGACCCTGATTCTCACCCGTGGCTGCACACAATCTGGCAAGGTACTGGGTCAGTTCGTGGGGCAGCGCGGCCGAAAGTTCGATAGTCCTGCCGGTATGCGGCTGAGCAAATCCGATTTGGGCAGCATGCAGGAAATTGCGGCCTAAAGGTGGCAGGGTGGTACTGCCGGCGCGCAACTGCTGAGGAGCCCCGTATAACGTGTCGCCCACAACCGGATGCCGCAAGGCCGAAAGGTGCACGCGAATCTGATGGGTGCGCCCGGTGTGCAGTTGTATCTCCAGGAGCGTGGCGCCGTCGATCCGGGCCAAGACGCGCCAGTCGGTTCGTGCCGCTCGTGCGTTAGGCGCCGGCATGGCGCGTCGCGTGGTCATACGAGTCCTGCGGACAGGATCACGCGCAATCGGTAATTCAATTCGCCCCTTCTCTCCCGGCATATCGCCGTGCACCAGGGCGACGTACACCTTATGGATCTCGCGCCTCCGAAAAGCTTCCGATAATTTGCTCTGCGCAAAATCATTTTTCGCTACCAGGACAATCCCGGAAGTTTCTTTGTCCAGCCGATGCACGATCCCGGGACGCAAGGGATCTTCGGAGTGCGCCAGCGATTGTCCCCGGCCCAACAAGGCGTTCACCAGCGTGCCGTGCGAGTTCCCTGCTCCCGCGTGTACGTTCATCCCCGCCGGCTTGTTCACCGCAAGTACGTCCTCATCTTCGTAGAGCACCTCGAGCGGGATGGCCTCGGCTTCAGCCCGCAGCGGTGGCCGCAGCTGCGGCACCACCCTGATCACGTCGTTTGCCCGCACCTTATGCGAATCTTTGGCCGGCTTGCCATTCAGCAGCACCAAACCTTCCCGGACCAACTCCTGCACGCGGGTGCGCGAAAGTTCCCGGCAATGTTGCACGATGACACGATCAAGGCGCTGCCCGGCTTCCTCCGAGGTGGCCGCAAATTCCAGCGGAGCAATTTGCATCACGCCGCGAGTGTACCGCAAAGCTTGTTCGTCTTCGAACAACACAGGTCCCTCTTTCGAATCGGTGGGTGAGGCTGTGGAGCGGGAGCTGGGTAGATTTGCTATTCTGCTGTCTGTGAAAGCGTCCCCACGGCAAAGCACGGTTGTTTTCGTCTGCTCGGCGGCTTTAGCAACGAGTCTAGCGATTTGCAGCAACCCGGTGCGTGGCACGGTGTGGGCGTCCGGCAATCCACAAAGTGCGTCGCAGACACCGGTGGCGCCATCAGCCAACCAAACGCAAGCGGCGCCGGCGAATCCCTCAGTTTTGTCCCCAATTCGGCCGGCGCCCAGCGTGGGCTTGAACCTTGTGGTGCTTGATCCCGCTCATGGTGGAACCGACTTAGGCGCGCGCGGTACCGAAGGCATTCGCGAAAGCGACATCGTGTTGCAGTTCGCAGCCCAGGTGCGCCGGGCCCTGGAATCTCAGGGCTTTCAAGTTATCCAGACGCGCGAAGGAAACGATAACCCCTCGTTTGACGATCGTTCAGCGCGAGTGAACGCCCAGCGCGGAGCGGTTTTCATCACTCTGCATATCGCCTCCACCGGCCTGCCCGGGACTGTGCGCACCTATGTGATGCCCGAAATGACCCTTTCGCACGATCCCTCCGGGTTGCTTCCTTGGGATCACGCACAGGCGCCGTTTGTGGTGCTGAGCCACAAATTGGGTGACCTGGTGCAAGCAGAATTAGCGAAGCGCTTCAAGGGCTCTCCTGAGCTGGCGCTGGTAGCCCCCATTCGCCAACTGCGCACCACTGCGGCTCCGGCCATCGCCGTGGAAATCTCCAGTGTCACGGTGGAGGAGCGCAGCGAGTTGGACCGCATGATCCCCGGAGTGGCCGAAGGGATCGCGCAGGGTGTAGCGGCGTTTCGCCCATCCTATGTGGTGCCGACACTGTCCGGCGCTCCCCCGGCGAGCCAGCCATGAACTCCCAATGGCGCGTCTGGTTGACAGGGGCCCTGTTCGTTGCGGTCGTTGGCGGCGCGATGTACTTTCCTGACCTGCGCCGGCAGGTGTACAAGGCCAAAACCATTACCGAGAAGACCGCGGAGCAGGCGCGTCGTGAACTGTTGCCGCCTGCCCCGGTAACCAGCGGGGAGCCTCGGGTCAAAGCAAAAATGTTCTGGGGATCGCGGGAAGGGGACGCCATGCTGGTGCCCGTTACTGTGGAACTGCCACTTTCCAACGACCCCTCGTTGCGCGCCAAACAGGTTCTAAACACGCTGCTTGCCGGCCCGGTCGATCCTGAAGCCCGCACGTTGCCCCCCGACGCAGCCTTGCTGGCCTTCTATATCTTGCCCGACGGCACGGCGGTGGCCGATTTTTCCGAGGCGCTGGCCACCTCGATCCCGTCCGGAATTCAAAGTGAACAATTGGCCGTAGACTCGATTACCCGCACGCTGGAAGCGAATGTCCCTCAAGTACAACGCCTGAAGATACTCATTCATGGGCAAGAGGTGGATACTTTGGCCGGCCACTTGGATTTGACGCAGCCATTTCAAGTCACCAGCGCGCCCGTCGAGCCCGCGCCGCGTTCCCGCGTGTCGGTCCTGACAAGGCCAATCCAAAAAGCCTACGATACGGTGAGGCGCGCAACGAAGCGCCAGTAAGTGGAAGCCGCCTAATTCCGCGAATCAGGAATCGTGGCCAGTACGCGTTCGTGAGCGGCAAGGCCGTAGCGGCAGCCGGTTCCGCTGACCTGACGCACACACCCATAGCCGTAAATTCCATTCCGGACTATTCTTGATCCGTTCACTCCAACGGAATCCGTCCAGGAGGGCCCTTGAGAAGCGACGGCCGCGGCCGCGATCAGATTCGAGCATTGAAACTCACCCCGGATTTTATTTCTCAAGCCGAAGGCAGTGTGTTGATCGAACTGGGCAAAACCCGCGTGATCTGCACCGCCACGGTGGAGGACGGAGTGCCGGCTTTTCTGAAGGGCACCGGCAAAGGTTGGATCACCAGTGAATATGGCATGCTGCCGCGAGCCACCGAGGAGCGTACACAACGCGAAGCGACCCGTGGCCGGCAATCCGGACGCACCCAGGAAATTCAGCGCCTCATCGGCCGCTCGTTACGCTCCGTAACCGATCAGGAAGCGCTGGGCGAAAAGACCGTTTGGATCGATTGCGACGTGATCGAAGCCGACGGGGGCACGCGGACTGCCTCAATCACCGGCGCTTTTGTGGCTCTGGCGCTGGCTATGGAACGGTTGGTGGCGGCCGGAATGCTGCGCACCTTACCGCTAATCGATACCGTGGCGGCCACCAGTGTCGGAATTGTTGATGACGTATCGCTTCTGGATCTATGTTACGAAGAAGACTCCCGGGCCGAAGTAGATATGAATGTGGTCATGACCGGAAGGGGCCATTTTGTGGAGATTCAGGCCACCGCCGAGGGCCGGCCGTTTACGGGTGGGGAAATGCAGGATTTGTTGGCTCTGGCAGCGGCCGGCATTCGCCGCTTGGGTGAAGAGCAACGCGCCGTGTTGCCGGCGAAGTTCCTGGGCGGCCGATGAGCGAGCCACCGGCCGCACCAAAACTGGCGCTAGCCTCCGCGAATCCCGGCAAACTTCGGGAATATCAGGTGCTAGCCTCCGGTCACGCGGCGAACTTGGAGTGGCTGCCGGGATTTGCGGCTGTACCCGAGTTCCCCGAGGACGCACCCACCTTTGCCGAAAACGCCGCCGGAAAGGCGCTCTATTATTCGAAACATTGCGGAGAAATGGTGTTCGCGGACGATTCGGGCCTGGTGGTTCCGGCGCTAGGTGGGGCGCCAGGCGTATTCTCCGCGCGCTATGCGGGCCCTGGCGCCAGCAGCGCGGCACGCAACGCAAAGCTGCTCGCAGAATTGCGTGGGAAGAACGGCGCGAACCGCGACGCGCACTTCGTTTGCGTGATTGCGTTGGCTGTGCGTGGCCGGTGCCTGGCGGTCGTTTCGGGCAAGGTGGAAGGCGAAATCCTTGAGGAGCCGCGTGGTGTAGGCGGGTTCGGCTATGATCCGGTATTCTATTTCCCACCGTTGCACAAAGCCTTTGCGGAATTGACCGCTGAAGAGAAAAATCAGCACAGTCATCGAGGCAAAGCGTTTCGTCGTTTGATGGAAATTCTGGAACAGCAATCTTGATGGCAGGTCACAGCACAAGGCCCCGGGAAGAGGAACAATGCCGGTAAGCAAAAAAAAGTCCGTAGCCAGAAAAAAAACCGCCGCTCCAACGAAACCAGCCAAGGCCAAGAAGAAAGCGTCAGGCGCCGGTACCGATCCTAAATGCATCGCCGCTATCCTGGATAAGCTCGATCAAGCCTATCCCGACGCCACCTGCGAGTTGAAGCACGAAAACCCTTTCCAGTTGTTGATCGCCACAATTCTTTCGGCACAGTGCACCGATGTGCGAGTTAATGAAGTGACCAAAGAGCTTTTCCAGAAGTACACCAAGCCGCAGGACTTTGCCTACGCAAATCCCAGCGAATTGCAAAACGAGATTCGCCCCACCGGTTTCTTCCGCAACAAGACCAAGTCCATCATGGGCGCCAGCAAGGCCATCGTCGAGAAATTCGCCGGCCAAGTGCCTCGGACCATGGAAGAGATGCTGACGTTGCCGGGGGTGGCCCGCAAAACCGCCAATGTGGTGCTCGGCACCGCTTACGGCATCGCGTCTGGCGTGGTGGTTGATACCCATGTGATGCGGCTGTCGCAACGCCTGGATCTCACTCATAACCAAGATCCCAAGAAAATTGAGCAGGATTTGATGGCCATTATCCCCAAGGAGAAATGGATCATTTTTTCGCATCAACTGATTTGGCATGGCCGGCGCGTTTGCGTGGCCCGCAAACCCAGGTGCGTTGACTGCAATCTCGAAAAGATCTGCTACTCGAAGGACAAAACCGTCTAAGAACCCGCTAAACACTGCCGTGGTTCAATGTGTTTGTGAATCCCGTTCGATCGGTTATCAGGGCTGGCTACTACTTGGCTGCGAAGACGGCGGCTGGGCATCTTCCCGCTGTGGTTTTTGTGCCGGCGGTTGGGCGCTGTTCAGGATGGCATTGAAGTCGGGATGATTCGCAGGTGCTTGTCCGCTGGTGCCACCCATTGCCGGGTGACCGGGAGGCAGGCTGCCTTGCGGCGGCATTTCCCCGGGACCGGGATGCTGCATACCGCCGGTCGGCTGGCCTCGTAGCACCACCCATTCGTTGTCCTGTTTCTGCAGTTCATAGCTGAGCTGCATGGCAGGGACATTGGGATCGCCATTCTTCGCGCGAATGTCCACGTTGGCTTGCGCTTTATCGCCGTCGATGGTGGCTTTGGTGATCGTGATGGTCATATTGTTGACGTTTAACCCGCTCATGCCGGCGATGTGTTTGATGATTCCCGCGCGAATAGCTTCCTTGTTGTCCACTGCGGATTTGCAGCCGCTGGTTGACAGCAGAAATGCAGCTATAAACGCCGCCAGTAACGCCCGGCCCATCGAGATTCCTTTCGCAAGGACAACCAAACCAAGCCTAAAACGTGCTCCTCGATGGTAGCGCAACGAGTGCAAGAACGCGAAGCTGGCTGTTGATCTAACGTTAACCGCTAGGGGTCACGCGAATTGCACCCAGCAGCAACGGCAGGGCACATGCGCAGCGGTGTCGATCACAACGCGATCTGGCACAGTCGGCGCCTCTGGCCTCCCACTTTCCCGCCTTCGGAGGCCATGGAATACGCCGCAAAGGCGCACAATCATGAACCGGTCGTCGTGAGCTAGTCCAATCCAGCTCGGGTCCAACCGTGGGTGGATTCTTCAACCAACGTGTTTACTGGGCCGCTATCGTATTGCCCATCGAACCTGCGTCCCCGACGCTTCGCGCACGTTTCCAAACACCCTCGAACACAGCCGGCACCCATTCGGCAGCGGGACATCTACTCCAACTGTCTTCTAAAAATGCGATTCGCCGGTCGTGAAAATGGCTGCTGGCGGAGCCGATATTGAGAACGAACAACGAGCCACGTGAAAAAGGACAGCCTTGCACAGCGCCTTCGGAGATTGCCTGACGATAAAGGCTGATCGGTGCGAATACACAGTCGTTCGCCACCGCCTCGCCGGACAGAGACGAACGAGTCTTCTCATCGGCGTAGAGTTGCCTCATACGTTCCAGACCTTTAACAACGTTGTGTACGGCGATGCCTATTGCATTGACGCCAGACAGATTTCCCCCGACCATGCCCGAGAGCAAGCGTTTAGCCCGGTGGACTTTGCCCGATAAGGTCCACCACACCAGCTTGGGCAGGTTTGTTAGTCTTGGTGCTTTTACAAGAACCTGCGCGGCGTGCCAGCTTTCCTCGGTGGCTACGAACTGCTCCGAAAACAGGCTGCCAAGGAGCTGCTGAACCACAATTCCTGCTACGGCGTCAGAATCACTATTCCTGACCCATTGAGCCAGCGCCTCCAGTTCAACCGGGCCCTTCCGGATGGAAGGAATTTTCGCCTCTAGCTCCTTCCACAACGCATCGCGTTCCCGGGCATCTTCGCTTGAAGCTCTGGGCGTAAGGGTCGGAAACCTTTTTCCATCGACCGACAGCGCAATCAGCGTGCGCTTTAAGAGGAACCAGTTTATGAGGCTCGTTGGAGTGTAGAACTCGCGATCAATGCTCGGATTCTCAACGATCTCCGAAATCTCTTTCGGGTCATCGACTTCGATTCGGTCAACCAGACCAGGAATTCGCCATCTCCTCAAGGGTCCGTCCTCCTCAGATGCAGTTTGGAATTCTATGTCCAGCCAGGAAAAAACAAAGCCAACCGCTTCTTCATAGTGCAACGGCATCCAACACAAATTGAGCAATACCAGAATTGTGAAGCTAAGCGCAAGCCTGCACTTGCCAAGAAAGCAGGCGTCGGTCTCTCCACGCTCGATGCATTGGAGAACAGGCGCTTAGGCGAGCTTGGCTATTCAAAAAGCACCAACATTGTCTCGGCCTGAGGCTGGAGCTGAAGTTGCAAGAAGCAATTGCGCGCCGTCGATGCTCGACGAACTCATGGAAGTGAGCTTTCTCTGTTGGCAAGTCGCGTATAATCAATACGCACAATCAGTCGGGGCGTAGCGCAGCCTGGTAGCGCGCCTGCCTTGGGCGCAGGAGGTCCCGAGTTCAAATCTCGGCGCCCCGACCAAAACATCCTCCATAGTTTTCTTTGGTTTGACCGCAAGCCGCTTCACCCAAGCTTCATCATTGGAAAACAGGCAGTCTGGGGAAAATTCAGGGGACCTGGATCATCCGAACCCGGGCGCTTTACGCCGTCATACTGACCTAAGGATTGTTGTCGCGGTAGGGACGACCATCGCTGATCGCCCCCCGCACAGATCCGTACAAGCGCGTTCACGCATACGGCTCTTACCCTGGATGAGTGGCGGCGAAGCGCGCGTCGGGATAAGGATGCAGAACACGGGGTTGAGGAATCCACCGGTGCAAGAGTGGGTAGAGACGAGCCCA
>DASPVD010000073.1:0-15743 GCA_035622555.1 Candidatus Eremiobacteraceae bacterium | reverse complement strand
AGTTCTTTCGGACAAGTCCAGTCCACCTGGGATCCCCGCATCATCCAACTGGCGTTGAAGCTGTACTTCTAAGCTTCGCAACACGCCTTCTTCCCGTGCGGCGTGACGGCTCACCCCCCGTCACGCCGCATTGTTATTTTCACGAGTTCCTGCGGTTCAGCCCTTCCCACAGGCCACACCAAACTGTTTAATTCCACCCTTGGGCGCAAGAGTCCGCAACGCTACAATAAAAACCAGATGAGCAGGCATACAGAACGGCCCTCTACCGCGCTCCGGTTCCTGCTTCCTGCGCTTGCCGCTGTGCTCTTCCCTGTTTTGATGCGTGCCCAGAGCGTGACGGCTTCCGACGCGCTCGCCCTGGAACAACAAGGCAAGCTGGAAGAAGCTGCGCAGGCGTGGCGCACGGTCACGCAACAGAACCCGCAAGACGCCGGCGCTTTCGCCAGCCTAGGAGTGGTGCTTTCCAAAGAGCAGAAATATGCGGAAGCCGCGGCCGCGTACCGCAAGGCCATCGCGCTGAATCGCGACTTGCCCGGGGTGCAACTCAATCTGGGATTGGCAGAATTCAAGCAGGAGCATTTCAGCGCGGCGATTGATCCCTTGCGTGCCGCCTTAGCTGCCGATCCACAAAGCTTCCAAGCCACCCTGCTGTTGGGATTGAGCTGCTATGGCGCCAAACGATTCGAAGACGCGGCCACTTATCTTGGCAGGGCTGCGGCAATCGACAAGAACAATGCGGAATTGCACCGAATGCTGGCACAGAGCTGCCTGCTCTCGAAAAAATATTCTTGCGCGCTGGATGAGTTTCGGAGCCTGCAGGAACTCGATCCCAATTCGTACGCGGTACACATGTTCACCGGAGAAGCCCTGGACGGCGAAGGTAAACCCGACGAGGCGATCGCGGAGTTTCTGAAAGCCTTGCAACTTGCCCCCAAGGAACCAGGCCTGAACTTCGGGCTCGGATACCTTTACTGGAAGACTCATCGATACGAGCAGGCGGTGGCTTCGTTTGAAGCAGAGCTAGCGATTGATCCGCGGAGCGCGCAGGCTTTGACTTACCTGGGCGATATCGCCATGAAGAATGAGGATCCCGAAAAGGCATTGGCGCTGCTGAGAAAAGCCACTCAACTGCAAAATGATATTCGCTTGGCATACCTGGACATGGGTTCGATCCTGGTGGATCAGAAAAGGTACGCGGAGGCCATCGAAGCACTAAACCGCGCGGTACAGCTGGATCCCACGCAACCGGATGCTCATTTTCGCCTCGGACGGGTGTATAAATTAACTGGCAAGGATGCGGCTGCGGAGAAGGAATTTGCCAAGGTGCGCGAACTGAAACAAAAAGAGGATGATCTGACATCCAAAATGGGCAAGAGCCCATCATCTTAAGCACAGCAAAACAAACAATTGGCCTGCATTCAATTGGCCTGCATGCTGGGGGGTGCAATGAGCATTCGTAAGACCATAGAAGAACTCGGTTGGAAACTCTACGGCTCAGCGATACTGGCCCTGCTGCTAGGCTCCTGCGTGTTCGCGCATACGATGCGCAAACCGGTTATTGGAACATTTGAGGGCAGCGGAGATATTGGCTCGGTGCTGCACGCCGGTTCGGTGGCTTTCGACGCTGCGTCACACAAGTACACGCTCACCGCCAGCGGCGAAAATATGTGGTTCAACAAGGACGCTTTCTATTTTGTGTGGAAGAAGGTCAGCGGGGATATGAGCATCACCGCCGACGTGGAGTTCCTGGGAGAAGGCAAGAATCCCCATCGCAAAGCAGTGGTCATCTTCCGCCAGTCCCTGGCCCCGGATTCTCCTTACGTCGATATCGCGCTCCATGGCGTAGGTCTCACCTCATTGCAATATCGCGATGCCAAAGGAGCAAACACCCACGAAATACAGGCCAACGTGTCCAAGCCGCGTATATTACTGCTGGAAAAACACGGGGACTATTTTTCGATGCTGCTGGGTACCGGGGAAGGAACGGCCCAGGTGGCGGGCGGTTCGATTCGTGTGCCCATTGACGGCGACTACTACATCGGCATCGGGGTTTGCTCGCACGATAAGGACGTTGTGGAGACTGCCACTTTTTCGAACGTTAACGTTCAGGCTGTGAAGCCGCCGGCACAAACCACTCTCTACAGCACCCTGGAGACGGTCAGCATCGACTCCACGGACCGCCACGTGGTGTACATTGCCCCGGAACGCTTCGAAGCGCCCAATTGGTCGCGCGATGGCAGTTATTTGCTATTCAATCGCAAAGGACACCTCGAAAAAATCGCGGCCACGGGAGGAAGTCCGGAGCAAGTCAACACCGGCTTTGCCGATCGCTGTAATAATGATCACGGAATTTCGCCGGATGGAAAATGGCTGGCCCTGAGTGATCAGTCGCAGGAAGAGCACGACTCCCTGGTCTATGTCCTGCCGATAGCCGGGGGAACGCCGCAGCGTGTTACGCAAAAGGCACCTTCCTATTGGCATGGCTGGTCACCTGACGGACGAACGTTGGCGTTTGTGGGCGAGCGCGACGGCAACTTCGACATCTACGCGATTCCGGCAACCGGTGGTGAAGAGAAGCGCTTGACCACTGCACCGGGACTTGACGACGGGCCGGATTATGCCCCGGATGGATCGTTCATTTACTTCAATTCGGAGCGTAGTGGACATATGCAGATTTGGAGAATGAAGCCGGACGGGAGCGCGCAGGAGCAGATTATCTCGGATGATTTGAACGACTGGTTCCCGCATCCGTCGCCGGATGGCAAATGGATCGTATTTCTGTCGTATAGCAAGGGCGTGACCGGCCATCCAGAGAACAAAGACGTCACGTTGAAGCTGATGTCGCTTGCCGACCGGAGAATTACAGTGCTGGCGACATTGTTTGGCGGGCAAGGAACCATCAATGTGCCATCGTGGTCGCCGGACAGCAAGCACCTTGCCTTCGTCAGCTATCAACTGGCGCCCTGACAATTAGCCTTCGATCTAGTTGAAAGCCTACGGATCAGGGCCGCGACACGAGACGGGTGAGTTCCTGCGTCCAGTTCCCAACGATCACGATTTGGGTGACGGGATGGGTTGCCAGGCGGCGCGGTTGTACCATGACGAACCGGCGGCCATCGGCGCTCACATCGTAGCCTCGGCCCGGAAAGGTAAGCCAGAAATCCCCTTCGAACAACTTCCGCGGCGCCGCGGCGAATTCGCCTGACTTGTAGCTGACCGCGGCGGCCATCATGGTGCCTTGCACCGGACTTGAACCACTCTCGACCCAGTAAGAAATCTCGTGGCCATCGCGGGACCAAGCAGGACATTCGCCTCCTTTATTGGATACGGGGTACCTGGAACCGGGGCCAGGATACGGCGCCACATAGACTTCGTTGCGGCCGGATTCATTGGAGGTGTAGGCCAGCCAGCGGCCATCCGGCGAAAAGTCAGCGCAGGTCTCTTGAAAAGGAGACGTTAGCCATGGATTCAGCGTGGAGTGGCCGTCTTTGAAAGAGAGCACCCAGATATGACTGCCCATCCGCGGATCAGTCTGGGTAATGGCCAGGTGTGCGCCGTCTGGTGACCAGGCGTTGGGCGCCTGCGCGTCGGTGCTGGTGGCGAGCCGCGCCACGGGACTGCCAGCGTCGTCCTCCCGCCAAAACAGATTTGATGGATTGTCTTGCGCAAACGTGACGTGGTGGTCATCCGGACCCCAGACAGGAAAATCCGAGGTGCCACCTGGGTCAGTTAGGGGTGTGGTGGCGCCGCTACTGAAATCATGAATCCAGACGCGGCCTTCTGCGCCGCGGGAGTAGACCGCCAGCCTCCGGCCATCCCGTGAAAGCCTGGGAGCCCAGTAGACTCGGGGTGGCATGTCGATAGGCGTCACAGCTCCGCCACGGTCAACCCATACCAGAGAGCGCAAGTCTTCGGAAAAAACACCGCCGGGCACGTAAGCCAGTGAACCGGTGGACGACACGCTGAACTGCCCGGCGCCAATGTCGGTGTCGTAGGTCGGTCCCTGAGCGCTCTGCATGACGCCATCCAGTATTCCCTCCGCCTCTCCGGTCAAAGCGGCCTTGCGTGGATCAAAAGGCGCCGCGAACAGCGCTCCCATGCGCATAAATACGAGATAGCCGGGCGCGACGTAGCGGGCGTCCGCGCCGTCGGTAATTATTTTTTGTTTTCCTGTCTCCAGCGAGAGAGCGGCAATTTGCCCATTGCCCATGAACTGCGCGGCTCGTGTGACCGTAAACAAAAGCGTCTTGCCGCCGGGAAGAACCTGCGGGAGCCGGTAGCTGTACGCGCCTTTGGCGGTATCGGGAGAAGCCACGGAAACGGCCGCGCCGCCGCTGGCGGACACCCGCCAGATGCCCTCCTGGCCGTTAATGTCCTCCCCCTGGTTGAAGAAGATGGTGTCGCCATCCCCCCAAGTAGCGGCCGAAATAATCCGGGACTTGCAGATGCTCACCGGCGGGCCTCCGGCAGCGGGAACCTTTTTCAATTCACCGTGGGCCCAAAATCCGATCCAATGCCCGTCTGGAGAAACAAAAGGAGCCACAGCGCCTTCGGTGCCGTTGATCGGCGTGGCCTCCAGTTGATCGATGCGCCGAAGGAAAAGCTGTTGAATCCCGGCGCGGATGCCGCTGAATATCAGGGCTTGGCCGTCAGGTGTCCAAACCAACGCAGTGCGGGACGGACGCTCCTGCTGATTGATCTCCGGAGGGCCGAGGAGTGCTTCCGCGGGGTTCAGCGCCATAAGCAAGCGGGTGACTCCCCCTGGCGCACTCGTCGCGCCGCCGGATCGGCGAAAAGTCCATAATCCGAGGACCAGCATGGCGATCAATGCAGAACCCAGAAGAAAAAGCGTGCGGGATGATCGTGCCGAGGCCGGCTTTATGTGCGTTTCGACGGGCGGGCCTGCGATCCATTCCAACTCGTCCCGCAGATCGCGGGCTGACTGCCAGCGATCGTCCGGGCTCTTCGCCAGACACTTTCGGAGCACACGGTCCAGAGCCGGTGGAGCGATTCCAGCAATCGAGGGCGCCGGGCGCTCCATGATTCCCGCGATGACACTAGCAGCAGACGAGCCTTCAAACGCGCGCTTACCGGTGAGCATTTCATACAGCACCAAACCGAACGAAAAAATGTCACTGCGCGCGTCGATTTCCTGGCCGTTGGCTTGCGCCTGCAGCTGCTCGGGAGACATGTAGTAGAGGGTGCCGACGATTTCGTTTTTGCCGGTGATGGCCATGGACAACGTGGCGTCGTCAGGCCTCGCCGTCGGACTGATCTTGGCCACACCGAAGTCCAGCAACTTGATGCCGGTCTTGGTGACCAGCAGGTTGGCGGGCTTTAGGTCGCGATGCGTGATGCCCTTGCGGTGCGCGGCATCCAGGGCATCGCAGATCTCGATGGCGTACTTCAGGGCCTGATCGACCGGCAGGGGACCGGCCAGCGGGCGGCCATCGACTAGTTCCATCACCAGGTAGTCGGCGCCCACATCGTAGATCTGGCAGATGTGAGGATGATTGAGCGCAGCGATGGCGCGGGCCTCGCGCTCAAAGCGGTCCGAGCGATGGGCGGCAGTGGTCTTGATGGCGACGGTGCGGTCCAGTCGTGTGTCGCGGGCTTTCCACACCTCGCCCATGCCGCCGGAGCCGAGCGGCGCGAGGATTTCGTACGGTCCTAAGCGTGTTCCAGGAGCGAGGGACATAGGGCGTCTAATGATTGTAGCGTGTCGGAGGCATTCTAATGCGGCTTGGCTCTCACTTCCCAGTGCTGCGCGTTTCTCGGAAGGCGGCGCTGCCACTGCGGTCACCGCGTTCGACTCTGCTCGGGGAGATTCGGCGCATGCGGGACCGTTTTGCGGTCCCGAGTTGCTTGGTGTGCAAACCCGGCTGATTGTACAAAAACAATGGAGCTAAAAAAGAAGTTCGCGCAGCGGCTCAATTTTTTGCGGAAAAGTGGCGCGCCCTGAGAGATTCGAACTCCCGACCTTCTGGTTCGTAGCCAGACGCTCTATCCAGCTGAGCTAAGGGCGCGTCGGATTGGATTGACTTTTTAATCCTAACATAACCAAAACGGCGGTGCTAAGCGCGCCAGCCGAAGAACCTGAGAGATTCGAACTCCCAACGTTCTGGTTTCCGGAGACGGCGAACTCTATCCAGCTGGGCTAAGGGCGGACCGCGAGTTACATACGGCGCGACGCCGCTTCTAGCCGAGCAAGCATGGCGACAAAAACGTTGGTCGTCACTGAAGAATGAAACCGCCACAACGCGAAGGTTTCAGGTGGCGGCAACGGTTGGTTTCGCCTCGGGCACGAAGCTTTTTCCGTGCGCTTCGGCTCCCCGCCACAACAGCAGAGCCAGCGTAAGAATGGTCACGGTTTCAAAGCCCGCTAATGCCCAACTGTAGCCGAACCGTCCGCGCAGCGCATACTGCAAGGCGTTGGTTGGCGACGCTAGCAGAATCCCCAACTGGTACGTCAGGCCGGGCATCAAACCACGCGCCGCATCGGCCGCCAATTCGTTTAGGTGCACCGGAATCACTCCCCAGGCCCCCTGCACGCCCATTTGCAACAGCACCGGAGCCAGGATGACCGCAGCGATCCCGTTTCCGAAGGCCCAGAGCGGAATCACCACCAGGCATAAAGCCAAAGCGGCCAGCATACCCCTGCGCCGTCCCGCCTTCTGCGACAAAGCCCCGAACAACATCGCTCCGACGATCGCTCCACAGTTGTACAGAATCGCGATGTTCGCCACCTGCGGCTGGCTGAGCCGGTGCACTTCCTTCAGGAAATCCGGGTACAGGTCCTGTGTTCCGTGAGAGAGAAACATCATGAACGTCATCAGCACCACTAAATAGCCAAAGCGCTTCCACTGCGACGCCACCACTCGCAAAATGTCTTTCATACTGCCGGCCCGGTGATACGCCCACGCTTGGGACTCCGGCACCTTCATGCGGATATACAGCGCCAACAGCGCCGGGAGCGCTCCCAGCCAAAACATCCAACGCCAGCCCAACGTCGGCAGCACAAATCGCGCGGCTATGGACGCGAGCAGATAGCCCATGGGGTATCCGCCTTGCAAAATGCCGCTCAGGATCCCGCGCCACCGCGTCGGCGCCGCTTCCATCGCCAGAGAGGCGCCCACACCCCATTCGCCACCCATGCCAATTCCAAACAACGCGCGGAGAATGAAGAACGTGGTGAAATTCGGGGCGAACCCGCAGAGCACCTCGACGATGGAAAAATAGATGACGTTGGCCATCAGCGGAATACGCCGTCCATAACGATCGGCAAGCAGCCCAAAAAGCAATGCCCCTACCGGTCGCAGCGCCAGGGTTGCCGCTGTGGTCAGAACGATGTCGCTTTTCGAAACGCCGAAACGGCGCGCCAGCGTGTCGTACAGAAAAACAATTACAAAGAAATCGAAGGCGTCGAGGGTCCAGCCAAGAAATCCGGCTAGCAGCGCGTGGCGGGTTCCAGGTTTGCTCGGTGAATCGGCCATTATTCCAGGCCGTGCCAACAGAAAGCTGATCGCATTGCCGCTACAATGACACACGTAACCGAGTAAATGCTAGTGCCTGCAGAGAATCCACCATTCCCAGCAACGCGAGGATCTGCCGTGCTCACTCGAGTACAAGTTGCTACGCCGTCGCATGCTCGAAATGCGCCTCGATTTCCTCCAGGGTTTTCCCTTTGGTTTCCGGCAAAAAGAACGCCGCGGTCACAAAATACACCACGGTGCAGGCCGCGAAGGCAAAGAACATGGTCGCGTAGCCGTACTTCCCCACCGTGGGCAAGAAAATGGCTGCGATGGTTGTGGCAACTCCCTGGTTGATCAGCAACGCGATGCTCATTCCGTTGGAACGAATGCGCGTGGGCATCAGTTCCGACAGGGCCAGCCACACGCACACGCCGGGGCCAATGGCATAAAATCCCGCAAACACGTAAAGGGTCAGGGCCACTAGCCAGCCATTCCGCATATTCGGCACTGGAGTGATCCATGCATTATCAATCTTTAAAGGAGCCGACCGCGCCGCGTCCAAATCGCCGAACGGATTGGAAAACAGAGCGACCACCTTGTTTCCAGGTATGGTGGCTTCGCGGGTGATTTCCACAGGTTTGGGCGCCAAATCATCGGAACGCACAACTTTCGAGGCGGCCCGGAAATCGCCGTAGGAATAGATGATGCTGAGGGCAGTGGCTTTCGCGCCGGGTTGGTTGTCTGGATTCCGGCCTAAAAGCGTCGTGGCGGTTTCGGCATTGAACAGCAGCGAAAGGCGCTGGTCGGGCTGGACCAAGTTTTGTACCGCAGCGCGCGCGTCCACGCGCCATTTCTCGGTTTTATGAAACAGCAGCGCGGTACACACCAGCGCCAGAATGACCCCCCCACTACCCAACGAAAGCAGGAATTTCCGGCCCTTTCGATCCACCAGCACTACACCGCCGATGGTGAACAGAAAATTCACCATGGTGAAAATCACGTATCCCCAATGAGCCTGCACGTCGGAGAGTCCGCTTTGCAGCAGAATGTTGGTATTGAAGCCGATGATCGAATTGATGCCGGTGGTCTGATTGCAAGCAAGAATTACGCAAGCGAGAATAAACGGGATCACATATTTCCGGCGGAGCAACGACTCCTTCACTTTTCCGCCCAGCGAATCATTGACCTTTTCGGCCCCTGAGGTTTCTTCCATTTCCCGCAATTCCGACTGCGCCTGTTCGGTGGCGCGCGAGCGCAGCAGCGCGTTCAAAGCAGCTTCTTTCTTGCCCAGGCGGAACAGCCAGCGCGGCGACTCCGCCACCAGGAAACTGCCGATCACGAATAGCACCCCCGGCGGCAGCGACACCCAGAAAATCCCGCGCCATGCAGCGTCTTTGAAGGCGAAGAGTTTCGCGGGATCCCCCAGTTTCGCCACTTCATCCACGCGGATGCTGAAATAAATTCCCACCAGAGCCGCGGAAACAATTCCCAAGGTCAGCAGCCACTGAAACACGGCTGTGCCCTTGCCGCGATTGCTGGCCGCCAAACACTCCGCCAGATACAGCGGCACCACAACCCCGATCAATCCGGCGCTAACCCCCTGCAATAATCGGCCCAGCACCAGGGGCCCATAGCCATGCGACAGCGCAATCACTGGAATGCTGATGACGAACATCAACCCGCTGACAATCATCAGCCGTTTGCGGCCCATCCAGTCAGCCAGCAACCCGGCAAACAGCGTGGAGATCACGCTGCCGAGCAGCACCGCGGCCACCACGATCGAGAGCTGCCCCGCATTCAAGCCCGACGTTGCTTCCAAGTAGGGCAAAGCCCCCGCGACGATGCCCACGTCGACGCCATACAGCAAGCCGCCCAGTCCTGCGACGAGCAGCAAAAACCGGTTATATCCGGCCTTACTCCTCCCGGTAACAGCCACTGAGGGATCGGTCATGGTTTCGCCTCGATCTGCCGTACTGCCTCACCGCGCGTGAACAATGCGTGCCGGTGGCGCGACGACCGTGTCCCGGCATCGCGCGGCCACACCGCTACTGATCACAATGTGTGGGTGGAACTCAGTTTCCTGTGGAATGCCATGCAAGTCAAAGGATTTCCTAAAACGTTTCAATAGGACTCAAATCGACGCCGCAAAAAGAGAACCCCGGCTCGCTGGGGGCGACGAGCCGGGGCGGGGTACTCCTGAGGGGGGCCGCAGGAAG
The DNA here is from genome assembly GCA_035622555.1 of Candidatus Eremiobacteraceae bacterium. Classification (GTDB taxonomy): domain Bacteria; phylum Acidobacteriota; class Terriglobia; order Acidiferrales; family UBA7541; genus Acidiferrum. The sequence goes on along the minus strand of DASPVD010000073.1, from coordinate 6,055 downwards.
CTTGATGGTCAGTGCGCGCCTACACTTACGTGTGTCGCCAGGACGCAAATCTTCTGCAATTCCTCGTAGGTGAAGAACCATTCCTCTTTCCCGCCGGCCCTCTCCACGTGGCCGATTCCCGCCTCGTGGGAGATGCGCGAGAGTTCGTCGAGGGGTAGTCCCAGCAGGTACGACGCGCGAGCCTGGGTGACATACTTCAATATCTGGTTGTCCATGTTTCCTCCCTCAAGCCGGAATTGCTGCCAGTGCGTCTTGCTCCACGCCCATAATCATGTTCTTGTAGATGTCCACGTCCCAGCCGTCGCCGATGCGCATCCTGACGGTCTGGTCGCCCTCTTTCAGGAGCTTGCCGCGCAAGGGAACCCGGATGTCGCCCAGTGCCACTTGCAGAACTACCGCTTGTCCCACCCAGTCGTTGTACCCCGTGTACATGGCTGCCCCTCGGACGAGATGTCGTGCTGCGTGAGGCAGTTTCCAGTACGCGCAGACATCCGACAATGGTACAGGGAGGGTACTGGGCTAGTATTTCGGTACTGTGGGCAATACTTTTCCCGTGTCGCTACAGGGACATGCGAAAGTACTTTGGTACCTGGTCGTCGTTACGGCTGTTCCATCGCTCCACCTCCTCTCAAGTTGAGAAAGTGGCCTCCGTGACTTTGCAACACGATCTGCGGCCTTCGCTCACGCACACCGCCGTGCTGCCTGGCGGTGTTGGTCTAGCTCTTGGCGGAGGGTTTGCGGGTGGCTATGCGCATCTCGGCGTGTTGCGGGTTTTTGAAGAGCAGCAGCTTCGGGTCTCGTGTATCGCCGGGAGCAGCATTGGAAGCATCCTGGGCGCAGCCTATGCCAGCGGCGCACCGGTATCGCGCATCATCGAGCAATGCCGCCAGATCCGCTTTCGCGATTTTGCACGCTGGCGAGTTTCCCGCTTCGGACTCGCCAGCAACGACCGGCTGGGCGCCCTGGTGCAACGCTTCTTTGATTCCCGGCAATTCGAGGAACTACCTATCCCTCTGGCCATTGTCGCCACCGACCTGGGTAGCGGTGATCCGGTGATTTTCAAGCAGGGCAGCCTGGCTGATGCCATCCGAGCGAGTTGCGCTTTTCCGGGACTGTTTGAACCCATACAGATCGGCACCAGGTATTTGGCTGATGGCGGACTGGTGGCGCCGGTGCCCACGCGTGCGGCGCGGGAAATGGGACCGCAGATTGTGGTTGGAATCTCAGTTGGCCTGCACGATGGTTTGCGTGGGGCGCCGAAAAATATCTTCCAGGTTGTGAGCCGGGCGGTCAGTGCAGCGCAGAAGCATCAACTGGAAAGCTGGGAACGCCACGCCGACATCGTTCTGCGCCCCTCGGTGCAGTCGTTAGCGTGGGACGATTTTGGGCGCATCGACGAGGCGATTGAGGCCGGGGCTGTTGCCGCGCGCGCGGCGTTGCCCCGAATCCGCAAATTGCTGGCCGCACAAGAACTGTTGCACGTTCAACCGCTGAGGCTTGGACCTCAGGGTGAGTTCCTTTTTGGACAGGCGCTGCAAGATTGAGTGGACCGCTTCCTCATCTGCCCGTCCCGATGATGACTGATGTATCGGTTCCTGCAGGGAAAATGGCCAGAATCCGGCGATCTTCTGTTACGCTTATTTGTCGGGAGCCACGGAGTCGGTAGCAGCTTATTTCGGTTCCCAATCCCGCCAGGCAGGAAATCGCTTGCTGCAATCGATCATTCATTTTCTTCAACAACTCTATAGCCCTGAGGGTCTTCGAGAACTGATTCGTTGGGGCGGTCCCCCGCTAGTTTGTCTGATCGTCTTCGTGGAAACCGGACTATTTGTGGGATTCTTCTTGCCAGGCGATTCCCTGCTGGTTACCGCGGGAATCTTCGCCGGACAGAATGTGCTGCCGCTTCGTTGGCTGCTGCTGCCGGGAATTCTGTGCGCCATTGCAGGAGATCAACTGGGGTATTGGATCGGCCGCTCCGCAGGTCCAGCGCTGTACCGGCGCGAAGACTCGCTTTTTTTCCGGCGCAGCCATCTGCAACGAGCCCACGATTTCTACGAAAAGTATGGCGGGCGCGCAGTGATTCTGGCACGTTTCGTTCCCATAGTGCGTACGTTCTGCCCGCCGGTAGCGGGCGCGGCGCGAATGCGCTACCCGACTTACCTTGTGTATGACATTTTTGGCGGAACTTTTTGGATTGGCAGCATGTTGCTGGGCGGGTACTTGGCCGGCTCCCGCATTCCGAATATTGGCCAGTACTTGCACTACATCATTGCCGTAATTATCTTCCTGTCGATCCTGCCGCCGATTATCGGTATCCTGCGCTCCCGGCGCAGTGCAACCTCTGCGGCACCCACTGGCAGCAGCCCTCTACCTGAATCCGAGAGCAAATAGCCGTGGCACCAAGAATTCGCGCCATTATTTTCGATGTGGGCCGTGTGTTGATCAGAATCGATATCCGCAAAGTCCAACAGATTCTGTCTAACGGTTTACCGTACACGCCTGAGGAACTTTGGGCGGCCATCGAAAAGGATCCGCGGTGGCCTGATTGGCAGGAAGGGCGTATCGCTCCCCGCGATTGGCATCTGCATTTATGCCAGCGGCTTGGAATTTCTTTGGACTTCGAGCAGTTCAAGAATGCGTGGAACTCGACCCTGGACCCGAACCCGATTCTTCCCGACCGTGTCTTCGAACGTCTGTCGAAGTCTTACAAACTGGCGCTACTCTCCAATACCGATCCAATACACATAGCCTATGAGGAAGCTACTTACAGCTTCTTCCAATACTTCCCAACGTCGGCTCGTATCTACTCTTGCCGTGTGGCCGCGAGCAAGCCAAATCCGCTGATTTTTCGGGCTGCTTTACAGGCGGTGAAGACCAAAGCGACAGAAACGGTTTATATAGACGATATTGCAGCTTTTGTAGACGCCGCGCGGACACTGGGCTGCACCGGCATTCAGTTCCGCAACCCCGAGCAATTCTACGCAGATCTGGGCGAAATCGGTGTAAAGCTCGAGCACGTATAGAACTGAGTAGGAATTCACCTTCGGTATTCATTTGTGCGTAAAGATTGCAGGAACTAGTACCCCATCTCCGGCCTTAAGTTTTCCACAACCTAAGGCCCTACAGTGAGTTACCCTGCCTTTTCTACAGCGACCTTCGCGGCATCAGGCGTGCTCCATTGGGGTTACGGATTACGGGATGGCAGCCGCTACGCGGCTCCCCAAGTTTTAAGGATCGTACCCTGAGGGGTAAGGAGAATAGTTCCAAATGGCAGACGAATATATCCAAGAAACAAAGAGCAGCCCTTCCTGGCAATTGCCGGCGATTATCATCCTGGCGTTGCTGGCTCTTGGGGGGCTCGCTTTCGGGTGGAGTAACTCGGCAAAGGTCGATGAGGTCAAGCAGGCCGCTGCCGATCAGATGAAGACCTTTCAGCAGTCGTATCAGCAGGACATGGGCTCCCTGAAAGACCGTCTGGCAGTAGCCGAAAAGGCCGATACCGAACTGCAAGGCGATCTGAAGGTGATTACAGACAAACTGAAGATCACGCAAGGCCAGCTCAAGAAGGCCCGCACAGAGGCTCAGGAAAGCAATTCGCAAACGACCGCTATGGTCAAGAACCTGGACACTTCGGTGCACAGCGAACTGGCCACCAAGGCCTCTACCGATGACGTCAAGACCGTGGACACCAAAGTGACCAAAGTCGGCAGCGACCTGGACAAAACCGTCAGCGACCTCAACATGGCTCGCAGCGAACTGGGCACACTGATCGCCCGCAACCATGATGAGATCGATGTGCTGCGCCGTCAGGGTGAGCGCGACTACACCGAGTTCACCATCACCGGCAAGAACCAGCCCCAGAAGGTCGGCAATGTGACCATTACCCTCAAGGGCGTGAACGAGAAGAAGAACCGCTCCAACATCCAGTACACGATTGAGGATAAGACCTACGAGGCCAAGAACGCCAACGTCAATAGCCCGCTGTTCTTCTACCTGTCCGGGACGCACACACCGGAGGAGTTGGTGATCAACAAGGTTGGGAAGAACACCATCAGCGGCTACCTCAGCGTTCCCAAGCCCAACGCGCAACCCGCGACGGCCGCCGCCAGCACCAAGTCCGGCAGCTAATTCACTAGCATCTGTGGTATCAGCGGCGGAAGGCTCGAACCTTCCGCCGTTTGCTTTTTGTCCTGCTGAATTCCGCTAGAATTACCCTGGCCTCTTTGGAGCGCTACTTGCCCTCGCCTCATACGGTTGTGTTCTGCGCGATTGACGACTTCCTGCCGCTCCCCGGTACGGCCCTGACTGGGTTTCCTGACTTTCTGGATTCGCTGGCGCACGCGGCGATTCCCTGCGTGTGGCTGACCAGCCGCAACCGCCACCAACTGGATCCGTTGCTCCGCCGGTTAGGCCACAGCCATCCGTTTATCGCGGAGGGCGGATCGTGCGTTTACATTCCTGAGGACTACTTTCACCTGAAGCCGCAACACACCATCCGCCTCGGAAGGTTTGTTGCTATTCCCGTGGCTAAACGACAGCCCACCGCCGCGGAAGCGCTGGAACTGCTCTCGGAACAAACCGCAATCGCCGTGGTGCCGCTTGGTTCGCTTTCCCTACGGGAATTAATCCAAAATACGGGATTGCCGCGAAGCGAAGCGGAAGCAGTTCGCCAGCGCGACTTCGATGAGCTGTTTTTCTTCGCCGGAGCTTCCGATCGCGACATCCAGCGCTTCTGTCAGCAGGCCAAGCATGCAAAATTCTCGATCCGATCGACCGGAGCGCTATGGTCCCTGGCCGTGAATCCCAGCGTCCGCACGTGCGTCCGCGAATTGCGCAACCTTTATGATCGAGCCTTCCACCGGCCCGCGTTTTCCATCGCCCTGGCCACTACTGCCGATGGCACTGAACTCTTTCCTGCTTGCGATCGCGCCATCCTTTTTGCCGATCGGGCACACTCGGCCGCAAGTTCGGCTAAGTCTGCGCCTCGACCGGCTCCGACAACTTTGCCGCTCTTTCAGCCAGATTCCTGGAACCAGGCGTTGCACATCATTCAGACACGGCAATTCTAGCCGCGGGAAAGCGGGGTTCGAATGTGTGCGTTGTTTTACACACGTTGCGCCGGGCCCGACGCTCTCAAACTGCGAAATCGTCAGAATCCCTTGAAAACCCAGTGGTAATGATGGTGCTATTACTCGCCTTCCGAACTGGCCGCTCAATTGCGCTTATTTTCTGGTGACGAAGGAGCCCTCCCCATGGACTGGATTCGCCGCGTTTTTCATGTGCCCGCGACCGAAACGCAGACCGGCATCGTTCTCGCCCTTTGCATCTTTGCCATGAGTGTCATGTCCATCGTTCTGGTTTGGCAGGCGCAGGTCATTGCCCGGCAGAACGCCGTGATCCGCATGTTCGAATCCCGTTTCGGGAGTTAAGCGACTCGGTTATTCTTTTCGTTACACAACACTGCGCTTCTACTTTTTTTCACCTTCTTTTCTCTTCACCGCGTGCTCCAATATCCGTGCAAAAGGTTTTTCCCACGGAGATACCCAGACGTGACTCGCTTATTGGCCGTTCTGATGCTTGCGTTCTCCTTTTCCATTCTGACTGCGGCGCAGGACACAGCAGCGCCGGCGGCTCCCGCCACACACTCCAGCACGAGTCATCATCGTGCGCAGCACACCGGACACCACCACCACGGCAAAAAACATCACCACGCACGCCACCATTCGCACACCGCGTAAGAAAGCTCTTTCGTAGCTCAGTTTGAGGATTTGACGAGCTGCCGCGCTCGCCAGTTTGCTTGCGGGCAATCGGCATAGGGGGGAAGGTCACCCGTCCTCCCCTGCCACACCACCGTACATGCGGGTCCGCATACGGCGGTTCGGCGGATATAGCTAAGAGCGTACGACCATCGGCAGAAGCCCAAGCTGAGCAAAGTAGGCGTTCGGCAAAGCAATGCTCAAAGCAGGAGAGTTCGCGATCCGCCAGGGGCCGTGGGAACTGCCGACCGTTTGCGCCGTCAGATCCCGGCTGACACCCCGTTTGCGAAGCTCGCGGA
>DASPVD010000072.1:0-56504 GCA_035622555.1 Candidatus Eremiobacteraceae bacterium | reverse complement strand
CCGGAATCTCTGTCTATATTCTTGGTCTCAAAGATAAGAAGTACTTAGCCAAAACGTATGGAAAAAAACTAGGCAAGGCGAGCGTGACCGGATATTGCATTCGGTTTAAAGCTCTAAAGGATATAAACATCGATACGCTTGTAGCGGCAATACGATATGGGCTCGCAGCTCAGAATGAAAAAGGCAAACAGTTATCGATGTAAAGGCGCCACGCTTCAGCTTCAGCTTTCAGCGGTTTGAGGTGTATCCCAGTCCTCGAAGCTACGGGCGCCGCCCTTCATCCGGTTCTTCACCAGGTTGGTCCACACAAACTTGATCACTCGCGCATCGTTGTAGCAGTAAGCCAGGTTGTGATTCAGCGTCGAAAAGCAATGTTGTTGGCACGTCTTTTTCATTCCCACCAACTGCTGCGCATCAAATTTGTGGCCATCGATATTTCCCCAATCGTAGGTTGCCGCGTACATCGGAAAGCACGGCGCCACGGTGCCATCGGTGCGGATAATCACGTTGTTCTGGCCAGCCCGGCAGTTCCATTCGGCGAAGCGCAGATTCCCGTCGCTGTCCTGAACGATTCCCGGAGTGCCGGCAAGCTGCTTCGCGATATCGCCGTTAGTGCCGGTGCCATCGCCATTCCAGCCAAGCCGTTTCAGCTCGCTTCCGCTGGCCATGCGGATGAAGGCTTTGATTTCCTGCAAGCGCTGCACGGAGTTGACCATCTGGTAGCCCGCTTGGTTCTTTTCAATGATCCAATCCACCAGCCGGTCGATTTCCGGCCAATCCTCGGGACGGATATACGTGGGATTGTCACTCAAGTGCTTGAAATGCTCGTCTTGCTCGAGCATGGGGGTTTCGTTGATGTGGTAGTCGGTGGCCACGCGGTGATCCCGGGCATACTCGGTGATCTGCCGCACATCTTCGGTATTGTTGCGGCAAATGTTGAGGTTGAAGAACACCATGTAGCCGTAGACGTACTGCTTCTTCATCAGGTATTCCAGATGCTTGCGCGAGGGCACCACGGCCTTGGGCAAGCTGGGCTTTTCCTCCCACGCGTCCAGCGCGAAATTGAATACCCCGACTCCCGCGTCGCCCAAGCGGTCCGCCACTTCCGGCCTCAGCAAGCGCCCATTCGTGCCGACGTAGATCCAGAATCCCTTTTTCGCCGCGTAATACACGACTTTGTGCGCGAAATCGGGCCGCAGCAATGGCTCGCCACCCATCAACGCCAACACCCGGCAGCCATGATCGTGTAGCCAATCGATGGAACGCCGTGCCACATCCTCGGTCATGCCTCTGACCTTGTTGTTGAACGCCCAGCAATACCAGCAATCCAGATTGCACTTATATTCCACGAACAGATACGCGGTGATCGGATGAAAATCGCCTGGCAACACCCGCGAACGGACGTACGGAAAAAGCCAACCGCGCATGGAACGGTACACCTGGCTGAGAGTCCAGTCCCGTTTCTCAGGAATCCGATCCGGGCCAGGGTCGGAGAGTTTCTCCGGAAAGCGGGGAAACACCGGTTCGGGCAGTGTCATTCCTTTGGGGGAAGGAACTGCGACGGGGCCAGGTGCAGAGTGCATCAGCAAGTTGTGAATGTCGACGTCGATGCGGAACTTCGGTACGGTGGCCACTTACTGTCTCCTTTGACAACAGTTGCAGCCGGCCTCCGTTCCGAATGCTGCCCAATGCTCATGTGTTGGCTTTTAGATGCGCGAAACGGTGCGTTGATGCATACAAAATCTGTCTGCCCAAGCTTCATGATTCTTCGACGCTGCTCTACAGGATTAAGCGTAGGTACTGGGCTCCGCACTGTTCTATCGAATTTTTGGATACAGACGTTCGGCGGTTTGATGAACGAATAAAGCAGGTTGCCAGATTTCTCGAAATAATGAATATCAAGTTACACTTTTTGGAATCCACTTCCGGCGGTACAGGGTGAAATGGGCCTGCGACTTAGTACTCTCTTCAACGACGCTCCTCATGACCTTCAGGCCAAGGTCATCGCTATCTATGCCATCTTGCTGGGATTCAACGTTGCCGCTTGGGTGTGGGCCGCAATGGCGTTCCGCCATTTTCCGGTCCTGTTGGGTACCGCCCTATTGGCTTACAGCTTGGGGCTGCGGCATGCCGTAGACGCGGATCACATTGCGGCGATTGATAATGTGACCCGCAAGTTGATGCAGCAGGGGCGGCGTCCCGTGGCTGTGGGTTTCATGTTTTCTCTGGGGCATTCCAGCATTGTGGTTCTAGGCGCCGCTGCTCTGGCGGGTACCGCGCTGGCGCTGCAGCATCATTATCTCGAGCGCGTCAAGAATATAGGCGCCGTAGTTGGCACCTCAGTATCCGCGTTCTTTCTGCTGGCCATCGCGGTCATCAACCTGATCATTCTCAGATCCATCTACGGCGCGTTTGTTCGCGTGCGCCAAGGCCAACCCTACACGGAAGAAGATTTCGACCTCCTCTTAGGGAGCCGCGGATTTTTGGCCAGGCTGTTCCGGCCGGTGTTTCAAATGATCAACCGAAGCTGGCATATGTATCCGTTGGGCGTGTTGTTCGGATTAGGATTCGATACCGCCACGGAGATTGGGGTTCTGGGCATCTCCGCAGCCGAGGCCTCCAAAGGCCTGTCGTTCTGGTCCATCCTGGTGTTCCCGGTTCTTTTTGCGGCTGGCATGTGCTTAATCGATACCACCGACAACATTTTGATGTTAGGGGCTTATGGTTGGGCCTTTGTAAAGCCCATTCGCAAGCTGTACTACAACATGACCATTACCAGCGTGTCGGTGATCGTGGCGCTGGTAATCGGGGGTGTGGAGACGCTCGGGTTGTTGGGAGGGCAGTTCCACTTGAGAGGCCGGTTCTGGGATGGGATCGCGGTGTTAAACGAAAATTTCGGCACCCTGGGGTTCTTTATCGTGGGGCTTTTCGTATTCAGCTGGATTGTTTCGATTGCCGTCTACAAGTGGCGCCGCCTGGATGACATTCCGAAACTTCCCGAAGTTCCCTTTGATTGAACTTCTTGCCATCCCGCTCACGGTTCCAACAAACTGCTGATCGAACTCACCGCTTGCTCGGCGAACGTAAACGTGCCTTGCTCCTGCATTTCACGAGCGGCGCGCAAAAACGCGCCCAAAGCCGCGCGACATAAGCCACTGCCCACGCTGACACGCCGCACGCCCAGCGCAGAAAGTTCCTCCAGACTGAAGCGAGCGCCGGGCAAGGCCATCAGCACGTTGATCGGGCGATCCACGGAACTGATCACTGCGGCAATGTCCTCTCTTTTGACCATTCCGGGCGCATACAGCACGTCTGCTCCCGCCTGCTGAAACAGCTGCAAACGTTTGATGGTGTCTTTCAGATCATAGTTCCCGTGCAGATAGTTTTCCGCGCGGGCGGTCAACGTAAAGGGAAATGAACAGCTGCGAGCCGCCTCCACGGCGGCTTTGACCCGTTCCACGGCCAGCGCATGGTCGTAGATCGGATGATCCTGTCGCACCGCGGCGTCCTCTATGGAGCCGCCCACCGCGCCCGCTGCGGCGGCCAGCCGTATGCTCTCCGCGGCAGTTTCCGGCTCATCTCCGAAGCCGTTGCCCAGGTCGGCGCTAACCGGCAAATCAGTTGCTGACGCCACGTCGGTTACATGCCGCATCACGTCTGTGCGATCGACGGTATTGTCCTGCTTGCCCACCGCAAATGCATATCCGGCGCTTGTGGTGGCCAGTGCCTGGAAACCCATTCGCTCTAACAGCCGTGCCGTGCCGATATCCCAGGGATTGGGGATGATGAAAGCTTTGTTTCGGGCGTGCAAGTCACGAAACAATTTCGCTTTTTCCGCCTGCGTCTTCATGTTCGTTTAAGCCCCTCCCGTTAGCCTCGAGGGCAGCTCGAAGGTTCCATCGACCAGTTCCACAAAGTTTCTCTCTTCACGAATGATCAACCGCTTGTTCGCCGCCATCGCGAAATTCTCGCGTGATTCGCCGTCCGATCGCAAGCGGGCCTTGTATGCTTCATAGGCGGCTAAGCTTTCGAATGCGATCAGGCCCCAGGCTACATCATTGGTGCCTTCGTAAGGCAGGAAATATCCCACCAGATGGCCACCGCAACGGGGAATAATCCGTCCCCAATTTTCAGCATACTGCTTGAAGCCTTCCCGCTGGTACGGGTCAATTTGGTAGCGGATCACGCACACGATCTTCATGTTGATTCTCCCGGTAGGCAGCCGGGACTCGCCATTTGCCGGTAACACCACCGCGGCGCCGATGGTCGCAAGGGCCATGATGGCTTGGCGACGGCTGATGGGCTCGTCCGGCTGCACGTGCGCAGTTTCCCCCTTGCCGGTAGACTATACTTCGTTTAGCATCAAAGTATGGATGCAGACTCACATGCGGATATCGCCGTTTCCACCATCGCGGCCGCTATTGGCGAACCCGCTCGGGCGCGCATTCTGTATTCCCTGATGGACAGCCACGCGCGCACCAGCACCGAGCTCGCTGCCATCGCCGAGGTCACGCCGTCCACTGCAAGCGTGCACTTGCATCGCCTGAAGCAAGCCGGCCTGGTCAGGGTGCTGTTCCAGGGCAAGCATCGTTTCTACAGCCTGGATGGACCCGAAGTGGCCAGCGTGTTGGAGGGACTGAACGTGCTCGCCGGCGCTCCGCGCAAACAGTTCGTGCCCACGACGCCAAGCCGCTTACGCGCCGCGCGCACTTGCTACGATCACATGGCCGGCGCGGTTGGTGTTGCGCTGCACGACCGCTTCCACGCGCTGGGCTGGCTGGTGGTGAACGCCGCAAAACACAGCACTAGCTATGCCCTTACTTCCCGCGGAGAAAAAGCATTCGCAGCTCTGGGAGTCGACGTGCCTGCTACCCGGGCATTGCGCCGGCGCTTCGCCTGCTCGTGTCTGGACTGGAGCGAGCGGCGCCCCCATATCGGTGGGGCCTTGGGCGCGGCAATCCTGAAACTCGTGTTGAAACGCAAATGGCTGCTTCAGGAACCGGACTGCCGGGCGTTGCAGGTCACCGGCTTGGGGCGGCGCGAACTGCGAGCTCGCTTCGGCATCGAAGCGTAAGCTCGCCACCCCGGAACATCCTTACTGTAAAAAAGTAAAGTTTGGGCTAGAATGTCTCCCCGGATTCACCGTCACTAACCTTTTACGGAGTATTCTTCATGGCCATCGCCACCATCAATCCCGCCACCGGAGAGGTCTTAAAGACATTTGAGGCCCTCACCGACGCTCAGGTGGAAGGGAAAATCGCCAAAGCGGCCCAGGCGTTTCACAGTTTCCGCAAAACCTCGTTCGCCGAGCGGGCTCGCTGGATGAACAAAGCCGGGGACATTTTGGACGCCGAGAAGGAACCCATTGGCCGTCTGATGACCCTGGAAATGGGCAAGACTCTGGCTTCCGCCATTGCCGAGGCGGAAAAATGCGCGGGCGCGTGCCGCTACTATGCACAAAACGCGGAAAAATTCCTCGCCGACGAAGTGATCCCTACGACCGCTTCGAAAAGTTTCATTCACTACCAGCCGCTGGGCATTGTGCTGGCGGTAATGCCCTGGAATTTCCCGTTCTGGCAGGTTTTCCGTTTCGTCGCTCCCGGTTTGATGGCCGGGAACGTCGGATTGCTCAAGCACGCGTCCAATGTGCCGCAATGCGCCCTGAAAATTGAAGAGGTTCTACTGCGCGCGGGTTTTCCCGACGGTGTATTCCAGACCCTGCTGATTGGGGCGGCCCAGGTGGACCGCATCCTGAATGACCCACGCGTCGCAGCCGCGACACTTACCGGAAGCGAGCAGGCCGGTATCCAAGTGGGCATATCGGCGGCAAAGCGCATCAAGAAAGTCGTTTTGGAGCTTGGCGGCAGCGATCCGTTTATTGTGATGCCCAGCGCAAATCTGGAAGAAGCCGCGGCTACCGCCGTAAAAGCTCGAGTCATCAACAATGGCCAATCGTGCATTGCCGCCAAACGCTTCATCGTTCATGAACAGATCGCCGACGCATTCGAACGGGAATTTGTTCGCCGCATGCAGTCTCTGAAACTGGGCGACCCGTTCGACCCGGCAACCGAGGTTGGCCCACTCGCCACGCCTGATGCGGTGAAGGATCTCGATGCCGACGTGCATAAGAGTATTCAAGCGGGCGCCAAGCTGCTTGCCGGCGGGAAAACCGTGGCCGGCCACGGCAATTTTTACCAGCCCACCGTTCTGACCAATGTTCCCAAGGATTCTCCAGCGTACCGCGAAGAACTGTTCGGACCCGTGGCCAGCATTTTCCGGGTCAAGGATATCGACTCCGCACTGGCGATCGCCAACGACAGCCGCTTTGGTCTCGGTTCCAGTGCCTGGACCAATGATGCCGCCGAACGGGAACGGTTCATTAATGAGTTGGAAGCGGGCATGGTGTTTATCAATCAGATGGTGGCCTCCGATCCTCGCGTACCCTTTGGGGGCGTGAAGGCTTCCGGGCATGGCCGCGAACTGGGTCCGTATGGCATTCGCGAATTCACCAACGCTAAAACCGTCTGGATTCGTGATCTGGCGAAATAGCTGTTGGCCTGTTCACGGGGCGAAGGAGGCGACCAGTGTCTGGTGTCCGCAGACGTCCGGTGACTTTTTTGTGCAGGACCGTCCTGTTATTGCTTCTGCCCGCAAGCATGTGCGTCTCGCAACAGTCCGCGCTCGATGAACAGCCATTGGACCTGCTTGATCACCTGGCAGGGAAATGGACCCTCAATGGCAGGCTCGGAACCAAGCAAACGGTGCATGATGTCGAAGCTGACTGGGTCCTGAACAAAGAATACTTACGGCTTCATGAGATATCCCGCGAACGAGACCAAAGCGGCAAACCCGCGTACGAAGCCATCGTCTTTCTCGCCTGGGAGCCTAAGTCTCGCCAGTATTCCTGCCTTTGGCTAGACTCAACCGCGCCGGGTGGTCTTTCGAACCCAATGGCACACGGCGTACAATCCGGAAGCTCGATTCCTCTTATTTGGGTGTTTTCACCGTCGCACTCTCTCCACACGACCTTTGCGTACGACCAGCGATCAGACACTTGGCGGCTGACCATCGACGACGTGGACCAAGGGAAATCCGAACGGTTCGGTGATGTGGTGCTCCGCCGGAAAGCCAACAGCGCACGCAAAGCCGGTGGCGGCGGTGGCCCCACAGACTCTGAAGGTTGACCACTACAGGAGGGCCAAGAAAATCGGCCGTAAGCGTGCAAGGAATGCAGGGTTTAGCAGATTGACGGCAGAACTCTGCAAGGCGCATGATTTTACACTCTGGACCTGGACTGCTGGCGCCCGCTTTGTAACGCACCGTTTACGATCTACGCCAAACGTACAGGACTTCGATGTTGCTGAGTTAATGGAGAGATCGCCGTGCCCAGAATCCTGGAAAGAAAGCAGCCCGAAAGCAGAGCTCGCGTTCGCAGGCCAGGGCTGACCGAAGCCCAAATAGCGGTTCACTGGAAGGAAGAGGAATACATTCGCCCGCCGGCGCGCTTCATTGCCCAGGCTAATCTGAACGATCCGCACATCGTGGAACGTTTCAGTGAAAAAAATTTCCCCGAATGTTTCCGGGAGTACGCCGAACTTCTTCACTGGGATCAATACTGGCACACCACCCTGGACACCAGCCATCCCCCGTTCTGGAAATGGTTCGTCGGTGGCCGTTTGAATACCTGCTACAACTGCGTGGATCGGCACCTGAACAAGTGGAAGAACAAAGCCGCGATGATTTTCGTTCCCGAGCCGGAAGATGAGCCGCACGTTGTCATCACCTACCAGGAACTGTACCGGCGCGTCAATGAGTTTGCCGCGCTGCTCCGCGATTTCGCCGGTTTGCAGAAGGGCGATCGCGTGACCATTCACATGCCCATGATTCCGGAGCTGCCCATTACCATGTTGGCCTGCGCCCGTCTGGGAGTCATCCACTCGGTCGTGTTTGGCGGTTTCTCCGGGGAAGCTTGCGGGCTGCGCGCCGCCGATTCCGGCAGTCGCGTGCTGATTTATGCCGATGGCTATCACCGCAACGGCCGCTGGGTCGATCACAAAGCCAGTGCGGACTTGGCGGTCGAGACCGCCAAGAAAGAGGGTCAGACCATCGACAAAGTCCTGGTCTGGCGGCGCTACCGCAATCGCTACTCTTCCGACTCCCCGATGATCTTGGAGCGCGACTACTTCATCGACGATGTTCTTAAGGACTACCGCAATCGCTCGGTCGAACCCGTTTCTATGGATGCGGAAGATCCTCTGTTTCTCATGTACACCAGCGGCACCACCGGTAAGCCCAAGGGCTGCCAGCACCGTACCGGTGGATACCTGGCGTACGTTACCGGCACCGCAAAGTTCTATCAGGACATTCATCCCGAAGACGTCTACTGGTGCATGGCCGACATTGGTTGGATCACCGGGCACTCTTATATCGTGTATGGCCCATTAGCGTTGGCTGCCACCAGCGTGCTCTATGAAGGGGTGCCGCAATTCCCTGATGCTGGCCGCCCCTGGCGGATCGCCGAGCGCCTGGATGTGAATATCTTCCACACTTCCCCCACGGCCATCCGCATGCTTCGGAAAGCCGGGGCGGACGAGCCCAAAAAACACAACTACCGTTTCAAGCACATGACCACGGTTGGCGAACCCATCGAGCCGGAAGTGTGGCGCTGGTACCACGAAGTTGTGGGCAAAGGCGAAGCTGTCATCGTCGATACTTGGTGGCAAACCGAAACCGGCGGCTTCCTCTGCACCACCAAACCGGCTCTCGATCCCATGAAACCCGGCAGCGCCGGCCCAGAATGCCTGGGTATTTACCCCGTCATCTGGGACGAAAATGGCCAGGAAGTTTCATCCGAATCGCACAACGCCGGCAACATCTGCATACGCAATCCCTGGCCCGGCATCATGCAGACCATTTGGGGCGATCCCCATCGCTTCGTCAGCAATTACTACAAAAAGTACAACAAGAACCCGCACAGCAAGGATTGGCGCGATTGGCCGTACTACGCCGCCGATGGCGCGGTGCTTCCTTCCGATGGCTACTATCGGATTCTGGGACGTGTCGATGACGTGATCAACGTCGCCGGCCATCGCCTGGGCACAAAAGAACTCGAGTCCGCTTGCCTCACGGTTCATGAAATTGCCGAAGCCGCGGTGGTTCCGGTGGTCGACGAGGTCAAAGGCCGGGTGCCGGAAATTTACGTTTCCTTGAAGCCCGGTGTCCTGCCCAAGAAACAAATTATAGAAAAGCTGACGGCCACCATCGAAACCATCATTGGCAAGATCGCTCGCCCCAAACGCATTCACATTGTTCCCGACATGCCCAAGACGCGCTCCGGCAAAATTATGCGCCGCGTGTTAGCCGCTATTTCCAACCACATGGACACCGGCGATATCACCACCCTGGCCAACCCCGATATCGTCGAGCAGGTCCGGCAACTCGTCCAAGGCCGCGAAATTATGCCCTTGAATGAAGGACCGGAAGATATCAAACGGTTCGGCGAAGAACCCTAATTGCACTTTTTGGAGTGTGGCGGCTTGCCGCCGCTGAATCTGCCTCCCAAGTCAAACAACAAAGGTGTATGTCATCCTGAGGAGCGCCTTGTGCCTGCCTGCGCAGGCAGGCGACGAAGGATCTCAACCGATCCCGGTCACCCAATTCAGGCACTGCCGCGTCGTTGACTCAGGATCTTAATTTACTTCTGAAATATCACCCTTCCGCCGCGAATCGTGTACGCGACCTTGGCCAAATTCCGCACATCCACCATCGGGTCGCCATCCAGCACAACCAAGTCAGCCTCGCATCCCTTTTCCACCCGGCCCTTTTTCTCGGCCTTGAAATACGCCGCCGGATTGGTCGTCAGTGAAGCGAGTATCTCGCCCGCAGGCAGCGCGCGATTCATGAATACAAACTCCTGCGAAGTATCGTAGATGTTGATGAAACCAACGTCCGTCCCAAGAAGTACGGTCCCACCATTGGACGAAAAGGCCTTCAGCTGCTCCGCGCCTGCATTCACTATCCGCGCGGTTACCGCTGGATCGTTCACAATCGTTGTCCATAACGTGAGCGTCGGAATCAACGCCGTGTGCTGCGCCTTGAAGCGGGCCAACTCCTCGCTCGTATACTGGAAATCCGTGCTGGGAATGGTGTGCGCAAGAATATCTACGCCTCCCTCAATCGCGTTGTCCACGCCCACCTTGTTCTGCGGATGCGCAAACACGCGCTTCCCTTGGCCGTGCGCCACGTCAACGGCAGCCTTCACGATGGACGTGTCCATATTCACCACCGGCTTGTTCCCCATGAATGCGCCCGTAAACAGCTTCATGCCGTCCATACCCATCTTCAGGTCATTCCGGGCCATCTCTGCCGCTTCCTCGGGCGTGGCCGCTTCCGGCAATTGCATTTCCGGCGGCAAATAAACGGGGTGGCCGTTCTTTGGGAAGATATCGCCGGCAAGAAGCATTTTCGGTCCAGGAACTTCGCCGGATTCCACGCGCTGCCGGAGCGCTAGAGAATTGCCCGGCTCCGACCCAAGATCCCAGACGGTCGTAAATCCCCATCGGGTCAGCATCTCCTGCATGTGCTTCTCGAGCGCCGCCGCGGGTGCGCTGCCTGCATTATTCCAGGCCGCCTCGGTGAAGTGCGCGTGACTGTTCCAAAAGCCCGCAACGATGGTCTTCCTACTGCAATCGATTACCTGCGCATCCTTGGGGATTTTCACTTGACTGCGCTTGCCCACCGTTGTGATGGTCCCGCTGGAAATCAGAACCACTGCGTCGGCAACGGGAGTTGCGCCAGGCGACGTGTACACCGTGCCTCCCACCAGAGCAACAGCAGGGCCAGGCGGAGTATCAGCCGAGTTCAACAACGATGCAAAGAACAATGCGGATAGTACGGAGAGCGCATAGCGGCGAATCATGTTTCATTCCTTCTGCGATATTCACCCAAGCAAAGCGCTACCAGCTTGCCTGTTTTTGGCTGACCAATAAAGCGTTCTTTCCGAGTTAGCAGGCGCTGAAGGACTCGCCCCGTCGCGAGCTGCAAGTTAACGATTCACTCGGGTGACAATCCGTTCTGCTTTTCCGCCGCGCGCGCTTCGGCCTCGCGGCCCTCGGCCCGCAACTCCTTTGCCAACTGCTCCCAGGCCCCGTTGGTCTCTGGCGCTGCCTGTAGCAACTCTTGATACTCCCGCACTGCCGCCCCGTACTGTTCATTGGCGAGATACGCATCCCCCAACGCCAGCAAAATCTCCGGCCTGGGCTCCAGTTCCTTGGCTTTCTTCCAATTCTCAATCGCTTCGTGCCACAGCCCTTCGGCCGCATAGATCTGTGCCAATTCCCCATAATGATCAGCTTCAGCCGGGTCCAGGCGAATGGCTTCCCGCAAAGCCGCCACCGCTTTTTCAAATTCACCCTGGCGGCCACAGATTCGCCCAAGCCCTGCGTAGAGTTCCGCGTAACCAGGGTTCAACCGTTTTGCTTCGGCGTACGCATCCAGCGCCTCATCATCATGTCGCTGCAGTTCGCGGGCATGCCCTAAAGTGATGTGCGCGAAGGCGTCTCCGGGGCGCGCTTTCACAAACAATAGCGCCTCGTGCACGGCACACTCGGTAAGTTGCGAGTGGTAACAGATTGCTGAACGCTGCTCGTGCTCATAAGGCGATTCCGGCGCCAACCGCGCTGCTTCGGTCGCTTCCCCGTAGGCCATGATCCAATCCCTTGAAAGGCCTAGAAGGTGCGCATAGATCGAGTGTGCGTCCGCATTGCGCGGGTGCTTGGTTGTTTCCATCTGGATCGCTCCCAGCGCATGCCCCCAATCCTTCCACATCACAGCCGCCGCCAGTTCATACAGATAATCCGTGGACTTTGCCAGCCGCAATCCCATTTTCCAGACCGTGCACGGCGCTTTGGCAGAACGAACCACGCGAATGGTTTCAGCATCGGAACCCGCCCCGGCCAAGGCATTCAGCAGCGCCTGATCAGCGCACTCGGTCAAACCACGGTGACTCACTTCATCACGAATCTCTTCCTGCGTAAGTCCCTGTAACTGCCACGCCAGCACCTGCTCGGGCATAACCGGTCTATTGTCTTCCAAGCTGGCGTCACCTTGTGGTGTAGTTAATGCCAACGCTGCGAATAGGACCAGGGTGAACACGGAGCCGCCTCCCCCAGGGGAAACACACATCGCCCTATTCAGCTATATCGGCAGCCCCGTTGTACGTCTGATGATTAGGACTGTTCTAATGAGGATTTTCTGGTGCCGGCACGACGACTGCTCTTACGATTCTTGGAAAGGATTAACCACCAGCACCCCTTCGTACTCCTGCCCATTCGAGAAGTCTTCCGAATACAAAACCTCGCATCCGGCGCTTCCCGCCGCCTGAATTATCAGTGCATCCCAGAAAGACAACTGGTAGCGCTGTTCGATTTCCAGCGCTCTCAACACCGAATCCGCCGAATTCACCACCACGTGCCATTGTCCGTATGCCCGAATTGCCGCGCGGGTCTCGTCCAAGCTCAAGGGTTGAACGAATTTGCGTCGCACCGATACGCAGAACTCCTCCAGTACCTGCGTGCTGATCACCCCTTTCTTTTCGGTCCAAAGTCGCGCCAATAACTCTTGCGATCGGCCTTGCTTCATCGCTGTGCCCTGGTCGTGCGCATAGACCAGCACGTTCGTGTCGACGAACGCTTTACCGCTCATGGAGTTCGTCACGCGATTTGGGCTTCACGAAGCCAAAGCCCTTGCTCTCTTTCATCAGCGCAATTGCTTGTTTCTTGGCTTCTTCGTAGGCGCGGTCCCCCTCAGCTAATTCCTCGAGTTTCGTCGCGAGCATTGCACTTACAGAGGTGCCCTTCTGTGCTGCAAGCACTTTGACCCGCCGCAACAGCTCGGAATCCAGCTTCAAAGTAATATTGGTCTTCTTGGCCATAGAGGCATGGTAGCACGGATTTTCGTGCAGCACGAATTCCCGTGCCCCACCATCCCCCTGTCACAACTTGTCTCACTCGGGCGTATAACCATTAGAAATTCAGGGAGAACCAACCTGTGCTGGAAGGTGTGATAGAACCGTTGCCAAAGGCTACGCAAGCCATGGTGAGTCAGACCTTGGGCGTTCAGGACTCCTCGCAGTCGTTTGACGACCTGTTCCTCTCTACCTATCCCCGTCTGGTCGCGCTGTTGCGCCGCATGTTAGGCGATTCGGGACGCGCGGAAGAACTTGCCGACGAAGCGTTCCTGAAATTGCACAACACCGTTTTGCCTCCGTCGATTCGCGGCAATGTTCCCGGCTGGCTGTATCGCACGGCCATGAATATGGGAATTGACGATCTCCGCGCGCGTAACCGGCATGCCAGGCTGTCTCGGGAAGCTTCCAAAGCCGCGTCCGCCTCAGCTCAGCCCGAAGACGGTTTGCAACGCATTCTCCGCGGCGAAACGCGGCAGCGCGTCCGTCTGGCTCTCTCCAAACTTAAACCCGAATGGGCGCAGATTCTTCTCCTTCGCGCGTCCGGCTATTCCTACAAAGAGATCGCGGCTCACCTGGAAATTTCCGATGGCTCCGTTGGGACGTCGTTAATGCGCGCGGAGGCTGCTTTCGAAAAATGCTATTTGGAATTGTTTGGTGACAAGGATTAGGAGGTCGTATGAACTGCCCCACGGATGACACCCTTCGCGCCTATCTCGACGCGGAACTGAGCCCCAACGATCTCAGTGAAGTACGGCAGCATCTGCAAAACTGCCCTGCGTGCGAGGCCCGCCTGCAGGCCTTGTCCGCTACCGCCCAGCGTGTCGGGTCGCAACTTGCCTCACTCGATGCGTCGCCATCCGCTTCGCAAGCGAATCCGCAAATCGCTTTAGCTCGGTTCAAGGCAAAACTCGCCGAATCGCAGCAACCCGTTCCGTTCTTCTCGCGGATTTTTGCTCCTCGCTGGCGTTTCGCCTGGGCTGGTTCATTCGCTGCGGTGGTGCTGTTGCTCTCCTTGCTCTTCCCGGCTACCCGCGGCTTCGCCCAGCGGCTGCTGGCCACGTTACGCGTCGAGCGGGTACAAACCGTGACCGTGGATTTTGCGGCTGGCGATAATCACGCGCCCAATCAGCCCCTGGAAACGCTGGCAAAACTGCTCTCCGACAATGCCGTGGTCACCACGAACGAAAAGGAATTCACGGTTGACTCGCAAACTGCTGCCACGCAGGCTGCCGGATTCCCAGTTCGCATGCTGTCGGCTCGCACCGACACGCCCACATTTAACATCTCCGGCGCCCACGCCTTTCATTTGACGCTGGATCGCACGCGCCTCCAGGACATCCTCGATCAAGCCGGACGCCCCGATCTTCTGCTGCCTGCGACTCTTGATGGCGCCACTGTTTCCGTGCAGGTTCCTCGCGCTGTAGCGCTCAATTACGGTGGCTGCAAACACGAGGATCGAGCCGACAATCTGGCGCAAGACCAGTTGCATAAGCCCATTCATGGGAACAATGCCGCGGGACAAACTGCTCTGTCCGGCAACGATGATTCCTGCCTGCTGGTCATCCAAGCGCCCAGCCCGGTGATCAACGTGCCTTCCGATTTAAACATTCAGCAACTGGCGGAAATCGGGTTGCAACTGGGCGGCTGGGATCCGGTCAAGGCGCGGGAGTTTTGCCAGACCGTGGACTTAAAGTCCACCCTGGTTCTGCCCATTCCTCGCAATGTGCAATCCTACGAGACCGTCACCATCAACGGCGTGCGCGGTACCCTGATGCACTTCTCCAATCCCAGGGATGGCAGCTCTGGTTTTGGTTTGATTTGGGTCGACGGCGGCGTCATCTACAGCTTGATCGGTCACGGTGATACCGATTCAGCGGTACAATTGGCCAGTTCGCTCCAGTGACGAACTTATCGTCGAGATCATCACTCCCAGCCTGTCTGCTCCTGCCTAGCGGCAGTCTGGGCAAGCATCGATCTCAGTCTCGCAGTCCGCATCTTCGATTTACGCGAACCATCGGAGGATCCTCTGCCCGCAACCGATAATCTTGCTATTGAAGCCGTGGGGCTTCGCAAGCAGTTCGGTTCCAAGGTGGCGGTGCGCGGTCTCTCTCTCCAGGTTCGCCGCGGCGAAATCTTCGGCTTCCTTGGCCCTAACGGCGCCGGGAAGAGCACTTCCGTCAAGATGCTTCTCGGTCTGGTGCGGCCAACCAGCGGCCAGGCCTGGATTCTCGGCCATCCGTTTTCGAACGTGGAAATACGCCGCAAGGTCGGCTTTCTCCCTGAGGACTTTCGCTTCTACGACTGGCTGACCGCTTCTGAACTCCTCAGCCTGCACGGGCGTTTGTGCGGCCTGTCGCCTGCGCAATTACGCCAACGCGTTCCCGCCTATTTGGAATTGGTCGGCCTCACTCCGCATCGCGACCGTCGTTTGCGCGGCTTCTCGAAAGGCATGATGCAGCGTATCGGATTGGCTCAGGCGCTTATCCATGAGCCCGAGTTGGTTTTTCTCGACGAACCCACTTCCGGACTCGATCCCATGGGCCGCCACCTGGTTCGCGACATTATCCGCAATGAACGCAAACGCGGCGCTACCGTCTTTCTCAATTCCCATCTTCTGAGTGAAGTGGAAATCACCTGCGATACCGTCGTGTTCATCAAGCAAGGCGAAGTGGTTGGTTCCCGCGATTTGCACACCGCCCCTGACGGAGAAATTCACGTTCGCGTGCGCGCCCACAATTTGCGCCACGAACTTCTCTCCGGCCTTGCTCGCTGGACCACCTCCGCCCAAATCCAGGATGACCGTTTGACCTTTTCCACACATTCTATGGACCTGTTGCCGGAGATTCTTCGTTACCTGGTCTGTTCGAACGTGGACGTGTTCGAATTCACCCCCGAACGCCTTTCTCTGGAAGAATCCTTCTTGAAAATCATGGGCGAGGACCACGGCCTATGAAGCAACTCTGGATCATTGCCGGCGTCACGTTCCGCGAAGCCGCTCGCCGCAAAATTCTGTGGACCGCGTTCATCGCGGCGGCGGCTTTCTTGGCGCTCTTTGGAACCGGCATGCATTTCCAGGTGATCAGTCCGCATTTCGCCCGAGTCCCTCCAGTGTTGCGTAATCAAATCCTCAGTTCCATCCTGCAGGTCGGCTTTTATGCCATTGACATGCTGGCGGTGCTCATGACTGTGTTGACCAGCGTCGATTCCATTTCCGGGGAAATCGCCTCTTCCACCATTCATGCCATCGCCACCAAGCCTATCCAGCGGTGGCAATTGCTGCTGGGCAAATGGTTGGGCTTCGCGGCCATGGTGGCCGTTTACGTAGCTTTGATGTTTGCAGGTGTCTTCGCTATCGGCTATGGCATTGCCGGAGTGCGCCAGCACGGCGCCGTGCAAGGCGCGTGTCTCATTTATCTGGAGTGCCTGGTCGTGCTTACCGCAACGTTCTTGTTCGGCACCATGTTTTCCACGCTGACCAATGGCGTCATTGTGCTGGGCTTGCACGGCATTGCTTTCATCGGTGGCTGGCTGGAACAGATTGGCTCGGTTACGCAATCCGACCGCCTGATCACTTTGGGTATTCTTTCCAGCGTAATCATGCCCAGCGAAGCGGTCTGGCGCCGCGCGTCTTATGCCATGCAGTCATCCATCGCCCGCACCCTGGACCTGTCCCCGTTCGCTACGCGTTCGGTTCCCAGCGCCACGATGATGTTCTATGCCATGTTGTATTTGCTGATTGCGCTGTTCGCCGCCATGTACCGCTTCCACCAGCGCGACCTTTAACTTCGGCCCGGTCTACATTCGCACGTTCTCATGATATTTCGAAAACGCGTTCGACTGATCTGGTGATCCGCTAACACTTGCCCGTCGCGAATTAAGGCAAAAACCGCATAAGGGGTCGGGGCATCTTGCGCATCGCTGGCGGAGTGCAGCTCTATAACCTTGGGCTCGATGCCATACTCGCTTTTCGCGGCCTCGGTGATTTCCGAAGCGAATTTCGCGATATGCGGACATTGGCTCGACCGAATGATGGTCAGTCCCCGGCTATATCGCTCAAGTTTTCGCTTCCAATCTCCCGCAAAGGTGGGATTGGGCGCGGTAGCTCTGAACTTCCGGACCAGCAGTTCATAATCGGGTGGGGCGGTAGCCACGGGCTTGAAGCCATTGGCCAGGAACAGCCGCTTGTCCGCCAGCCACGGGCCGTCTCGAACCATTACAGCAACGCCATTCTTGCCGGCCCTTTTCGCGTCATCCAAACAAGCCTGGACCAGTAGGCCGCCCCAGCCTTTTCTCTGCTGCTTTTTCCCGTAGATCCATACGCAATGGATGAACATGTAGCCGCCGGCATTCACACCTCGCCACGCAAACTCGCCTGGAATGTATTCGATGTACCCGCTCGGTTGGCCGTCTGGCGCCAACAGGGTCTTAGCGCGCAACCCGAATTTCGCGTTGGCTTCCAGCCAGCGGAGTTTCTCCCGGCGGCCGGGATGGGTCGGGTCTTTGATTCCGCAGCACGGCAGCGTATCAAAGGTTGCAGCGTCGATATCGACCAGATGTGGTTCGGCGCGGCGAGTGGTTGGTTTGCCCATTGCTCCAGCCAGCATACTGCTCGGCATCACGCCGGAACAAGGCCGCGTTCTTCATTCCGCTGCGTTTGATCAGTGGGAGCTCTGCGGCTGCGCTGCCGCTGGCGTAGTCCCACAACTCTGTTGCACTGCGGACAGCACATCGGGGTCGAACTGCGCCCCTCGCCAGCCCTGGGTCGCGCACACTTGCCAGGCTTCCAGTCCCAAGGCTCCGCGGAAATCCGCGCCCATTACGTTCGCTTCGTCCAATTTCGCCTGCCGCAGTACTGCACCGGCGAACGTCGCGCCCCGCAGATCCGCCTTGGAAAGATCGGCTTCCAGAAAGATGGTACCCTTGGCTTCCGCGCCGGTCAGATTGGCGCGATTCATTTTGGCGGCCGAGAAATCGGTCTGCTCCAATTTCGCCAGTGACAGCACCGCATCCTCCAAATGAGTGTCACGCAGATCGGTATGTCCCAGGTCCGCTCGCAGCAGATTTGCCTCCCGCAAGTTCACAGCGTACATGGTCGCCCCTTGCAGATCTGCCGTGGTCAGCACCACACCACCCAGATTCGCAAAGGACCAGTCCGAGCCGTGGAAATCGCCGCCGCTAAACGCCGCTCCCCGCGCGTCCACGCTGACTAAGTTAGCCTTTTCCGCCAACACACGGTCCATCTTCGCCGACCGCAGGTTGGCCTCGCGGAGATTGGCTCCTCGAAAGTCTGCTTCCGCCAGGCTGCTGCCTTCCAGATTAGCGCGCCACATCCGCGCATTCGCGAACGCCGCATGAAACCCGCGCGAATACCGCAAATTGATTTCGTTCAGCCGCGGCCCGTTCGCCTCGATCCCGGATCCATTTCCCGTGGCCGCACTGTTGGGGCGAGCCGAGACGCTTTCCTCGGTCAGGTCTGCGTATGGACGATAACCCACAAACTGGAACGCTGTGGCCGCCCAACGCCGCGGGTCCGCTTGCGCGACTTCCGGCCGCAAGCTGGTGTCGCCAGGCAATCCGCGAATCACCCCTAACGACAGCAAGAACAGGGTCATTCCAATCAACACAGGAACGCGGGTCGGGTGCAATACGTCGTGGAGAAATTGCGGCGTGCTTTCCTCGGTCCAGTCTCCCGGACGCAGCACCCGTCTCACCACCCGTGGCAAACCGCATGCCGCCGCGCTGGCCAACGTGAACAACACCAGGTGCAAAAGTGTCCCGCGATAGTCCTGCATCACCAGGTAACGCAGCCAAAACACCAACAACACCGCGGGCACCGCCCAGTACGCCAGCAGCATCGCTACGTAGCATTCCAACATGCTCACCGCAGAACGCGGTTCGCGCGTCCAGCGCAGGTACGGCCGGATCGGACCCATCAGGTACCAGCGTCCGTCCTTTTCCGGCGTCTGCCCGTCAGGAAATACCGCAGGCAATGCGCCCATGCTTCCCCACAGCCGCAGTAACAGGAATTGCAGCCGCAGGTAGAACACCGTTAGCAGCAGCGGCGCTCCCAGGTAGAAACCTTGCAACGGCAATATCTTGGGAATGCGCGTGGTGAACGTGGCGGATTCATCCAGCAGCAATCGCACGTCACTGGTCAGCCCGATCAATCCACACGCGCCCACACACAATCCCATCAGCAACAAATAGAACCACCGCGCTGATTGTGTAAATTGCTCGATGGTTTTTCGCCCGGTCAGCGCCGCGACCTCTTCCGGCAGCGTGGCGTCAAACAGGTTGGCCCCGCCCAGCCGCCCCGCCCACAATCCTTGGGCGCCATACAGGTTCGCGCCCATCAGATTGGCGCCAGAAAATTCCGCGCCCAGTAGATTAGTCTCGCGCAAATCCGCCTCGACCAGGTTGGCGCCGCGCAGATTGGCCATGGAGAGATCGGCCCCGCGCAGATTGGCTTTCTGCAGTTCCGCGCCTTGCAAATTGGCGCCCGTCAAATCCACTCCGGTCAGGTCGGCGCCGGCGAAATGGCCCTGGGCGCCTTGCGTGCCTCCAGATTCCACCCACAGGCGATGCTGGTCGAGCACCTGCGCAAACTCCACCAGATCGCCCGAACTGGCGTGCAGCGCCGGTTGCGGTTCGTATTGTTCTGCCAATTCTGGCTCGGACGGCGCTTCCGAGCATTCCTCAACTTCGTCAGCGGGCGCATCTCCCGATAATTCCGGAGCAACCGTCTCCTCGGTTTGCAATTCTGTGGGCGTACTCGCGGGCGTTTCGCTGACCATTTCCTGCAGCACGGGAATCGGTTCTGTCTCTAGCTCCGTTGCAGAGTCTATCCTCGGCTCTCCCAGTGGGATATCCGCCGCAAGCTCATCCTTGCGTGCCTCCGCCGGATCATTGACGTTCACAGGAATCTCCATGATGTCTTCAGTCACGGCGGCTGGGTTACCGGATGTAACTGTCTGGGCGGGAGCTTCTTTGATCAAGTCCTGCAGTAACTGCTGTTCGAAAAGCGCCAGGATCTTAGCTTCGGTGGCGGGATCAGGGGCGAGCACACCATATTCCGCGAGCTCTTCCGGGGTAGCAAGCCTTTCTTCCTGTTTCGCCCCGCTGCCCCAGGTAAATCCAAAGAAACTCTTGGCCGGTTGTTCCGGCATGATGAACCAATCCTTGCAGCTTCCCCCACAGAGAAGCGGTGAGATCCCCCACTTGAGGGTGCAAGTCCATCTTCGCCTATGCCTTGGGAAAAATCGCCTGCCCGGAAGGACAGGCGAGTTCTGGACTGCAATGGATCGGATTTGTCCTGATGGGTTTACTTGCTTTGCTAGGCCATGCCCAAAAACAATTCAGCCGGGGCGCTCCGCTGAGGGGCCGAGGCACCCCGGCTATTCCTGCCCGCCTCCGCAGTGAGCGAGCAAGGAAACCTGTCGCGCGCAAGCCGCTAGCTGCGCGCTTACGTCCGATTAGTGTTCTTCGCTACCGCGCAGAAACTCGTACCGTTCGATGGCCGCGACCACTCCCACGGATCCTTCCTCGCGCGGCTCGGTACGTTGCACTCGGCCCAGACAGCGTACCCTGACCGGACCAGCCAACGTAATCTCGTTCGGCAACGTCAGAAGGATCTCCACAGGAGACCCTTCCTTTACATCTTTGGATAGGAAGAAATAAACCCCGCGAGAGCTTACATCGCGGGACTCCGTGTTGGTTTCTCCTACTGCTGCCCCGGTTGTCCACCGCACCGTGAGCGGTAGCCGCATGGAGAAACGTTGGGTCGTGCGGCGTTCTGAGCCTGTCAAGGCGGGCCTCCCATTGATTGAAACCTGAGTCTATCCGGCCCCTACCTGGAGAACAATAGAACCGGGGATTCAAAAATGTTCCCGTTGGAAAAAGTACCTTTGTACTAGAACCGGGTGCGTCTTCCAGTACAAAGGTGGGAGTTAGCCTCCACCAGCTCCGGGCGGGGGGTTTGCGCCTTGAGCCGCCCCAGGTACCTGTTTTCGGACGCTGGTCGTCGGCGCCCTCCCCTGGGAATGTTCGGTTGGACCACGACGGTACACCTCAAGCGGGCCTTGCCTCGACCGTCTGAGTCCGTAGAGACTTTGCGTTGGAGAAGAAGCAAAACTGAAGGAAACGACGTTCCGCGGATTGGTGCTGCATGCTCTAAGGAAGTCCTGGCGAATAGCGGATGATTTGCAAAGGCTCGGCCACACTAACCGATCGTGACCACTCCCGGAAACGATGCGAAATAGTGACCAAAAAAAATCGAAGTAGTTCGTCTTTGCTTTTTTTTTGGGCAACATAACCGCGCTAGCTTTCTCAGTAAAAGCAACCTCCCACACTTCTCTCCCATTTCGCTAACTCTTCACACTCCTGTAATCCTTCCGCGGGTTTCTCACGGTACAACCTTTCCGTTTTCCTAAGGAGGCCCTATGCGTCCCAATCGCACACTGATCGCCCTCATTGTTTTATCCTTTGCCGCATTCGCCCGCCAAACAGTTGCCGACACCAACTCTCTCGCCTCCGGCAAAATCAAACATGTCCTGCTGATCAGCATCGATGGGATGCACGCCGTCGACTTCTACAATTGCGCGCGTGGCATTCAGGGTGTGAACAACGGTGATCCCTACTGCCCGAACCTTGCCGCTCTTGCCCAAACCGGTATCAACTACGTCGGCGCCATCTCCTCGCGTCCTTCTGATTCGTTCCCCGGCATCGCCGCCCTCGCTTCCGGCGGCTCTCCAAAATCCACAGGCATCTACTACGACGTCGCCTATGACCGCTCCCTTGATCCGCCTGAGACTACTACCGGTACCGGCTTGGCCGGTGGTTCCTGCGAACCTTATGGATTACCGGCAGGCACTACTACCGACTACGATCAAGGCATTGCGTTTGACGACACCAAGCTGAACGGCGGCGCTCCTGGCGCCGGCCTCACCGACGGCGGAGTCGCCTCCATCGACCCGAAGAAACTGGTGCGCGATCCGCAAAAGGGCTGCGCTCCCGTTTACCCTTGGAATTTCATTCGCGTCAATACCGCCTTCGGGATCGTGCATGCCGCCGGCGGCTACACCGCCTGGATCGATAAGCACGCATCCTATTCCGTTGTTGGTGGCCCCGGCGGTAACGGCCTGAATGACTACTATTCTCCTGAGGTGGACTCTACTGTCGTTGCTCTTCCCGGTGTGCAAACTTCTCAGGGCATTTCCTGCGCCACTATCCGCGACAAAGGCGCGACTTCCTCCTGGACCAGCAGCTTCCTGAACATTCAGTGCTATGACGCCCTAAAGGTCAACGCGCTACTCAACGAAATTGCCGGCAAAACCCATCTCGGTGCCCCCGCAAAAATTCCCGCGCTCTTCGGCATGAATTTCCAGTCCGTTTACTTTGGGCAAAGTCTCTACGAGCCCACCGTCGGCCCGGGCGGTTATCAGAATGCCGCCGCTTTACCCAGCGCTCCTTTGCTGCAGGAAATCGAATTTGTCGACGCTTCCATCGGAGACATCGTCGGTGCTCTTCGCCACTCTGGTATCTACGACGACACGCTCATCATCATCACTGCGAAGCACGGTGAATCGCCCATCGATCCGAACAGCTACGTCGCCGACGGCACCAATACTCCCGCCACGCTGCTCGGTTCGGCCATCCCCTACTCCGAATCCCCTCTCAACACCACCGGCATCGGCGCCACTGAAGATGATGTCTCAGTCCTTTGGTTGAATCCCGGCGCCAGCGTGGAAGCCGCCGTCGAACTCCTCGAGAACAATTCTGCCGCCATCGGCTTGGGGCAGATCTTTTATGGACCCTCACTCGCCGTCAACTACAACATCGGCGGCTTGGAGCCGTGGCAAGATCCCCGCTCACCCGACATCATCGTGGCTCCCAACATCGGTGTCACCTACTCCGGTAGCACCACCATGATCGGCGATCACGGCGGCTTCGCTCATGACGACACCAACGTCATACTCCTCGTTTCCAATCCCGGCTTCACCTCGCAAACCGTCTCTGCTCCCGTCGCCACCATGCAGGTCGCCCCAACCATGCTCAAAGCCCTCGGCCTCGATCCCACGCTACTCGATGCCGTAAAACTCGAAGGCACCGCGGTCCTGCCCGAAGTTGCTGCCCAACTCGCCAAATAGCTAGCGCTCAACTGCACGGCGCTCAGAGAGCCGGGCGGCGACTATTTCGTCGACGGCCTCACGGAGGCGCTCATCAATGCACTCGTAGTTCCCTGTTGAACTCTTCGCAGCATTCCTCGGGAAAGAAAATCCGCGCGCCTCCTAACTCAACGCGTCGCCAGGTGCCCGGAATGTTGTCCGCCAACCAGTGCGACCATTTCACCCCGATCTCTAGCGAGTTACACCTGCCGTTATCCGGGAAAATCGCGGTCTGCGACGCAACATCCGCGGCCTATCGTTGCGAAGATCCAGTAAGATGACCAGTTACAAGCGTAATATCGGAATGGCCAGACGATAGCAAGAAAGGCATAACTCCATGAGACTTGGAAGCATGTTTTTTGTCGCCGCGCTCTTAGCATTCTCGCTTTACGCCTCAACGTACCCAAACCCATCGGACCCTGCCACGGTTTCCACCGCCACGGAATCGGTCAGTGCGTTTCTGGGCCGCTGGGATCTAACCCTGAAAGCGCCGGACCGGGAATATCCGTCTTGGCTGGAACTCAGTGAGCAAGGTGGTCAACTCCAGGCCCAAATGGTTGGTAGGTGGGGAAACGCTCGCCCGCTTCCGAAAGTGTCTATATCCAATGGCCATATCACCTTTGTCTCTCCGAAGGAGGAAGAGGACGCAAAAGCGGACATGGTGTTCGAAGGAACGCTCACTGGTAACGAGCTGTCCGGCACCGTCGACGGCCCGGATGGCGCCACTTGGACCTGGACCGGGCGTCGCGCCCCAGCGTTGAAAAGGACGGGCACTCCCACGTGGGGAAAACCAATCCCGCTATTCGATGGAAAATCACTAGCGGGCTGGAAGATGAGTCCGGGGAATTCCGGCAAGGCCTGGAAGGTTGAAGACGGCACGCTGGTGTCACCCGGGAACGGGCCGGAACTGATTAGTGACAGGAAGTTCGAGGATTTCAAGCTGCACGTCGAATTCAATTGTGCTGAGCTTTCCAATAGTGGGGTCTACTTGCGCGGAAGGTACGAAGTGCAAGTCGAGACTGACTCCATCGAAGAGCCGCTGAGCCACCACATGGGAGCCGTCTATGGTTTTCTTGCTCCTTCGCCGGAATTACCTCGAAAGCCCGGCGCCTGGCAGACCTACGACATCACGCTGATCGGACGTCGGGTCACTGTGGTCCAGAACGGTCAGACCATTATCGACAACCAGGAAATCCCCGGCATCACCGGCGGCGCGCTCGACAGCCACGAAGAGTTGCCCGGGCCCATCTACCTCCAGGGCAGCGAAAAGGGCCGTGTGGCTTACCGCAGCATTGTGCTCACTCCTGCGGTGAAATAGCCGAGGCAATCGTAACGGAACCCGGGCTGGGAAGAACGAACCTCGAACCGCCGCGTGAGTGTAGTGGCAATGGGTTACACTGGTGCCGTTCAGGAACAATCCATGCATGATCGCGCTGACGCCCTCGCATCCAGCATCCCTCTAAGGGCAATCCGCGTCGGAATCGTCTCAGGATTCTTCGCTTGTTTGGCATATGCGCTTGCTGCCTTTGCGCCTCTCCCAAAGCTCGCCACCACTGCCCTGGTCGCCGGTTTCGGTCCTGCATTGGCTGTGGCCAGCTATGGTCTGCGGCAGTTGCTTGATTTGCAGACGCGACGTCTCTCCAGTGCCCTCGGCTCACTGTTGAACGCCCTGGCTGGGGCATTGTTTTCTGCCATGGCTCTGGTGCAGTTGGCGGTCAGGTATTCGGCGGGTGGCGACAAGGTGTCGGCTTCCTTCGTCGCCATCTGGCTTGGCCTCGATGTAGCGTGGGATGCCTATGTTGGTCTTGGCACAATCTGCTTTGCGCTGGCTATGATGCGACACCCGCGCTTCGGACCAGTCTTTTCATTTTTGGGGATCCTCATCGGTGCCGGCTTGCTGTTGCTCCATTTGTACACATTTCCAACTCCGCCTCAGAATGCCGGTTTGGTGGATCTGGGCCCAGCGCTGGGTCTCTGGTATCTGGTAGTCACCATTCAGATGTGGCGTTCGCTCCCTTGGGCCCGAGCTCTTATCCCAGCGGTGGGTCCTCTAACCTGAGGTTTCGCGCGACAGCATCGCACATTGCCCGTGAAACAAGACAAAATGCGGGGCTAAACCCGCCGGCACTACCCGATGTGGGAAGAGAAAAAGGGGCGGCCAAGGAAGCCGCCCTGTTGTGGCGTTTTCGCGAATTGCTTAGAAGGTGAACTTCAGCGACAACTGCACCACGCGCACGGAAGAGTCGAACCCAAGGAAGTTCCCATACGGACTCGAGGGCACGCCCTGCATCGAAACGATCTGCCCAAACAGCGGGCTTCCTAACGTGTCGATCGGCGGTTGGAAGTTCGGGTGATTAAACACGTTGAAGGCGGTTGCGCCCAGACCAAAGGCGTAGCGTTCCTTCAGTGAGAAGGTCTTGAACAACCCCATGTCGAAGTCAATGTAGTCCGGGCCGCGGAACTGGTTACGCGCTTGGCTTGGGTAGGTTTTGTAGTCGCCGTCAAGGTTAGATTTTCCTGGCACGGCGCGCCCCCCTGGAATCCCGGTAACACCAGCCCGGCGCACTGCGTACGCGTCGGCGCGATTGGCGTAACCTGCTCGAGTCTTGACGGGAAAACAGCGACGGTCCGAGTCCCCGCTAACCTTACGTTGATATCAATGTATAATGCGGCTGCCATCCCTTGGCAAGACGACTGGACACCCATTACTATCTCTTTATGGCCAGCCCCCGGGGCACCACCCTTGAGACCACTCACCTGATCCGCGATTCCTGTCTTTGTCTTCACGTGCAGCGCGCCGCCAGGGCCCTGGCTCGGCGCTTCGATCATGCGCTCCGTCCGGTCGGCGTCACCAACGGGCAATTCTCCCTGCTGCTCTCGCTGAACCGGCCGAAACCACCCGGGATGACTGCTGTGGCTTCCCTTCTGGCCATGGACCGGACCACCTTGACTGCCGCTGTCAAGCCTCTCGAGCGCCGCGGCCTGGTCCGCATCACCCGGGACCCCGACGACCGCCGCGGCCGGCTGATGATCCTGACGGCAGAGGGACGAAGGTCGCTGGCGCGTGCCGTTCCCATATGGAAAAAGGCTCATGCGTCAATAGAGGCCCTTGTGCGTGATCCCGATCGGCTTCGCAACGATTTACGCGCGTTCTCCTGATCACACATGAAGGCCAAGATCAGCTTCAAGGCGTGCCGCCGAAACCATCAGAAGGCGAAACGAACACCAACTAACGGAGCAATGTTGCTGTCGTGGAAATACGGGACTCCAGGCTTATGAGGAATGGCGATGGCCAGACCGCCGCTCACGTTGGAACCCGCAATTCCGGCAAAAAGGTCTAAACGTTTGGTGACGTGCCGATCCACATACAGCGACCCCTCGTTGAGGGTACCCGCGCACGAACTGCGGAAACCGGCTGCGGGGTTGCACGGCGCCGGAACACGAAAATCGTTCTGGCGCTGCTGATACCAGGCCACGGTGATGTCGGTTTTGCTGTTGAGAGCATATTTCACGCCCGTCCACCAGATCTGCACCAACTTCTCCGCATCAAGATTGTTGTCTTCCACTCCGCTCAAGACATAACCGCCTTGGCCCGAGGCGCCCACGCCCAACGGATCCTTCGGGTTGTTCTGCCAGATGTATTCGTAGCCGCCAAAAAGCTTGAACTGATCCCACGTATACCGGACAGCGCCCATAATCGCGCTGTTGTCCGTCACGATGCCATATACGGTGTTGGTGGTTCCGACCAGATTGGTCCCGGTGATGGGGATAGTGTTGATGCTGTTGGTGGTCGACTGATATGGCTGCGTCAGACTCTGAGGCCCCAGCAAGGGGTTCAATACGCTGATCGCCTGGTTGTAATGTTGGAACACCACGTCGGCGGAGAATTTGCCGTGCTCTCCACCGATGTCGAATCCATAGGCGTTGTTGTGCGCCGTTTCCGGCGTACAGGTTGCGGCAGTCCAGGTTGCGGAGCCCGAGTAGCACCCGCCAGAACCATCGGCGAATTTATACATCGCGCCGAAATGGACCGGGCCATAAATGAGGCGATACTTCATAGCGTCGTCCCAACGGCTGTCCTCGGTGTCGCCTCCGCCGGACATGGTGCCGTTATATCCGATGTACGAAAAGGCATAGCTGCCGCCGGCCGGATCGTAAAGGAGCATCGCATCGGTACCGAGAGAGCGCTGGCGACCGAAGGTCAGCGTGCCGAAGCGCTCGGACGATACCCCGCCATAGATCTCATCATTGAACGGTTGGCCCGCACGCGCTCCGTCGACCACGTACGAGTAGCTTGCCCGGGGAAGCCCGTTGTTGATGGTCTGCGTGGCCGATGCGTTGGCCAGCAGGCCGGACTGCGGATTGATGCCCGTTGAAGCGTTGAACACGATGGACCAGCCCGGCTGAAACTCTTCCTTGCCCCGGACGCCCAGACCCGTCTGCTGCAGGTTGTTCGGTGCCACCACGAATCGATGTTCATACCCGTTTCGGTTCACCAGCGAGGCGCCTTCATAGTTGTAGCCATTCTCCGGTAAGCCGTGGCTGACCCAGCCGACCCCGACATCATACGCACCGTACAGCGTGATGCCGTGCCAGGTCAGCGTGCAATCGGTGGTGGCGAACTCGTGGCCGCTCGCGCAGGCGTCGGGGGTGGTCCGCTGCATGGTAATGTCGACCGTGATCTCCTGGCCAACCCCCAAGCTGATTCCCGTGCGTGTTTCATCGGCAAACCCTTGTTTTGCCGCGCGAATCTCGAAGCGCCCCGCAGGCAGGCCCAAGGCCTGATAGTGCCCCTTGTCGTCGGTTGCCACCTTGCGCGTTGCGCCCGTGTCGACGTTCTTGATGGTCACGGTGACAACCCGAAGGGTTGCCCCGGTTTGGTCCGTCACCGTGCCGGAAAGGCTCGCACTCGTTTGGGCCCACGCGACGCCATTCATGCACAAAAAAATAAAGAGCCCTGCGAAGCTAGCGATGCGGCGCACTTGTCTCTCCTGTTGTTCTCGTTCGGTTGGATACGTAGCCTAAGCGAGGATTTAGCAAAGTACGCGAATTTATACCACTTGATACGATAAGTCAAAACGACTTTTGCACGATGCTTGCGTTGCGCAGAAACTAAGATGAGATCAGCGCGCGCCGCGTCTTGCTCACTTGTCGTGCTGGCTTTTATGCCAGCTCTACTTCTCCCGCGCGTGCCCCACCCTCGATCTTGCCCTGACGCAGGAAGGAATCGGCCAGGTTTGCCGTTTGTCATCCTGAGGGCGCGCCGTGTGCGCCCGAAGGATCTCAACCCTAGCGTCTTGGCTTCCAACTCGCCACCTAACACAACGCCCGTCATTCTGAGCGGAGTCTGCGGAGCGAAGAACCTCTCTTCTTGCCTGTGTAGTGGCCGAACTTCTAGCCTGCCCTGACGCAGGAAGGGATCGGCCACATGTTTGCAAGTTGGTTACTCCACCTATACCCCCCTTTTTTCGGGATTATCCCCTTGACAAACCCATGGGTTTGTGAAAGAATAGTGTCGTTGGGAGAAAGCCATGAACCTCAACGACATAGCCAAGAGCTACCACGATGAAGATAGCGCAAGGGCTTTTCTTGAAGAACAGCGCTGGCCCAAGGGCGAAGTCTACTGTCCGAAGTGTGGCGAAATAGGCCGGGCATATCGCCTACAGCCTAAAGATGGTGCAAAAACTCACGTTCGCGAGGGTGTTTGGAAGTGTGGTGGCTGCCGCAAGCAATTCACCGTCACCGTGGGCACGATCTTTGAGGACAGTCACATTCCGCTTCACAAGTGGCTCATAGCGATTCATCTTCTGTGCTCTTCCAAAAAGGGCATGAGCGCTCACCAACTCCACAGGATGCTCGGTGTGACTTATAAGAGTGCGTGGTTCATGGCGCATCGGATTCGCTACGCGATGGCCGAGTTGAATCTGCCTATGCTCAAGGGTACTGTCGAAGTAGATGAGACTTACATAGGTGGAAAGCAACGCGGTTTGCAGGGAGTGAAGTCTAACAAAGCTCCGGTTGTGGCGTTGGTTGAGCGTGGCGGAAAAGTACGATCCTTCCACCACAAACAAGAGTTCGTTACCGGAAGGACCCTCAAGCAAATCATTCACGAGAACGTGGACCCAAACGCTCACATCATGACCGATGACTTCGGCGGGTATCAAGGTCTGAGGAACGATTTTCGACGCCACAGCACGATTCGCCATAGCTGGCGAGTTTACGCCCGTAAAGAAGGGGATGTATTAATCAGCACAAACACGATTGAGGGATATTTTTCTATTCTCAAGAGGGGTATCAACGGTGTATATCACCATGTAGGAAAGCAACATCTCCACCGTTATCTCAGTGAGTTCGATTTTCGGTACAATTCGCGATTCATAAATGACGGGGAGCGCTCTCTGTTGGCAATTCGAAAAGTTTCTGGAAGGCGTCTAACTTATCGGGACTCATCAAGGCCCTAATGACCGAACAGCCCGTCTGCAAACGGGCTGTGGTTCAAAAACGGGGATTTGTGCGGATCGGCGACCGCGTAGAGGTAGTTTACTGCGCGGAGCCGCAAATGAGAAATCCGTTTTTTCGTATGCCTAGAAAACGCCTATTTCGGACGACAGGGGATGTAAGAGACTTCCCCCGTTATGGTATTTCGGAGGCGGCGCACTATGTTCGCATTCCAGCCACCACGCTTTACGCATGGACGAAAGGCCAAGATTATCGTCTTAAATCCGGCCATGAAAAAAAATTCAAACCGCTAATCTATCTGGCAGACGACAAGAATGGCCTACTTTCGTTCTACAACTTAGTGGAGGCTCATATCCTTCGTTTCACGACTGAAGAACGAAACGTGCCTATGCAAAGCGTTCGCAAGGCTTTGGATTTTGTGCAGGAAGCGTTCCCTGGCCCTCATCCACTTCTCACGCACGAATTTGAAACCTCTGGAAAAGACGTATTCATCATTGCACTCGGAAGAACGATCAATGCGACTGCCTATGGTCAAGGCGTCCTGAGAGAACTCTTGGAACAGTATTTGAAACTGATTCCACGAGATGCGAAGGGCCTTCCCATGCGTGTGTTCCCAATTAACTCCAAGCACCTCGCAATTGACCCATATTTTTCCTCTGGAAAGCCCATCGTCCGTGATAGAGGAATAACCGCTTCTGTTCTCTGGGGACGAAGTAAATCTGGGGAAACCTTCGCGCAAATAGCAAATGACTACGGCATGACCGATAGCGAAGTGAAGGAAGCGATTGAAGAATACGAGTGGAAGGCAGCAGCTTGAAGAGCCGCCTGTCTTTTTTCTGGACAGAACATTTGGCAGATACCAAATGGCTGAAAGGCTGCGCAAAGCGGAATTTATTATCCGTACGATTTACGAGGAATTCCAAGAGGCTGAGGCGCGAATCTTCGACCCAGTAATGATTCAACACTGTGGACTAATGAACAGGGTTTTGCTCACTGGCGACCAAGACCTCATCCGAACATGGAATAAAGAAATTCTTCAGGCACAAATCGCGGTATTTGTGACAACCGAGAACAACGAAGGACCAGATGCATGGGCACCTAGAATTATCGCGGCGAAAGACGGTATACTGCGTGAGTTGCGACGCAGAGAAAACCGTTTACAGCCACCATTTCAAGAGAAGGTCACGTAGCATCGGTGAGGGTTTATGACGGCAAAGAGTGGAAGACAATCACGATCAGAAAGAAAAATCCCTCCAACTACCAACGGAAACAAAAGACATAAACTCGCTATTCCAATGAAGTACGAAAAAGCCGTTTCTGCTTTTCTCAAGGTCAAGCCAGAACCAAAGCCTTCCAAATCCTAAGCAAAGAAAAACCGAATAGTGTTGTTCTGAAAAGGCCCACTATATCTAGGGCCTCAGTTGACTTGCGTGCTATAATCACGTTGGCTGTAATGCAAAAACGCCTCACTTTTTCAGGAAGTGAGGCGTTAGAGTCCCGATGTTGCGGGGAATGTGAAACTCGACCGTTCACTATCCTACTTGCCTTAGGGCTTTCCCGTCAACATTAAACATTAACAGCAGGCGCACAGTAGGGGTGTGTCCGCACAACCGCCTTGACGGGCCGCAAAAGAGCGCCGCTCAGGCAAAAGGATAGGTACATTTAATGGCAGACAAAGCAAGCATCAAATCGGCTATCAAAGCCAGAGTTGGTACAAGTTACAGCAGTTGGAGAATCGGTCTAACTCATGATCTCGCTACACGCAAACAGCAATGGAAGGACGACGGAGAGAGTATTACCTACTGGACGAGTTGGACGGCGGATTCCTTGTCCGACGCTCAAGACATCGAAGCATACTTCATTAATTTGGGCATGAAAGGCGGCACTGGAGGCGACCTTTCGTCTTACAAAACAACTTATGTTTATATTTTCTAGGCCGGTTGCTTGGCGATCTCTTCAGAGGATTCCAACTCTTTGAGATAATCGGCCCATACTTCACTTGGTTTTGCCGATGAATCATGTACGAGTGTGTGCAAATGGTTGTGAGCCATTAGCCATTTCGTTCGGTACAACGATTCCCTTGAAGTTTCAGTCCCCTGTGTAACCGAGGAAAATACATCTTGCATCAGGGCGCACTCCTATCGTAAGGTTCTAGCATCCTGTTAAACTTGAGGCAGAGAAGACCCGAACGCGAATCGGGTCTTTTGCTTATTTGAGCTTGTTTCTTTCCCTGTCACGGCCTCCTCAGAGTAGCGCCCAATTTGGGTTTGTCAAAGGGATAATCCCGCCTTTTTTCCGTAAGAGTGGCAAGCAAAGAAGTTAACGGAAAAATTTTTCCCAAATTTTCCCGAGAGCGCGTCGAGTCTTGTGACGACATCACAAGAACGTGACCCGTGATCCGTGACAAAACACTGCGCCATGCCGCGTGTTTTGCAAAGGTGCAGCAATATCTCGGGTTATGGGCAACGCACGAGATTCCCAATTTGGTTTGGCCGCAAGAACGTGGCCCGTGATCCGTGTGCCGTGGTTCGTGACCGAACTGGCAGGAGTGTTGTGGCGGGATGAATGGCGGCAACATCGGCGGACGGCTTCCGAAAATCTCGGTGGAATGATAACTTGGTGGGTAACTAAATAGAACGGTACTAAGGGACAGTTTCGGGCCAGGCGCTCGGGCAGGCGGCGGCCCGCAAGAACGTGGCCCGTGATCCGTGTCCCGTGGTTGGTGACTCCGCAGACTGTCGCCGACGCGAAAGAAAAAGACAAGTGGGATGCAACCGCCGCTAGGACACCACTCCCCGAAATATCCAGACTTGTGACGTCCACATCTGGACATCACCCCACTCCGCGCCTACGATGGACACCAGGAGCCTACCCCGCCCATGCTCATGGTGATTTTCGGTGCTGGAGCCTCGTTCGATTCGGCACCAGCCTTTCCCGCACAAGGAGCCGCAGTCGACGGACTCCACTGGCGTCCTCCTCTGGCCAACTCCCTCTTCAGCAATCCTCGAGTGCAACCAGCACTTCGTGACCTTGGAGTCTCAAGGAGGGATTGTGGGAGGAAACTTCAAAATTCGCCGGTCCGTCCCGCTGTCCCAAGTTAACCTGTGCTTTAACCACGATTGGGAGATACCCATGCTCGAAATCTCCCATTAGTGCCGCGCTCCCAGGTCTTTTCCACAGCGGAGACCGCCTCGCCTTCCACAGCGCACCCTTAGACACCAAAAGGCATCAGTGAGCACTTGCCGCCTATAAGTGGGGTTAGGGCACGATGTATCGTGCCCCTACGTGAGCGGATGTCTTACGTCGGGGCGAGCCCTTCACTACACAGGAACGAAGAGAGACTCTTTCCGCAAAAGGCGCGAAAAGAAAGAGAGGTTCTTCGCTTCGCAGACTCCGCTCAGAATGACGGACGCGTTTTGGTTGGAGACAAGACACACGGGACTTGCGGGGCGCCTGTTCTAGCGCCTGTACCACAATTGCCCGTTAATACCGTTCTATTGATTTACCCATTCAGTTATCATCTCACCGAGATTTTCGGAAGCCGCCCATGTCGCCGCCATTCATCCCGCCTCAACACTCCCGCCAGTTGGGGCTGAGTCACGAGCCACAGACCACGAGACTCGTTCTTGCGGGTGTATGTCCGGCCAAACACGAACTCACGTCACGCGAACGGGGTCGTGGCAGAGTGTTTCTTCACGGGTCGCGGATCACGGGACACGGATCACGTTCTTGTGACGTCGTCACAAGAATCGATGCGCGCTCGGGAAAATTTGGGAAAAATTTTCCCGTTAACTTCTTTGCTTGCCACTCTTACGGAAAAAAGGGGGGTATAGGTGGAGTAACCAAATTGTAAATAGTCACGAATCGAGGCATGTGCTGGCATGAATGCCAGCGCTACAAGGCAAGCAAAGAGGAAGTGGTGAGTGGCGAGTGGCGAGTTTAAGAAGAAAAAGCTACAGTGAAGAGAAACCCACCCTCACAAAACGAGGATGGGGCACCCGGCCCCTCGAAGCTCGGGGCAAGCGAGTGGCGAGTTGAGAAGAGAAAGCTACGCAAAGGCGCCCAGAATGCGGTGAAGAAAGACCCACCCTCACACCCTTCGCAGAACACGCTCTGGGCAAGATCGAGGGAGGGGCACCCGGCTTCGTGCCAGAGGGGCGTTCAGGTCTGATCGATCAGCCGGTGGTGAATCGCGTACAGCGCCAATTCCAGACGATCGGACACGCCGAGCTTATCGAAGATGTTGTGCAAGTGGTTCTTTACGGTCTGTTCGGAGATGAACAGCTTCTCGCCAATTTCCTTGTTCCGAAATCCCTGCGCGACCAGTTGGACGATTTCCTTCTCGCGGTCAGACAGCAGCGGCTTCTCGCGTCGAGGACCGGATTCCGACGATTTGGCGAAGGCTTTCATGACCTCCGCGGTCATGCGGTTGTCCAACCAAATCTCGCCGGCATGGACGCGGTGAATGCTCTTGACCAGCAGGTCGGTCGCCGATTGCTTCAAGACCACGCCACGCGCGCCCAAGCGCATGGCCCGAACCACGTCACGGTCATCTTCCGCCGCAGTCAGCACGATCACGCGCGTCGGCATCTGATCAAAATTGACTTCCTCCAAGACCGCCAGACCGTCCTTCTCGGGCATGCGCAGGTCCAGCAAGAGAATGTCCGGTTTGAGTTTCGCCAGCATCTTGATGCACTCGGCGCCGTTCTGACACTCGCCCACAATTACAATTTCGTCGTCGCCATCCAGGAGTTTGCGCAGACCATCGCGGAATATCGCGTGATCGTCGGCCATCAGAACCCGGATCTGCTGCTTAGTTTTCGCCATATTCACCCGAGCGGAACCTCGAT
This sequence comes from Candidatus Eremiobacteraceae bacterium, assembly GCA_035622555.1. GTDB lineage: Bacteria > Acidobacteriota > Terriglobia > Acidiferrales > UBA7541 > Acidiferrum. Next base: position 22,065 of record DASPVD010000072.1, on the reverse strand, counting down.
TGTCAGACGCGCACCATGCCCCGGATTTGACTCCACAGTCAAGACCCCTCCCACTGTGCGCGTTCGTTCCTTGATGGAAATCGGACCCAACCGTAGGCGGTCTAGTTCGTCCCCCGTGAAACGTCCGGCGAAGCTGAATCCCTCTCCGTTGTCGTCCACTATGAGAGACAGACGGCTGTCATCCTGCGTCAGTTTTACCACGACATGGGAAGCCTTGGCATGCTTTTTTATATTGTTGAGTGCTTCCCGGTAAATCTGGAAGATCTCGCGGCACACGCGGTCGGGCGCCTGCAAGTCCACCGAGTCGACCAACAAATCCAGGGCCAGCGCTGATTCGTTGCGGAAGCGCTCCGCGAATCCGCGCATCAAATCCACCAGATCCGCCGACTGCACGCGCAGCGGGCGCAAATCGGTTACCAGGTGCCGCAACTCTGCGCCTTCATTGCGCACGGTTTGTTGTAACGAGGTCAGGCCGGCCTCCACCTGTTCCGGCTGGGAAGTCACCTTGCGTCGTAATACGTCCAGCTGAATCTCAATGCTCAAGAGTGTCTGCAAGATGCCGTCGTGCAGGTCGCGCGAAATGCGGGAGCGTTCCGCCTCAATGGCCCGCACGCGCAAATGCCGCAACAGAAAGACATTCTCCAGTGGCCCGCTGACGTGTTGGGCGATTTTTTCCAACCACGCCAGATCACCTTTGGTAAAGGGACGTCCGGCGGTACGGTTCAACAGGAAGAGCCGGCCTACAGGCTGTTTGCCTTGATCGAAACTCACCACCAGAAAATTCCGGATGCGAAATTCCTGTTGCGTGGTTCCCGGCAGCCTGGGCAGATTTTTCAGCATCTGGAGGTTCCGGCGGTCCCACCCAAACGCCGACCCTTTGCCTTCCAAGGAATTCCAACAGAGCGACGCTTCCATGTCATCCAACAGGAAGCCATCGGCACGGGTCACGGGCAAGTTGTCCGGGGTCATTCGCTCGCTTTCGCCAGCTTTGAATTGCCACAGGAAGATGCGCTCCAAATCGGTATCACGGTACGCCAGCATTGCTCCTTCGGTGTGGAATTCCTGGCACAAGTCTTCCAGCAGGAGACGCAACGATTCCGCCAGCCCCAATTCCACATGGATCGATCCCGACAGGCGATTCAGAAAGTCTTGTTGCTCGGTGAACCGGCGGTTGCGATCTCCCAACATGGCCATGCCACCCGCTCCGAGCAGGGTGGCTGCGAACACAGGTAGATAGAAAAAACCCGTCGCGCCCGAACCTGTTGGGCTCAACCGGTTGAGCCTCAGGGCCACGGCCAATAGGAGCAACCCAAAGGACAGAAACATCGCCAGCTTCAGGTTCCAGCGATAACCCGCGGCAAAAGCTACGAAGAACACCAGAAACCACGCCGGCATCATTTGCGTGCAAAAGTACAAATACAGGCCGACCACCAGGACGTCGCATGCCAAGGGGAGGTGCCAATGGTATTGGCGCAGCAGGTGTTCCAATCCCAATACCGCAATGGCCAACACCAAATAAGCGGTCAACAGAGCGAGGGCGCGCTCTTCTTCCCGAACCGAGCGCAGTTCCAGTAAACACGATATCGCCAACAGCGCGACTGCCGGGCGCGCGTAGGCAATCTGCTTTTCAAAATGAAGCCGATCTGAAGCTTGCGGGTTCATGTGCGGGGACACACACCCCTTTTGGCGAGTTTAGCAAGCCCGGCCGGGCGCTTTCGGTGACCTAAGCCGGGCGTTTCCTCATCGTTATCACCTGATCGAGCAAGTCCGCGTGCCAGCCGATCCGTCCGAACCAGCGGAATGGCGGGAGCTGCTTGTGAGCACTCCAATGCGCCAAAAGCGCCGCGTTATGGTTCGAGCCGGTTGCGGGTGCGGATGCGGCGGCTCTTCTTTCCGGTCGCGGCGCGTGCTAAACTCACTTTCTACGGTGGGAGTAGCTCAGCTGGTAGAGCGTCGGACTGTGGCTCCGAATGTCGTGGGTTCAAATCCCATCTCCCACCCCAAAACCTATGGGTCTCAGGCCGCTCACAAACTGCAGCGGCGTCGAGAGCAGTCCCGCTGCCAAAGGATCTTACCACTAGGCAACTCCGTTACCTCTTTGAACAACTGTCAGGTAGTTCTTTCATCTTTCGAGAAAATTTCACCTGTACCAATACTCCCTCTACCGTATCAAGCCCCTGTATTGTAACGACTTACACCGATTTTAACATGGAAGGGCACGTGCCACGCTTAGGACCGGGGGTTGATAGCCGAACCGCTAGGGTTGGGGGCTGCATTGGAGTTGCGTCGCAGCCCATCTATATGATGCCGCCTGAGATTCCGCTTAAACCCAGCTGCCCAAGGCACCAGAAGCAACCCCGTAGGAAAAGGAACTGATGTGGAAGTGCTGAACGGAAAATGCGGGTGTACCCAGTCAGCGGTTCGGAACGGAGCTGTGCCTCGATGAGTACAGCACCGGTCACCGTTGAAAACATCCAGGGGCCGCCTTCCCGATGGCGGGATCGCCTGAGAGCCTTGCGGAATATCCCGCCTCTTTTTCAGATTGTGTGGAAAGCCGCGCCGACAGTGGTCACCAGCAGCCTGATTTGCCGGGTGACCGTGGCTTTGCTTCCGGTGGCGATGTTGGCGGTCACGAAGTTCATCATTGACGCCATCCAAAACCTGGTTCAGTACCACAAACCGTTGCCATCGTCGTTTTGGTGGCTGGTGCTGCTGCAATTTGGATTGGCGTGTGTGTCCACCATCCTGACCCGGCTGATCGATTTTTGCGACAACGTTCTGGCCGACAAATACACGCGTTACATCAGCACGCAAATCATGCAACATGCCGCCAGCCTGGACCTGGCGGACTATGAAGACTACAACTTCTACGACAAGTTGGATCGGGCGCGAGTCCAAGGCACTGATCGTCTGGCGATGATTCAGTCCAGCGGACGATTGGTGCAGGAATTGATCATGACCCTCAGCCTGGCGGCCAGCATCGTGTTCTTCTCCCCGTGGATCCTGCTGGTGCTGGTGGGCTGTGTGGTTCCCGCTTTCCTGGGCGAAACGCATTTCGCGTTCCTGGGGTACTCGCTGAATTTCAATCAAACGCCTGCCAAGCGTCATATGGAATATGTGCGGGTGCTCGGCGGAAGCAAAGAAAGCGCAAAAGAGCTGAAGCTGTTCGGACTGGCGCCGTATCTGGTGGGGCGATACACGAGTTTGTCAGACGAACTGCACCGGCAAAACGTGCGGTTGCAGCAACGCAAACTGGTTATGGGAGCGTTGCTAACGCTGCTGGGTACCGTTGGCTATTACGGCGCGTATGCTTACGTGGTTTACAAGACGGTCATAGGCGCCCTGACCATCGGATCGTTGACATTCCTGGCTGGAGCCATTGCGGGCGCCAGCACCAATATTCAGGCGGTGTTCACGACTTTTTCCGGGATTGCCGACCAAGCCCTGTTCATAAACGATTTGCTGGAGTTCTTCTCCGTTAAACCGAGGATCGTGTCCAAGCCCGGCGCGCTGCCCGCGCCACGCCCAATCAGCAAGGGCTTTGAGTTCAAGAACGTTTCGTTTTCTTATCCTGGTAATCCGAGACCGGTTCTGCAGAACGTCAATTTCAAGATTGTGCCGGGTGAGCGCATCGCTCTGGTAGGCGAGAACGGGCAAGGAAAGACCACCATCGTAAAGCTGATCACCAGGTTGTACGACGTCAGCGGTGGGCAGATTCTGCTGGACGGGGTAGACATTCGGGAATACGACATCGAAGACCTGTGGCGTGAGATTGGAGTCATTTTCCAGGACTTCATGCGTTACGAAATGACCGCCGCGGAAAACATCGCCATTGGTCGAATTGAAGAGCTTAACAATCCTTTCCGCATCCGCGCCGCCGCCTTGAAAAGCCTCGCGGACGAAGTCATTCACCAACTGCCAAAACGCTATGATCAGGTTTTGGGAACCCGCTTCGAAGGCGGCATGGAGTTGTCGGGTGGGCAGTGGCAGAAGATTGCGCTGGGCCGTGCGTATTTGCGCGATGCCCAGCTGTTGATTCTCGACGAACCCACCGCCTCGCTCGACGCCAAGTCCGAACACGAAGTGTTCCAGCGTTTCGCCGAACTCACCACGAATAAAATGGCTTTGTTGATCTCGCATCGTTTTTCCACGGTGCGTATGGCGGATCGCATCCTGGTACTGGAAGGCGGCAGGATTGCCGAGCAGGGTTCTCATAGCGAGCTTCTGAAAAGCGCGGGGCGCTACGCGGAAATGTTCGAGCTTCAAGCGGCGAACTATCGATAAGCGCTGGGGGAAAGTCTAGTCATGGCCACGCCAAATCAATATGCCGCAGACCTGAGCAGCCGGGCGCCTCATCTGGTGACCGTGGGAGGTCACGAGCAGCCCACGCTTGCCGAACCCGAACTCTGTCCCCGCCCCGAAGAGCAACGCAAGGAACCGATTCAGTTCACCATTGATCTGCATACCGACAGCTGGAAAGTCCTGGAGACCGAGCAGCCGCTGGACGTTCTGGACGCCAAGTGGCAATCGGTTGATGAGAGCCTGCGTTCGGCCGCCGAAAGACTGCGTCCGCTGCGCGGAGAATACGCCGACGCTCGGTGGTTTTCGGAGAATGTGCCGTTATTCCATACGGTTCTGAAAGAGATTCATGACGCCATCGTGGCCACCGAGAAACTTCCGGCGGTAGAGATGGGCAATTCCGACCCGGCGCCTCGCTCCTACGCCGCGGCAGGGGACTTTCTGCTGGCCTGTAAATACCAAGTCACTAAGGAAACGCTGGTATCGTTCCTACAGCGCGTGCAAGAAACCTCGGCGTTTCAAATGACCGAGCTATGGACACTGAAGCCGTTCATGGAATTGGTGCTTTTGGAACGCATCGCGGAGAAGGCCGATAACAGCGACTTGCCTCAGCAGCCGCCGAAGGATGGCGCGACCGAGCACAAACCGAGCGTGTTGCCCATTTTGATTTCCTGCCTCAAGGAGGTTGTCGAACTGAACTGGGAGGATGTATTCGACCAGGTCAGTGTTACGGAAACCATCCTGCGCGAGGATCCGATGGACGCCTACCGGCGGATGGATCCGGAAAGCCGCGGTTTGTACCGAAATGCGCTGGCAGAATTGGCGGCTCATTCGCCACTGGACGAACAAGCGATCGCCCGCACCGCCGTGCAACTCGCTCGCGAACCTCACTTGGCGGCCACCGATCGCGGCGAAGAACGCCGGTCGCACGTCGGTTACTACCTGATCGGTGAAGGAAAAGCGGCTTTGAAGAAAGCGATTCGTTATCGCGCTTCGTTCGCCGAACGCCTGCAGGACATGATTCTGCAATGGCCCACGTCCTTCTATTTTGCGGCGATTGCGGCGCTGACTCTTGCAGTGATGGCCCTATTCACGGCGATTCCGGGGGTACGCGGGCTTCGCTGGTACGAAGTGGCGCTGTTCTTTCTACCGGCGTTGGAATGTGCGGTCGCGACGGTCAACCTGTTTACCACCATGATTGTGCCGCCGCGCAAGATTCCGCGCCTGGATTTCTCCGAGGGCATACCGCGAGAATACACCACCATGGTGGTTATTCCCATGCTGCTTGGCAGCGAGGAGCAGGCAAAGCAGGCTGCGCGCGACCTGGAGATTCGCTATCTGGCCAACCGCGACACGCACCTGCATTTCGCTCTTCTGACCGATCCACCGGATTCCATGCAGCAATTCGATGAAAAGGACGCGCTGGCGCCATTCTGCGCAAAGTTGATCGAGGACCTGAATCAGAAGTATGCGGGCGCCGGCAAGGGCTCTTTCTATCATTTCCATCGGACGCGCTGCTTCAACACGTCCGAGCAGACTTGGATGGGTTGGGAACGTAAGCGTGGCAAGCTGCTGAACCTGAATAATCTGCTGCTCGGGAAGTGCAATGACTTCGCGATTTCGATAGGCGATCTTTCGGTCCTGCCCGAAGTTCGTTACGTCATTACCCTGGACCAGGACACGCAGCTGCCCAAGGATTCGGGCCGCAAGCTGGTGGGCGCGCTTGCTCATCCATTGAACCGCGCTGTAATCAATCCAGCCACGAACACGGTGGTCGAAGGCTATGGCATTCTCCAGCCGCGGGTTGAAATTAGCGTTAAATCGAAGAATCGCTCGCGGCTCGCGGGCATTTTCTCCGGCGATGCCGGCCTGGACATCTACACTCGAGCGATTTCCGACGTGTATCAGGACCTTTTCGGTGAAGGGATCTTCACTGGCAAAGGGATCTACGAAGTGCAAACCTTCCAGCAAGTGCTGGACCTCCGTTTTCCCTGCAACGCGGTTCTCAGTCACGATCTGCTGGAAGGGATCTATACGCGAGCAGGGCTGATTACCGACGTGGAAGTGATTGACGATTACCCGTCGCACGTGAGCGCGTACAGCCGTCGCAAGCACCGCTGGGTGCGTGGTGATTGGCAGGTGATTCGCTGGCTCCTGCCCCGTGTACCGGATCGCGCGGGCAATCTGGTCCACAATCCGCTGAGCCATATCTCGCGCTGGAAAATCGTAGACAACCTGCGCCGCAGCCTGACGGAGTTCGGCTTCTTCCTGCTGTTGGTATGTGGCTGGCTGGTGCTTCCGGGCAAGGCGGTTTACTGGACGCTGGCCACGGTTCTGGCAATCTCGCTACCGATTTTCGTGCAGTTGTTCATGTCGCTTTCCCGAGCGGTGCGTTCGCCCAATTTTTGGGACTCGTTGAAAAATATCGTTACCGACTTCTCCAGCCAAGCGGTTGCAGTAATTTTGAGGATCGCGTTGCTTTTCCATCAGAGCCTAGTGACGCTGGACGCGGTGGTGCGAACCATCGTGCGCATGACCTTTACGCGCAAACGACTGCTGCAGTGGGAAACGGCGGCCGACGCCGAATCGCAGACCGACAAGAAGACCCCGGTCGAGATGTATTTGGTGTGGACCCCTTGGATCTGTTTCCTGCTGGACCTTTTGATTGTCGTCGTTCGTCCATCCGCGATCCTGGTGGCCTTGCCGTTTCTGGCGCTGTGGGGTTGCTCCAAGACCATCTGCGAGTGGCTAAACATGCCTTACTGGACCAGCAGCAACAAAATTAATGAGAAGGACCGCGCCATGCTGCGCAGCGTCAGCCTGCGAACCTGGCGTTTTTACCGGGAGTTCTGCAACGAGCGCGAGAATTGGCTGGTGCCTGACATCGTTCATGAAAGCGACGATTCCCTGCTTGCGCACCGCATCTCGCCCACCAATCTAGGGTTCCTGCTAAACGCGCGACTGGCGGCATTGGACCTCGGCTGGTCCACTGTGCCGGAGTTCATTCACGACGTGGAGAAGACCTGCGAGACCATCGAAAAAATGCCGAAGCGCAATGGGGACTTCTATAACTGGTACGACACCTTGACGCTGCAGGCGGTTACGCCGTTATTTATTTCGACGGTGGACAACGGCAACCTGGTGTGCTGTTTGTGGACCCTGAAACAGGGTTGTCTGGAAGCACTGAGACAGCCGCTGTTCCGCCAAAGCCTGCTCGACGGCATTTCTGACCATTTGGAAACCATCCGCGAGGCGCTACCGCACAACAGGCAAGCACACAGCGTGGTTTTCGCGATAGAGCGATTGAAATTCCGGATCAAATCCGCGAGCGGTTCCATCGCGGATTGGCCCAATCTGCTTCCCAGCTTGGCCAAGGATATCAGCGCACTCGAGGAACGGCTCAACACTGCCGAGTTGGGTGACGAGGTTCATTGGTGGACCCGCGAACTATCGGCCAGGATGACCGCGCTTCAGAGCATGCTGTACGACTTCACCCCGTGGCTGCTGCCAGCGTTCCCGGCTTACCGTGCGCAGCTCGGTCTACAAGAAAAGGTAAGGATTGGGCGGCTCACGCTGGAATCGCTGCCGCATATTCAAGGGGTTCTGCGCTCGAAAGCCGAGGAAATCATCGCGGACAAGAACACAAATCAGGAAACCCGTTCAGAAATGGAATTGCTGCTTTCCGCGCTCTCGCGTTCCATTTCCATTGTGGAAGAAACCACCGGTCGCCTGAACGCCTTGGCCGCCGCGGCTGGATCAATTGCCGATCAAATCGATTTCGCTTTTCTCTACAATGCGGAAAAGCGTCAGCTTTCCATTGGCTACGATGCGGATCGCGATCTGTTGCACCCCAGCCACTACGATCTGCTGGCGTCGGAAGCCCGCTCCGCCGTGTTGGTGGCTATCGCCAAAGGAGATATTCCACAATTTGCCTGGTTCAACCTGGGGCGGCCGCGCCGAACGTACAAGAACGCGGCAGCACTCCTTTCTTGGACCGGAACGATGTTCGAATATCTGTTGCCTCCGCTATGGATGAAGAGCTATCCGAACACGCTGCTGGAAGAAAGCGCCGAGACGGCTGTCCGGGCACAGCAAAACTTCGCGCTCGCCAAGTCGGTTCCCTGGGGCATCTCGGAATGCTCCTGCTCGCAACGCAATCCGGATAATCATTACCGCTACCACGCGTTTGGACTGCCTGCCTTGGCGCTTTGCCATACCGATGGCGACGATTTGGTTATATCGCCGTACTCGTCGTTCCTGGCTTTGTTGGTCGATACGCCCAATGCCATAAAGAATATCTACGAGATGAAGAACCGGGGTTGGGTGGGGGCGCACGGCTTTTACGATGCGTGCGATTTCACACCATCGCGCATGCCCAAGGGCAAATCCTCGGAGACCGTGACGTGCTGGATGGCTCACCACCAGGGCATGATTCTGGTGGCCGCAGCCACAGTTCTCGGCAACATGTCCATGCAGCGGCGTTTCCATGCCGAACCGATGGTGGCAGCCGTGGAACGGTTGCTGCAAGAAAAGATTCCGCGTACCCCGGCTCTGGAGTTGGATGTACCCGAACAGGAAGCAGAGAGTGCGGGAGCCCCATCGGGTCAGCAAGAGCTGCTTCCGGCAAATTGAGCCAGCGACATTGGTGCACCGTCTCAGAGATACGAACGCGCGCTTAACCTTTAAGATTTCCACTTGAATCGGGGGATCGTTAGCCAGGTGCCCCAGTCGATGTTTGTGTCGGCTCGGCTGGATGCGCCGAGCCGGATGTGTCGGGCTTAAAGCCGGCACGCTCCATTCCCCGTCGAGCTTCCGGGTTCCTCATGAAAGTCTCCCAAACGAAGCCGCTGCGGGCATTCTCCGCCATGACCATGGTGATGCCCGTATCGATGCCAACCACATCCGTGTCGTACCAGCCGGTCAGGGGATTGAAGGCATCCACAAATCCATATTGAGTCCAAGCCTTGTCGCCGTAACGGTCCTTGATTGTTCGCTGCACACGCATGGTGGCTTCCGGAAGAAACGGCAAGGAGCCTCCAGTGGCACAGGGCACGATACTGCCGTCGATGGGTCCGGTCGCGGGTGGTCCGCCCCATGCGACATAGCCCTTCACTGAATCCGACGCGGTGATTCCCCACAGATCATCGCTGTAATCGGGGAATTGGCTAGCCAAGTCCAGACAAAACAGCCGGTGTGCCTCGGTCGCCAGAATGGAGTTCTGGAAATAGTTGGCGTAGCGGTCGCGCTTGCCCCGAAAATCAAACCAAGCCTGCGAGTATTGATGAATGAACAGCGGAGCAAAAGAGCCGATGTAGCGAATCCCGTCGTACTCGAACAAGGTGCGTTTCCAGGCGTTCCACGCGTCGGCCGGCAGGGGATGGGCCGCGGACCCGAGACCCAGCAGATACATCATCATCATCTCGCTGTAATCGCCCCAACGGTATTGCAGGAATCCGCTTTCCGGGGTCCAACCGTGCGGCAAAATGGGGGTGTCTTCGGAAAGCCAGTTCCAATCGACACGGTTGAAAATGTCCAGAGCCAGTTGACTGATTTCGGAGTGCGCAAAGTGCTCTCTGCAGGTAAGCACGCCACAAAGGAGGATGGCGGTGTCGACGGAAGAAGCTTCAGAGTCCCAAAGACGCTCGCCGTTATTTATATTCCCAAAGTGATAAAAGAACCCGCGATGATGGGGCAATTTCCTCCACAGAAAGCGCATGGTGTTAAGGGCGCGGGCCTCGGCGGCGGAGTGCATCACGAAGCCGCGCTTGTCTCCAATGCACAGAGCAGTCAGTCCAAAACCGGTGGCCGCAATGCTGCCGAGCTCACTGGTTACGGGATTGCGAGCATTGCAGCGGTCCAAAACGATTCCGGTTTCGGGATGGGCTTGGGTCCAGAAATACTGGAAGCAGGCTTCCTCGATCTGGTTTAACAGCGCATCGTCGCTGTTGGAGAAGGGGGAACCACCTGCCGAGGGCGGCGGGGGTGCGGCTTCCTGGCCCCAAGCAGCGAATTCCGTGAGGGTGCCCCAGCTTATGGCCGGCACCACCAGTCCAGCTCGGCCTATCCGTTTTAGCCAATCCCGGCGCGATAGTGTGACCGGGCTGATGTGTCTCTCGCGCATCTATCTCCAATTATAAACAGACTGGGTTTTCCAGAAAGTCCGTATGCCGGAGCGCACACCGTAAGCAACACGTTCTCGCATCCAGCCGCTTTTCATGACAAGCTGCGAAGTGTCGTACCTTGATTCGGATGCAAGCCAGAGGTACGTTGGACATTTGGCATGACCCGCGCGCGCAAAATCATAGTTTGGACTGCCACGGTCCTGGTCGTTGCTGCCGGCGTTTTCGTTGCTGCCCGGGTCATAATTCGCCTGCATCGTAAGCTTCACCAGCCCATCATTCTGCATGGCGCGGTGATCAAGCAGGACTATGACACCCGCAAGCAGTCCCCAATCGCCAATGTCCAGATCAGCTGCCTAAATGGCTGTGCGCTCCACGATACCAAATCGGATTTCTCCGGCGGGTTCAGCCTGACGTTGCGTCCCGGAGTGAAGATGGGCGAGCCCGTTCGCCTGGCCTTCCAGCATCCTGACTTCCATCCGTTGGACCTGACCGAAAAACTCAGCGACCAGTTGTATGTGGTGCGCATGATACCGCTGCATGGCGAAATCGAAAACGCCCTGAACGAAGCGGAGGTCAAGGTCGGCAACATCGTGGTGCGTTATTCCACCGAGATCATGAGGACAGAAAACATCGGTAGCGCGGTGAAAACCTTTCAGGTGGTCAACGCCGCGAATGTTCCGTGCAATAGCCAAATGCCTTGTTCGCCCGACAAGAAATGGACGGCCACCATCGGTTCCGCTTCGCTGGATGCCGGGCCTGGCAACGTATTTCGAGATGCTCGTGTGACCTGCATCGCAGGGCCGTGCCCCTTCACGCGCATTGATTACGATGGCTTTTCCCGGGGCGGCCGCACCATCCGCGTTGTGGTCCGCGATTGGTCGGACCCCACGACGTTTCTGCTGCAGGCTGAAGTTTTCCGCTCGCAATTGGATAATGTTACCCGTCGCACATATCCGGTCATCTTCGGACGATCCATGAATTTCACTCTGCCCTCGACTGCGGAGGGCCCCAGCATCGAAGCCAATCTCAATGGCACTCTGGTTGTTTTCCCCCTCGGCCCTACTCCGGTTCTAAGTTGGGCAAACTGCCAGGTTCGCGTCGAGAGAAATCAAGCCAAGGATTATCGCTGCGAACTCAAAGCCGGCTACGAATTCAAATAACAACAATCACGCTTACAAGAATGCAATCTCCGATTAAGCTAATCCAATGACGGCAATATGCTGCAAAGGATTGCTCGTTGACATGGATGGCGTGCTGGTTGACTCCACGCCAGCGGTCGCTCGTGTTTGGACCCGTTGGGCTCACAAACACAATCTCGACCCTGATTATGTGGTGCGTTTCGCGCACGGCAGGACCAGTCTGACCGCCATCCGCGAACTGCTGCCCCGCGCCGACCCGGCGGTTCATGTGGAAGAGAACCGGTGGATGGAGCGTGGCGAAATTGAAGAGATCGCCGACGTGGTCGCGCTTCCGGGTGCGCCGGAACTGCTGGCGACTGTTCGGCCTTCGCAGATCGCTGTGGTGACGTCGTCGACTCGTCCGCTGGCTGAGGTGCGCCTGCGGGCGACTAGCCTCTGGAGTCACGTAGTTCATCTCGTTACCGCCTCTGACATCCAGCGGGGCAAGCCCGATCCTGAGCCGTATCTAAAAGGAGCCGCGGCTCTGAAGCTCGACGCGCATTCGTGCATCGTCATTGAAGATGCGCCTTTCGGGGTTCGCTCCGGCAAGGGCGCCGGGGCGCGGGTGATCGCGGTGCGCACGACGGTCGAAGACCTGGAGTTGCGTGATGCGGGGGCTGACTGGATCATCAACGACTGCTCGTCTCTGCGAATCTCGCGGGATTCGTTGCCCACCCAGCTGGTCCTCAGGCTCGCCGACGGCGAAAAGCCCCGCACGCCGATAATGCGATAGAATGCACCCTGCCTTTCACTGGTGATCCGCCTTGGAGACAAGCCCTCATGAACCGCACGACTTGCTCGCGCCTTCTCGTTTTCGCCGTGTTGGTATTGCCACTTACGCTCTGCACTTCCTTCGCACAAGACCAGGAGCAGGACAAAGACAAGAAAGAAGCCAAGGCCCCCGAAAAGCCAGAAACCCCAGCGCCACCGAAAGAGGAGTCCTCGGTTACTGAGCACACCATCAAAATTGGAGCACAGACGATTCCCTACAAGGCCACAGCCGGAAGCATCCTGCTGAAGAACGAAAAAGATGAGCCCGCCGCGCTGGTCTACTACACAGCCTACAGTCGCACGGATACAAAGGATCCGAGCGTGCGCCCCGTCTCTTTTCTTTATAACGGGGGCCCCGGCTCCTCCTCGCTGTGGTTGCACATGGGTTCATTTGGACCGAAACGCGTGGTTACCGCCAACGCCGGCATCACGCCCCCGGCTCCTTACAAGATCGAGGACAATCCCAACTGCCTGCTGGACAAATCGGATCTGGTGTTTATTGATCCAGTGGGAACCGGTTTCAGCAGAGCAGTGGGGAAAGCCCAGGATAAAGACTTCTGGGGCGTCGATCAGGATGCCAAGTCCATTGCGCAGTTTGTCCAGTCTTACATCACGCGCAACGACCGGTGGAACTCTCCCAAGTTTTTGATTGGCGAGAGCTACGGCACGTTCCGCAATGCCGCGGTCGCCAGTCTTCTACAAACGGAAAACGGTATTTATCTGAATGGGATTGTGATGATCTCGTCGGTGTGGGATCTGGGCACGATTTCCTTCTATCCTGGGCAGGACCTCGCCTACATTCTGTATCTTCCCAGTTACGCCGCGACGGCCTGGTACCACAAAGTGCTGAAGGACCGTCCGGACAATCTCGAAGCCTTTATCGAGGAAGCTCGGGCTTTTGCCAAAGGGGAATATGCCAACGCGTTGTTGAAGGGCGACAACCTCAGCGACGCTGAAAAGTCCTCAGTGGCCAAGAAATTGGCGCGTTTCACCGGGCTCAGCGAGGATTACCTGATCAAATCCAATCTGCGCGTGCGCCTGGGCCGCTTCCAACAAGAACTGCAACTCAATCGCGGGTTAACCACTGGCCGCCTGGACGCGCGTTTTTCCGGTCCAACGTACGATCTGATCGATTCTTCAGCCAGTTACGATCCGCAAGAAGCGGCCATCACCGGCGCCTTCGTAGCTGCGTTTAACCTGTATTTGCGACAGGATCTGAAATTTGGGCAGGATCGCGCTTATCATGTGTTCGCCGACTTTGGGAACAATCACTGGGATTGGCATCACCACGCCCCTGGCGAACAGTATTTTCCCGGTTCGCCCAACGTTATGCCCGATTTGGCCAGTGCTTTCATCATTAACCCCAAGCTTCGGGTGCAGATGGAAGATGGCTACTACGATCTGGCCACTCCGTTCTTTGAATCCGAATACGCCGTCGACCACCTGGGCCTGCCCGAAAACCTGCAAAAGAACATACAGCACAAGTACTACGAGGCTGGCCACATGATGTACCTGCGGGATGAAGACTTGGGCAAGCTGAAAGGGAACGTCGCTGCATTTATCGATTCGGCTGCCAGCCGGATGTGAACTTTCCACTTGCAGTACCGCGTTCAGCTCAGCACTGGCGTTCGACACAAGCCCGGGCCCGGTCAAGCAGTAGTTTGCGTTCGCGCGCGTTCTGAGTGAGCGAAGCCGCACGCACGAATTCCGACTGCGCTTCGCTGTAGCGGCCGAGCTTGAACAGAAAATTGCCGCGAACGCTGGGCAGAAGGTGATAGTCCCTAAGCGAAGGCTCCGATCGCAGGCTGTCAATCAATTCCAGTCCAGTTGCGGGGCCAAAGGCCATGGCCACGGCGACGGCTCGATTGAGTTCCACGATGGGGGACGGCGAGAGTTGCGCCAGCGCGTCATAGAGAGCAGCAATGCGCTGCCAATCGGTTTCTTCAGGACTACGAGCTCGCGCATGGCACGCCGCGATGGCCGCCTGCAAAACATATGGTCCGTGGGTCCCACCCAGCCGTTCCGCACGTTCCAGCGCCGCCAGTCCATGCTGGATCAGCAATGGATCCCATAGCGAGCGATCCTGGTCGAGCAACAGCACCGGTTCGCCGCCCAGGCCGACTCGGGCAAGTGCTCGTGATGCCTGAATCTCCATGAGCGCCACCAGTCCGTGCACTTCGGATTCACCGGACGCCAGTTCTGCCAGGATTCGTCCCAAGCGCAGTGCCTCGTCGCACAGGCCCGGACGCATCCACTCCTCACCAGCGGTAGCCGAGTAACCCTCGTTGAAAATCAGGTAGATCACCTCAAGTACCGATGACAGTCGCGATGCCCGATCGGTTCCAGTGGGCACTTCAAAAGGAACGCCAGCCTCGGACAGAGTGCGTTTGGCCCGCACAATACGTTGTGCCAGGGTGGGCTCCGGGACCAGAAAAGCCCGGGCAATCTCCTGGGTAGTCAAGCCACCGAGCAACCGCAGAGCCAAAGCCACGCGAGCTTCCTTCGCCAACACGGGGTGGCAGCAGATGAACATGAGTCGCAGCAGGTCATCGCTGATGTCCTCCTGTTCCGGTATGTCCATGCTGGCCACGACTGATTCCTCTTCCACCTTCAATTCGCGCCCCAGCTCCTGATGCTTTCGGTCCTGCAGTTTGCCACGGCGAAAATGATCGATGGCCCGGCGCTTAGCCGCGGTCATCAGCCATGCGCCGGGACTGTCGGGAAGACCGGATTCTGGCCAACGTTGGAGTGCTGCGACTAGCGCGTCTTGAGCCAATTCCTCGGCCAGTCCCACATCGCGCACCATCCGCGTGAGCACGGCGATGATCTTGGCCGATTCCATCCGCCAAACCGTGTCAATCACCGCATTGATGTCAGAAGTAGACACGTTGCTCTTTCAGTGTGGTCCAGGCGCCGGCACCATCTGCCACGCGGACCGGCGCCATTCCGGGCGGTTAGCGCTTACTGGCATGGCGGCGCATCGTAAAGCTGGCGCAGTTCGCACTCGCCGTCTCCAACATAGTTCAGAAAATTCCTTGCGAGTTCGACGGCTCTTCCTTGGAGTTCGCCCGTAAAATGGCGAAACCGCCGACTAATTCCTTGGACTCGCTGAACGGCCCGTCGGTAACAGAGATGCTGCCCTGAGCCTTGCGCACCCGTGCTCCTAGCTTGCTGGGCAGGCAACCTTCCGTGGAAATCAACCAACCGGCCTTCATACCTTCCGCGATGAGCTTTGCCATCGCCTCCATTTCTTGTTGCGATGGAGGGGCATTCCGCTCAACCGCCTTGTAAATGCTCAAGAATCGCATAGTGTCTTTCTCCTTATTCTGATCTGTTGTGCTGGAAAGTCGCATGATCCTGTGGTTTTCTACAGTATCCCGCAGGATGTTGCCAACTGTACGACGAACAACTCACCACGAAATCGACACGAGGAAATAACTGTTTGCCGTCCGAGAGAAGCCAAAATTCGCTAGTGGCGGGTTTAGGAACACGTCCATAACAATCGAGGTCCATGCGAATCGGGCTCCGTCCGCGCCTTGCTGTAACGCCAAGAGCCCATCAAGGGCCAACAGGGCGGCATCGCTGTGCAGCAATTGTTCCTGTACGTAGCTGAGGGCAGGACTCGCAATAACCGTGGCGATCTCCACTTGAGTGGCTCGACACGGACATTCGACTTTGCTCCACAGGCTAGAAGCCAGGGTGCTGGCAATTACCAGCAGCGCCGCTATCATCGCTTTTCTCATGACTTGACCCCTCCTTTCGCATCGGATCGTTCTGGGGAACGCCGGCGCGGTTTTTTTTACCTTTTCTGCTGATCGATCAGATTGCGGAAGCGGTCGAGCGCGTCACTGCGCCCAAAGTCGTCCAGTTCAAACAGTTGCCGCACTTCAATTTCCGCATGGGAGCCTTCACCGACGGGATTGGGAAAGCGCTTGGTCCATTCGAGGGCCTCTTCCCGCGACTTCACGCGAATCAGCGTGTAACCGGCGATCAGCTCCTTGGCTTCCGAAAACGGTCCATCCACTACGGTCCGCTTATTTCCGTGGTACTTGATGCGCCATCCTTTGGACGTCGCCTGAAGCCCGTTGGCATCCAACAGGACGCCGGCCTTCGCCAGTTCCTCATGGTAGGTTGTCATCGTGGCAATCATCTTGTCGTCAGGCAACTTTCCAGCTTCGGTGTCCTGGGTAGCTTTCACAATAATCATGTACCGCATCACATTTCTCCTTGACCGATCCTGGGGCGCTGGACCGTTTCTCTGAGTTGACCTGCATAGATACGACGAATACGACAGGCTGGAATTGACATGCGCGCCGATTACTTTTCGTTTTTCCTCTGAAGTTCCGGCGGGAAGTCGGTGCTTTCGAAGATTGGCCGAATCTCGATCAATCCCTGGTCTGGAAGTGGACACCGCTTGGCCCACTCGATGGCCTCTTCCTTCGACCTGGTCTGAATGATCCAAAATCCGGCGATTACTTCCTTCGCTTCCGTAAAAGGGCCGTCGGTAATAATGGCCTTTCCTCCCGACCTCCGCAGGCGTGTTCCCTTCGACGTGGGATGAAGCCCGGCCTCCATGAGTAAGACTCCTGCTTTCCTCATTTCGTCGTCGTATTTTGTCATGGCTACAACCAGGTCTTTGTCGGGTACGGCGGACTGCTCTAACACATCCACCGGCGCCGGCAACAACATCATGAATCGCATGATTGGCTCCCTTGCATTGGATTTGCCGCATGGCCCTTTCGGCTGCGGGTCTAGTTATATGTCGAATGGTGGGCGGGCAAATCGACATGTGGCGGCCGCTTCCTGATAGCCGGGCCAAATCATAGTAAATAAAAGGCTTAACATAGAACAACGGCCGGAGGCTACGCCAAACCATCTTTGTCAACGGGGCACGGGTGTTTCGTTGACTCCCAATGTTGCTTTGCTAGTATGATGGCCGCTAACCCTATCGATTTCGAGACCCAACATTGTCGACGCCCAGCGAATCGCTTACTGCCAACTCCCTTCCCCGGCCCACCCATCCTCGCAAAGACAAAGGAACACTGCTACAAATCCTGGGTATAGGTTTCGGGATTGCGGTGGCCGTCGGCAACACGATTTCCGCCGGAATTGTTCGCACTCCGGGCGATATCGCAGCACAACTTCCGAACCGCTGGCTGTTTTTCAGCGTCTGGTTCGGTGGCGCGCTGTACGCACTGCTCAGTGCGTTTCAATTGGCTGAACTCGGCACTGCTATTCCCAAAAGCGGTGGTCAGTACAATTTCGCCCGACGAGCCATCGGCGACTTCGCAGGATTCATTGTGGGTTGGAGCGATTGGCTGTCCACCTGCGGCTCCACGGGAGCAGTTGGCATTGTCATTGGCGAGTACCTGGCTCGCCTTTTCCCGGTACTCGATGGCGCTCTCAGAATCAAAATCACCGCGGTGTCGGTGATCGTGATATTCGCGGTGTTGCAATGGAAGAGCATCAGCATGGGCAGCAAGGTCCAGAACCTAACTACAGTGCTGAAAGGCTTGGCGTTCTTGGCGATCGTGGTAGCTTGTTTCACTCTGGGTGGTCACTTACACCATTTAGCGGAAACCACCCCGCTCGCGCCGGCGAAGGCATCCCTGGCGATTCCCGCGGGCACCGCGCTGGTCACGGCGCTGCTTTTCGGCATTCAAGCGGTCATTTTCACCTATGACGGATGGGACGGGGTCATCTACTTCGGCGATGAGATCAAGAATCCCGGCCACTTGGTGCCGCGGGCCATTTTTGCCAGTTTGTTCTCCATCGTTTCGATCTACCTTCTGGTGAATGCCGCGGTGCTTTACGTGTTGCCGATGAACGAAATTGCCGGCAACAACTTTTCCCTGGGGTTGGCGGCGGAACGCGTCTTCGGTCACCACGGGGACTTCATCTTCCGGTCCATCATGGTCCTGGCCCTGTTCAGTTCGATCAACGCCTTGCACCTGATGGGTGCCCGCGTCATCTTCGCGATGAGTCGCGACGGCCTGTTCTTCAGCGCGGTTTCCCGTGTCAATCGAGGCGGCACACCGACGATTGGGCTGCTCCTGAGCGCCGCAGTCGGTGTGGCGTTTGCGATCTTCAGCTTTGAACGGGTGATAGCGATGCTGGCGTTTTTCTTCGTGAGCAACTATTTGCTCTCGTTCATCTCGTTGTTCCTGCTGCGTAGCCGCGAGCCGGCGCTGGCGCGGCCGTATCATGCGTGGGGTTACCCGTACACCACGGCAATCGCGCTTCTTGGCTCAGTTGGTTTTCTGATCGAAGCCATACGCGAAGACCCCACCAACAGCTATTTGACCCTGATCGGGTTGGGCTGTAGTTATCCCGCCTACCGCGTGCTCAAACTGGTTTCGCGCCCAGGATAACGCATCCAGGCGTGCTCTTAAACAACAAGGGGCGAAACTTTCATCCGCCCCTCGGAATATCAGAATTTCCGTACGTCTGCCGCTAGCTGACTTTCTCCGCCACCGCCTTCGCCTGCAAGAACAGCAGCAAATAATCCTTTCCGCCGGTCTTGGAATCGGTGCCGCTCATATTGAATCCGCCAAAAGGATGCGCACCCACCATCGCACCGGTGCATTTGCGATTCAGATACAGATTTCCGACGTGGAAATCCTCTTCTGCGCGGCGAATCTTCTCCGGGTTCTTCGAGTACAATGACCCCGTCAGCCCGAATTCCGTGTTGTTGGCGATCTCCATGGCCTCAGCGAAATTCTTGGCCTTAATTACCGCCAGCACCGGACCAAACACTTCTTCCTGCGCCAGCCGTGCTTTCGGCGGCACATCCGCGATAACGGTTGGCTCGATGAAGTAGCCATCGCCGGGAGCGCGCTTGCCACCGGCGAGCAACTTCCCTTCCTTCTTGCCGATCTCGATATAATCCATGATTGTCTTCATAGCCGCTTCGTTGATCACCGGCCCCATGTAGTTATTCGGATCGTCGCTCGGGCCGACTTTGATCTTTTTGGTGCGCTCCACCAATTTGTTCAGGAACTTGTCGTATACCTTCTCGCTGACGATCACACGCGAGCATGCGGAGCACTTTTGACCCTGGTAACCGAAGGCGGCTTGCACCGTGCCTTCCACTGCCGAGTCAACATCGGCCTCTTCGTCCACAACGATGCCGTCTTTGCCGCCCATTTCCAGCACAGTTCGCTTGATCCAAATCTGTCCCGGAGAGGGTTTCGAGGCCAGCTCCGAAATGCGCAAACCAACTTCCTTTGAGCCCGTGAAGCCGATGTACCGGGTTTTCGGATGCTGAACGATGGTGTCGCCCACGGCCGCACCCGACCCACTGACGAACTGGACCGCCTCTTTCGGGATTCCGGCCTCAAAGAGAATATCGACAAACCTCGCCGCAATGGCCGGTGAATCCGACGCGGGCTTCAGCACCACCGTATTTCCGGTCACTAACGAAGCCACCACCAACCCGGCCATGATCGCGCTCGGGAAATTCCAAGGGGGAATGATGGCGCCGACGCCGAGGGGGATATACACCAAATAATTTCTTTCGCCGCGCATGGGGGTCAGTTTCTGTGGCTCAGCCAGGCGCAGCATCTCCCGCCCGTAAAACTCGCAAAAGTCGATGGTCTCGGCGATATCCGCATCCGCCTCTACCCAGGTTTTGCCGACTTCGTAACAGACGAGGGCCGCCAATTCGTATTTACGATCGCGGACAATGGAGGCAGTCTTGAAGAGACACTTCACGCGCTCCTGCGCTGGCACCTTCCTCCATACGTCGAAATACCTGTTGGCGGCTTCGATGGCCTCAACGGCTTGTTCTTTCGAGGCGTCCTGAAACACTCCAATGACTTCGGAAGGCTTTGACGGGTTGGTGGATTTCCTCTTCTTCTCCGTGGTCACCTTCTTTCCCCCAATCCACATGGGGTACTCGCGCGCAAACTCACCGCGGACTTTCTTCAATGCCGCTTCCATCTTCTTTTTGTTCTCGGGTTTCGAAAAATCGATAAACGGCTCGTTGGTAAACTCCGCCACATTCACGTGCAGTTTCGCTTTAGACGTCGCCATGATGGTCGCCCTCCTCACTCACAAACAACCAATTATAGGTCCCTTGCTGTAGCGGTCACAAGGCAACGGCAATGCTCGCAGGCGCTGAGGCGGTCCCGCGTGGTTTCGCAGAGAAGCTGTTTTGCACGGCCGTAAAGGGCCGATACGTGGGATCATGCAGGTCGGGGGGAAATAGCGGATGTTTACTCAAACCGAGGCTCAAGAATTCGCGCAGCAATGGATACGGGCGTGGAACAGCCACGACCTCGAAGCCATCATGTCTCACTACGCCTCGAGCGTTACCCTGACTTCGCCGGTGGCCGCGAAACTCTTGAACTTGCCTTCCGGTACCGTCGAGGGGAAACCCGCGCTGCGCAGCTACTTTGCGCGAGGCCTGGAAGCCTTCCCACAGCTGAAGTTTGAATTGGCGGATGTCCTTTACGGGTTGTCGAGCATCGTCGTGTATTACATCAACCACAAAGGCACAAAAACCGCCGAGTACATGGAATTCGATGCGAACAAGAAGGTGATACGCGTCGTAGCCAATTACAGCGCTTAGTGTTCCCTGGGACAGGGCAAGCAGTGAACAAGCATGATCGATTCTCCGGGAACTCGTTTGTCTCTAGCCAGATCCCGCTGATGTTGCTCGTACGGGACGCGAAGCCGGATAATCGGTCTGCCATATGTGATAATCAAGCGCCATGCCCCAATCGATCGCCCAAGTCACGTTCCTGGTTCGCGAATATGACGAAGCGCTGAGCTACTTCGTGGACTCGCTGGGATTTCGGGTCGTTGAGGATCAGGCACTCCCGGCCGGCAAACGCTGGTTGCTGGTCGCTCCTCCTGGTGCTTCTGGTTTTGCGCTGCTGCTGGCGCGAGCGGCAACACCTGAACAGTTGCAAAGCGTCGGCAAGCAGGCCGGAGGCCGCGTGTTCCTGTTCCTGCACACCGATGATTTCTGGCGGGATTACCGATTGATGCTGGCAGCCAACGTAAAATTTCTGGAAGCTCCCCGCCAGGAATCCCACGGCACGGTCGCGGTCTTTGAAGATCTCTATGGGAATAAATGGGATCTCTTGCAGCCCATCGATTCGTACGTGGTGCGAGCGCTGCCCAAGGAAAGATCGTGGCCCTGATGGCTCGGGGAAGAACCTGAGCTGAGGCGTACTGACGGAGAGCCGCTATTTGGAACCCGGTCTACGCGTTTTGCCGACCTCACGTACCGGCCAGAGCTTGATATTGCTGCGGCGTCAACGGCACCACCGACAACCTTCCGATCCGCACCAATGGTGAATCGGCGAACAACCGGTTACTTTTGATCTCCGCCAGGGTCACTGGTTTTGCCAGAGCCTTTGCGGCCTTGACGACCACTGCCGGCTTTTTTGGATTCTTGGCGTCTACCGAAACCACCGTAGCGGTTCCCACCGCACTCTTGGTGTCCCCGGTTTCATAGATAATGAGCCGTGTTCCCGGTTTCATCTCGCTCAGATTGCGAATAGCCACAGGATTGTGCACGCCGTCCCATTCCGTTTGCTTGTCCTTGACCAGGTTTGCAAAGGAATATTCCGAAGGCTCGGTCTTCAGCAAATAATAATCCGCCATATTCACCCTCCACCGAATCTGATTCTGGAGAACGACAATTGGTCATTCTGAACGCTCAAAGCGCGCAGCAAGTATACGCC
>DASPVD010000071.1:0-52745 GCA_035622555.1 Candidatus Eremiobacteraceae bacterium | reverse complement strand
GGGGTAGGCGGGGAGGCGGAGTTCTGCGCGCGTCCGGTTAAGCCGTTTGGACGTGGCCGTCCGTGGTTGCGGTGGACGCGGGCTGTTATGCAAATTCAATTGAGGGCAAGGGCGAGGATTGCAGTGTACTGGGGTTGTGCTAACGGGGTAACCTCCCAAGTTCGTACTGGAACATTTCTGGGCACCTGGTAGCTTTTTGGTTGAGCGGGGCCCACCGCTTGCCGTTTCCGAATACGGTCGCCACCCCGGGTAAACGGGGTTCTCGGACAAGTTCGTGGTAGACCTACATCCGTGATCCGCAGCCGCAATCATCCTGCGGTTGTTCAGATGTTGCCGGCAGGGGTGAGGGCGGCTCTGGCAACGGTGCGTAGTCTAGACTTTGAGAGCAGCGGAAGCGAGGCGGGTGCCTTCAACGCGACTGCGAATCTTGGCAAAGGCGGTGTCGCGGGATGTGGATGTGTCATCGGCAAAAGGGGAGAAGCCGCAATCGTCGGTGGTGCCGAGGGATTCAATGGGGATGAATTGGGCGGCTTCGAGGACGCGGTCGCGGACTTGCTCCGGAGTCTCGATGCGAGAGTGAATGGGGTCGGTGACACCAGCAAAAAGAAGCACGCCGGGTTTCAGGAGCGGCCGTATTGCGCTAAGAACCCGAGGCCGATTCGGTTCGCTGGCCAGTTGAATATAGAAGCGTCCCACGTTCAACTGAAAAAGATGCGGCAGCAGGTTCACGTAGTCGACATCGGCACTGTGAGTGGAGTCATGATCGCCGCCAGGGCAGGTGTGGACTCCGATGCGGTTGCGTTCCGCAGGAGTGAAAACCTGGAGCACATGGTTGTTCAGTTCGATGAAGGAGCGCAAGAGTCCGCTGGAAGGATCGAGCTTGAGGGCCAAGCGGCCCTCGGTAAAGTCGATCTGAACACAGAACGCACCGGCATCGAGACACTGGCGAATGTCCTGCCTGGCTTCGTTGATGAGATCGTCCAAGAAGGCGTCGCGGGAATAGCCGTGGAGACCGCCCTGCGGATAAAGAAGGCTCAAAGCGGAGGCCGAGATCACGGCCTGCTTGAGCGGCCTGTGGGCGTAGGGCTGAGCGGCCTTGAGGAAATGGGAGGCATGCACACCATAGCGAAACGGAGCCGCGGTTAGCCGAGGGAGCTGGCGAGTGTGCCCATCGGCGAAGGGAATGACCACGCCGTCCGGGGCGAGGTTGGTGATTCCAGCAAGGGGGTAAGTGGCAAAGCTCGGCTTGGTCTGTTCGCCGTCGGAAATCACCGGTGAGTTGGTTTGTTCGAAGCGCGCAATGGTGTCGCGCAAAGCCGCGTCCTGAGCGGAATGGAGTTGTTGGTCGGTGATGCGGCCAGCGGCGCGAGAGGCGAGTGCGTCGAGCAGTTCCTTTGGGCGTGGGATGCTTCCGATCGGCTCTGTGGGTATGGGCATAGGCTTAACCTCCGCGGTGCAATCCAGATCGGTCAACGGGCGCAACAAGTCCCCGGCCAAGGAGTGTGCGGAACATTGTGGCGGAAGCTGGCGAAGATCAATAGTCGAAAAATATTACTGACATCCGCGAATCGGTAAGCTAGGGTTCGCGTTGGCTGGGGAGTGGTGCGGGAATCCGGAATGCCCTTGGGAGGGTAGGAATGAAAATCACGTCAGTCATTTCGCAAGCAGTTCTGTTGGGAGTGATGGCCGCAAGCTTTCAGGTGCGTGCCGGGGACACGCCGACGGTGACGGTGAAGGGTTATGTGCTGGATTCGGCGTGCGCGTTCACGAAGAGTCTCAGCAAGCCGATCAGCAAACAGTGTGCGATTGCCTGTGCCAACGCGGGGTCGCCACTGGTCATCCTGGCGGATGATGGAACCATCTATTGGCCGATCGCGGAAACGACTCCAGCGAGCGGGCAAAACCCGAAGCTGTTGCCTTATGCCGGGGAGAAAGTGACAGCAACAGGCAAGGTGTATGAGCGAGGGGGTTCGAAGGCGATGGTGATCGAAAAGATCGAAGCGCAAGGGAGCAGCAAGTGACGGAGTCAGGTCAGTGAGAGACAAGATCCGTAGGAGGCGGCAAGGGGACTATTTGTCTGGATTGAGGGGCTGCCAGAGTTCGATTTTGTTGCCGTCGGGGTCGTAGATCCAGGCGAAGCGGCCGTAGCTTTCGTCCTGGCGCTTAGGGTCGATGCGGACGCCATCTTTCGCCAGGCGGTCGAGCAACGCATCGAGGTCGTCGACGATGTAGTTGAGCATGAAGGAGGCCGAGCTGGGCTCGAAGTATTTGGTGCTGCCGGGGAAAATGCTCCAGACGGTCATCTGCTCACTGTCCGGATTGTCTTTTTCACGCCACGGCAGCATGACGCCGTGGCCGGTATCGGCGAGGCCGAGATGTTTTGCGTACCATTCCTGCATTTGTTGCTTGTTCGCGGACTTGAAGAAGATACCGCCGATGCCGAGGATGCGGCCTTGCTGGCTCATGATTGTTTTCCTTTCTTGTGATCGTTCAGGGCAATGCCACTTCGACTCCTAGACAGCGACGGCAGGTTGCGATGGCGCTTTCTTTCTGAGAATCGCGGCCGACAGCAGGGTGATGACGAGGCCGACGGGGAATGGCTCGATGAAGGTCATGGCCACATTGAAGAGGGGATTCTTGTACATGACTTTGAGATTATCGAGTTCTTGGGATTTTTGCTGAATGGCGGCGGCAGTGGCGCCGGCGGCTTGCATCTTCTGGAGGATGTGGGCGCCGTACTTGTCCATGAAGTCGGGCATGAAATTGAAGTAGATGACTTCCCAGGTGGCGACGTAAAAGACGCAAGAGATCAGGGTGATGGCGATGCCGACAAGGAAGGCTCTGCCGAAAGTGATGTGCCCCTGAGCGACGTTGTCGCGGTAAGAACGGACGCCAAAGAAGGTCAGCATCAAGGACAGTACGATGGTGGTATAGCCGAGGATATAGCCGTGGCTGAAGTCGCTGCGGGTCATGAAGGGGACGGTGGCGATCATCAACACAGAGGAAATCGCGCCAGATATAAGCCCGAAGATGAGGATGGTTTTTCGCATGTGCGCCTCCGGAGATCAGACGTGCTGATCGATGAGAATGGGGTTGCCGTCGGGGTCGACGGTGCTGAAGTAGGCCGGGCCGGCGGACGCAGGGTCGGCTTCGGTGGTCAGGGGTATGCCTTGGGCTTTTAGTTCACGCTGCAGGTCGCGAACGTCGGTGAACTGGCCGAGCTTGGTGGCATTGCTATCCCAGCCGGGATTAAAGGTGAGGGCGTTCTTGTCGAACATGCCTTGAAACAGGCCGATGGTGGCCGAAGCGTTTTTGAGAATCAACCAGTTGCGGGACAGGTCTCCGGCAAAGGGTTGAAAGCCAAGCTTCTGGTAGAAGGCCTTGGATGCGTGAATGTCCTTGACTGCCAGGCTGATGGAAAAGGCACCAAGTTCCACGTTCGCTCCTTTTTGTCTGTCGAATTTGAGACCGGGCAAGCAAACCGCAAATGCAGGCCCACCATAGCGCAACGAGCAGGGGCGGTGTCGTCATGCTTGCGGGTGATTTTGCGAGTTGGGGACGAAAATCATGCATTTGAGTGAGGGATTCAGGGGAGCAGGCCGAGTTCTTTGCCGAGTTGAACCGCCTGAGTACGCCGGCGGGCGCCTAATTTATCGAAAACCCGGCTGGAATGGGTCTTGACGGTGTTTTCGCTGACATAGAGGGTATTGGCGATTTCGCGGTTGCTCATACCTTTGGCGATCAGTTCCAGGATTTCCAGTTCGCGAGGGGTGATGCTGAGGCCGGCGCGTTTGCGGTCGTCGGGGACGAAGGGCTGGGTGGAGGCAGGGACGGGGACTTCCTTGACAACGATTTTGGGCTGGCCGGTAAGCTTGAGGCCTAGCCAGATGCCGAGGATGGCGAAGGTGGCGGCGATCAGCGCGCCGTAGATTTCGAAGGAATGTTCGATGACCAGGAAGCGGTACTCGGTCCATTTGAGGACGGCAATGAGGATTCCGCCGATTAGGCCATAGAGCAGGATGTGGCGTTTCATGAGAGCGAGAAGCAAACTCGGGCAAGAGTAGCGCAAGACCGTGGGCTTTGTCGATTGTGGGAAAGGAGTTGAGGTAGAAGCCTGTCTGGATTACCAGGCTGCAGACACTACTCTGGGTGCGCACAACCCTAGAACACGCGCAGGGCGGAGCAAACCGGAAGTTGCGATTGGAACCTACGCGGTGCTCGCCTAAAGAGACGCTGGAGTTTACAGGTTCTCCTGGATGAAGCGCGGGCTGAGGTGCACGTCGAGTTGCACCAGCGGCGAATCACCAACCGCCTTGAAACTGTGAACCTCACCGGCCTTAACGACAAAGATATCGCCGGCGCGGCCCTCGAAGGTCATGCCGTTGACGGTCCACACTCCCCGGCCTTCCCGGATGAACTGAATCTCGTCATAAGGGTGCCGGTGGGGTCCCGGTCCCGAACCGGGCTTGCCGTGGAACAGGAACACAGAAACAGTGGTGTCGCCCTGCTCAGCTCCAACAAACTCATGCGAACTACCAACAAAAGGCAGATTCTCCTGGCGCACGTGATGCATCGTTGACCACCCTCCTACTGGGATTGGATTAGTATGGCCACGATCCGGTTACCGGAGAGCCTGCGTGCCGCATGTGAAACAGACTGAGATGATCGTGGCGCGGTGAAGCTGTAATTGGGCAGCCCTGCGCCCGGGAGAAATCTCGAGAACTTGTGGTGGAACCTAGCTCAGCGCTTTCTTCACGAGCGCGACGATCGTAGCCTCTTCGGCAGCGGTCAGTTGCTGCAGTGCGAAGGCGGTCGGCCACATGTGGCCTGCGTCGAGGTGGGCCTTGTCGCTGAAGCCCAGGGTGGCATACCTGGTGTTGAACTTCTGTGCGCCTTGGAAGAAGCAGACGACCTGGCCGTCCCTGGCATACGCCGGCATCCCGTACCAGGTTTTGGGCGAGAGGGCTGGAGCGTTGGTTTTGATGATGGCATGAAGGCGCTCGGCCAGGACGCGATCGGATGGCGCCATGGCGGCGATCTTGGCGAGCACGGCGCTTTCCCCGTCCGACTTGCCTGCCTTCAGCTCCTGGACGCGCTCGCGCATTGCGGCGCGTTCCTCATCGGTGAATCCCTGGGGCTGCTTGCCGGTCACGGTGGTGCTGTTGGCGGCCTTTTGCGAGCCCTTCTTATCAGGTTTCTTCTTGGCCATGGTGTCCCTCCGCAGGATCAAGCTCGATTTTGAACGTATCACGGGCAACGTTGCATTACACGTTTTTGCGCGCACGCATTTGACGTAGGTGGTGGCAGCTACCGTGGCGTGGTCACGTCTTACCACCGGCGAGGCGCATGGAAAGTTTGAGCGACGCGAAACTCAGAAGCAGCGCCAGCACGACCCAAGTTGCACTGAAGGTCTTCCACGTTTCCAAGAGGGAAGTGAGTGTCGGAACGAGATTGGGAGGAAGTGATTGATTCGCACTTCCCCGTATGAGGAAGATCACCAGGACAGCGAGCGTGAAAGCTACGGCGGAAATACCCGGCAAGGCGCGCTTCCAAGGAAAGGGAATCGGAGGCGGGACGGTTGCCTGGCGCCGAACGGAATCCATAACGGCATCGACGAAGCCCGAGGAGGCAAGGATTTGCGGCTCGTTGGAAAGAATGCGATCGAGATCGTCCTGTGTCATAGGATCTCCTTTCTGACAAGCCGGCCCATGTGTGCATTGGCGAGTTTGCTGCGCAGCAGTTCCCGTCCACGAGATAACCGTGCCTTCACCGTTCCCTCGGGGAGGCCGAGGCTGCGAGCAGCGGAGGGAACATCCATCTCGTGGAAATAGAAAAGAAGCAGAACCTCGCGATACTTCGGCGGCAGGGCGTAGACCGCACGGCGCACGGCGCGATCGCGGCTTTGGTCCTCGAGGCCGCCATCTGGAGGACGAGGGTCCGGCGGCTCAGCAAGATCGTCGAGGGCGACGGTTCGCAATGGAATTCTGCGGAGTTCGGAACAGTACAGGTTGGTGGCCAAGGCAAACAGCCAAGTTGAAAAGGCCGATTCCCGGCGCCAACCGGCAAGCGATCGGTAGGCTCGAAGAAACACCTCTTGCGCCATCTCCTCGGCACGGCTGCGCTCTCTGCAAAAACGGTAGGCGAGGTTGACCAGCGGACCCTGCCATCGACGGACGAGGCCCTCAAACGCGGACGTATCCCCCGCCAGGACCTTCTCGACGGCCGCCTGATCCTCCGCAGCGCTCACACCGCTCCTTTGCGGGTAAGACAGCGAGCCGCAGCGGGTGGTTGCATTTTCTTTCGACCCAGGCGACGTAGAAAATGCAACCGGAGAACGGCGAGGCCTGTCAGACGAAATGAAGCAGGCCAACGACAGTGGGAAGGATGGTATGAACATGAGTCACATGGGAGGGGTATTCCTGTTCTTGAGTATTGTGAGCATCGCGCTCTTCTCGTTTATTGCTGTGGCAGTGTGGTCGAAGGAGCGGCGCCTCGAAAGGGAAGCGTACTACAAAAGTGAAACTGTGCGAAAAATCGCTGAAACACAGGCGGGCGGGGGCAGCGTGGCCATCGAATACCTGCGGGAGTCGGAGAAGATCGCCGCGCGCAGCCGTCGAGAAGGGCAGAAACTTGGCGGGTTAATCACCGTGGCGATCGGGATCAGTCTGATGATTTTCATTGGTGTCGCGGACAGGCAATCTGTCGATCGGGGCTATCTCCTGGGGCTAATCCCGCTATTCATCGGCCTGGCGCTGTTAGCTTATGCATATTTGCTTGCACCGAAGGGGTAATCAAAACGATGGGCTTGCGCGAGGGTACGACGGAAAAAGACCTGCGTGTTTTGATTCTTTGCTGTGTTGCAGCGATAGCCGCGCTGCTGGTGGTTGGGGTGGTATCACACGGGGTGTTGCGCCACATCGTGCAGACATCGCCCCTGTGGATAGGAGTTGTGCTTGGGCTGCGCGGTTCCGATTTAACGAAATGGGCAACCCTACCATGCTTTGTCTTCTGGTTGCTGGTAATGGTAGCGATCTGGCTATTCCTGCTGGGCTGGGCGCGAATCGTCTCGGGAACATTTTCGAGCACCGAGATTGCCATGACCGTGGTTGTCGGAGCGGCATCAATCGCCGGAATCATCAAAGCGGCAAAGGTGAGAAGCGGCGTGGGCCTGTGGCCAGCGATCGCGACAGGAGCGCTGCTGGCGGTGATCCAAGTGGTTGCCTTTCGCGTGAGTATGCTGCCGCACATCGCTCATGACTGAGGGCCAAGACGAATGATCCCGCGGCAGCTTGGAGATGGATTCGAAGAGCAAGAACGGATTTGTGTTGGCCCTGGATCATTGGAACTTGGCCAGGAAGTCGGCGAGGCGCTCCATCTGCTGAGTCCAACCCATGCGGGCACCACGGGTGGCGGCAGATTCGAAGGAAAATAACTGGTGCACGATGACTTCGGTTTTGTTTTCGCGCGCGACGAAGGTGACTTCAACCCAGACACGCTGGTCGGGCGAACCCATGAGGGTGCCATCGAAGACCAGTCGCTCGGGGGCCACAACGTCAACATACACACCATCGAAGGGATAATCGTTCCCGTCAGGGGCGTGCATGGAGTAATGCCAGCGGCCGCCGGGCCGGACGTCCATTTCGTAAACCGTGGTCTTGCAGCCGTGAGGCCCCCACCATTGCGCCAAATGTTGGGGATCAGTCCAAACCTTGAAGACCAGCTCGCGAGGAGCATCGAAGGTGCGAGTGAGGAGCAAGTCGCCCTTGGGCGAGAAGGGAACCGCGGGGACCTGGGCGCGCGATGTTTGGCTATTTCCGGCGTTGCTGGCGGGCATGCTTGTTCTCCTTTTGTTTCAGTTGGTGCAGGTAGTCATCCAAACGATCGAAACTCGTGGTCCAGAATTCCCGGTAATGGTCGACCCAGTCGGCTACGTCTTTGAGTGGTTGGGCTTGAAGCTGACAGGGACGCCACTGGGCGTCGCGGCTGCGAACGATCAGGTGAGCACGCTCAAGGACTTTCAAATGCTTGGAGACGGCGGGAAGGCTGATGTCGAAAGGCGCAGCAAGTTGAGTGACGGAAGCATCGCCGGAAGAGAGACGGGCGAGGATAGCGCGGCGGGTGGGGTCGGCGAGTGCGGCGAAAGTTGCGGTGAGGGAGTCGGTGGTGGATGAGAAGGCCATGGGAGTCAATCCAGGTAACGTGTATTTAACCTATTGGTTAAATACAATGACTGGGGAATTCTGTCAAGACTTTTTTGCGGGTAGGAATGTGGTGGTGCAGGACGGCGAACTAAGGATGGAGAAAGCGGGAGATGCGGGGATTGACGATGTCGGGGCATTCGAGGACGAGCATGTGGCCGAGGTTGGGGAAGATCTCGACGGAGGCGTTGGGGAGGAGACGGCGGGCGCGTTTGGCTGCGGAAGCAGGGTTATAGCAAACCTCTTTTTCGCCAAGGAGCAGGTACACCGGAATCGTCAGGCCGGCGAGTTCGGAGTCGGTGAAAGCTTTAGGAAAGACGCGGTGGACCTGCGGATTCAGGGTTTTCGTTCCGGCGCCAAATTGTTGGATGACCGGGTGGTCCAGCGGAAAGCGATCGGCAAAAACGAAGTCGAGGATCCTATCCACGCCGGAACGGCCGGGAAGCAGGAAGAATAGGAGCATGCGCACGTACAAGGATTTGGGCAGGGCGATGAAGCCAGCGGCGGGAGAGGCGAGTACGAGTTTGGCGACGCGAGTAGGCTCGGCCAGGGCGTAGTTCAGAGCCAGGAAGCCGCCGTAGGATAGGCCGACGATGGAGGTTTTGGAGATGGAGAGTTGGTCGAGCACTTCGCGGAGCCAGGCAACACAGTCGGCGCGAGTGGCGGGCGGGTTGGTAGGGATGCTGAGACCCATATCGGACTGGAAGTCGACGGCGTAGCAGCGAAATTCGTTGGAGAGCGCCGAGACCGTGGGATACCACATAGTGGCGCTGAAGGACATGGCGTGGAGAAAGATGATGGGAGGGGCGGCAGCGGGACCGCAGGCGAGCACGTGCGTGGAACCGAAGGCTGTGGCGAGGTCGAGGGATTCGGTACAGGCGGGCCACAGGCGCAGAGTGGCTTGGTATGCCGCGCGATAGGATGCTTCGGCTTCGGGTGATTTGAAGAAAGGCACCGGAGTGACCTGAGAGGCTAGTGTGACGGCGGGGCGTGGAGATGCAGTGACGAGTGGGCCCTCTCGAAGGTCGGGACGAGCCTTGGCAATCGAAGATCTGCTTGGGTTCCGCGACGATAGCCGGTCGAAGGCAGAGTGAACGGGCACAGAACCGCAAGACCCACCCTCACAAACCGAGGGGCACCCAGTGGAGGCGAGGAAGAATGCTGGCATCATGCCAGCGCTACAACTGAGCAAGCGCCAGAACCTGTCGAGGTTGGAGCACCCATATGCGTCGAGAATGTAGGATGCCGGCGCTAGGAAGCGCCGGCGAAGAAGACCGACCCTCAGAAACCGAGGGTGCGCGCCGGCGGAGACGAGGAAGGATGCTGGCATGATGCCAGCGCTACAAGGGGCAAGCGATCGAGCCTTGAGAGGTGTGTTTCTGTCGCCCTAGGGATGTTCCTTCAGCCAGGCGATGGCCTTGTTCAGGTCCGGAACTTCTACCATTTGGATTCCATGAGGGCCGAGGTTAGCGGTATAGCTCCTGATGGACAGATTGGTGACGGCGGAACTGGCCGACTTGATGGTGATGAAATACTTAACGCCGATGGCCGCGAAGGTTTTGAAGACCTCAGTCTCAATGAGTTTGTGGATCGTTGGTGAAAAAGCCCCCTTGGCCTTGTGGCATCCATGACCCACGCGCGCCCCCTGTTGGCGCGGGCATGCGCCACTCCCTTGTTCAAGATGGCATCGCGAAACTGGGTTTCGTTAATGGTGTAACTGGACCAAGTGTCGACTACCGCTTTAGCTTCATCGTTCCATTCGACCAGTAATATTCCGGGTACTTCGGCGACTATCATCATTTCCTCCGTGGGTGGTTCACGTTGCGGACTGCGATCGTTTTCTGGCGTCGAAAGACAGACCGTTATTCGAGAGGCTTGACTCGCAGTGACGCATGTTTGCGATGGTGCGCGATGCTGCCATGCCCCACTGTAAAACCGATTCAGTCGGGAGCAGGTTGACAGCCGTTTGAGCAGAGACCAATTTTATCTTTCGTAAGGAGTTAGCACCGGGATGGCGACGCCGAGAGGGTGAGCCGTTGTTTCAATGTGAATTGTGTTTGTCAGGATGGGAACAATGCTGGCATGAATGCCAGCGCTACAAGGAGCCTTCATCTTGGAGCGGTTCGTGTGAGGCGGCTTAGGTGGTGAGAAACGGGATTAGGGTTCGGTGTCGTCGGTGAAGAGGCGTGGCTGAAGTGGTTTCGCAGCGGGCTTGCGGCGAGCGATGCCGACCACGCCGAGGACAGTGAATTCGGTGAGGGCGGTGCGTGGAACGAAGATGCGGTCGGTACCGGAGTTGAAATCGGGTGGAGTCAATTGCAGGCCGTTGTCGTGAACGGAGAGAAGGTCGTTGGGGATGACGCCTTCGAGGCTGTCGCCATCGCGGAAGCGCAGGCGGACCCACAAGCCGTCGAGTTTGGGACGACTGAGAAAAGTTTTGCGTTCGAGGGCGATGTCGTTGTCCAGGTCGCGGACGAAATAGACGGCGCGGACCTTGATAAGAGGGACTTCCTCGTGGGTGCCTTCGGGAGTGAGCAGGTCGAGGTTTTCGGCCTGGGAGAGGCGGACAGGGTTGAGATAGCCGCGGAGAAGCTTTTTCTCGAGGAGTTCAATAACAACCTTTTTGTGGGTGGAAGTTGGAGATTTGGTCTTCAAACGGACCTTTTCTGTGAAAAGCGAGAAACAATTGCGCAAAGGCGGAGATTATGTTAATTTAAGCACGACTTCCCTGTCAAGTTATTGTTAATGTTGGCTTTAGGTCCCTGAGGGCCGCTTTTGACCGAAAAGACGCAAATCCTAAAGTCCGCATCAATAATTTCCCTGGTAACGATAGTAAGCCGGGTTTTCGGTTACGTTCGCGATCAACGCATATCCTTCCTGCTGGGTACCACCCTATCGGCCGATGCGTTCGTGCTGGCCTACCGTTTGCCGAACCTGTTCCGAAGGCTGGTGGCAGAAGGGACGGTAACGGCGTCGTTCATCCCGATCATTACCGGGTACATGCGGGCGGCCAACTCCGAGGAGTTGTGGAAATTCGCGAACCGGCTGTTTTGGACGCTGGCGGTGGTGCTGGCGGTGGTGACGGTACTAGGGGTAGTGTTCTCGCCGGTGGTGATCCAGTCGTTTTCTTCGCCACAGGACCGGGCCAACAGTTGGGAAGAAGCGATTGCGCTGAACCGGATCATTTTCCCGTATTTGTTTTTTGCCGGACTGGCAGCGCTGGGGATGGGGATCCTGAATTCGTTTCACCACTTCGCGTTGCCGGCGGCGACCACGGCACTGCA
Source organism: Candidatus Eremiobacteraceae bacterium (assembly GCA_035622555.1). Classification (GTDB taxonomy): domain Bacteria; phylum Acidobacteriota; class Terriglobia; order Acidiferrales; family UBA7541; genus Acidiferrum. The sequence continues at coordinate 41,263 of DASPVD010000071.1, read as the reverse complement.
GAACCTGGCCATCATCATTTTCTCGATTGGGCTGGTGTGGCACTACTTCCAGAGCCCGGCGATTTCGCTGGCGGTGGGCGTGCTGGTGGGCGGGGCGCTGCAATTTTTGATTTTGGTGCCACAACTGGTGGCGCGAGGTATGCGGTTCGATTTCGGGATCTCGTTCAGCCATCCCGGGGTGAAAAGATTCGCGCAGGTGGTGTTCCCGCGATTTTTCGGGATGGGCGTGGCACAAATCAATTTTTTCGTGGACACATTTTTCGTGACGGCGCCGCGAATGCCGCGAGGGAGCCTGGCCGCGCTATATGTTTCGGACCGGGTGATGGAGTTGATATTGGGAGGGTATGCGATTGCGGTGGCGACGGCGATTTTGCCGATGATGTCGCACCAAGCGGCGGCGAACGATTACGAAGGATTGAAAAGAACGCTGACGTTCGCAGTGCGGATCGTGGCGTATATCACCATACCGGCGGCGGTGGGACTGATGATCCTGCGGGAGCCGATCATCCGGATGCTGTTCCAGCACGGGCAATTCGTGGCGGAGTCGACCCGGCTGACGGCGAGGCCGCTGCTGTATTACGCGGCTGGACTGCCGGCGCTGGCGTGCGTGAAACTGATCGTGCCGGCGTTTTATTCGGCGAGCGACACGAAAACGCCGGTGGTGGTCGGGGTCATTTCGTTCGTGCTGAATATCATGTTCAATATCCTGTTTCTGAACTCGTTCTTGTACCGGCGATTTCAGAACGGCGGACCGGCGCTGGCCACGGTGCTGGCGACGTTTTTTGATTTCTTCACGTTGTTTTTCATTTTCCGGATCCGCTACGGAACCTTGGGTACGATTCACATTTTTCGTTCGATTGCAAAGATTTCGCTGTGCGCCGCGCTGATGGGGATTGGCTGCATGGTCGGAAACCATTACGCCAATTACACCGTACAATCGGCATTTTTCACCCAGTTGATGGTCTTCATAGCTCTGATTGGCGGCGCAACACTTCTGTATATCGGCCTCACGTGGGTATTTCGTTGTCCGGAGATCGAAGAAGTCTACGGCATCGCGACTCGACGCGAAACGGCCGAAGAATGGGCTGGTTCGTGATGGAACTTTCCGCGGCTATCAGTGAATTCCTGACGCATGTGCGAGTGGAGAAGGGACTGTCGTTGAACACCGTGTCCGCTTACGGGCGAGACATGCGCAAGTTCGAGGAGTTCGCCAAGAAACGCAAGTTGACGGTGGAAACGGTGAAGCGGGATGACCTGGTGGACTTTTTGTCGCAACTGTACCAAAACCGGCTGGAGAGCCGGACGGTGGCACGGCACCTGGTGACCTTGCGGAATTTCTTCCGGTTTGCGCAAGTGACGGAAAGGATCAGCGAAGATCCGTCGGTCACGCTGGAATCGCCGAAGGTGCGGCGTACGTTGCCGGACTACCTGCGATTGGAGGAAGTGGAGAAGTTGCTGGCGCAGCCAAACGAGAAAACGCCGTTTGGGCTGCGCGACCGGGCCATGCTGGAGGTGCTGTACTCGAGCGGGCTGCGGGTAACGGAGCTGACCAATTTGCGCGTGATGGACCTGGACCGGTCAGTGGGTTGCGTGAGGTGCATCGGAAAAGGAGACAAGGAACGGATTGTGCCGGTAGGGAAGAAGGCGCTGGCGCTGGTGGACCGTTATTTGCGGGATGCGCGACCGAAACTACTGGCCAAGGGGCCGGCCGGCGGGAGCACGCCGATATTGTTTCTGAACCGGCGGGGCGGGAGGTTCAGCCGGGTGGGCGTGTGGAAAATCCTGTCGACTTACGGCCGACAGGCGGGATTGCGTGTGGCGCTGACGCCACACATGCTGCGACACAGTTTTGCAACCCATTTGTTGGAACGGGGAGCGGATTTACGTTCGGTGCAGTTGATGTTGGGACATAGCGATATTTCCACGACGCAGATCTACACGCACGTCGTGGAGGAACGCCTGAAGCAGATTTACAAGGCGCATCACCCGCGCGCGTAGCGCGGGCAGGGGACTACCGCGGGTGCGGCGGCGCAGGCGGGTTGCCCACCTTTAATGTCGAGGAGCGTCGATGCCTGATTACATGTTTTTGCTGGAGAGCCGGCTCTCGCCGGAACAGCGAGCGGCGATGCTGCGGGTGCAGGAATTGGCCGCGGCCATGGGATTCAATGTGTACCTGACGGGCGGAACGGTGCGCGACCTGATCACCGGCGCCACGTTGCGGGATCTAGACTTCACCTTGGAAGGAAATCCGGCGAAGATGGCACGGGAGCTGGAAAAAGGCGGGGCCAAAATTGTGTCGGAGGATGAAAAACTGCGGCATGTGGAAATGCTGTTTGCCGGGGACGTGGATGGGAGCCTGGCGGCGGCGCACGACGAGTATTACGTGCGTCCGGGAACGCGGCCGGAGATACGCTGGTCGACCATCATGGAAGACCTGCGGAGGCGGGATTTTTCGTTGAATGCGATTGCCATATCGTTGAATCCCGCGTCGCGGGGATTGCTGCTGGACCCGACCAACGGGCTGTCGGATATCGAGCACGGGGAAGTGCGGGCGTTGACGATTCATAGCTTCACGAATCAGCCGGTGCGGTTGCTGCGGGCGCTACGGGTGGCGGCGAGAATGGGATTCAAGCTGGAGTCGCGGACGCAGGAATGGTTCAACCTGGCGATCGAGCGCGAATTGCAGAAGACTATCACGCCGGAAGACGCGGGGCAGGAATTACGGGGGTTAGCGCGGGAAGAGCGGCCGCAATTAGTGTTGAAGGATTGGGACGAGCACGAGTTGATGGAGCTGGTTCACCCTTTGCTGGCGAAGAAGCACCCGGACTACGAGGCGATTAACGGGCTACAGAAAGTGCGCGATGAATTGTTCATGGCGGGATTCCGGCCACGGCTGGCAACCCCGATGATGTTGGCGATCCTGGGGAAGCTGAAGGATCGCGAGGTCGCGAGTGTTCTTTCGAAACTGGGGTTCCGGTCGGCGGAGATTGACGAGATCGAAGAATTTCCGGAGAAAGCCGCGGGCGTGCAGAAGGAACTGACGGGCAAGAAGACCAAAACGCCGATTGAGGCGTATCAATATATCGAGAAGCTGCCACTGGAGATGGTGGCGTATTTGTTGGCGGAGTCGAATAATTCGGGTGCGGTTTCGAAGCTGAAGGCGTACTTGAATAAGTGGCGGCCGGTGCGGCAGGGGCTACAGACGGTGATCACGGAGCTGGAGAATTTGGGAATGGCGCGCGGGCCGAAGTTCGATCAGGTGATTCAGAATGTGTTTGCGGCGCAGCTGATGGGACGGGGGAAGACTCCGGAAGAACGGGAGAAGATGCTGCGGAAGCTATCGGGGATTAAGGAAACGCCGAAGAAGAAAGAGAAGGAGAAGAAGGCCGGAAAAGCAGAGAAGGCGGCGAAGTTGAAGAGTGCGGCGGCGAAGAAGAAGGGGAAGTAAGGGGCAGTGGCGAGTGGTTACTGGCGAGTGGCGAGAAAAGAAATAAAGAAGCAAGGAATTGAAGTCGGCCATGCCGGCAGGATGCCGGCGCTACCAAGCGAGGCAAGACGGATCGACCCAAGAGAGATTCTTTCCGCGAAAGGCACGGAAAGAGGAAGAGGTCTTCGCTTCGCGGACTCCGCTCAGAATGACGAAGTATTTTCGTTTGAAGCAAGACGCAGGGGTTGAGGCCAGCGGGAGGAAAAGACGCAGGGGCAGTGGCCCTTCGCGTCACCAGTCACAGCCAAGAATGGCTGTGCCACAAGCCATTTACTTCTTCGGTCAGGGCAAGCCTTTTGAAGGTCAGGACAGGCTCGCCGAGGCCAGTGTGCAAACTGGTCACCAGTCACAGCCAAGAATGGCTGTGCCAGAAAGCCAGTCCCTTCCTTCGTTAGGGCAAGCTCAGGACAGGCGAGTGGCGAGTGAAGAGCGCGAGGCAAAGAGAAGAGTCGTTCACCACAGAGGGCACCGAGACCACAGAGCTGAGAAGAGAATGGCCGATCCCTTCCTTGGTCAGGACAAGTGCGTCCAGGGCAGTCTGCAGACTGGCCAGTACACAAGCAAGACGGAGAAAATATCCACAGTGGGGAGAAGGGGCAGTCGCAATTCGGGAGGGTGGGACTTAAAATAGGAGTATGGGCAATCCCCAGTTTGTTCACCTGCACGTCCACACCGACTATAGCCTGCTGGACGGAGCCTGCGAGACGAGCGAGTTGCTGGATGAGGCGTCGCGACAGAAGATGCCGGCGGTGGCCATCACCGACCACGGCAACCTGTTTGCGGCGGCGAATTTTTTCTACGAGGCCAGCAAGCGGGACGTCAAGCCCATCATTGGGTGCGAAGTATACGTGGCCAAGGGGAACCGGCTGGATCGTGGGGAGAAGGCCGGGGCGCCGGGGGAAGATCGCTACGATTTCGAGCCGGGGACGCGAGGCAGCAATCACCTGGTGCTGTTGTGCGAGAGCCTGGAAGGCTACCACAACCTAATCAAGCTGGTGTCGGCGGGTTTTCTGGAAGGCTTTTACTACAAGCCACGCATCGATTTCGATCTGCTGAGCAAACATTCGAAAGGACTGATTGCGCTGGGAGCGTGCCTGCGCGGGCCAGTGACGGAACTGGTGCTGGAGGACAAGTACGACAAGGCGCGTGAGACGGCGTACAAACTGCGGGACATCTTTGGGAAAGGGAATTTCTTCCTGGAGATTCAGGACCAGAATCTGCCGATTGAAAAAGGCGTGAATACGCAGCTGATCCGGCTGGCGAAAGAGACCGGCATACCATTGGTGGCAACCAACGATTGCCACTATTTGCATCACGAGGACGCGCACGCGCAGGAAGTTTTGCTGTGCATCCAGACCGGCAAGACCATGAGCGATAGCCAGCGGATGCGCTTCGCCACCGACCAGTTCTATTTCAAGAGCGCGCAGGAAATGGCGCAGGTGTTCCGGGAAGTGCCGGAGGCGGTGAGCCGGACCGTGGACATCGCGGCGCGCTGCAACGTGAAGATCGACCGCGTTCCGAACGCGTTACCGGAATTCCAGGTGCCCGCGGGTCACACGCCGGACACTTATTTCGAAAAAGTGGCGCGGGAAGGGTTCGAACAAAGGCTGCCGAACCTGGAGCGCATGGCCAGGCAGAATTTGCTGCGCAATCCGGTTGCGGAGTACGAGAAGCGGCTGACGTCGGAAATCGAAATGATCAAGAAGATGCATTACGAAGGGTACTTCTTGATCGTGTGGGACTTCATCCAGTACGCGCGGGCGCAGGAAGTTCCGGTGGGGCCGGGAAGGGGATCGGCGGCGGGAAGTCTGGTGAGCTATGCGCTGCGGATTACAGACGTAGACCCGTTGCAATACAACCTGCTGTTCGAACGATTTTTGAATCCGGAACGGGTGTCGATGCCGGATATCGACATTGATTTTTGCATGCGGCGACGCGGGGAGCTGATTGACTACGTCACGCACAAGTACGGGCGGGAGAACGTTTCGCAAATCATCACGTTCGGAACCATGGCGGCGAAGGCGGCGGTGAAGGACGTGGGCCGGGCGATGGATATCTCCTATGGAGAAGTGGACCGCTTGGCGAAGCTGATTCCGGCGACGCTGGGAATCACGCTGGAGGTGGCGCTGAAGGAGTCGCCGCAACTGAAATCGGCGATCGATGCGGACGAACGGTTAAAGGATTTGATGAAAGTGGCGCTGCGGCTGGAGGGATTGGCGAGACACGCGTCGACACACGCGGCGGGGGTGGTGATTTCGCCGCAGCCGTTGACGGAGCTGGTGCCGGTATACAAGACCAACCGGGATGAAATTACCACGCAGTACGACATGACCGCGCTGGAACGCATCGGCCTGCTGAAGATGGATTTTCTGGGCCTGACGACGCTGACGGTGCTGTACGACGCGGTGAAGATGGTGGCGAAGAACCGGGGCGTCCAGATTGATCTGGAGAGTTTGCCGCTGGAGGATGAAGAGACGTACAAGCTGTTCTCGCGCGGGGACACGACCGCGATCTTCCAATTCGAATCGCACGGGATGCGGGACATTTTGCGGCGGTACCAGCCGACGCGGATCGAGGACCTGACCGCGCTGAACGCGTTATATCGCCCAGGACCAATCCAGGGCGGAATGATCGACGACTTCATTAATCGCAAGCATGGGAAGACCAAGGTCAGCTACGAACTGCCGCAGTTGAAGGACATTCTGGAGGAGACTTACGGGGTGATTCTGTATCAGGAACAGGTGATGCAGATCGCCAACCGGTTGGCGAGTTTTTCGCTGGGTGAAGCGGACATTCTGCGCCGGGCCATGGGGAAGAAAAAGAAAGAAGAAATGGCGGCGCAGCGGGCGAAGTTCCTGGGGGGCTGCGAGAAGAACAAGATTCCGGAGAAGAAGGCCGTCCGGATATTCGACTTGATGGAGGAGTTTGCGGGATACGGGTTCAACAAGTCGCACTCTTGCGCGTACGCGCTGCTGGCGTATCAAACGGCGTGGCTGAAGACGCATTATCCGGTGGAATTCATGGCGGCACTGCTGACTTCGGAAACCGGGAACGCGGAAAAGCAGGTGAAGTACATCAACGAGTCGCGGGGCATGGGCATTCCGATCCTGCCGCCGGATGTGAACGAAAGCGATCTGTTCTTTACGCCGGTGGGCGACGCGATCCGGTTTGGGCTGGCAGCGATCAAGAATGTGGGGGAAAACACAGCGAAGGCGATACGCGAGGCGCGGTTGGGGCAGGGCGAGTTCAAGTCGCTATACGATTTTTGCGAGAGAATTGAATCGCGATTTCTGAATAAGCGCGTGTTCGAAAGCTTGATTCGCTGCGGAGCGATGGATTCGCTGGGGCCGCGCGAATCGATGCTGGCGTCGGCGGATGAGGCGATTGCAGCGATCCAGCGGGCGGCGCGAGCGAAGGAGTCGGGGCAGCACGGGTTGTTCTTTGGGGGAGGCGCTACTGAGGCGAAGGTACATTTCGAATTGCGGGACGCGGCGCCGTGGACCGAGGAAGAACGGCTGGCCAGCGAGTACGCGATGCTGGGCTTTTACGTTTCGGGGCACCCGCTGGAAAAGTACGCGTCGCGACTGAAGGACTTGGGAGTGATTTCGCTGGGGGAAGTGGAAGGGCAGCGGAATGGGAAGGAAATCGCGGTAGTGGGATTGATTGTGGGGAACCGCCCGATGCGCTCGAAGAAAGGCGCGCGGTGGGCGATTTTCACGCTGCAAGATATGACCGGGGTGCAAGAGCTGCTGGCGTTCCCGGAGAGTTTTCAGCGCCTGGAAGGTATTCTGAAACCGGGACAGCCGTTGCTGTTGAAAGTGCGCGTGCAGGTGGAAGAAGCGGGGACCCGGCTATCGCTCCAGGAAGCAAAGCGATTAGATGCGGTGACGGAAAACGGCGGGCCAGCGGAATTCCGGTTGAAATTGGACTTGCAACATTTGAGCGAAGACGCGCTGGCGCAGTTGGAGGAGCTATTTGCGAGGGCGGCCGGGCCGAGCACGGTGATCTTTGAGGTGAAGGCCAACGATGGAACTACAGCAGTGGTGCAATCTCAGCGTAAGATACGAGTCACGCCGGACTTCATCGCGGCACTGGATCGCATCTGCAGCGACGAAGGGATACAAAGGATTTCCTAAATGTGCGCAGCGAGAAAAGATAAGCGGCTGCAGACCATCGATCGGCAGAAGGAGATCGAGAAGCTGGAGCGGGACGTCGAGGAGTTGCGGCGGCTGTCGGCCAATGGCGAGGACGGGGACGACGCGGAACTGGAACGACTGAAGCATGAAGTGCTAGAGTTGCGGCGGGAATTTTACCTGCACCTGGGGCCGTGGCAGCGGGCGCAGATTGCGCGGCACCCGCAGCGCCCCCACACGATGGATTGGATCAACCTGATGCTGACGGACTTTATCGAGCTGCACGGAGACCGCGGGTTTGCGGACGATAAGGCGTTGGTGGCGGGCTTAGCGAAGTTTCGCGGCCGGGCGGTGGCGGTGGTCGGGCAGCAAAAAGGACGGGACACCAAACAGCGGGTGCTGCGGAATTTTGGGCAGCCCAAGCCGGAAGGATACCGCAAGGCCCTGCGGGTGATGCAGCTGGCGGCGAAATTCGGCCGGCCGGTGCTGGCGTTTGTGGATACTCCGGGAGCATATCCGGGAATTGACGCAGAGGAACGTGGGCAAGGCGAAGCGATCGCGCGGAATTTGCGGGAGATGGCGCGACTGCCGGTGCCGGTGATCGTGACGGTGACGGGGGAAGGCGGGTCGGGGGGCGCGCTGGCGATTGCGGTGGGCGATCGCGTGAATATTTTGGAGAATGCATTTTACTCGGTAATTTCGCCGGAGGGTTGCGCGTCGATTATCTGGCGCGACGCCAGCAAAGCGGAGACCGCGGCGATTGCCATGAAGATCATGGCGCCGGATTTGCGGGATATGGGGATTGTCGACGAGATTATTTCCGAGCCGGACGGCGGCGCGCACAGCGATTTCGAGGGAGCGGCGCGGCTGTTGGGGGACGTGCTGGAGAGGCAGTTGTTGGAATTGTCGGGGCGCGCGCCGAAGCAGTTGCTGCAGGAGCGGTACCAGAAGTATCGCAGGATGTGCCAGTATTTTGATATGGGCGGGTGAGCGCGAATGCAGCCGAACTCATGGAAAAGCGGGTTCCCGGCAGCGCCAGCGTGCCGCAGCGATGCTGGGAATGACACCACCATTTAGATTCGATCAACAAGCAATTTAGGTTATCAAGCAGGCAGGGGCGACCCCGTGGCGTATTGGGTACGCGGGTGTGATCCTTTGTTGTTCGGGGGGGTATACCGCACTACTCTGAAAAAGCAGCGTGTGAACCTAGTCTCGGAGCAAGCGCACTCCGCACCGTTTGCAAAGGATAAGCCTGGTCATGTCGGAACCGTTTCGTCCGTACGAAAAGCTCGTAGACATTACGATTATGGGAAGGAAGTTTCAGGTGCCGGAGCGCAACTCATTGCTGCGGTGTTTCCAGTTCATCAGCCCGGAGACGATCCCTTATGGGCGCTTCTGTTGGAATCAGGATTGTCAATATTGCCGGGTGATGTGCCAGTTGCCGGATGATGACGAGCCACGAGAAATGCTGTCGTGCAAATTCATCGTCATGCCGGGGATGGAAGTGACGGATTTGAGCCAGGAATTGAAGTGGTGTTTGCGTGCCAAGCTGCCGTCGGACGCGACGGTGTCGAAGTAGAAGGTCTCACCACAGAGAGCACAGAGCACACAGAGAGAATGCGGAATCTCGGAGGGGCAGTGGCCCGTCGGAATTGCTGAGGACAAGCTCGCCCAGGCCAGTGTGGGAACTGGTTACCAGTCACAGCCAAGAATGGCTGTGCCACAAAGCTAGTTCCTTCCTCGGTCAGGGCAAGCGAGTGGTGAGTGGTGAGTGCGAGGAAGAGAAGAGTCGTTCACCACAGAGGGCACCGAGACCACAGAGCTGAGAAGAAAATGCCGATCCTTCGGAGTCAGCTAGGGGCCGAAGCCGCGGTCTGTTGTACCAGATCGCGAGTACGGTTGCGCGCAGCCACACCTACCACGCCAGCACCGAGGGAAGCGGTTTGATGACCGGCGCGGCGCACCCCTTTGGGAGCGACTAAACCTTGTGACAACAGCAGACCGCCAGAATTGCGCAGAGTGAAGAACTGCTCGAGTTGGTGGCGCAGGCTGCGGATATTCTCGGCGCCGAATCGCTGGAGCCAGCGCCGCTCGATTTCCTGCACAAGTTGAGTGTAAGTGGCTTGCGCGGCAAGGCCGCGAGCATTCAGGCGGACCATTTTGCCGCGCCGGGCAGTCTTGCCGGATTCCACCAAGATGAATGGCTTAAGCTGCCAGCCGATGGCGCTGGTTTCGGGCGAGCAGCCGGTGAGGCGGGGGATGTCGCGTTCAGGAATGGCGGTTGCACCCAGGACGCGAAGCGTGTTGGCACAGAGCCCGAGGGAAACGGGGGAGTCGCGATTGAATTCGTGGGCGAAGGCCAGCAAGACGAGCGAAAGCAGTGCCGGCAAAGATTTCGTGGTGTTGCCCGGGGCGGTGCGGCTGGAATCGGGCGGCGGGGCGTCGGGAGGAGTGGATTTTAGTTTGGCGACGATGTCGGCGAGGGTGTTGCGCAGGTCGGTGATGCGTTGCGGGCCGAAACGGTTTCGCCAGCGCTGGTCCATATCTTCGAAGAGCGGAGGCCAAATCTCGAGGGCGCTGCGGCCTCTGGTGGTGAGCTGGACGATCCACTGGTCGCGAATGCCACGGCCGCTGCCCCAACCGCGGCGGAGTTGGCGGCCAGCCATGCGGTGGAAGGCTTGGGGAATGGGGCGCTGGTCGGAGGGATCGGGCTGCAAGGTGAGAAAGCGCCAGCGCTCGAGACAGCCAAGCTGGAAGTTAATGGTGTCGGCGGACGCAATGGATTGGCGCGCAAGTTGTTCGACGCTGACGCCGTGCCGGTCCAGAAAGCGCATGACGGTGTAGAAGATCGTGAGGGATATGCCTGTGCCGGGGTGGACTACGGACATACGACGCTCGAATTCGCTGTCGAATTCGACGGTATAGGCGACCAAGATTTGCGAAAGCAAAGCGGAGAGCGGGCGGGATCCTGTAGACGCGGTGTGGGGTTCGGTTGGCATGTGCGGAGTGGCTTGGGCAAAGGGCGGGGAAACATTGTACAGGAAGAGTGGCGAGGCAAAGAGAAGAGTCGTTCACCACAGAGCGCACCGAGACCACAGAGCTGAGAAGAAAATGTCCGATCCCTTTCTTCGTTAGGGCAAGCCATTGGAAGCTCAGGGCAAGTGAGTGGGGAGAAAGGGAACTGAAGGTCGAGAGTCGAAGGAAGAGAGATTCTTTTCGCAAAGGACGCGAAAAGAGGCGGAGGTCTTCGCTGGGCGGACTTCGCGCAGAATGACGTCGCCAGTCACAGCCAAGAATGGCTGTGCCACAAAGCCAGTCCCTTCCTCGGTCAGGGCAAGCCCTCGGAAGCTCCGGGCAAGCGGGGTGGCGAGTGGTGAGTGCGAGGCAAAGAGAAGAGTCGTTCGCCACGAAGGGCACCGAGAGACCATCAGACGCGGGGGTTGCGGGGAGCGGGAGGGTAATTGGGGAGGCTGTACCTTTCCTGGACTTGGTCCGGTTTGCGCCTGGGGTGACGGTGCACTAGGATGCGTGCCATGACGAACACGCTGCTGCTGCCGTGCGATGGATGTGGACAGCTTGCGGATTCGGCGCATATCTCGAGGCGATTGACGCGACTGGCGTGGGCCACGCGGTTCCGGCCGCTACACATCCAGGCGCTGCTGTTGTGCGCGGTGGTGCCGAAAACGGATGGGGAATTTTTGTACTCGCCGCATGGTCTATTTCAAGGGGAGGCGCGCGCGATTCTGCGAGCGGCACAAATCCCCACGGTCGGCAAGACCGCGGAAACGGTGCTGGCGGAGTTTCAGAAGCTGGGACTGATGCTGACGCACATGTTGGAGTGCCCGTTGGAGGAGGGGACCTCACCGGCGGACGGGCGGAGGCTCCTACAGGCGGAGCTGCCGGCGACCATTGCGCGAATCCGGCGGTCGCTGAAGCCCAGGAGGGTGCTGCTGCTTTCGAGAGAGCTGCAGGAGTTCGCGCCGAAGTTTCACGGGGCGGATTTGCCGTGCACGGTGCTGCCGCCGGGCGGGGGAACGTTTTGGGGTCACGGGGAACCGAGCGAAGGGGAGTTGCAGGCGCTGCGGGACGGGTTAGGGATCGCTAACGCGAGAGGAGTGTAGGGGATGCAGGTGTGACGTATATCACTGAGCGGCGTGATGGTTGCCGTGAAACTGGTACGGTACCTGCATGTAGTTGGGTATGTTAGTATGGGAATCGGAGTAGGCTGGTTTAGGTGATTTGTGCACACTCGAGCAAAATTCGGCGTGGGAATTGGGGTGATTGTGGCGTCGCTGGCGTTCCTGGCATGGCTGGGATACGGCGAAAGTAAGACGTACTACCACACAATTGCCGAATATCAGGGTCTGCAGGGGTCGGCGCGGAACCACCGGATGCGGCTGGCGGGAACCGTGGAGCCTGGGTCGATCAAGCACCTGCCCGGACGGGTGGATTTTGTGCTGGAGGAGCAGGGCAAGACGCTACCGGTCAGCTATATAGGAACCGATCCGTTGCCGGATACGTTCGTGGACAAGTCGCAGGCGCTGGTGGAAGGGCGTCCGGCGAATGATGGGCGTTTTGTAGCCGAGCATGTGCAGGCGAAATGCGCTTCGAAGTACGAAACGGCACCGGGAGGGGATAAGCCGGCAACGACGATGCCGACGCAAACGAGCAGAACCTACGGGGCGCAGTAACGGTCGTGATACGCGACCGGTGTTCCGTGATCCGTATGGAAGAGAAGAATTTCACCACAGAGGACACAGAGAGCACAGAGGCGAAGAAAAAGAGAGCAGAGAGACGGAGAAGAAGAACAGCACAGAGGCGGAAAAGAAGAGAGCAGAAGAGAGCAGAGAGGTTCCTCGCTGGGCTTGGAATGACGGATCTGGTTTTTGCCGGTAGTGGCAGGCGGAACGGTGCGGCTGGCGTGATGAAAGCGGCGGCGCTTGGCGGCTCGAGAGCATGCAAGGCTGAGGCACCTTAGAGAAACTCTTCAGGACAACAATGCGGGTTTAGCGGCGTAGGGTAGAGGGGGGCGAAACGGTCCATGGATGTATTCGGTAGTTTTTCGCTGCTGCTCGCATTTGTGTGCGCGGTATACGCCTTTGTAGGCGGAATGGTGGCGATCAAGACGCGCCATCCGCTGCTGGTCAAAAGCACGCGCCAGGCGGGAATCGCCACGTGCGTGTTGATCTTCCTGGCGACCATCAGCCTGGAATTCCTGCTATTTACCGACAATTTCTCGATTGCCTACGTGGTGCAGCATTCGAACCGGGACTTGTCCGCATTTTACAAGGTAGCGGCGTTGTGGGCGGGGCAGGAAGGCTCGCTGCTGTTCTGGAGCACGCTGCTTTCGATTTACGTGCTTTCGGTGCTGCTGGCGTACCGGCACAAGAACGGCGAACTGATGCCGTATGTGGGCGTGATTCTGGCCGGTGTGCAGATCTTCTTTCTTACCTTGAACAACTTCGTGGAGAACCCGTTCAAGACGCTGGCAACGGTGAGCGCGAGCGGCGTGCTGGAACCGTTCACGAGGATGGACGGGAACGGGTTGAACCCGCTGTTGCAGTATCCGGAAATGGTGATTCACCCGCCAAACCTGTATTCCGGGTACACCGGATTCACGATTCCGTTTGCGTTTGCGCTGGCGGCGCTGCTGGCGCGGTATCCCGGGGAAAAGTGGATTCACCTGACACGCAAATGGACGATGGTGGCGTGGTGCTTCCAGTCGCTGGGGATATTGCTGGGCGCGCACTGGGCGTACGCAGTGCTGGGCTGGGGCGGCTACTGGGGCTGGGATCCGGTGGAAAATGCGTCGCTGCTGCCGTGGCTCACGGGGACGGCGTTTTTGCACTCGGTGATGATGCAGGAAAAGCGCGGGATGATGAAGGTGTGGAACGTGTGGCTGGTGTTTTCGACGTTCCTGCTGTGCATCCTGGGAACGTTCTTGACGCGCAGCGGGGTGGTGAGTTCGGTACACGCCTTTGCCAATTCGAATATTGGGCCGTGGTTCGTGGGGTTCATTATGGCGACGCTGTGCGTGTGCACGGTGGCGTATTTCAAGAACCGCGACTATCTGAAGAGCGAAAACATGCTGGATTCGATGATCTCGCGAGAATCCAGCTTCCTGTTCAACAATTTGCTGTTTCTGGTCGCGTGCATAGCGGTGCTGTCGGGGACATTGTTCCCGGTATTTTCGGAGTGGTTCACCAGCGACCGGATCAGCGTGGGCGCGCCGTTCTTTAATAAAGTGATGATCCCGATCGGGCTGGCGATATTGTTTCTGACCGGTGTGGGGCCGCTGTTGGCGTGGCGCAAGACGTCGATGGACAGCCTGAAAAGGAACTTCGGGTGGCCGCTGCTGGTGGGGATTTTGTCGGCGATCGCGGTGTTTGCGCTGGGGTACCGCGATGGCGCGTCGATGCTGTGCCTGTTCCTGTGCGGATTCGTAACCTGGACGATCGTGATGGAGTTTTATCGCGGCGCGAAGGTCATTCACGCACGCACGGGAATGAGCATGATGATGGCGGCGCACGAATTGTCGATGCGCAACACCCGGCGCTATGGCGGGTACGTGGTGCACTTTGGGATGGTGCTGGTGTTCATCGGGTTAGCGGGAGCCGCGTTTAATAGCGAAACGCAGAAGGCCATGAACATTGGGGATTCGATGAAGCTGGGGCCATACACACTGGTGCTGCAGAGCGCGGACACCAAGGCAGATAAGAACTACACGGCGCAGCGGATGATCGTGGAAGTGATGAAGGGCGACAAGCAGATCATGCTGCTGTATCCGGAAAAGCGGCAATTCCAGGGGACGGAGCAGGCGGCGGGAACGATGGTGGCGATCTACTCGACGCTGCGCGAAGACTTGTATGTAGTGTATGCCGGGATGGACCCGGACACGAATATGCCGGTGATTCATGCGTTCCTGAATCCGTTGGTGAAGTGGATTTGGTTGGGCGGCGTTTGGGTGGTGATGGGGACGCTGCTGGCGCTGATGCCGAACCGGCGCGCGGCGTTGGTGCTGGCGGGAGCAGCGCAGCCGGCGGGCGCTCCGGGAGAGACGGTGCTGGCGGCGCCGAACGTGCAATTGCGGGAAGGGCATGACTGAGAGTAGTGGCGAGTGAAGGCGGGAGGCAAGACGCGAAGATCGAAGAGAGATTCTTTTCGCGAAAGGCGAAAAGAAGAAGAGGTCCTCGCTTCGCAGACTCCGCTCGGAATGACGTGCTTATGTTTTTGAGTGTAATGGGATGATGAAGAGAATTGGATGGTTGGTGGTGCTGGCGGCGCTGGGGTCGGGGCCGCTGGTGACGGCGCAGCTGGGTTATTCGCAGCGAGCCAAAGAGATTGGAACGCATCTGAAGTGCATGTGCCGCGGGTGCGACATGAGCGCGGGATTGTGTGCGCATCCGGGTGGATCGTTTTCCGGGCCGTGCGACACGGCGAAGAGCGAGTTGAAGGAAATCGATCAGCACTTGGCCAAAGGCGAATCGGAACAGCAAATCATTGACGCATTCGTGGCCGAGTATGGCACTGGAGTGTACGTCGAGCCGCCGAAGAAGGGATTCGGGTTGGTGGCCTGGCTGATGCCGGTGTTTTACTCGGTGGTGGGACTGAGCGTGGTGGTGTTTGTGGTGCGCAAATGGGCGGTGCGGCCAGCGTCGCATGAAGGGGCACCGGCGGCAGCGGCGGCTCACGACGAAGCGCTGGACCGCGCGCGAGCGCAGGCGGCTCGCGAGACGGAAGATCTATGATGTTGTGGACGAGTGCGATGGTGATGTTCGCGGCGCTGCCGGATTGGGCGGCGCTGGGCGCGTGCTTTGCGTTGGCGGCGGCGGTGTTCCTGTTTGTGTTTTATATTCATCCGGACGCTTCGGACCTGGCGCCGCACCGCACCAAGCTGGACCAGCTTTTGGAACGGCGCGATACGATTTATGATAATTTGCGCGATTTGAAGTTCGAGCACCGGGCTGGTAAGTATTCGGAGGGCGATTACGAATTGATGAAAAGCGCACTGGAGAACGAAGCAGCGCTAGTGATCACGGAGATCGAGCAGGTGACCGAATCGCAGGTGCGGCGTCCACGAGTGGTGCGGGCTTCCACGGGCGAGCGGAGCGGTAGATGACGGAGAGTGGTCTGCGGAGAGTGGCGGAAGAGAGATCCTTCGCTGCGCTCAGGATGACGGATGGTTTAAGTCTGGGAGGCAAGAGACGGGGGTTGGGATCCCCGCGTGCGGCGTGGTTCGTACGCCTGACGCTTTTAACTCTTTTTGCCACCTCTGTATGCCTGGCGGGAACCCTGAGCGGGACGGTGATCAATCGCAGTACGGGCAAGCCGGAAGCGAATGTCGATTTGGATTTGCTGAGCCCCACCGCAGGCATGGCGGAATTGGCCACGGCCAAGAGCGACGCGCAGGGACGCTTTTCAGTGACGAAGGACGCCATCGGCACAGCGCCGGTGCTGATTCGCGCGACATTCCATGACGTTGGCTTCAATACGTTTGCTCCACCAGGAAGGCCGGAAGTAGAGGTGGAGGTGTATGACATTTCGAAAGACCCGAAGGGGATCAGCGTGCCGTCGCACGTGGTGATCTTTGAGCCCAAGGACAACACCCTGGTGGGCGCGGAAGAATACACCGTGCAGAACGATTCGAAACCGCCGGGCGCGTATTTTCGCACCGAGGGGAATTTCGATTTTGCGATTCCGGAGCACGCGACGTTGGATCAGGTGAGCACCGCGACGACGATGGGTATGCCCATCAATCAGGCGTCGATTGACAAAGGCAAGGGGCGGTACGCGATTGCGTACGCGTTTCGGCCAGGGCCGACGAATGTGCGACTGTCTTACGAGCTGCCCTATGCGAACAGCGGCACCACGGTGAAATTGCCGGCGACCTATGCGGGGGCGAAGCTGCTGGTGGTGGTGCCTCCGGGGATCACTGCGACCGGAAATGGGTTGGTGCCTGCAGGGCAGGAACAGGGGATGTTGGTGTTCACACACCAGCCGTTGGCCGCCAAGGGAACGCTGGAGGTGAGCTTGTCGGGCGTGGCCACGGCGCTGCCAGGAGGAGAGGAGCAGGGCCAGGCGGGGCAAGAAGGAAATTCGCGGACGGGGCCGGAAGTGATTGCGGCGCCCAGCCGGCTGGATGAGTTTAAGTGGTATCTGTTTGCGGGGCTGGCCGCCATTTTTGCGATGGGGGCATTGCTGCTATCGAAGAAGCAGGTGGTCGTGGCTGCCGGTGGGGATGCGGCAGTTGCGAGCGGGGCGAAGGTGGCGAAGGCTGCGGGAACAGCGGGGAAAAGCAAGAAGACGGCAGGCGGGACGACGGCGACGGCGGCGAATCCCAATGGCGCGAAGAATGTGAGTAACGCGGCGGCGGAAGTGCAACAGCACGTGGCCACCAGCATGGACTCGTTGAAGGAGCAGATTTTCCGGCTGGAGTTGCGCCGGCAGGCGGGCACGATTTCCGAGGAAGAGTACGGGCGAGAGAAGGCACGGTTCGATAAGATGCTGCGGGATATTCTGGAAGTAGGGAGCTAGGAAGAGGTTTTTAAGTCATAAGTTTTAAGTGGGAAGTTTTAAGTAGCAAGAGTTGGTGCGGTTGGGCGCTCCCCCGATTGGTAGTTGATCAGCAATTCGTTAGCGGGTAAAAGATAGGCTGGCTGTGTGTTGCCAGGAAGATGCCCCGCTGCTCCAGGTGTTACCGGAAAATTAGTGGCCGCCGCGACCCTTTCTCCAACTGGATTGCGCTTCGAGAACATTGATAAGCGCTATGGTGGATTGTTCGCCTTGCGACGGGTATGCCTGGAAATCGCGCCGGGGGAATGCGTGGTGTTGGCGGGGCGAAACGGGTCGGGGAAGACCACGTTGTTGCGCATAGCGGCGCGAATCGTGCGGCCAACGGCGGGGAAACTGTCGTTTCCAGGGGCGTCGTCGGAGGTTATGGGTGACGGGCGGCCGGGATACGTGGCGCACACTACGATGGTATACGACGAGCTGAGCGCGGAAGAGAACCTGATCCTGTTTGCGAAATTGCAAGGGGTGCCGTCGGCGGCGGCGCGCGCGGAAGAATTACTGAAGGAAGTGGGGTTGTACGAACGGCGAGCGTCGCTGGTGCGAACGTTTTCGCGAGGGATGCGGCAGCGCATTGCGATCGCGCGGGCGTTAGTACACCGGCCAGCGGTGTTGCTGTTCGATGAGCCGGCCACGGGACTCGATCCCTTGGGAATTGCGTGGCTTGCAAAAACGCTCGGGGAGGTGCACCGAGCGGGATGCACGGTGGTGATGAGCGTACACGGCGAATCGGAAATTTCGGCGCTAGCGACGCGAGCGGTGCAATTGGATGCGGGGTCGGTGGTGGCGGACACCCAAGCGGGGGCGTCGTTGCACTCGATATTGACGTTTGGCGGCGGGTGAGGCGTTCGATGGAGGAGCTTTCCATTCCCAGACCAATTCCTCAGGGGCTAAAGCCCGCAAGTTGGTCCGGCCAAATGTCGGAGTTAAAGCTCCGACCCCCAAGCAGCATTGCGAGGAGTTGCGGATGGGATTGATGGGGAATACGGCCACGCTGCTGGGCAAGGAACTGCGCACGGAGTTTCGTTCGCGGGAACTGCTGACCACCACAGTAGTGTTCATTTTGGTGGTGCTGATCCTGTTCAGTTTCGCGATTAATCCGACGACGGAGGAGTCGCGGGAATTCGGTCCGGGATTGCTGTGGCTGGCGATTTTGTTTGCGGCGTCGCTAATGCTGCAGCCCTGCTTTTTGCGGGAGCAAAGCAACGATACGCTGAGTTCGCTGCGGCTAGCGGTGAGCGATCCATTCGCGATCTTTTTGGCGAAATTGATCGCCAATACGCTGTTCTTAATGGTGACAGAAGTGTTGATGCTGCCGCTGTTCGCGGCTTTTTACAATGTGCCGGTGCTGCCGGAGCTGCATTATTGGGTGTTGGTGCTTTTTTTGGGGAGTTTGGGCGTGTCGGTGGTGGGGACGGCGCTTTCGGCAGTGTCGGCGCAGGCGCGAATGCGGGAGTTGCTGTTGCCGTTGTTGCTGCTGCCGCTGCTGACGCCGGTGCTGGTGGTGAGCACCACGGTGAGCGTGAGTCTGATGGACCGCGAGCCGGTCGTGTTGTGGAAGGGAATCGGGTTTCTGGCGGTGTTTGATCTGGTGTTTTTGACGGCGCTGTGGCTTTTCGGCGAATATCTTTTGGAGGAATGAGTCGTCATGGGTAAACGCGCATTGCTGGGCGCCACTGCGATGCTGTTGGTGATCGCCGCGGCGTACGCCTCCTTTTTTGTGGCGCCGACGGAACGAACCATGGGGTTGATCCAGCGGATTTTCTATTTTCACGTGGGCTGCGCGTGGGCGGGTATGGATGCGTTTGTGGTGTGTTTCGTGTGCAATTTGTTGTACGTGTGGAAGCGCGGCGCGAAATACGATTGGTTGGCGGTGTCGGCGGTGGAAGTGGGGTTGGTGCTGACGACGGTGGTGCTGATCAGCGGGCCGATTTGGGCGCATCCGGTGTGGGGGATTTGGTGGACCTGGGACGCGCGGCTGACGTCCACGTTTGTGTTGTGGCTGCTGTACGTTTCGTACTTATTGTTGCGGACACTGATTGACGAGCCGGACCGGCGGGCGCTGCTGAGCGCGTTGTTTGGGATTTTTGCGTTTTTGGATGTGCCGCTGGTGTTTGGGGCGATTCGCTGGTGGAGGACGCAGCACCCTTCGCCGGTGATTTTGGGCGGGCCGGGATCGGGATTGGATCCGACCATGGAGAAGGTGCTGTTCTTTTCGGTGTTCGCGATGCACGTGCTGGCGGCGTTTTTGATTGTGGAACGATACCTATTGGAAAAGATGAAGAGCGAAGTGGATGTTCTGCAGCGGGAGGCGGAAGCGTTATGAGGCGCAGCGGGGCCGGGTACACACAGCCAGGAATGGCTGTGCCACCGGTGTGGCTGGGTGGTTGAAAGGGAGTTGGAGGGCCAATGAAAAATCTGGACAGCGTGTTTGCGGCGTACGTGATTGGGTGGGCGGTGTTCTTCTTGTTTTATGTGACCATCGCGAAGAGGACCTCGGATTTGCGGCAGGAGATCGAACGGCTGAAGAACGCGCTGCCTGGAGTGAAGCGGCAGTAGGAGCGTGAGAGGCCGTGATCCATGACTCGTGTTCCGTGTCCCGTGGAGAAGGGAAAGGACGGAACGGGGAGACGGTGGAAGAAGAACATTCCACCACAGAGACCACAGAGGGCACAGAGATGAATCGGAATGACGGGAACCTTTCTTTGGATTGGAGGCAAGACGCAAAGATCGAAGAGAGATTCTTTTCGCAAAGGACGCGAAAAGAGGCAGAGGTCCTCGCTCCGCAGACTTCGGTCAGAATGACGGGCGCGGATTGAGTCGAGAGGTAACGCTAAGAAGAGCAGGGGAACGGTGAGTGAGGCAAGGAAACGGGTGGGGATTGTGTTGTTCCAGCTGGGCGGGCCAGACTCGCTGGAGACGGTGGAACCGTTTTTGCGCAACTTGTTTCTGGATCCCGACATTATTCCGCTGGGGCCGCTGAATTTTGTGCGCGGGCCATTGGCGCGGTATATCGCCAAGAAGCGCACGCCCGCAGTGGCGCAACGCTACGGGATGATTGGGCGGCGTTCGCCGATTGGGATACTGACGGAACGGCAGCGGGTGAAGTTGGTGCAAGCCGTGAAACCGTACATCGATCCGGTGGCGGTAACGGCGATGCGGTACTGGAAACCGTTGACGGAAGATGCGGTAGCCGCGCTGCGAAAGGCAGGGCGGTTGGATGAGCTGGTGCTGCTGCCGTTGTACCCGCACTATTCGTATGCGACCACGCTGAGCAGCTTGAAAGAATGGCGGCGGGTGTACGGCGAGCCGGTGGACACCTTGCCGGAACGGAGCATCGAGGATTTCTACGACCATCCGCTGTATATCGAGGCGCTAGTCACGAATATTGGGAAGTGTTTGCGGCAGTTTGCGGATGCTTCGCGGATTCACCTGGTGTTTAGCGCGCACGGGTTGCCGATGAGTTTGGTGGAGAAGGGCGATCCGTATCCGAAGCATGTAGCGGAGACGGTACGGCTGGTGTGCGAGCAGGGAATGGCGCGATTCCGGAATTGGCCGAGTACGCATGTGTTGTGCTACCAGAGCAAAGTAGGCCCGGCGAAATGGCTGGAGCCGTCGTTTGTGGGGACGCTCGAGAAGCTGGGGCACGAAGGCGTGAAAGAAATGATGGTAGTGCCGATTTCGTTTGTCACCGAACACATCGAAACGCTGCACGAGATCAATATCGACGGGCGTGCGGATGCGAAGAAGGCCGGGATCGAACGATTCCGGATGATGCCCGCAGTGGGAGATTCCCTGGCGTTTATCGCGGCGTTGAAGGATCTGGTGTTGCGCGCGGTGGAAGTGCGGGTGGAGCGAGAGGCGAGCCGGATTCCAAGTTAGCTGGAAAAAACAACGGTCGAAGAGAGATTCTTTTCGCTAAAAACGCGAAAAGAAGAAGAGGTCCTCGCTACGCTCGCGATGACAGTGCTTGGTGTGGAGACGAGGGGCGGAAGCGCTCGTCAGGATGAAAACAATCAGATTGCTACCGGGGCCGGGAGAGAAATGACGAAGGCGGGCGAGCGGATGGCAGATGTGCTGGTGAGCGGAACGTCGCGACTGTCGCGGTTTCGCGAAGTTCCGGTGATTGGCCCGCTGCTGCGCTGGGCCGGACGACGATTTCTCCCCGCGAATAAGCTGATTTGGGTGCGGGTTCAACACGGGCCGGCGAGCGGATTGTGGATTCGGGTGAATCCGCGCACCGGCGGGCAAGCGCAAATGGGCGGGGGCGAAGCGGCGGTGCAGGCGGAAATGGTGGCGCAGTTGCGGCCGGGCATGACGTTCTACGATTTGGGCGCGAATATGGGATTCTTCTCGCTGTTGGGCGCGCGGTTGGTGGGAGCATCGGGAAAAGTGATCAGCTTTGAGGCCGACCCGGAAATCGCCGAGCGGCTGAGAGAAAACCTGTCGTACAACGGGTTCGAGCAGGCAACGGTGGAGCAAAAGGCGGTTTGGTCGAAGGATGGGGCGGTTAGTTTTGCGCGGGCCGACACCAAGATGTCTCCCGATCGCGGATTGGGACATGTGGTGGCCGGGAACACGGCCGGGGAACAGATGATCCGGGCGGAAGCGGTTTGCCTGGATGGATTCGTGGGGTCGCATCCGGCTCCTGATTTCATCAAGTGTGACGTGGAAGGAGCGGAGGTGGCGGTGTTTGCGGGCGCCGAACGTCTGCTTCGGGAGAAACGACCGGTGGTTCTGGTGGAGATGCATAACGTAGAGAATCGCGCTGTGCTGGTGCGGAAGTTTGAGGAGTTGGGCTACCGGTGCAAGGACGTGGACGCGAATCACGTGCTGGCGCTGCCGGGGTGAAAGAAGCAGCGGCGAGTGGCGAGAAAAGCGAAGAGAGGTTCTTTCCGCAAAAGGCGCGGAAAGAGGCAGAGGTCTTCACTTAGCGGAGTCCGTTCAGAATGACGGGCTGTTATTGAGGCCAGGGTGAGGTAGGGCAACATCACAGCCAAGAATGGCTGTGTCACCCAGGTTGCAGCACCTGGCGGCACGCCAGCCAAGAATGGCTGTGCCACGCAAATCTCGCCATGAGCTATAATGTGTGTTTTGGGAGTGGGACCCGAAATTGATGATGGCTACGTATCATTCCGGCGTACACAAATATGCCTTGTTTGTGGTGGCGTGGGCAGTGATTCTGCTGACCGCGGGAGCGTTGGTGACGTCGGAGGACGCGGCGCTGGCGGTGCCGGACTGGCCGCTGTCGTACGGAACATTGAACCCACCGATGGTGGGCGGCATTGCGTTCGAACACTCGCACCGGCTGATAGCCACGGGATTGGGTCTATTGGTGATTGGGTTGGCGTTTTTGTTGTGGAAGTACGACGAGCGGCCGTCGATGAAGTACCTGGGGTTGGCGGCGCTGGGTGGAGTGGTTTTGCAAGGGGTGCTGGGCGGGCTGACGGTGTTGCAGCTGCTGCATTACTGGCTGCCGGTGATGCATGCGTGCCTGGCGGAGATTATGTTCGCGATTCTGGTGTGCATAGCGATGTGCACCAGCCGGTGGTACATGCAGAGCTTGCCGCAATATGTGGACCGGGGAGCGCCGTCAGTCCATTCGATAGTGACGTTGAATGCGGTGGTGATTTTTCTGCAGGTGCTGGTGGGCGCGGGATTCCGGCACAAGTATTTGTCGCTGAAGCCGCACGTGTTTGGAGCGCCGATTGTGCTGGCGATGGTGTTGTGGACGGCGTATGTGCTGCGGCAACGGTTCCCGGAAGTACCGGCGATGGTGCGGGTGAGGAAGCTGCTGCATTCGATTGTGGGGTTGCAGATTTTGCTGGGGCTGGTGGCGCTGTGGGCGCGCATCAATGGCGCGGATGACCCGCAGCCGATGCCGCCGGTGGTGATTTCGACGGTGGTACACACGGTGGTGGGCGCGATTCTGTTCGCCATATCGATTGCGGCGGTGGTGGTGTGCTACCGGCTGGTGCCGCGCAAGAGGGAAGTGCTGTTCGCCACGACCAAAGGTGAGGTGCCCGCTTGACCAACGCTCGCTCTCGCTCCGGCGCGGCTGCTTATGCAGGCAGGCTGGTCCAACCAAGCAAAGTTAGTGCGTACGTCGCTCTGACCAAGCCAGACGTGTCGTTTCTGGTGCTGATGACCACCGGGGCGGGATTTTACATGGGCGTGCGCGGGCCGATGCCGTGGCTGCACATGATCCACGTGGTGTTCGGCACCATGTTGATCGCAGCGGGAACGGCGGCGCTGAATCACTACATCGAACGCGAGACCGACCGGTACATGCGGCGGACGGCTATGCGGCCGTTGCCGACAGGATCGCTGACGCCGGGGGAGGCGCTGCGATTCGGGCTGGCGCTGTCCGTGGCCGGGGCCGTGGACTTATATTTCGTGGCGGGTTATCTGGCGTGCTTGTTGGGCGTGCTGACCAGCGTGAGCTATTTGCTGGCGTATACGCCGCTGAAGAAACACACGGTGTGGGCGACGTTTATTGGGGCGATTCCGGGGGCGATTCCGCCGATGATCGGCTGGACGGCGGCGACCGGGAAACTGGATGCGGGAGCATGGCTGCTGTTCGCGATTCTGTTTTTCTGGCAGTTTCCCCACTTCCATGCGATCAGCTGGATGTACCGGGAAGATTATGCGCGGGCGGGGATACGGATGCTGCCGGTGGTGGACAAGGACGGGACGCGCACATTCCGGCAGATTGTGTTGTACGCCAGTGGGTTGGTGGCGGTGAGCCTGTTGCCGGCGGTGATGGGCTTCACCGGCGTGTTGTACTTTTTCGGGGCGCTGGTGACATGCACGGCGAGTTTGCAGGTGTGTTTGTGGGCAGCCAGCGCGAAGAGCAATGTGCGAGCGAAATGGCTGATGCACGCGACGGTGATGCACATTCCGATACTGCTGGGATTGATGATGTACGACAAATTGCCGCGGTAGTCGGGACGTGGGGTGTGGGCCGTGGAAAAGAGAAACACGGCCAGATAACGGCCGCAGCAGGGCTTCCTGCCACTGACCGTGAGCCGTGTCCCGTGACCCGTGGCACGTGGAACACAAACCATAGCCAATACCGCGCGGCTGTGGACATCATCAAGTTTCACTCTTCACTTCCGGATGCATATTCCGTGACCTGTGAGTCGTGACCCGTGAGCCGCACAGCTTGCAACTGTGTCCTATCCCGGAAATAACTGAACAAACCACGAACCCTTCAGGAGCTGAAGCCCGAGTCATTTCGCGACGACTTACGTGGCGGCTAAAGCCGCCACCTCCCAAAGGGAAATGCCAGGAAATTCTGAGACGCGACACTGGGTTCCGCACTTCATTCGCATCGGCCCTGCAGCGACTGCACTCGCCTATGCTGCTGGGTCTGATATCCTAAGAAGCTATGTTTTCGCATGCTGCGCTGAACGCGACGTTGAACGGGACCAGCGCGATTTTGCTGGCTTGCGGCTACGGCGCAATTCGCTCGGGGAAAATGCAAGTCCACAAACGATTCATGATTTCGGCGTTTGTGGTGTCGTGCGCGTTCCTGGTGTCGTATTTGGTGTACCACTACCGGGTGGGACATGTGGCGTTCCAGGGGCAGGGATGGATCCGGCCGGTGTACTTTGCGTTGTTGACCTCGCACACGATCCTGGCGATCGTGATTGTGCCGTTGATCCTGATCACCTTACGGCGAGGACTGCTGGCGCGGTTCGACAAGCATCAGGTGATAGCGCGGTGGACGCTGCCGCTATGGTTGTACGTGTGCGTAACGGGCGTGATCGTGTACTTCATGGTGTATCAGATTTACGCGCCGGTGCATCTGGCGGCGAAATAGGGTGGTGTCTGAGGTCCAGCCGCAAGAGTATGAGCCGCAATTTAACGCATGTTTTGAGCGCAGGCGACCTGCAAGCGACCTTCTGGCCAGATGCAGGAATGTTGTGCGCCTCTCTTCGGCATCGCGGAACTGAGCTTCTGCGACGTGTGGAAGACTTGGAAACGGCTCGAACCAAGGGAAGCACCGCGGGCATTCCGCTGTTGTATCCCTGGGCGAACCGCCTTGGTGGGTTGAAATACCGCGCAGGTGGACGGGATGTCTTGCTCGACGGGTTGTCTCCACGATTACACTTCGATGATCACGGGCTTCCCATGCACGGTGTGCCATGGTCCCAACTGCGGTGGGAAGTGGTTTCGGGCAGCCAAGATGCACTAATCGCTGGTCTGGACTGGAAACGCGAAGAGCTTCTGGCCATTTTCCCTTTCCCGCACCATGTCGAGATGGCGGTACGAATGCGTCCGGGCGATATGCAGATTCAGACCACAGTCATTGCAGACCGCGGTTCGCGGGTACCGGTCAGTTTCGGATTCCATCCGTACTTCGGACTGCCCGGAATTCCACGGGCGCAGTGGAGACTGAATGCTCCTGCGATGCGTAGATTAGGCCTGGACGAGCACGGAATTCCCGACGGCAAAGAAACTTTTTCGCCGGCTTTGGCTGAGACATTTGGAACTACCAGCTATGACAATGGATTTTCCCTATATAAGGACCAGGCGATATTTTCGATAAGCGGCGGTGGCCACTCCATCGCGATCGAGTTTCAGAACGGCTTTCCGTACGCCCAAATCTTTGCGCCCGCAGACAAACAATTCGTTGCTATCGAACCAATGACCGCTGCCACGAACGCACTGGTGTCAGGACAAGGGCTGCGTGTGATTGAACCTGGCGAGCAGTTTGCTGCCGCATTTCGAGTGGTTGTCGACGCGGCACCCACGCAGGAACGACCAAAACATCGGGATTGAGGTGCCGGGCCGATCACCGCGATGAGGTTTAAAATGAACTAAAACCGTGCCCTGACGAACAGGAGGTCGAGGGCGCGATCGATTCTTCGCGGGTGTTGAGGGTTGGTGCTAGTTCTGGGCAGTGTTGGGGTGATGTGCCATCAACTTGGGGAAGATGAATTCCTGGGCGATCCCGGAGAGAGAGATTTCGCCAATGCGGGTCAGCGCGAACGTGGCCACTAAACTGCCACCGCGATCCTTGGGTGGATAGTAGAGATTGGCCAGTCCTCCAGCAGCAAAACTTCCCAGCACAGTGGAGTAATTGGGCTGCCAGCGCCCATTATCACCTTTGCAGATGACGGAGTTGGCCAAGGCATAGAGAATCCGCGAACGCTTGCTGCCGGTTCCTTTGTAAAAATAACGGGGATCTTGCTTGAGAAGCGAAGGCAGTACGGCGCCACCGAGGAAGGTGGCACCGACGACATCCACGTAAGTGGTGCCGTAGCGCTTAGCGTAACCCTGCGCGCCTTGTCCGTAAGAACTCCAACGATCACCGGCCTGATCCAACCCGGCAAGAAAGCCAGCACCGGCAAGAGTGAAAGGGTCGATCGAGGATTTCCAGGCCAGCTCGAATTTGTGTTTTGGCGCGAGCGGGGCGGCGTTGGGAAGATAGCTGACGTAGAAGTTCGGAATGACTCCGAGCACGCGCTGTTTTTCCTGCTCCTTGA
This sequence comes from Candidatus Eremiobacteraceae bacterium, assembly GCA_035622555.1. Lineage (GTDB taxonomy): Bacteria > Acidobacteriota > Terriglobia > Acidiferrales > UBA7541 > Acidiferrum. Next base: position 14,582 of record DASPVD010000071.1, on the reverse strand, counting down.
TCTGAGCGTCGGCCAATTCGTCCGGCGGCAGGCCGACGTGCACCTCGGTCACCTGGGCGGGAATCACCAGCATGATCAGCGGGGTAACAAAGGGCTGTCCCGGCTGAACCGTTCCCGAGAATTGTTGCGAGGAAAGGCCCGGAGAGGAAATGGTGAGCTGAAAGGGTCCCGGAGGAACACGAGAAAATGCGAATTTTCCATCTTCATCGGAGGTTACTTCAACGGGGGATTGGCCGTCGCGCGAGAGCTTAACGATAGCGCCGACAATGTTGACGCCGGTTTGGTCAACAATGGTGCCACTGATACTGCCAAGTTCCTGAGTGGTTTGTGGATCAGCGCCGGAGGCCGGAGTGAGAGCATCAGCGATCGCATCATTGGCAAGTGGGGCAGGGGGATTTTGCCGGCACCATCCGCTGGAACCGCAAAGAGCCATGAGCAACGCGAGCCGCAGCCCGTTTTCGATGCCCAGGATGATCTTCTTTCTCATACCAGTTAGGGTCACTCCTAGTTGTTTCCGTCGTATACCCTCCCTAGTGTTGGATTGGATGCGGGTGTCGTGCACAAAGACACAAGCAAATTTTTGATGGCTCTCGGCAAAAGAATGTATAGGTGAGCGATTGGGGCAGTGGCCCTTCGCGTACGGCGCTCAGGGCAAGCGAGTGATGAGTGGTTAGTGGCGAGTGGCGAGTAAGAAAGCGAGAGCAGGGCTCTCGCACTCCAAGGGCAGCGGAACCAGTGGCAAGACGCGACGGTTGGGATCCCGTACACTGCAGAGGCCTGAGCCGGCAAGGATGCCGGTGCTATCAGGAGCAGAGCCGCAGGGGTCGCAAAAAGCGCTCACCTGCGCTATAGGTGTGCGCGGTGGGGATTCTGCCGCGACGAATTGGCGCGTAAGATGAACGCGATCCGTGCCGGTGATGCGTAAGGATGTCTTTTGGACTCAAGCCATAGCGCTAACCGGGCACCCGCCAAGAGAGAGCGAAGGACTTAGCGCATGAAAATTCTAATTTTGGGAACCACGGGAATGGCCGGCGGCGCCGTGCTGGAAGCTTGCCTGGCGGCTCCGCTGGTCGATGAGGTGCGGGCAATTACGCGGCGTCCGCTGATGAATACCGATGCGAAGCTGCGCACGTTCGTACACAAGGACTTTGTGGATTACGCCACGGTGGAAGAGGCGTTTTGGAATATTGACGCGTGCTTGTTCTGTCTGGGAGTTTCGGTGACGCAGGTTTCGAAGGAGGAATACCGGCGGATCAGCTACGCCTATCCATTGGCGGCGGCGCAGATGTTCAAGAGGCAGTGCCCTGGCGCCGCGTTTCATTACATCAGCGGGCAGGGAACGAACGCTCAAAGCCGGATGTTCTGGTCGCAAGTCAAGGCGCAGACGGAGGCGGACCTGACGGCGTTGGTGGAAGCGTGTTGCTGGCGACCGGCGTTTATCGACGCGAGGCCGTCGGCATCAGTGCCGGGAGTTTACCGGCTGGTTCTTCCATTGGGACGCTTGCTGAAACCGTTCGCGAATTTGTACGTTGCAGGACAGGATCTGGGCAAGGCGATGCTGCAGGCGACGGTGGAGAAAATGCGCGCGCGGGTCATTGAGAATCGGGAAATACGAGAGCTTGCGGCAAGGGCGGGGTGGTAAGAGGCGGGAGCAAGGCATTGGGGAGTGGTGAGTGGGAAAGCGAGAGCAGGGCTCTCGCACTCCGAGGTGAGGAGGTTAGACGTGGCGGGAACACACGGCTCAAACTGGATAGGTGTCAGCTAGACGTGAGGGAGGGCGGCGATGACGGCGTCGGTGAATTGGTTGGTGGAGGCTTGGCCGCCAAGATCGCGAGTGAGGTGCTTAGCTTCGCGATAGACCTTCCAAAGGGCTTGTTCGACGCGGTCGGCGGTGTAGGCTTCGCCGATATAGTTGAGCATCAGGATAGAGCTCATCAGCAGCGCGGTGGGATTGGCAATGCCTTTGCCGGCGATGTCGGGAGCGGTGCCATGAACGGCTTCGAAAATGGCGCCCTCGTCGCCGATGTTGCCGCTGGGAACGACGCCCAGGCCGCCCACGAGGCCGGCGGCGAGGTCGCTCATCACGTCGCCGTAGAGATTGGGGAGCAGTAGAATGTCGAATTGCTGCGGATCGATGACAATTTGCATGCAGGCGTTGTCGACGATGAGTTCCTTGTACTGGATGTCAGAAAAGTTTTCGGCAACGGCGCGAACGGAGTGAAGGAAAAGGCCGTCGCTCATTTTCATAATGTTGGCTTTGTGAATGGCATGAATTTTTTTTCGGCCGGTGTGGCGGGCGTATTCGAAGGCGAACTTAGCGATGCGGGTAGAGGCTTTCTCGGTGATGATTTTGAGGCTTTCGACGACGCCGGGAACGACTTCGTGCTCCAGGCCGGAGTATAGATCTTCGGTGTTTTCGCGGACGATCACCACGTCGACATTTTCGAAGTGGGATTTGACGCCGGGAAGATTCTTGACGGGGCGGAGATTGGCGTAGAGTTCCAGGTTTTTGCGCAGAGCCACGTTGACACTGGGAGCGCCGCCGGCGATGGCGGTGGCCATGGGACCTTTGAGGGCGACGCGATTGCGGCGTACGGACTCGATGGCGGCGGTGTTGAGGACTTCGGCGCCTTTCGTGGATTTGTCGGTGTTTTCGGCGCGCGCTTCCAGGACTTCCCAGTCGATTTGTACGCCGGAAGCATCGAGGATGCGGCGCACGGCGGCGGAAACTTCCGGCCCGATGCCTTCACCGGGCAGTAGAGTGATTTTATGGCGCATGGGTGAACAGGATCAGTGTAGCAGTTACCGCGAGGAGTGACGAGAAGAAGGCCGGGAAGGTGACCAACGATTATCCGGAGCGTCAAAGTAGCGAGAACGGACCATGGTGTTCACCGATGAGGTGTGACCGAATGGCCCGATGATCGGGCTGTGCTATACTGAAAAAGGAGATAGCTCCGGAGGGAACTGCGGAGCGGAGGCCAAAGGAACTTATGATCAATCTGACGCCCGTTGCTACGACTAAGGTAAAGGAAATCATGAACATGCAGAACCCGGTGCCGACCGCGCTGCGCGTGGCGGTGGTAGGCGGGGGCTGCTCGGGTTTCCAGTACCACATGGCATTTGAAAACCAAACCAACGAGACCGATGAAGTCATGGATTTCGATGGCCTGAAGGTGGCTGTCGACCAGATGAGCTCCATGTACCTGGACGGAGTGGAGATCGACTACGTGGAGACGCTGGAAGGGGCGGGATTCAAGTTTAATAATCCGAACGTGAAGAGCACATGCGGATGCGGCAGCTCGTTCAGCGTGTGAGGAAGCAAGAAAGGTTTTAGTTTTAAGTTATAAGTTGATGCGATGAGGGATTCCAGGCTCCTGCCGAGCGGGAGCCTTTCTCATTTTTGAGGTTGCGCTTTACTTCCAGCCTGGTCCAGTCCACGATAACTGCCCGCCCGTTTTGAGGAGACGCTATGGATTCCAAACAAGTGGTTATGATTTCGGGAAGCAGCACTGGTTTTGGGAAGTTGATTGCGGAAACGCTGGCGAGGCGCGGGCATCAGGTGTTTGCGACCATGCGCGATCCGGCAGTGCGCAATGCGGCGAATGCGGCGGCACTCCGGTCGCTGGTCGGCAAGGAAAACGTGGCACTGGAAGTGATCGAGATGGATGTTACAGATGAGGCGTCGGTGGAACGCGCAGTACACACGGTTGTGGAGAAGGCAGGACGGATTGACGTGGCCATTAACAATGCGGGCTATGCGCTGACCGGTCTGGAAGAAGCGGCGACGCTGGAGCAGGTGCGTTCCTTGATGGATACGAATTTTCTGGGATGCGTGCGGGTGAACCGGGCGGTATTGCCGTTCATGAGAAAGCAGCGAAGCGGATTGTTGATGCACATCAGCAGCGGAGCCGGGCGGGTGGTGCTGCCGGGTTATGGATATTATTGCGCCAGCAAGTTCGCGATGGAGGCGATGGCGGAGGCTTACCACTACGAATTGGCGCAGCAGGGAATTGAGTCGATCGTGGTGCCCGGGCCATATCAGACGCTGGTGATCAACAATGCGGTGCAGGGGGCAGACAAGGCGCGAGCGAATAGTTACGGAAGCGTGAACGAGGTTGCGGGGAAGATAGAAAGGGCGCTTACGGCCGCAGCGGCCGATCCACAGGAGGTTGCCGACGTGGTAGCGGTGATTGTGGAGACACCGGCGGGGCAGAGGAAATTGCGGTACCGGGTATCTCCGACGGACCTGGGAGTGGATGCGATTAATGAAGTGTGCGCGCAGGTGCAGGAGCGGGCCATCGAGGTGTTCGGGATCAAGGCGGAAACGGAGTTTGCGCAAAGGTCGGCGGCGGGCGCGGACTAGCGGAAGCGAATGCAGAAGGTGCCTAAATCGGTGCGTAAAGAATTGGCTGCTCTTTCGGCAAAAGGGGAGCGGGACATTGATTTCTCTGACGTCCCAACAACCAGCACGGAAGACTGGGCTGGTGCGGTCCGCGGCCGGTTCTATCGGCCCATCAAGCAACAGCTAACAGTGCGCATCGACGCGGACGTGCTGGAGTGGCTGAGGAGCTATGGCAAGGGTTACCAGAGCCGGCTGAACGCGATTCTGCGAGCAGCGATGCTGGCCAAAAAGCGGCAGCGCTAGGGCGCTGTTGATTTGCATAATCGGGACGGGACACTTATGCTAAACCTCTACCCGGATGAAGATAGCCCTGGCTCAATTCAATCCCACGGTGGGTGATTTCGAAGGGAATGCTGCGCGGATCCTAGAGCTGGCGGGACAAGCCTGCCGACGCCGCGCGGACCTAGTGGTCTTCTCCGAACTGTGCATTTGCGGGTACTTGCCGTTGGATTTGCTGGAACGTCCAGCGTTCATTCAGCGCAATTACGAGGTGCTGAGCCGCGTGGCGGCACAAATGCCGTTGCCGGCGATCGTTGGGTTCGCCGGGCGAGCCGACGTGGATCATCGCCGGGCAGGGAAGTCGATTGCCAACAAAGCGGCGCTGATCTGCGAAGGACGGGTGGTGTTCGAACAGACCAAGATGCTGCTGCCTACCTACGATGTGTTCGACGAATCGCGCTATTTTCAGCCCGGAGATAAGCAGTACGTGTACGGGCTGGGGCAGGAGCAGCTGGGGATCACCATCTGCGAAGATGTGTGGAACGATAAGGCATTCTGGGCGACTCCGATGTATGCGCGGGACCCGGTGACGGAGTTGGTGTCGCAGGGAACCAGCGTGCTGATCAACATTTCGGCGTCACCGTTTACGATCGACAAACGGTTTCTGCGACTGGGGATGTTGCGGTCGACGGCGACGCACCACCGAACACCGGTGGTGTACGTGAACCAAGTGGGCGGAGACGATTCGCTGGTTTTCGATGGCGCCAGCGTGGCGTTCACCGCGAAAGGGAGGATCGCAGCGCAGGCCAAGGCGTTCGAAGAGGACCTGGTGCTGTTCGACACGACTACGGGAGACGGGGAAATTCACGAGCAGCCGCCGGATGAGATCGCGTATTCGTACCAGGCGCTGGTGACCGGGACGCGGGACTATGTGCGGAAATGCCGGTTTTCGAAGACGATCGTGGGCTTAAGCGGGGGAGTGGACTCGGCAGTAGTGGCAGCGATCGCGGTGGCGGCGCTGGGACCGGAGAACGTGCTGGGCGTGTCGATGCCGGGGCCGTACTCGTCGGAGGGCAGCAAAACGGATGCACAGGCAGTAGCGCGAAATCTGGGGATTGAGTTTCTGACCATACCGATTTCGGGAGTATTCGAGGCGTACCAGCAGGGGCTGGCATCGGCATTTCAGGGACGGCCGGCCGACGCGACAGAGGAGAATATTCAGGCGCGCATCCGAGGGAATTACCTGATGGCGCTTTCGAATAAGTTTGGGTCGATGGTGCTGAGCACCGGGAACAAATCGGAGAATGCGGTGGGCTACTGCACGTTGTACGGAGACATGGCCGGAGGACTGGCGGTGATTTCGGATGTGCCGAAGATGATGGTGTACGAGCTGGCGCGATACATCAATTGCGAAAGGGAAGTGATTCCCCGCTCGACACTGGAGAAACCCCCGTCGGCGGAGCTGCGTCCAAACCAGAAGGACACCGACTCGCTGCCACCCTATGAAGTGCTGGACCGCATATTGAAGCTGTATATCGAGGAAGTGAAAAGCCCGGAAGAGATCGCGGCAGAGACGGGGTTTGACCTGGAGTTGGTGCGAACCACGGCGGCGCGCGTGGATCACAACGAGTACAAGCGGAAGCAGGCAGCACCGGGGTTGAAGATAACGTCGCGAGCCTTTGGATTTGGGCGGCCATTTCCGATTGCCCAGAGATTTGTGCCGTGAGGTTGGGGCGGAGGACCGGACAGCGTTCCACTAGGAGCTATTGATGGGAATGGGCGGGAAGACGATACGGAACATTGTGGTGGGGCTGGCGGGATTGGCGCTGGCGGCCACGGGCACGTACGCGCAACAAGCAGCGTCGAGCGCGCCGGCAACTGCGCCGACAAAATCGCAGAAAACGATCGAGGCATTCCTGCGCAACTACTACGCGTTGGGATCGGATTTCACGATTACGGTGGGAACGCCAAAACCGATAGGGAACTCGGGCCTGTCGGAAGTGTCGATTGACGTGAAAAGCCCCGACGGCGGGGATACGGTGAAGATGTTTTTGACGGCCGATGGCAGGTATTTGATTCGCGGGGAAGTCAACGACCTAACTACCGACCCGCTGAAGGAGAATGTGGCGAAGTTCGACCTGAAGGGGGCGCCGGTGCTGGGTGACCCGAAGGCACCGATCGCCATTGTGGAGTATGGGGATTTCGAATGCCCGGTATGCCGGAACTTCCACGACGCGGTGCGCGAATTGCTGCCGAAGTACCCGCAGGCCAAACTGATCTTCAAAGACTTTCCCATTGACCAGATCCATCCCTGGGCACGGACCGGGGCCCTGGCGGGGCGGTGCGCGTATCAACAGGACCCGAGGGCCTTCTGGAAGATGTACGACCTGATCTATGACAACCAGGACCTGGTCTCGGCTTCGAATGCGTACGAAAAGATGATTGAGTTTGCCGGGCGGGCCGGGCTGAATGCCGACACGTTCAAGTCGTGCCTGAGCAGCCCACAAGCCGCAGGAGAAGTCGATGCCAGCATCGAGAACGGGAAACTGCTGAACGTGCGCAGCACCCCTACCGTATTCGTGAATGGCCGGCCCCTGGGCGGGGCCGATCCGCACGCACTACAGCAATACTTGGACTATGAGGTTGCTAAGCTAGCGGGTCCCAAGTAAGCCGATGACGTAGGACTCCTCGACGTGGTTCTCGTTACCTCGTGAAAAAATATTGCCGCAAGTTCCCTGCGTTGGAGGTTTGGTGTGCGCATGCGAGTCGTCGAAGAGTGCGCGGCAACAGAAGGGGGGAAGTGGGCTTGTGGAGAGGGGAAGTGGGTTCCAAAATGGGACGAGGTCGGAAGGACCCGTTGTTTGCTGAGGGGATATGGGTGGCGGATTCTGACCCATCCAGTAGTTAACATAATATATCTTATAGGACGCACTGTCAAAAGGTATTTTTCTGTTTGCTAGCGATTTCTGTGGAAATCCTGGGCTTGGGGCTTGCCGATCAGGGGATATTTCCTGGCTGGCGCGGGGGGTGCGCCAGCCAGGACCCTGCTGTTGCTGGGTGGGATCGTTTCCGGCAGAGACCGAGCTGATGTTGGCGCCCTCAACGGCATAGTTGGCATCCGCGTCGCTATCCGCGGTTTGCAGGTTCACCTGGAAGGTCCCGGGATTTCCGGTGAAGACGATCTCCACGGAGAGCCGCTGCTGCGTTCCGGTGTAACCGTGCTGAAGAGCGACTTGGGCGCTCTTGAACGTGGCGCTCAAGGTATCGGTTGGCGCGATCACGACGGCATTATCTCCGAAACCCACCGACAGCGGCGGCAATGCATTCGAGTAACTTGGCATAGCATCCTCTCTTTGTGTTTCAGATGGTTCAAAAAGGTGGCAATTGCGCCTCACGAATGGTTTCAGTTCATGCCGCGGACGGGGGCCCAAGGATCGGCGCGCAAAGACGGGGTGAACCGTTGGAGACGAAACCAAGCGCCCGGCTGATTGGTGCCGAGCTGAAAGGCGACGCGTTCTCCCAAAACGTTCAGCGGCAATTCCAAATCCTCCAAGCACGGAGAACTGAGCGGCAAAGATTGCTGTGCTGTGGGTGCGCTCTGAGAGTCGACATACGTGGTCAGAGCCAAGTTCCCTGCCCCTTCGACGTACATCGTTAGATAGCTAAAAAGTTTCCGGTGAGCCCCGACGCCGAGGGCGGTTTCCGCGGTGCGTTCAGGAACGAAGTAGGTGGTGTAATAGCTGTTGATGGCGGTGCCGTCGTCGGAATATTGGCTATCGCTGAGCTGATAGATTTTTCCGGTGGGACCTGAGCCGCCCACACCGGGATTCCCTCCCCCGAAAGCGACTACAGCGACGCCGGTGGGACGCTCGATCATGGCGCAGCAGTTGGCGGCAATGAGCCACGGAGACCACTTGCGGGCATTGTCGGTGGCCGCTTTAGCGTTGAGGGCTGCATGCAGCCCCTGGAGTTCGAGTCTCCCACTCTCCGCACGTTCCCTCAACGCGGCCATTGACAAAAGCGATACGTCTGATATTCTTTAAGTGCTTGTCAGGCGTGCCCAACGCACGTTCTTCGGGCGGTGAGAAATCACCGCCCCTCTTTATTTGATATTGGGTCGATTCGCTGACGCTCACCAAGATAAAGCTGCTCAGACGTGCCCGGTAGACTTTGGAGCGAGAAAATTACCGCTCTATTTTTGCTTCTAATGGCCCAGACTCGCATCGTTAGTCAAAAACCGGGTTAGGTTTGATATTCTTTAAGTGCTTCTCGTGTGTGCCCAGTTGCACGTTATTCGGGCGGTGAGAGATCACCGCCCATTTTTATTTTTCACGGGGTGTTTTCGGAGCGCTTTTCGCAACGGGACCCGCGGGAACGGGGGCATCTTTTGGAAGGAAGCCAAATTCCGCGGCTTTCTCGCGATCAAGGACCGCGCGGCAGGCACGACAGATAGCCACGCCGGGCTTGATCCGCTCGCCACAGGCCGGACATTCGGACTGCGGCTTGGGATCGTAGAGCCAAGGCTTGTCGAGCTGCAGTTCGCGAGCAGCGCGACGCTCCAGGTCAGTGATGAACATGGGATTGTGCGAACGCTCCCACTCCAAATCGGCCATGCTGACCAGGCGTTCGTGGAAAGCTTTCAATTTGGCCTGGGCTTCGTCCAGCTCTTCCTGAGTGGGCTCCAGTCCGGCGGACACGAAAACGCCGTGGAAGCTTCCCTCCCCCGAATCACCGTTGATCTCGCGGGCCAAGTCTTCAGCGATTTCCCGGGCCGAAATCGCAAAGTCGACTTTGTGGCGATCACCAAAATCGAGGAAGCCCTTGCAACCATGAATGGAAGTAAGGGCGTAGCGTTCACCTGGAGCAGGCGACTTGATGACCAGCGAGCCAAGGTAGGTGCGGTGACGAGGGGGCCAATTCTGAGTGGAGACGTTGACCAAGTTCACGGTGTCGTCTTGTTTGTTCATGGTACCTCCGCGTGAATGAGAACGGTTGCGATCAGTTCTTGATGTGGAAACCGATGCAACCAGGGTTGGTGGTGAAGTTACTAGGGACGGAAATGGTGAAGCTGGTGCCGGCCACTTTCGCGCTGACATATGGCGTCTGCGGCGTGGTGTTGCAGGTCACTCCCAAATTGCCGCCTTCGGTGCTGTCAAACGTCAAACTGATCTCGCTCTTGGCCGTCACCGCCGTGGTGTCCACCACGATCGAGCTGGACCCCGCCGGAATGGCCACAAACCCATCGATGTTGGCGGCGCAGGCTGCCGGACTCGCCGAAGAAAAACATTGCGTTGCGGTGGTCTCCGCGGTGCTCTCCAGCACACCGTACAGGGCCTTTGAGCTAATCCCCACCGCTTGTGCCGTGGTAATCTGCGGAATCGATGGCCCGCACTCGTAGGAATAGTTGTAGTTGATCTGCTGCCCTGGCGTGGTGAACTCCGGCTCCGCGCACTGGCCCGCTACCACGATGCGCGCATTGTTGATGTACACATTCACGCCCACCGCGCCCGGTGGAAACGTGGCCGGCAAAGTAATCTGCATGATCGAGGCTTGCCCAGTAATGTTGATGTTGGTGCACGCAGCCAGCGATTGGGCCGTCTCTCCGCCCATTGCGTCGTTGGCGGTCAAACAAACCTGATAGCTGCCCACTCCCACGTTGCCCGGTCCGCCCTGGGTCACCCTCTGAAAATTCGCCGGTGCTACCATCGGAGCAAACACCTGGCCACCATTCAAAAGCTCGTTGTTCCAGCCGCTGTTGACCGTGATGCCGCCCGCTTGATTGTCCTGGCGATAGGTCTGCGAACCGATCCAGGAGCAGAACATGGCGCTGCTCGAGGAAACCGTCAGTCCGGGATAGTAGGGGTTTTGGTTGGTCTCGAAGAGCGGTTGAACACCGTTTCCGCAAAACATATCTTTGAAGGTCGCCCCACCCACCCCGGTATTCACCAAATCAAAGTACGGCGTCGACTGGCCACCGGTTGAATCGGAGTAGGAGCCATTGTCAAAGGTGATCGCGGCCATACCGTAGGGTTCGGTGTTGAAGTAAAACGACGGCCCGGTGTCACCCTCGGTCAGCATGTCGCGGAAAATGGCGTTCTCAAACTGGCCGCTGGCTTGCCCGCATCCGTCCACCACCGCAGTGCCGAAATTGTAAGTGTGATCGGTGCGCACAATGTAGGTGCTGAAAGACCCGTGATACTGATAGGTGGTCTGCCCGCAGTTCTGCGTGAAGACGTACGATTTTTGCCGCGCAAAATCCAGGTAGTTGCCGCCCCCGGACGACCAGCCTCCGTAATTCCAGAAACGCCCGAAACCGGCTTTGTCCACCACCGGCAGTGTGCCCGACAGCCCATTGGCGTGCACGTTTTCAAAACGCTGGTCTACCGAACCATCGCCATTGATCTGCTGGTCGAAAAACAGCGCTGACTGATAGGGCTGGCTCGGTTGAAAGACCAGGTTTTCAAAATAGTTGTGTGAGGCGGATTCTGGCTCGAAGTACACATACGGATAGGCGGTGCCGAAAATGCACTGCACGCCCTTGCCCGCTCCGTAAAACGATGCGCTGCAAAACGCTGAACCTTGCTCCGCAATCACGTTGCTGCCGATGTTCATCGCCAGTGTTCCGCTCATCCACACCTGTGAACGCAAATCTAGCGTCACTGCCGGACAGCTTTTCAGGTCCAGGTTGGCCATGATCGGGAACACCGCGCCATACGGGTACTCGTTCATGGTCAGGCTTGCGGGCACCACGATGTGTGCGGTGTTGCTGGCATTGAAGCTCCCTACCCTGCCCGTGGGCAGCAACCCGCAAATTTCAACCACGTTCGGTGTGTTGTCGTGGTACACGTTCGCCCCGCTCACCGTGCTGCTGGCATTCGCTGCCAGCGTGAACGTGGTGCCACTGATGGAAGTAATCGTGGTGCTCAGATAGTCGTTGGTTGGCGCGGTTGGTGCCGTCGCTGATGCGTCGCCCAAGTCCACGGAGGCTGCGGTCGGCGGAGTGTCCATGTCCACAAAATAGCCGTCGTTGCCGATGGCCACGCCCACCAGCGCGTAGTTGCTGGCGTTCGTCGGCAACGCACACGAGGATCCCGAACAGCGGTAAATCAGATGATTCTTCACCGCCTTGCCGGGCACTAAAGCCACGGTGCCACCCAAATTCCCGGTGTTCACCCCGGCACACGTTCCTCCCCCGATGGGATACGTGACCGTGTTGGTGGAATCGTTGAAAGTGACGGTGCCGTTGTAGTGCGTGTCGGAAACCCCGGCCACAACCGCTTTGGCGTAGCCTGGCACAATCCAGGTTCCATTAGCTCCTGTGATGTTCGGCGTCACCGTCAGCGTCGCGGTGCCGTTGCTGCATGCGGCGTTTGTCACCGTGTAGGTGTAGTGCGAATCCCAACTGACAATCACCCGCGGCAACACCCGCAACGTGCCACCACTGCATGCGCTCATGGTCGAATCGGGCACGCCATAGCGGGTAATCTGAATGCTGGTGGAGTTGGGCACACCCACGATGGTGTATGCCCCTTCGCAAAACCGCGAATTGGTGGTGTAAACCTGAATCTCCACCTGCGGCCACACATACGTTTGATACTGCGTGGTGGGAATGTTGTGCGCGCTGCTGGTGGTGATGGTCACCAAGCTGTTCGTGGAAGACCAGCCGGAAATGCTGTAGGTCGCTAAACCGCCCAAAGAACTGAAACCGGTGGACGTGCTGCCGGCTGCGCCGCATGGCGTCCGCCCGCCAAACCAGTCCGTGTCCACCACACAATAGCTGTAACTGGTGCTGCCAGTCTGCGCTATCGGTGTCACCGTGGGTGCCTGCGGCGTCGCAATCACCGGCGCGGGCCCCGCCTTCGCCACCAGCACGCCCTGGCCAGCGGCAAAGTCCAGCACATTCCCCACCACCAGCGCATTGTTTCCGCTGCTGACGCTGCCGGTGGTCGGCGTGTTGAAGTTTGCCCCGATGTACCCGCCAAACTGGGTTATGTCCCAGGTGGGATTGGGTCCTTTGGTGTGGAAATCGGCGTCGATGTATTGAGGAGCGGTCCAGTAATTGGCGACATTGGTCTGGGCACCACTGGCAGCGGCAATGGGGCCGACTTCCGTGCCAGTCTCGTCCTTGTAGTAGAGGCGTTTGTCGAGGGATTTGGTGTACAGATTGACGGTGCCGGGGCTGGCGGCACCGGGAGGAGTGGATTGGTTGCTCAGCGTGAGTGTGCCGCTGGCCATGTTGCCGACCACGGTGGTGCTGCCGTTTACGGTCAAGCTGCCGGTGAGATTCAGCGTGAAGGCACTGATACCGCCCGAGGCGGATAAGCTGCTGAACGCGGGATTGGCTGGATCGCTGGGCAAGATAACGTTGGGTATCTGTTTGGTGGTAATGCCGGGGCCGGAGATTTCGATTTCGTATTGGCCGGGAGCGGCATAGAAAAAGTAGTTGCCCAGGCCATCGGTGGTGGTGGGATTAGCCAAGGCCTGGGTGAGGAGAGGATCGGGATAGATCTGGGCGGTGGGAGAGCAGGGCGTACCGGTGGCGGGCATGTTGCAGATGTGCACACTGGCGCCGGCAAGAGGAACACCGCGAGAGTTGAAGACGATGTCGTCTTTGCGAGTACCTTGGGCATGCGCCGGTTTGCCTCCGAGGAGGAGGCAAAGCGCAAGAAGGAACGCCAGCCGAATTGCTACATTTGCAGCTTTCGATCGCATCATCGGATCCTCAGTCATAAAAGTTCGCGAGGCTTTTGTATTTTAGGACACGAAGTCATGCCCCGGCTGCCTCCGCTGCTTATCACGATTCGCCCTTCGGCGCCCATGGAGGGCGCACTCTGAATCTTGTCGGCCACCAGGGGATAAGCGGCTTTCAATTTGGCGCGATGCACCTCGGCTTGCCATTGCAAGTACGGGAATTCGTGCATCTCGTTGGCCCATACCGGAGTGTTCAGCTCCAAGCCGCCGGCAATGGAGATGACTTCCTGGCCGTTGGGAAGGCGGCGAAGGGCGGCCACGCGAGGAACCATGGCGCGTTCCGCCTTCTTGAGATTCTTGTCCGTGAGTTGGGCGCCGCATTCGGGGCAGGCGAAGAGGTGATCCGTGTCTCGTGATCCGTGACCGGTGTTCGCAGAAACTTGATCGGTTGCCTCGAGCGTTGCGTCTCCGTCGGCCGAAGGCTGCGAGTCAGGAGTGAATTGGGTTTGTTTGCCACATTCGGGACAAACCCATAGGTCCGGCCCGAGGGGAACCTCGATGGCTTCCGGGATCTGTTCCTCGCGGAAACCGAAGCGCTGCGCGTCTTCAACATAGCGCACGTAGGCGCCCAACTTGCCGTCGGTCCAAAGGAAATACCCGATGGAAGTGAGCAGGTGCTCGACGTGGTTGTTGCGCTCGATCAGTTCGGCGACGTCGCTGGCGGCGCGGGCCGCGGCAATGTCCACCAGCGACTGGAAGGATTGCGGGTAGAAGCGCACGCTGGGAACGTCTTGGGACAGTACCGCGACGAAAGAAAGCCCGAAGCCCTGGTAGAAATTGGTGACGAATTGGTAGCGTGGCATCTCTTCGAGTTCGCGATCATCGTTGGCGGGATGCTCGTAGGGGAGGTGCCAGTTCATGTCGTTGGGATTCCACCAGGCGTATTGCATACCTTGCCAGAACAGACGAGCCTGGCGGATACGGCGAATCTCGTGGCGACGCGCGGCGACACCTTCCATGCGATATTGGCGAACCAATTCGCGCAGGGCGTTGACCAAGTCGGGTCGAACCTCCTCGAGTTGTTCGAGATTGGGGCCGAGCGCGGCTGCGGACGCGGCATTGAGGACACCAGTTTCCGGGTTGCGGGATAGCGCGATGGCGGAGCTTGGCGGCTGGTGGCCTGGGGCGTTGCCGTCCGCCGGGGCCAAAATACCGGGCGCAAATTCGTGGATGTCGTTTTGCATGGTGTGATCGGTGATCAGTCTTCGGT
>DASPVD010000070.1:0-2917 GCA_035622555.1 Candidatus Eremiobacteraceae bacterium | reverse complement strand
CACTAATTCAGGTTTGGTAGGGAGGTGCAGCATGGCAGCTCGACTTGCCGAAGAGTGGTTTGCCATATGCGGAGGCTGCGAGGTAACCATCCTCGATATTGGTGAACCGCTCCTCGACGTACTCAAACAAGTGGAAATCGTACACATGCCAGTCATCATGGATCACAAGCTCTTTGGTCAGACTGGTGAAAACGCAGAAATGGAAATTCCGGCAGCGGATGTCGGTCTTATCTCCGGTGGAATCCGCAGTGAAGAGCACAAGAAACTGGCGCAGGAAATGCGCAAGAAATGCAAGGTCCTGATTTCCCTTGGCTCTTGCGCTTGCTTCGGTGGAATTCCGGCCCTGGCCAACCAGTTCACAACCGAGGAACTGCTCGAAAAGGTGTATCGCGGCAGTGCGTCAACGGAAAAGAACGGATTGCCGCACGAACAAATTCCTGCGCTGACGGACCGAGTCTACGCCGTTCATGAAGTCGTAAAAGTGGATGCATATCTGCCGGGCTGTCCAACCACGCCGGAAATGGTCGCGAACGCGCTACTTGCTCTCCTCGAGGGCAAACCCATACCGGCTCCAGCAATGAAGAGCGTGTGTGATGAGTGTCCGACCAAGCGTGAGAAAAAGGCGGTCTCGACCCTCAAGCGCCGTTTTGAGGCGCCAGAGTTCAAGCCCGGAGCGCCGCTGAGTGAAATGCGCTGCCTGATGGAGCAAGGCTTCCTTTGCCTGGGTCCAGCCACGCGCGCGGGCTGCGGCGGCAGCGAGGGAATACCACGTTGCATCCGCGCCAACATGCCGTGCGAAGGTTGCTTTGGGCCGCTTTCGGACAAAGCCAACCCCATGGTGGACATGATGGGCGCGCTCTCTTCCATCGGCCTCGATCCCAAGCAGATTCCGGATCGGGCTGCAACCTTCAATCGTTTTGCTGGCGCCGGCCGCCTGCGGCCGATGCCCCGGAGGTGAGCCGTGGCAACAAAGACACTGGTAATTCAGCCTGTCACCCGCATCGAAGGCCACGCCAAGGTGACCATTCAGCTCAATGATGCTGGCAACGTGGACACCGCTCGGGTGAACGTCATCGAACTACGCGGCTTTGAGCGTTTCTGCATTGGGCGACCTGTGGAGGACCTGCCGCGCATAACGCCGCGCATTTGCGGGGTCTGCCCGTGGTCGCATCACCTGGCATCGGCCAAGGCTTGCGACGCAGTCTTCGGAGTCGAGCCGCCGCCAGCGGGCAAGAAGTTGCGCGAATTGTGCAACAGCATCGCGTACATGGAAGAGCACATTCTGCATTTCTACTTCCTGGCTGGGGCCGACTTCCTGCTCGGTCCGGATGCTCCATATTCGGTTCGCAACGTCATTGGCGTATTGCAAGCCGCGCCAGATGTCGCCAGACGTGTGGTGAAAGTCCGCCACATGTGCGCCAAAATGCTGGAAGTACTGGCAGGCAAACCGATTCATCCCCAAGCGGCCGTACCGGGAGGCTTCAGCAGGCCGCTTGCTCCTGCCGAGCGCGATCAGTTGCGTAAGCAGGCCGATGAAGCGCTGGAACTCGCCAAGTTCTCCATTGCTTTTGCGAAGGAGAACATCTTTCCCAAGTACCTTGACGTGGTAAAGTCGCTGGGGGTAATCACCACTGGTTTCCTCGGCACAGTCAAGGAAGACGGCGCGCTCAACCTCTACGACGGCAAGCTTCGCCTGATGGCGCCTAATGGCACCTATCAGGACTTTCCGTACGACCGTTACACGGAATTCATCGCGGAACACATCGAGCCCTGGAGCTACTTGAAGTTCCCGTATGCGAAGCAGTGGGGCGATGGCTTCTCTCTCGATGCCGATAATCCCAAAGGCGTTTACCGCGCGAATACTCTGGCCCGGATCAATGTCTGCGATTTCATCGATACCCCGCTCGCCCAGGCGGAACTGGAGGAATTCCGACAGAAATTTGGTCGACCGGCCCAGCTCACCCTGCTCTATCACTGGGCCCGCTTGATCGAGCTGCTCTACAACGCTGAGAACACCGTCAGGCTGCTCGATGATCCGGACATCACCAGTACTGAAACGCGGGTGAAAGTGACGCCTCGCGCAGCTCGCGGTGTAGGTTGCACGGAAGCTCCACGCGGCACATTGATTCACGATTATGAAACCGATGCCGACGGAATTGTTACGAACGTTAACCTGATCGTTGGGACGACTCACAATAATGCTCCTATCAATATGTCCGTCACCAAGGCCGCGAAAAGCCTGATTCACGACGGCAAATATGATCAGGGAGTGCTCAATACTGTAGAGATGTCGATCCGCGCCTATGACCCATGTTTGTCCTGCGCAACCCATCGCCTCGATGGGAAATTGTCGGTCAAGCTGGATATCTTCGATGCGGATGGCCAGTTGCTCGACTCGCTGGCCAATTAAGCGCCAGCGATAGTGAGGAACCATGCGGGAGATCGAACCGTCCGATCTCCCCGACTTTTGCTCGAAGCCGACGCTGGTCCTCGGCTGCGGCAATACTTTGTTCGGGGATGACGGCTTCGGGTGTGCGGTCATTGACTATGTTGAGACCCATTACCGGGTACCCGAAGCCGTCTGCCTGCTCGACGTCGGAACAGGCGTCCGCAAGCTGCTATTCACTCTCTGCTTGAGCCCGATTCGTCCGGGACGCGTGATCATTCTGGACGCGATCGACGCTGGCCGCACACCGGGTGAGGTGTTCGAGATCGATCCCGCTGAAATCCCACTGGTGAAGCTGGACGACTTCTCGCTCCACCAGTTGCCCACCTCCAATCTGCTCCGCGAATTGCACGAAACTTGTGGAGTCGAAGTTCGTGTGCTCGCCTGCCAAACTGGACCACTGCCTGAAGAGGTATGTGAGGGTTTGTCGCAAGCGGTGCGCCGAGCCGTGCCGCGAGCGGCGGACTGGTT
>DASPVD010000069.1:0-4188 GCA_035622555.1 Candidatus Eremiobacteraceae bacterium | reverse complement strand
AACTAGCCTCAACTCGAGGAACTTCGGAGTCTCCGCGGCACACTTGGCTTACCCGGTACCGTTGCTCCCTTCCGGGCCTGGCGGGGTTCGCGGGACCTCGTTGCACGGAGCCCGAAGTTCCACGTCGCGGCAGTCGCAAGGGGACTGCGGGAAAAAGTCTAACACAGGGAATGGGAGCGCTCCAGTTTTGGACGAAGTTCCCTCGGTAGCGCCGGCTTCCAGCCGGCAGGTTTCTTCTGCGATTCTCACCACTCGCCACTCGCTACTCTCCCAACAGCGCAGGAAGAGTGTTGACTACGACACACACGGGTTTGCTCTTCACCTTTTGTTTGCAGTGTGGCTTACACTCGTGTGCGGGTTGGAGTTCCTCCCCAACCACCTTGCGCTGTCCGCAACAGCCGCAAGGTCCGCGCGCCAGCGCAGGTCCCACCCGCCGGGACCGCTACCCCACGACACGGGGAATCGCTGCACGACTGTGCAAGCAGGAGGAAGTTCATGAAAGTAGCAGTTACGCTGATCCTCGCATTGGCATTGGTGTGCATCGCCGCGCCGTCGACCTATGCCGACCCGGTGCGGCAGGTGTTACAGGGGACTGAGATTCATCTCACACTGCTCACGCCGGTGAGCACTTCGATTTCGCGGGAAGGCGATCCATTTGTGGCGGTGCTGGCGCAACCCGTGGTGTTCGACAGCCGCATCCTGTTGCCCGCAGGCACGCGGGTGAACGGGGTAGTCGGCGTGATGCAAAAGCCCAAGGCATTTTCGGTGTTTCGCGGGCAGGCGTATATGACGCTGACGTTCAAAACCATCGAGCTGGATAGCCGGTTGATCCCGGTACACATGAGCATTCTGGCGATCGGCCAGCCGCGAGTGGATTCCTACAGCAAGCCGCGGAAAGATATGAAGGTCACCGAAGGCGAAGTGCTGCAAGAGAAGCACGACTTCAAAGGCGATGCCGTCGGTGTGGCCGTTGGAGGAGGAGCGGGAACGCTGGTTGGGGCGATCTTCAGCAATCTGGGAAGGGGAATTGGTCTGGGATTCGTAGGTGGCGCCGCGTACGTAGTAGCGCGCAAAGGAAAGGAAGTCGATCTGCCGATGAACAGCGGAATCCTGGCGCGCATGGACAACAGTGTCAATTTGCCGGCCATTGCCGCGGAGAACGGCTCTGGCGCTGCAGAGAGTTCCGGCTCGCAGTAGAGGGCCGGATGTACCAGCCCACCGCCCGGCGCTAGCTTCAGGCCGGGCGGTTTGCCTTTGCGGTGAGAAGCGGATTGCAGGGAGCTTCCGTGCGCTTGGCAGATTGTTTGGAAGCTGAGAGGTTAGGGAGGTACGGGCGCCGAAGGACCTTGGGGGTAGAAGTTCGGCGCCCGTTGGGGGGTTCTGGCAGGGTCAGAGCAACAGGGCTATGGGGATAAACCCGCTCCGAATCCCAGTGCCCTGTTGCATGAGAGCTGGGTACACCTGGAATCCGGGCTTAGTGCTACGCGGGAGAAAAAAGCAGGTGCAGGGCCAACAGAGGGCTGGCCCGAATCGCTGCAAACAAGGCGTTTAAAGTAGCTGGACGAAACGAAGGTTGGGCCAGAATGGGGAGCGGTGCCAGATTGGGGCATTGTAAATGGGCAGAACAAAATTGCCCAAGCTAGCCGGTTAACAACAGCATTCATCCACTTTTTTCATTCATGCCATCGGTTTTTCCTTCCGGTTTTCCACTGTTTTCCATTTGACCCTTCACAGATTGGCGCGATACTTTAACTAACCGAAAGGTCAGGCATGCCGCTGGTGCATTTGCCTCAACAAATTCCCAATTAGCGACTTTTTTCAAGGAGATTCATGTCGACTGATTTGCGTAATTTCCTAGCCCTGTCGTATGAGGAGCTTGAAGAACTCAATCTGAAAGCGAAAGAGCAACGCAAGAAAAGAACCCCGATTCACAAAATCCAAGAAGAACGCCTGAAGTATCTGACTGACGAAAAACGCATAAAGGCAGTGACGGTCCTGTTCAGCGATCTGGAGGGCCGGCTGCACATGCTGGATTACGACAAGAAATTCCTGCTCAAGAGCTACGACAACCTTACTTTTGATGGGTCATCGATCCGCGGGTTTACGGCGCAGCGCGAGAGCGACCTGCGGCTGGGAATGGATTGGGCGTCGTTTTACTGGGCGCCGTCGGATATTTTCGGACCAGGGAAGATTCTGATTTTCGGGGATGTGATCGATAAAGACGGCACGCCGTATGGCGCGGACATTCGCGGAGTGCTGAAGGGCTATGCGGAGGGATTGCATAAGAAAGAGGAATACACGCTGAACGCGGCAAACGAAATCGAAGGCTTCCTCTTCAAGGGCACCAACTCCGAGCGGGCGTACTACGAGACCCACAAATTTGAGTACGTCGATACCGGCGGCTATTTTCATTCGCTGCCCGGCGATCCGCTGCGCACGTTCATCGACACGACAGCCGAAGTGCAGCGCGCCATGGGTTTCCAGAACGAGAAGGACCATCCCGAAGTGGCGCCATCGCAGTTTGAAATCAATTACAACTACACTGACGTGGTGGGCGCCGCCGATCAGATTCAGATCTACAAGCTGGTTTGCCGCCAAGTGGCCAACAAGATGGGCTTGACGGCAAGCTTTCTGCCCAAGCCGGTGGTGGGCGTGAACGGCAGCGGCATGCACACCAATTTGTCGATTTCCAAGGACGGCAAGAACTTGTTCTGGGATCCCAAGGGCGAAGAGAAGCTCAGCAAGCTGGGTTGGGCATTTGTGGACCGCATCCTGACCCACGGCAACGACCTGTGTTTGCTGATGAACTCCAGCGTGAACTCGTACCGGCGGCTGGATCCGCACTTCGAAGCGCCGAATCAACTGAAGGCTTCGCCGGTGGATCGCGGAGCGATGATTCGCATTCCCATCGGCAACGAGCGGAGCATGCGGGTGGAGTTCCGTGCGGTGGCCCCGGACGCGAACCCGTATCTGGTGATGTATTCGCTGTTCCGCACGGGCATCGAGGGTGACACGGCCAAGATCAAGAATCTTCGGCAAGCGGAACGCTACCTGCCGGACAACATCTACACCGCGCTGGAGAACTTCGAGAAGACCGAGTGGACCAGCAAGCTGTTGGGTGCGGACGTGAAGGCGCGGTTTGCGGACTTGAAGAGAGCTTCGGCGGACCGCTGCTCGCGCTCGCTGGGCACGTTCGTGAAGGTCGCGGAAGTGCAGTATCACCACGAGGTATACAACCAGTTCCTCTGGAACCTGTTCTAGCAAATTAGGTTAGCGGGAACGAAAATCGATTGGTTTTGGCCCCACTCCCGGGTAACCGGGGTGGGGTTTGTTTTTTGTGGAGTACAGCGGTGGCAACCGAGTTCTAAGGGGAACCAATTATGGCCAAGGGAGAGACGGGTACTTAAGCTATGCGGGGGCGAAATACCATTTGCACTGGTTTCCGCCCGTTCGATCGGCCTGTTCGTTGTGCCCAGCCACGAGGTATTTCCCTGGGGATGACCCCAGCCAATTCAAATTGCGAGGAGACACCATGAAGTGGGCGACTGGAATGTGCTTAACGCTGAGTGTAGCGTTGTTCGGGGGTTGCGCGACAAAAAAGTATGTGGCCAAAACGGTTGATCCCGTCAATGCCAAAGTGAACGAAGTCGACCAGAACCAGCAGAAAACCCAAAAGCAACTGGACGAGACCGAACCGCGGATCAGCGCCGCCGATGAAAAGGCTACCTCCGCGGACGCGCGGGCCGGCGACGCGATCAACAAGGCGGATGCGGCTTCGAAGAAATCCGATGAGGTACGCGACCAACTGCGCTCGGAATTGAACGATCGGATCGCGGACCTGGATGACTACAAGGCCGGCACGCCGGTGACGGTGCTGTTCAAGCTTAATTCGGCCACGTTGTCGGACGATGCCAAACAACAGCTCGACCAACTGACCACGGGTCCGCTGAGCGGTGCGAAGCGGTATTTCATCGCGATTCAGGGCTTCACGGACAAAAGCGGGTCGGCCGATTACAATTTGACGCTGAGCCGGCGTCGCGCAGAGGCGGTGCAGACTTACCTGATTGGGCAACACAACGTACCGGTGTACCGCATCCAGATCGTGGGATTGGGAAAAGACAAGCCGGTGAACGACGAGAAGACGCGGCAGGAACGGGAAGCGAACCGTCGCGTGGAGGTGACGCTGTT
>DASPVD010000068.1:0-143363 GCA_035622555.1 Candidatus Eremiobacteraceae bacterium | reverse complement strand
CCGAACGCCTACTTTGCTCAGCTTGGGCTTCCGCCGATGGTCGTACGCTCTTAGCTATATCCGCCGAACCGCCGTATGCGGACCCGCATGTACGGTGGTGTGGCAGGGGAGGACGGGTGACCTTCCCCCCTATGCCGATTTGCCGTGCCACCAGCGGCCAAATTGCCGGACTGCTGTTACCATGTGAAATTCAGCGCGATGGGCGGACAGCAACCAAAAAAGGCAAAGGCAGACCGCGCCGCGGATCTCGCGCAAGTCTTGACCGAGGCGCTTGTGCGGGAGCGCATCATCCCGCGGTTCGTGGACTCCTATGTGGTGGAACATGGCCGCTACGCGCTGCAAGTGCACGCCGCGTTGTATCGCGATCTGCTAACACTATTGCAACGCGAAGCTCTGCTGGCTGCTTCGGTGCAAATTGTGGACACTGCCACCAGAAGTGCGGCGGGTAAGCAGGGTCGGAAGGCCCCAGCTATGACGCGCAAAGAGGCTGCGGCATTTCGCCAGAAATTCCTGGCCGCGATGACCCGCCAGCAACACTGGAACGTGACCACCGCATTGGAATTCCAATCGGACCTGCAACTGTACGAGAACATCCTGGCGCGCGCGCACGCCACGCGACGCATTCGAAAGCCGTTCGAGGCGGCCAATCATCCGTTCGTGGACCGCTGCGCGTTCATGCTGGATTCGTCGTTCCTGGAAAATGCACGGGTCGCCGCCAGCCGAGCGCTGAGCGACCTGGAGGTTTTGGTCGAACACGTGAGCGATGCGGTATTTTCGGTGAGCACGGCGCCTCGTGGGAAGTGAGTGGCAGGAAGCACAGCAGCTATCGGTCCAGCGCTTCTGGTGAAAACAACGGCCGTCCCGCCAAAGCAACGCGGAAGCCGAAAATAGTCAAAATGGCGATCGCGCCGAATCCGGTTAAGGACGGCGCTGCATACCAGCGGGAAAAGTGAATGGTCGCTGGGAAAGCGATCAAGATGTTTTGCACCAGCAAACCGACCACCAGCGGCAGCAACCCAAATCGTTTCAGCACCAGAAGGAATGAGACATACAGCACGACCAGCGAGACCGTGGTATAGAGGGGATACTCCTGTGCCTGACCAAAAGAAAGAAACGTACCGATAGCCGCTACAGCGATCACGGCCAGCCACGTCTTGCGCAGCAACCGTTGCAGCAAGAACAACACAAAGAAGACACAAAGGGAATAGAAGGTCCACACCACCACGTAAGCTGGCAGCAGCGCCAGGGCCTGACGAATCCCCACCAGCGAATCGGTCGAGACCACTCCCGGCATCGGAGGCAGCTTGCCGAACAGTGGCAGCACCCAGTTGTCGGAAGTCTCGAAGAGGATGAGGGCGACACCGTAAACTACGCCGATCAACACGTCGCGGCCAACCAGGGAGTCGCGCAGCTGCCCGGCCAGCAAACGGCTCCAGGAGATCAGTATGTGGGGGTCGCGCCGCCGTACGAATGGTTCCAGGGCCATGTAGAACAGAACCACGAAAAAGCTCAAGAATAGAGCCCAGGCCACTGCGATGAGCACCATGACCACTTCGTAGGAGTCGGCGACGTGATGCGCCCGCAGAAGCCAAATCAATAACGTGGCCAGGAAAATGAATATGCCTAAGCGCGCGGCGCCGCGCAGGTCTCCCCTATTTTGCTTCACATTGGAACGCGCGGCCCACACTGCGACGCCGAGGACCAGCACAAAAAGAACGCTAAACACGATGGCCGACACATTTTGTGCTGTGGTGGCAGTCTGCTCGTGATCGCGAGACGCCTGACTCCAAGGAAACAGCATGTCGAAGTAGATGGGTTGGCCGCGGTTGCCGGCCGCTTCAATCCGAATGGGCATGTTGAATGGCCCCAACAGGGTTCCCGTCCATGCGGCTCGAGAGTCTCCCCAAGCCAAGGGCGTCCATTGCGGCTCGGTACTTTTGTAGGATGAAGGATCAACGGCAGCCGCCGCGAGAAGCGAGGACCAGTCTGGCGGTTGCGCCGATTTTGCTGGTTGCTGCTGAGGCGACACGACGTGCAACCGCACCAGATGTCCCTGCGTGTCGAGAACGACGGACACCATCCCGGTTATGTCCATTGGGGGATCATCCGGAGTGACGGAGCCGCCTCCGGTTCCCCCGCCAAAGAATTGTGCTGGTTCGAAAACTCGCGGGCTTTGCCGGTACCAAAACAACAGCGCAGGAGGCCGAGATTGTTGCAGCACTCGCCAGCGAGTTTTCGTTTTGTCGTGCTGCTGGACGTAATTGAGGTAGTCCAAGTTGGTATTAAAACCGTACGCGGAATCTACCGAGTTTTCGTTGATCCCCAATTTCTGGATGACCTCGCGAGCGCGAGCGGCCAAAACCTCCGGCGGGTATTCCAGTTTGGTCTCATTCACCAGTTGCGTGCGGTCGGCAATAATCAGAGAGGCGAACAAGCCTGCGACAATGAAAGCGAGCAGGCCAAGAGCCAGGCCAGGACGCAGGCCTTCGGTAGCGCCGGCCGCCGCCACCATTTCCGGCGAAGGGGTTTCTCCTGCCGCCAATGCCGCCGCGAGCGGATCGCCTCCCGGCAGAGCCGCAGACACTTGCAATGCAGAGGCGGGCCGCTTGGCGGGATCTTTTTCTAAACAGCGCAAGATCACGCGCTCCAGCAAGGGATCCAAATCCTTGACGATTGTGGAAGGGTTGCTGATCGCGGCTTCGCGGCTCTTCATCAATTCGGCCATGCTGGACGCGTCGTACACGCGCCGGCCGGTCAGCAATTCGTACATCACCAGCCCGAGCGAAAAGATATCGCTCTTGGTGGTTACTTCCTTCCCGTCCAGTTGCTCGGGAGCCATGTAGGCCGGAGTGCCCGCTTTCACCTCGGACCCGACGATGCTCGCGGCAATACCGGCCAGGCCGAAATCCATAACGCGGGCCCGGCCGGCTCCGTCCAACATGATATTTGCAGGCTTTAAGTCACGATGAACGACCCCGCGTTCATGCGCAGCCGCCAGTCCGGCACAAATCTGACGGGAAATCTCGATGGCCTTGTCCTGAGGCAAGCGCCCAATCCTGCGGAGAAGGCCGGCCAGATCTTCGCCATCGACATATTCCATGGTGAGAAAGGGCATGCCCTGGGCGTCGCCAATATCGAACACTCGACACACGTTGGGGTGAGACACTTGCCGCGCCACTCTCACCTCGGAATGAAAACGCGCCAGCGCGGCCTCATCCTTGGCCAACGATTCCGGCAAGAACTTGATGGCCAGCATTTGGCTGAGCCGCAGATCTTCAGCTCGATACACCTCGCCCATTCCCCCGCGACCCAGCAACGCGACAATGCGGTAACGCTCGGCGATCATCGCACCGGGTGGGAAGCGGCCGCCGCCAATGGCATCCGAGCTACTTAGCGTGGGATTGGACCGCAGGGCACTGGGACGCGGCTGTGACGTGGGCCTTTGCCGCGGCGTGGGCGGGGGTGTGCGCACAGGCTCCGGCGCGATGGTTTCTAAGCTCCCCTCGTTATGACCGGCGTCGTCACCGAGCACCGTTGCGTCGGGATCCGCGCCGTTTACCGGAGTACCGCAGCGCTGACAAAAGCGCGCATGAGCCGGGACCTTGTTGCCACAGGAAATACAAAACATGGAATCTGCATTCTATCTACAGTGCCGGGAGATTGCACGTCGCTAACTGACGCGTTCGACTTGCACAGCCGTACCGTAGGCAAGCACTTCGGTAACGCCTTGCATAACCTCATTGGCGTCGTAGCGCATGGCCAGAATGGCATTGGCTCCGTGCTCCGCAGCATGCTGCAACAGTAATTCGTAGGCCTCCATGCGAGCCTTCTCGCACAATTCGGTCAAGACGGTGATGTTTCCTCCCACTATGGTCTGGATTCCCGCGGCCAAATTGCCCAACACACTCCTGGAACGCACGGTGATTCCGCGGACAATCCCGAAATTCCGCACCACGCGATATCCAGATAAATCGTTCGCCGATGTCACCATGGAACTGTCTACTCGTCCCGTCATTGTGAGCCCCTCCGAGCGAAAAGGATGTTTACCGCTGCGATTCTACCTCTAGACAAGCACAGCTTGTGCCCTTTCAGCTTTGCTATTCTGAATTCACCGTGGAAGACCTGTTCGATTTTCTGGCGCTCGCCCAGGTGGCCACCGGCCTGTATCTGCTGTGGCAGGGAATCGTGTGGTTGACATATGTCCGGCGCCGATTAAACACAGATCCAGGTTTTTATGCGCCGCGGACCGCGGTGATTTGTCCATGCCGCGGACTGGAGCCCGGACTGGAACGAAACCTGGTTTCCTTGTGCGAATTCGATCATCAAAACTATGAGGTTTTCTTTGTTCTGGCTTCGGAAAGCGATCCAGCCCACAGCATTGTGAAGCGGGTGGCTGGCACATCTCGAGTCAAGGCCCACGTGTTGATTGCAGGAAAGCCGGAAAATTGCAGCGAAAAAGTGAACAATTTGCGCTTCGCGGTGGAGCATTTGCCCGAGGAGTTCGAGGTCCTGGTATTTACGGATTCCGACGGACGCCCCGGAAAGAATTGGTTACACCGCCTGGTTGCTCCGCTTACCGATTCGCGAATCGGTGCCACGACCACTATGCGGTGGTTTCTGCCCAACGATAACGGGTTGCCTTCCGCCCTGCTGGCCGCTTGGAATGCCTCCGTGGTTACGATGTTGGGCCCTCACAACAAGAATTTCTGCTGGGGCGGAGGCACCGCCATACGCCGCGCTATTTTCGAGCAGATTGGGATGCTGGATGCCTGGCAATACTCGTTCAGTGACGATTACTCGATGACGGTGATGATCGAACGCAGCCGGCGGCAAATCTTGTTTTTGCCGGAATGTCTCACCCCATCTTTTGTACAGACCAATCTCGCGGGACTGCTGGAGTTTACGGGGCGACAGATGCGCATAACGCGTGTGTATCGGCCGCACACGTGGGTCACCGCGTTTGCCACGCATTTACTGTACTGCTTGACGTTGGTGATCGGCGTGATAGTGATGGCAAATCTGACGCTGGCGTCGAGGCCGGCATTTCAGGTGACGACGCTGTTGGCGCTTCCGTTGCTGCTGGCGGCGATACGCGGAGCCGTTCGTGTGATTGGCGTCACAGAAGCACTACCTTCCTTTCGCGCCCAGGTCATGTCGCAATCGTGGATTTACATCTGTTTGGCGCTGGTGGTGCCCTTTCTATACATTGTGAATTTCTTTTCATCGTTGGTGGGACGCAAGATTCGGTGGCGCGGCATTGAGTACGAACTGATCTCACCAGAGCAAACGCGCGTGCTGACGCGTTGACAGGCAATTGGACGGGTTTTCCTCAGGGAAAAAACTACGGGAGCTACGCAATTTCTACCACGGGCGGGCCGCTCAAATTGTGCAAAGATTTTCCTAACTAGTTGAAAATGTGTATCCTCAATGCTAGTACCAGTCCGGCATGCTGCATGCTAAACAGTTTCACGGTCAGGTTTTACGTTCTTTGCTAGCAAGTTGACAGGGACTCCTTCTCGTTACCCTTGCGGGTGATCTTGCTGAGGGCTTTTGGAAGGTCACCGCAGCGCGGTACACGCCCTGTTTCCTTGCCGGGTGAGTCCGGCCACCCTCGGATACGAGGGGTTCGCAGTCCAAAAACTCAAAAAGGAGTCTCGTCCCCACCGCGAGGCACCCACGGAGGAGTGCACGTGAAGTTAATCCGCAGAACCGCCCATACTGTCGCTCAGCCCACAACTGCGCCCGTTGCAAGCATTTACCTGTTTTACGAGAAATCCACAGGTACGGCTCATTTTCACGTGGAAGCTGGTCCCGACGGAGCGCTTCCAGTAGATCATGCGGCCGGCATGTTAGCCATGCATTGCATGGTGCGCGGGCAATCCCCCAGCGATTACCTCATCATGGTACCGACATCTCCCGAAAATCTTGGCGAACTGACACAGAAGGCCCAGCAACTACTGGAAGCCGGTCAGAGTGTCAAAACCAACGTGAAATTGACGCGTCGCGAGAAGGAGGTACTTGACGGCATTCTTCGCAGTTTGGCCAATAAGGAAATCGCCTCGGAGCTCAACCTGTCCGAGCGTACAGTCAAGTTCCACGTTTCTTCGCTGCTCTCCAAGTTCAAGGTGCATAGCCGCATGGAACTGATGCGCGAGGCGTCTCAGCGAACTATCCGCCCGGTGCCGGTGGTGAGCAATCCTCCCGCGCAGAACGTCCGGCCTTTTTCCAACGGTTCGGAAATGACGGCGAAGGGCCCGGGGAAAATCCTGCCGCTCTCGCGGCCACGCTTGATGGCTTAAAGCTCAAAAGTTCGGAGCAGTAAGAAGAAGGCCCGACGCGAATGCACTTCGGTCGGGCCTTTTGTTTCGGAAGGGCGATTTATTTGTTCTGCGCGTATAACTCGGCGGCCCGGTCCCAGTTGACAACGTTCCACCAAGCATCAATGTAGTCGCCGCGCATATTCTGGTATTTCAAATAATAGGCGTGCTCCCAAACATCCAAGCCCAGCACCGCTTTGCCATGCAGCAGATACGGTGTGTCTTGGTTGGCCGTGGAGTCGATAGCAAGTTTCCCGTCCTTAGTCAGCAACCACGCCCAACCGGAACCAAATCGGCCCAGGGCCGCGGCCTTGAATTTTTCTTTGAAACTGGAGAAAGACTCAAACGCAGAGTTGATAGCTTTCGCAAGGTCCCCCTTCGGCTCGCCCCCTCCGCCCTTTTTCATCAGCGGCCAGAACAGCGAGTGATTCCAATGGCCACCTCCGTTGTTTCGGACGGCGGTGCGAATATTTTCCGGGACCGCGTCTAAGTTCTTCATCAGGTCGTCGATGGACTTGGCTTGCAGGTCAGGATGGCCTTCCAGCGCTTTATTCACGTTGGTCACATAGGCGCCGTGGTGCTTGTCGTGATGGATTTGCATCGTTTTAGCATCGATATAGGGTTCCAGTGCGTCAAAAGGGTACGGCAGTGGGGGTACAGTGAAAGCCACGATTTATCCTCCAAATTGTGATGGGAATGTGAATTTGAGTTCGGCCTGGTAGCTCGCAAAACACTTGATGATAGCGAGCTCGCTCCGACAACGCCAACACCAGCAAGACGGCTGCTCGCCAAAAAACTTCGACCATTGTATGAAAACCCTCAGTTTCGGTGGGCGGTTGACTTGCGCGCGAAAGTATACCGCCAAGCCCCGGCTGGCTCAACCGACTCTATACCCTACAACCTGGGGCGCTGGCGGCTCTCATTGGATGCGGCGGAGCGCCCAGTTGGCAGATTCCGCGACTGTAGAATTTGCCGATTGGGAGAGATTCTTAAGCAATGCCGCGGTTCGAGCACGCCGGTCACGGCCCTGTCCCAGCGCGATATTTCCCAGAGCGAGGCATACATTTCGTAGCAGTCCGGCCCATTTGGCTCGCTTGATAGCGCTGTGGCCGAAGGTTTCGCGGAATTGCTCTTGGTCCATTTGCGCCAGCCACTCCAAAACCGGCTGAAACAAGCTCTGGTCCGTCCCTTTTTGGCGTGGCTCAAAGTCCGGAATCGCACTGTTGGGAACCTTGCGATTATAGGGACAAACATCCTGACAAATGTCGCATCCGTACACCTGCCTACCCATTGGCTCGCGGAACTCTGGGGGTATGCTGCCTCGTAGCTCAATGGTGAGATACGAGATGCATCTGCGGGCATCCAGAACGTAAGGCTCGACCAGTGCCTTTGTGGGACACGCATCCAGACACTGCCGGCAATTTCCGCATAGGTCCGGCGGAGGGACGTCTGCTGGTCCAAGTGTTGGAGCCAAATCCAAAGAAGTAAAAATCACGCCGAGAAACAGCCACGACCCATACTTCTCATTCAGCAGAAGCGTGTTTTTGCCCAGCCAACCAAGGCCGGCATGCTTGGCGAACAGCCGTTCGGACACCGGTCCAGTATCTGCATACGCCCGCGCAGCGAATGGCTCAGGAAATTTCTCCTGTAACGTGGCGATCAGCTCACGCAACTTGTGCCACATCACTTCGTGATAGTCGGTACCCCAGGCATAGCGGGAAATCCAGCCTTGCGCCGGGCTATCTGGGGATTGAGTGGTGCCGGCCATTTCTGTCGAATGAGGGTGAGCGGTGTTGTAGTTGAGAGCGCAGACAATCACGCTTCGGAGATCTGTCATTACCCGCCGTGGGTCAAGCCTCCGCGGGTCGTGCAGATATTTCATTTCTCCTGCATAGCCGCGGTCCAGCCATTCCCGAAACCTCTCCAACTCCGGAAGTTGCTCCGCGCGCGCGATCCCGCACAGATCGAAGCCCAATTTGTGGGCGCGCTCGAGAACCCAGTCGCGGGCGGGATCGGTGCTCATACTTTTCGATTCTGCCGCAGTTGCCAGGTTTGTGCTAAAGGAAACTGGGTCGGAAAATCGCTGCAGAAAGGCAGGAAGGATTTACTTGAAGCTCCGGACCGCGGTGGCCTCATCCGCGTACACATCGAACACCGTGAACAACTTGGTGATTTGCAGCAGGTCGTGCACTTTTTTCGTCAAGTTCAACAGCTTAAGCTCGCCTTCGCGATTGCGCACGGCGGTGAAGCCGCTGACCAGTTCGCCAATCCCTGAGCTGTCGATGTAATTGACGTCCCCGAGATTTAGCAGAATTTTCGAACAACCGGTAGCCAGCAAATCGCGGATGGTCTTTCGCAAAAGCGCGCTGCCCTCGCCCAAGGAAATTCTGCCGCTCAGGTCCACGATGGTAACCGGGCCAACTTCTCGCTGTGTCAGAAATAGTGCGGGGGCCATAGTCGGTCCTAAGCTTCCCGCTTGGGAGCCGTGTCTGAGCTAGGACTGCCATGGCTGCCATTGCCGGAGGTCTCGCGACGCGGGATTTTCTTGGACATAATGATCTCTGCGCCGCCGGTGCGCCCCGCCACCACGTCAAACTCATCCATGAAGGTACGCATCAGGAAAATGCCGCGGCCGGATGTGCTCAGCAGGTTCTCTTCGGCCAAAGGATCCGGGACATCAGCCAACTTGAAGCCCTTCCCTTCGTCCATCACGTGGATGATCATCTTCTCCTGGGTGAGATCCAGAGCCAGATAGATTTTCTTGCTGGGTTTTTCCTGGTTACCGTAATGGAAGGCGTTGATGACCCCTTCCCGGACCGACATGCCGATGCGATAGCACTCGTCCTCGTTGAAACCAACAGCTTCCGCGACACGAAGGCACATCTCTTCGGCGAGATTGACGCTCTCGACGTGGGTGTCCAGAATTACTTCCAGATGCTTTACCTCTGGCGTCATTCCCGCCTGTCGCTGGGCCTCAGATACAAAAACGGCGTACTTACTGGTAACACAGCGGACAAACGTAAGTCAATGGAGCACGCCACTCGATTGTCGCGGGTCAATCCTGTACGGGGGTGCAAGCCGACGGGGTGCCGCTGACCCCATTCCGGCTTAAGCCCAGTAGCTGCGGTCCAAGGTTCTATACTGGATGGCCTCACTGAGGTGTTTGGCCTGGATATCCGCCGCTCCTTCCAAATCGGCGATGGTCCGGGCCACTTTCAGGATGCGATCGTGAGCCCTGGCAGAAAGGCCCAAGCGAGTTACCGCGTTTTCCAGCAACTTCTCGCCTTCCTGTGAGATCGCGCAACACTTGCGAATCAGCTTCGACGCCATCTGCGCATTGCAGTAGGTCCTCTTCTCTCCCTTGAATCGTTCGGCCTGGATTTCGCGGGCGGCAATCACGCGGCGGCGTACGGCAGCCGAATCTTCGGCAGAGGACGGTGCACGAAGTTCTTTGTACTTCACGGCCGGCACTTCGATGTGGATATCAATGCGGTCCAGCAACGGGCCGGATATTTTCGAGACATAGCGCTGGATCATCGGTGCGGTGCAGTGGCACTCGCGTCTAGGGTCACCGAAATAGCTGCACGGGCACGGGTTCATCGCCGCCGCCAACATGAACCGCGATGGGAAGGTGACCGAAACGGCCGCGCGCGCAATGGTCACCAGACCGTCTTCTCGCGGCTGACCTCGTAACCATCCCCCGGATCGTCGAGTTGCACGTGAATTTTTGAAGATGGAGGTGTCACGCATGAGGATTCCCACGGATTGGGAGGGGAACGATTCGGGGGCGACGAACCTCATTGCGCCCGACGTGCTGGTGCAACACCGCAACCTGCAACCGCCGCACGTACGGCTGCTGGAAATCGACGGAGAGTTGCAGAATGGGAAGAAACTCAAGAAGTCAGAGGCCGAGAGTACCGTCAAAATACCGCAGAAGGTTTGAGCGGAAGAAAGTGCCTGAGGGAAACAAAAATGCCGAGAACCTGCACAGTTTGCTCGCACAAGTCGCGCCTAAAGATCGATAAAGCTATCGTTTTGGGTAGATCGAATCGAGCCATAGCGAGCCAATTCCGACTTACGCGGGCAGCCGTTCAAAGACACAAGAAGCACGTGGCCACCGCTCTCGTAAGTGCTGCGACTCGGCGCAACGAAAACCTTGGGGACGACTTGCTCTCCGAAATGTCGCGTCTAAAATCAAAAATCTGGAACATGCTCGAGTACGCCGAGTCCAAGCGAGACCGCGTTGGCTTCGCGGCGATAGCCCGGGAGCTTCGCCAAACCATCGGTGCATACTTGGAACTTTCCGAACGCGCAGTGGCGTCAGGTCAAGTAGCGGGGCCGCACCCGTCGCCGTGTCCAAAGTGTAACCCCGAGGAGTTCCAGCGGCTTTTCAACGAAGCGGCCAGTCGCGCGCTTGGTGTCACCGGAGAATTCACGCCGTTGGACAACCGGACGAAGCAATTGGCGGCACCTGACGGCGGCTATGCTGGCGACGACACCGAATTGCCGATCCTGCCTTAGCGACTCGGTGTGCGAGGAGCAAAGCCGCTGCAGGAATGTGGTGGGTTTCAAATCGAGCATCGACTCACGCAAAAGATTCGAAAGGAAATGTTCATGTCTAGAGAGGAAAATGGACGGATACTCCTATGAAGAGACAGCCGAACGCACGGGCCTTCTATTGTCTGACGAAAGCAATGGAGACGGGCGAAAATTTCGCATCATAGCCAATAGGCTCTGTGCTGGTCCTGCATTGAGCGGATGCCAGAATCTGTGGCGGTGAGGAGAGTCTCACGAAATCCGCAGTCCGCAGGCTACGAGTTTGTTCCGCCTCTCGATCATTTACCGCTTCTTGCCGCGCCCTGCGGCTGCTCCTTTTTCACACTCTTCGAGCGCCTTGCTTGTCGTGATGCTCTGCTGTCGTGCCGCGAGAAGCTCGCGCGCCTCTTTTACGAAAGAAAGGAAGCGGTGTGCTAATTCCCGAATACGATCCGCCTGGCGGTGCTCAATTGCGTCGTGCGGAATCAAATCGTGGCCTATGCCGATTGCTGTGGCTCCCGCCAAGATATAGGCACGGGCTGTTTGTTGGTTTACTCCTCCAGCGGCGATCAGCGGAATTTGGGGTAACGCGGTACTCAGCGCTCGGAGGTATGTTTCGCCCCCGACCGGCGCACAAGGAAACACCTTCACAAAATCTGAACCTGTCTCCCATGCCTCGATTACTTCCGTTGGTGTCAAAGCGCCCGCGAGAACAGCGACATTGTGCTTTGTCGCGAACTCCACAATTCGTGCGTTAAAGCCGGGTGCTGTGATGAAGCCTGCACCGGCATCGATGCACTGCTGGGCCGTTTCGACGTTTAGGACCGTACCAGCGCCTACGATAACTTTCGCATGGTAGTGAGTAACATGCGAGATCATCTCGATGGCGCTAGGCACCGTCATCGTTATTTCGACGATAGGTATTCCACCACCCGCAACGGCTTCAACCGCGAAGTGCGCATCGTCGGTCGATGACACTCTTACTGCGGGAATGATTCCGATTTGCTTAACCGCGTTGCATACCTCTTCTTTTGTCACTGGTCCCCCTTTGACTAGCACCGATTCATCACCCGCATTCCACACGCCTACACGGGTTCTTCCACTTCCGCTGCGGGCAGTGCATCTTCAGGCCGCGCGAACCAAACGTACAGCGTCGGTAATAGAAAGATGCTTAGGATCAAGTCGGAAAGCAATCCGCCGACAATGACAATTGCAAACGGCCGCTGCGAATCCGATCCGATGCCATGTGACATCGCCGCCGGCAGCAAACCCAGCGTCGCGACAAGCATCGTCATCATGATCGGCCGCAATCTCAGGACAGCACCCTCAATCGCTGCGTCTTCGGTTGAATATCCTCGCGCACGGAGCTGATTGATGTACTCCACCATGATCACACCGGTCTGTACGGAAACTCCGAAGAGGGCTAGGAAACCCACGCCAGACGAGACACTGAAATTCGTGCCGGTTACAAGTAGCGCGATCAAGCCGCCGATTGGTGTCATGGCAATGTTCGTCAGGATCAGAAAGGCCCATTTGGTCGAATCGAACATAAGATACAAAATGATATAGATCAGAAGGATCGTGAGAGGTAGGACGAGCGCCAACCGCCTCTGCGAACGCTTCTGGCTCTCATATTCTCCTGCCCAATCTATGGTGTATCCCGTGGGGAGCTTTACTCGGGCTGTCACTTTCTTGATAGCTTCCTCAACGGTGCTGCCCAAATCTCTGTCGCGCACACTGAATTTGACCGCAACATACCTGGAATTACCTTCTCGATAGATTTCTGACCCTCCGTCCGTCACCGTCACTTTCGTGAGCTGCGCCAGCGAAACTCTTTCACCTGTCGGAGCCAACAATCGAATACGCTCGATCGCTTCCTGAGTGTCCCGGTACTCCGGCAGGTAACGCAGGACGAGATCATAACGTTGTTCTCCGATGAGCACTTGGCTGAGGACATTACCTCCCACAGCTGTCTGTATAGCATCCTGTACGTCGGAAACGTTAATGCCATAACGCGCGGCTTGATCGCGATCCACCGCGAAGTTGAGATTGGGCTGGCCACGGACCCGAAAAACGCCGAGGTCTTCGATTCCACGGATGGGTCTCATGACTTCAGCGATCTCATCAGCTTTCTCTTCCAGCGTCCTCAGATCATCGCCGTAAATTTTTACCGCCAGGGCCCCTTTGACGCCGCTTACCGCCTCTTCGAGATTGTCAGAGATCGGCTGTGAGAAGCCCCAAATCACTCCGGGGATTTTTTCAAGCTCGCGATCGATGGCAGCAATGAGGCGGTCTTTGTCCTGGTGAAATATTGGACGCCATTTCTCCTTAGGGAGAAGATCGACGAAATATTCTGTATCGAAGAAGCCCGTGTTATCCGTTCCATCATCTGGTCGTCCGATTTGATTAACAACCTGCGGGACTTCAGGGAAGGAGCAAAGAATCTCTCGAGCCCTATCAGCGATGCGAGCGCTCTCACTCCGTCCTGTGCTCGGTGCCAAGGTGCCACGCACCCAAATCGCACCTTCGTCAAGGTGGGGCAGGAATTCCGACCCGATTATGCCGCTGAAGGCCAAAAACATCGCCAAGAACACCGCAACGACTGCCGCGCCAGCGGTAGCTCGGCGATTGCGAATCGCCAACGCAACGGCCCGCCGATAGCGAAGCCTCAAATACTCCATTACCGGATTGCGCCACTCCCTTACGCCTTTACTGAACGCAAAGCTCGATAACGCCGGAGCGACCAGCATCGAGAAAATCAAAGCTCCGATCAGCGCATATGCGACGGTCCACGCCATCGGCCGGAACAACTTCCCCTCGACTCTCTGGAGTGTAAAGATTGGAAGGTAGGCCGTGATGATGATGGCAATCGCGTAAAACACGGGCCGCTGAACTTCGTGTGCGGCGGCGGTGATTTTTTCAAAGGGAGTTCGGGGAACTCTCTCTTCCTGTTTTAAGTGACGAACGATGTTTTCAACCATGACTACGGCGCCATCTACTACCATGCCGAAATCCAATGCGCCTAACGACAAAAGATTGGCTGAAATGTGGCGTCCTTCGAGGCAGATTGAAGCAAAGAGCAGAGAAAAAGGAATCGTCAGAGAAACGATAATCGCCCCACGGACGTTCCCCAGAAAAAGGAAAAGCACGATCACCACCAGGATCATGCCTTCGGCGAGGTTGTGCAGAACGGTGTGGGTCGTGTAATGAACCAGATCATCCCGATCGAGATAAGGGACGATCTTTACACCTTTGGGGAGCACCTGCTCGTTCAGCCGCCTGACCATCGCGTGGAGATTCTCGAGCATCGCCGCAGTATCTGCACCCTTTCGAAGCAAGACGATGCCTTCGACTACGTCGTTGTCATCGACAACTGCTCCATCCCTGCGGTGTATTGCTTTTCCAATTTGGCCCAGGCGAATTTTTGGTCCTTGCGTGACCACCCCAATATCCTTGATCCGTATAGGGGTGCCGTTTTGGGTTTTGATCACGGTCTTTTCAAGGTCGTGAACATTGGTGATCAAACCAACTTCACGAACGTTGATTTGCTGCGCCCCTTGCTCGATGAAGCTCCCACCTGCATTTGCGTTGCTGTTGGTAAGCTGCTGTTCGAGCTGAGAGAGACTGAGGCCATAGGAGATCAATTTGTCCGGGTCCACTCGAACCTGGTATTCGCGAGTCAGTCCGCCGAAGGAAGAGTCGTCCACAACATCCGGCACCGATCGAATGTATTTGCTGATCACCCAATCTTGAAGTGACTTCAGCTCCATCAGGTCATATCCTGGATTTGTGCTCTCAACCGTGTACCAATAAACCTGTCCTACGGGACTGTAGTCGGGCCCGATTCCGCCCGAGATACCGGGCGGCAAGGAGACTTGGGCAAGTTTCTCAAGCGTTTTCTGGCGGTCCCAGTCATTGCTAGAGTCATCATCGAAGATCAGGTTGACGACCGATAAGCCAGCGAGAGAAGCTGAACGCACATGCAGTAAGTGCGGAATCCCGTTCACTTGGATTTCAATAGGAATAGTGACCTGCTGTTCCACCTCCTCGGCGGCGCGGCCAGGCCATTGGGTAATTATTTGCACCCAGGTATTCGCGACGTCTGGGTAGGCTTCCACTGGTAGGCGATGGAAGGAAATAATGCCCCACACAAAAAGCAGAAACGCGATGCTCAGAACCACGAACCGGTTCTTCAGTGCAAAATTGACAAGCGCGTTAATCATTACTGTTCCGCTGAGTTCTGGAATTCAAGCGCATTCGCTACGATCTGCTGGCCGGGCTCAATGCCGGAAATGATTTCCTGCATGTTGCCGGGCAGCGTGTCACCACCGACCACTTCAGTGCGCCGAAACTGATTTTTCTGGAGCGGCACGTAAACCCAGTCACGATCATGCAAATGCAGGATCGCCGTCGCCGGGACAGCAGCTCGTTTCTGTTTCTGTTTCCCGTGAAAGGTGGCGGTCACAAACATGCCCGGTCGCATCAAGCCGGGGTTGCGCATCTCGATACGTACCTTGACTGTACGAATGTTGGGATCGAGAACCGGACCAACGTTGTTAATGGTGCCAGTGAACACTTTGTCTGGATACGCGTTTAGACGTACATCGGCCTTCTCCCCAACGCGCACATTGCCAAGATCGTTCTCGTACACATCACATAAGACCCAGACATAGGTCAGATCCGAGATTGTGAATGGATTAGGCGAGGAAAGTCCGGCCACGCCAGCGGCATTTGTGACCTGTTGGTCAGTAATGACGCCCGAGATGGGAGCGCGAATCTCAACGATTCCAGACGGCCGAGTAAGGACGGGGCTTCCAAGCACTCGGAGTTTTTCCGCCGAGTTTGCGACATCTACTTTGGCCTTGTCTTCGGCGTTTTGCGCGATCTGCAGATCGTTCTGGGAAATTGCCCCTTTGTCGTACAGGAGCTTCGCTCTTTCCAATTGAGTGCTCGCCAGTTGTTCATCCGCGACTGCTTTCTGGTAATCCGAAAAGGCGCCAGAAATATCCGAGCTCTGCACTTTGAGCAAGACTTGCCCTTTTTTGACGGTGTCACCCAACTTGGCATCAATTTCGACAACACGGCCCATCGCCAGCGATATGACTGGCTGAGCACGCAGAATGTCTGGATTGACAGTGCCAGTGACTCTCAGCTCGGGGACAGCGATGTGCTCGACCGCCGTGGTTAACTGGAAGCGCTCAGGTCGCTCAACTTCAAAGACGTTGCGGTCCTCTACGCGCTCGACCTTGAGAGGCGGTGGTGCTTCTGCTTGAGGATCACTCTTGCTACTGCAACCTGCTCCGCACAATACGGAAGCCAAACACACGAGGATTGGGAAATCCCTGTGGTTCATGGGATCACCTCGCGGCCTACAGCGAGATTCAACTGCGCGGCGGCGTTCAGATATGAAGCGACCAGGTCCCAATAATTCACCTGTACGCTTCGATAGTCAGCCTGAGCATTTAGAAAATCCAAGAGCGAAGCCCCGCCATGCTGATACGAAAATGCAATCGTGTCTCTCACGCTCGACCTCTTCCTGGTACTGGTCTTTATAAGGCTTGAGGAGAATTATCGTACTGTTAACGGTGGCATAGGCTGATTCGATCGACCAGATATGTTCTAACACTCAGCAGAGAATTTCACCAGCCATGCCCACCGGTACAATCAACTGAATTTGTTTGTTAGCAGGGACTTCTTCGATTAGGCTACTCGCCGAAGACTGGATGGGCGTACACCGCGGACGCGGAGAAAGTGCGAACCGCCTTTCTTCTCATCCTCGGCGGCGAAAGCAGCTACACCCTCTTGTCGCAAAGGCTGCAGATCCCGCGGACGAACCTTCGCTTCATGCTCGCCAACCCTATCTACACCGGCTGGCGGGTTTACGGTGAAAAGCGCGACCCGTCTGCGAACGGTTACGTGCGCAGCCCCAACGGTCGGCAAGGGTACCGGCGGAAGATTCCGCGCGCGCCGGACGAAGTCATTCGCACCAAGGTGCTCGACGGGATCGTCAGCGAGGCCGACTTCAACCGCGTCCAGCAAATCATCGAACTGAAGCGGCAGAAGCATTGGCGCTCCTACGCCGAAACGCCGAATCGTTATACCTACAACGGATTCCTGACCTGCGACGACTGCGGAAGCCTGCTGTACACCCACACCGCCAACGACGAATACTTCGTCTGCAAATCGCGCAACACCCGCGAAGCGAGACTGCGCGCGGCACGTGGTTTAGTGCCTTGTTCCAACCCGTACATGATGCGCAAGAAACTGGAACCGAAGGTCGACGTGCTGCTCGGTGAGAAACTGCTGGAGCCCGATTTCCTCGGCCGCGTGGTGGACGAGTTCAACACCAGGACCAAAGGCCCTTCAATCGCCGCCGCGGAGAAGGCGGTGATCGCAAAGAAGCTCGCCGCACTCGAAGCGAAGAGGACCAGGGTCATGGAGGCGTTCTACGACGGCGTCATCGACAAGCCGGAGCGCGACCGCAGAACCGCCCAGGTCGACGCCGAGTTGTCCACCTTCCGCAGAATCCTGCTGGAAACGATGCCCGCCGCCGCAGACGTGCCAGTGGAGGCGGAGATCGAGGCGGCCCTTGAGCCGTTTGCCGAATGGGAATTTCTGGAGCGCGACGACAAGCGGAAGCTGCTCGCGACGTTGTGTCCGGAAATCCGGGTTGAGCGCTACGTGGTCAAGGCGTTGATGCTAAATCTGGTTGCGAATGATGGTCACGAGGTCAATCGAAATCGAGCGGTTGGCGCATCACTTCCAGCACGTTGCGCTGAAACTCTGGTAATTCATCCAAAAACAGCACACCATTGTGGCCCAAGGAAACCTCTCCGGGCCGCGGCACAGCGCCGCCTCCGATCAGTCCCGCGTCGCTGATGGTGTGGTGCGGCGATCGAAAGGGACGAGTTCCAATCAGCCCTTGGGTGCCATCCAAGGTACCCGCTACGCTGTGGATTCGAGTGGTCTCGATGGCTTCTTCCAGGGACATGGGCGGGAGAATGGTGGGAATGCGCTTGGCCAGCATGGTCTTGCCGGCACCGGGCGGTCCGATGAACAGGATGTTGTGGCCGCCGGTACAGGCTACCTCGAGCGCTCGTTTGGCGGCCTGCTGGCCATGGACATCGCGTAGATCCACGGAATATTGGGCGGCCTCGGTGAGCATGTGACTGGCGTCGACGTGCACTTTCTGGAACGACTCTGGCGAATTCACCAGGTCTACGGCCTGCGGCAGGGATTTCAGCGCAAAGACTTCAATTCCCTCCACCACCGCGGCCTCTCGCGCATTGCTTTCAGGAACCGCGACGGCTTTCAGCCCCTTCTCGCGAGCGGCAATTGTGGCAGAAAGCGCGCCGCGCACGGGTCTGACACTGCCGTCCAGGGACAGTTCACCCAAGAACATCATTTGATCAAGGATTTTTCCGAAGAACTGCCCCTGACAACCGACCACGCCAAGAGCCATGGGCAAATCAAATCCCGATCCTTCTTTGCGCAGGTCCGCGGGTGAGTAAGGGAACTCGAATCCGCAATTTCGCAGCGCCGACTTAATCCGTTCGCGGCTCTCCTTGACCGCATTATCGGGTAGGCCAACCACGTTAAAGTCCTTCATGTACGCGGAACCTACATCGACTTCGACTTCCACCGGGTATGCGTCTATGCCATAAACGGATGCGCTGATGGTTTTGAAAAGCATGCAGGACCTGCTGGCAGTCTGATGTCGAGTATATACCAGTTGTAGACGGTATGCTATAGCTACCTAAAGAGGCTGCGTTGGGTTGGCGACGGAGAATGGCACATTCCGCGCACGCCCCCTAGCGCGCGCTTCTTTACTCCGCATCATGGCACACGTATAGTGAAAGTGTTCCGACGGTGTTTAATCCTTCCGAAAGAGGTTGGCCGATGTTTGGTTGGGTTCTCCTTGGCATCATCGTGCTCCTCGTGATTTTCGGCATTGGAATGTATAACGGCCTGGTCCGTTTGAAAGTCCAATGCGATAACGCCTGGGCCGATATCGATGTGCAACTCAAACGCCGCTACGATTTGATCCCCAATCTCGTGGAAACCGTGAAAGGTTATGCCGCCCACGAGCGAGGCACATTAGAGGCAGTTATCAACGCCCGCAATCGTGCCATGTCGGCCACCGGGCCGGCCGATAAGGCGCAAGCCGAGAACATGCTTTCCGGGGCTCTGAAGAGCCTGTTCGCCCTGGCGGAGGCCTACCCGCAACTCCGCGCTATCGAAAGCTTCACCTCGCTGCAGAACTCGTTGTCGGAGATTGAAGACAACGTACAAAATGCGCGGCGTTACTACAACGCGGTAGTTCGCGACTTCAACACCAAAGTGCTGCAATTTCCGACCAACATCTTCGCCGGTATGCTGGGCTTCAAGCAGCGCGAATTCTTCGAAATCTCCGCCCCTGCCGAGCGCGAAGCACCCAAAGTCAGTTTCAGCAATCCTGCTGCTCCGACAGCTTGATTGCTGGTTCTGCTTGCCCCATGCCTGTTCGATACAAATTGCCTGGCCGATTCGCCACCACGCTGTTCGGTTTAGCTTTGTTCCTCGGGCTGGCTTCTCCGCTGCGCGCTAAAGAACAGCAGCTCCTCAAGTTCTTCTCGGACGTCTCGGTGCTCCCGAACAGCAGCGTCGACGTTACCGAGAATATCACCTTCAAATTCATTGGCGGCCCGTGGCATGGAATCTACCGCACCATCCCGGTGGAATACTCTGGCCCGCACGGTTTGAACTACACTCTTTTGGTCAGAGTGAAGAACGTCACGGACGAGAACGAGAACAAGCTCCGCTACGAGACCAGCCGCGAACGCCAATACCTGAAACTGAAGATTTACATTCCCGACGCCGACAACAGCATTCGCACCGTTTCCATCGAGTACACCGTCAGCGATGCGCTGCGGTTCTTCGATGATCACGACGAATTCTATTGGAACGTTACCGGGGACGAGTGGTCGCTGCCAATCCAACAAGCCAGCTCGCACATCGTTTTGCCCGAAGGCACGCAAGATATCCGGGTGAACGTCTTCACCGGTGGTTTCCGCTCCACCGGCCACAACGCGGAGGCGGAAGTGACCGGCAACGGCGTGGATGTGCGCACCACCGGTCCTCTGGCCATGCATGAAGGCCTCACCGTGGCCGTGGCGTTCGACAAAGGATCGGTGCGTGAGCCCACTGCTTTCTCTCTATTCGTTCTTTATCTCCGGAGCAATTGGCCACTGATGATTCCCATCCTCGCCCTCCCAATTATGTTTTGGTGGTGGTGGAATCACGGCCGTGATCCGCGGCTTCGCCCCATTACGGCCCAATACGAGCCTCCCGGCAAGCTCACGCCCGGCGAGGTGGGCACGCTGATCGACAATTCCGTAAATATGCGCGACATTACCGCTTCCATTGTCGACCTTGCCGTGCGCGGCTATTTGGTCATCGAGGAGCAACAGAAGGATCATTTGCTTGGCCTGACGCACTCCAAGGATTATGTTTTTCATCTGAAGAAATCGCAGGCCGAGTGGGGCGCACTCAAGGCTCATGAGCAAGAACTCCTGAGCGGAATCTTTTCAACGGGGAATGCAGGTGAAACGGTCTCCTTGACGGACCTTCACAACCGCTTCTATCGAAACATTCCCGGTATCAAGAACCGAATCTTTGGTTCACTGGTGACTCAGGGCTATTACGCGCGCCGCCCCGACAGTGTCCGCTCCACGTACATTGGCCTTGGCATCGTCGTCGCCTTTATCCTTATTGGTGGCGGCAATTTGCTGGCGAAAAACTACGGAATGGCGCCGCTGCCCTTCACAGTTGCCGGAATCTTCACCGGTGTAATCATTTGTGGCTTCGGGTGGTTTATGGCCGCGCACACAATCTCGGGCGCGCGGACCGTGGAGCAAATTCTGGGTTTCGAAGACTTCTTGAATCATGTGGAGGCGGATCGTTTCAATCGCATGATCAAAACGCCCGACATGTTCGAAAAATTCCTGCCCTTCGCCATGGCCCTTGGGGTTGAGAAAAACTGGAGCAAGGCGTTTCAAGGCATCTACACGCAGCCGCCACAGTGGTATCAAGGCGGCACTTATGGCCCGGGGTTCTATCCATACGCTTTCGTGAACAATCTGAATGCCATGTCTACGCAGACGGGCACGGTTCTTTCCTCCGCTCCGCGCTCCTCCGGCGGCTCCGGGTTTTCCGGAGGCGGCGGATACTCCGGCGGCGGCTTCGGCGGGGGCGGGGGCGGAGGGTTTTGATCTTCGTCGATTCGCTGCCACAACTTCCGGTTCTTCCCTTTCGATAAATCATGTCGTGATACGATATAAGTCAGGACGTCTGGGGCGTGGACTCGCGCTGCAGTGACTCCCACGTTTTGGAGAACGGAAGTACATGGCGGCATCCTCGGGAACGAATTTTCTGACGCGCGATTTCCGGATCCGCGAGCCTCTGTTGGTCAGCATTTTGGTGGTGATTACCATTGTTTTTTCGGCGCTTACCCACGCGTTTAGCCAGGCTTACGACCGCCGGCGTGCCGCGCTCGGGGTGCAGTGGTTCGAGCGCGGCAATGAAGAACTCCAGGACAATCGGCCGGAAGTTGCCATAGAGGATTTCCGTACAGCCCTGTTTTACGACCCGCAGAACTGGAATTTCAGCATGCAACTGGCGAATGCCCTGACTGTGGCGGATCACACCGATCAGGCGCTCAACTACTACTTCGGCCTGTGGCAGCGCAATCCGAGCAGCGGCCCGGTTAACCTTCAATTAGCCAGGCTGTATGAACGAAAGGGAAACGCGGTGGGTGCCGAGCGCTACTTCAACGGGGCCATTTTTGGTGATTGGCCGACCGACGATACCGCCAATCGCCGCACCGCTTCTCTGGAGTTGATCAATTTTTATCTGGCGCGGGGTGACGCTGGCCACGCCGAATCGCAGTTAATCATTTTGTCGGACAACCTACCCGAGGACCCGCAACTGCATACGCGAGTCGGCGATCTTCATACCCAGGTTGGCGATGATCAGCGCGCGCTTACTCAATACAAGGCCGCCATGCAGCTTGACCCCGGGTATTTGCCTGCGATTCAGGGCGCTGGCGAAGCGGCCTTTGGCCTCGGCGATTACCGCTCCGCTCAGGATTATCTGACCCGCGCCATCCATCTGGATGCCACGAATGCCACGGTCAAGAAGCTCTTGACGGTTACCCAATCGGTTTTTCTCTTGAATCCGTATGAACGCGGCATTCCTGAGTCCGAGAAGATCAAACGGACTTTGCGGGCTTTTGAGCTTGCTGGACATCGCCTAGATTCTTGTGCCAATTCCGGGAAGGCTTCCGCGGCCTCCGCAATAGCGCCGTTTTTGGACCGCTGGAAGCAACTGAAGGCCATAGC
The DNA here is from genome assembly GCA_035622555.1 of Candidatus Eremiobacteraceae bacterium. GTDB lineage: Bacteria > Acidobacteriota > Terriglobia > Acidiferrales > UBA7541 > Acidiferrum. The sequence continues at coordinate 121,132 of DASPVD010000068.1, read as the reverse complement.
CAACAATCGGTACCTCAAGCAACATCCAGAGGACCGTGACACTTTGTTCGATTTCTCCACTTCCGCCGAAAAAGTGGCGCAACCGGTTTGCGGCGAGCCTTCGCCCGAGGACTCCGCGCTGTTGGCTCTTGCTGGCCGGCGGGAAACGGACCAACAGTGAGCACACCGGACGTCGTTACCACCCCAGGTTCTACTCCGAGCGCTCCGGTGCATCCATCGTGGGGTGCGTTTGCCAGCCGGCTCACTGCTCAGTTGGCGTTCAATGAGGACCGGTTCTTCCTGATTCTGGCTGTGTTCATCGGGATTTTTGCCGGTCTCGCGGTGGTCTGCTTCCGTATCACCATGGAATGGACCCGCCTGTACCTGCTCGGCAGCGCCCTGACACCGCCGCCGTGGCGCGCCTTTCTAGCGCCATCTTTGACCGGCTTGGTTATTTCCGGGCTGGTATTCACGGTGTTCCGAGGTTCCACCGGCAGTGGACTCAATCAAACGAAAGCCGCTCTGTACATTTCGAATGGTTATATTCCCGTTCGGACGGTGATCGGGAAATTCATCACCGCTTCTTTGGCCATCGGCTCGGGTCATTCGTTGGGACCAGAAGACCCGTCATTGCAGATTGGCGCAGGGTTAGCGTCGGCGATTGGCACCAGACTCAATCTTTCGCGCAAAAAACTGCGCATCCTGGCCCCGGTTGGGGCCGCCGCCGGGTTGGCCGCTGCTTTCAACGCTCCGATCTCCGCAGTGCTCTTCGTTATCGAGGAGGTTATCGGCCATTGGAGCGCAGGAATTCTGGCCACCGTGGTTCTGTCAGCAGTCTCCAGCGTTGTCACCATGCGTCTGTTCCTCGGGGCCGAACCATTTTTCCGCATTCCCCCGGTGGGCGTAGTCCGCTGGGAAGAGTTGCTGGCGTATAGCGTTCTAGGGATTCTAGGTGGAATCGCTTCGCTAGTCTTCTCGGCGGCGATTGGTTGGTTGCATCCGAAAATCAAACAGAGCCCGAGATACATGCAGTTTCTGTATCCGTCGATTGCCGGGCTGCTTCTGGGAGTGATTGCGCTGGCCGGCTTTCCGCAGGTGATGGGCGCGGGCTACTACTTCATGGATCAAGCCATGCACAATCAATACACCTGGGAAGTCCTCGGGATGCTGGCGGCACTCAAGATTCTGGCCACTACCCTTTCATTCGGGAGTGGCACGCCTGGTGGCATGTTTGCGCCGACGCTGTTCATCGGAGCGATGCTTGGCGGGGCCGTGGGCACCGTGGAACATCTTTTATTTCCTCATCTGACTGGTTCCGTGGCCACTTATGCGCTGGTGGGAATGGGCGTCCTGTTTGCCGGCTTCATTCGCGCCCCGATTACCTCCGTCTTTATGGCGTTGGAGGTGAGTGGCGACTACTCCATCATCTTGCCGGTGCTGGTCGCCAATATGTGTTCTTACCTGATCTCACGCAGACTTCGTCCGGTTCCTGCGTTGGAAGAAATCACCAGGCAGGACGGGCTCTATTTGCCCGCCATGGAAGAGGAACGCGAGCAGGAGGTGTTGACGGTTGAGGACGCAATGCGTCCACGGCCGGCTATCATTTTAGACAGCCAAAAGACACTCCCTGATGCATGGGCTTTGGTGGAAGCAACCAACGAAAACCATTTCCTGGTGAGGCGGCAGAGCAAATCGATTGCGGTGATATCGCGGGTGGAACTGAAAAAGCTGATCGATGACGGCGATGATCGCTCGCTGGAAGAGACGCAGATTCTATCGGTCGTTCCTTATTTGCATCCCGACGAAGACCTGCAGGTAGCGCTGCGCCAGGCCACCAATTACCCGCTGGTGCCGGTGTTGAGCCGGGCGAACGTCTCTCGCATTCTAGGAGTGATCGACCTTTCGGACATTATGAAGGCGTATCGCCAGCCGGATCGGCAACCTTCACCATAAGAAGAAACCGTTACGGTACGACGTCATGGTCTGATTTGGCGGAGACGGTTCGCGTGTGGCCAAAATAGGGCAGCCACAAAGTGCGGTCGCGGCGTTGCTCCTCTTCCAAGTGGCGCGAACGCGCCTTCAACAAATCGTCCAAGGAGATGAGGCCCAAAAACTTGCCGTTCCCGGGCTCGACCACGGGCATTCGAGTCACTCCCTTGGCGGCCATTCGATTGACTACCACCCTCAGTGGATCGTCGGAATAAGCGACCACGGGATCGGTCTTCATCATCGTTCGCAAATTCACTTCCCTGCCAGATGCGTGCGTTTCCTGGAATTTCTTCTGCAGCTCGCTGCGTTTTATGATCCCCTCCAGCAACCCGATTTCATTTACGACCGGCAGCAATCTCTGGTTTTGTGAAGGGTCTAGACTCAGCAGGTTCACAGCCTCATCGACCGAGCCGTCTGCTGGTAGGGCAATAGCCGGCACGCGCATCACTTCCCGTGCATACAGCAACTCCAGAGGATCAACGGCGTACTCGCTGCTGACGTGATAGCCGCGTCGTGCCACCTTTTCCGTCAATATGGAACGCCGCAACAGGAGGGTGGACACGGCATACGAAGCGACACAGCCCACCAGCAATGGCAGCAGCATGTTCCAGTCGTGTGTCTCTTCCACTGTAAAGACAATCGCAGTCATGGGCACGCGAAGCGTTCCACTGAGCATGCCGCCCAGCCCGATCATGGCCCAGAATCCCGGCCCCATATCAGGCATCACGTAGGACATCAGCGCGCCGAGTGCGCCGCCGAGCATCATCACAGGGGCGAGCACACCGCCCGATGTGCCGGAGCCCAGCGCTGACGCCCAGATTAACCATTTGACGATCAGGATACCCAGCACCAGGTGCAGTGCCCGGTCGCCTCTCACTAAGTCCGCGATGATGTCGTAGCCCACTCCAAGCGCCTGGGGAAAAATCATGCCGCCAATGCCCACGACCAAGCCGCCAATGGCCGGCCACCACATCCAGTGAACCGGCAATTTCCCAAACATATCTTCGACGAAGTACACGGAATTAGAGAGCGGTATGGATACCAAGCCGCACACGATTCCAGCCAGCACGGTGCACAATAGCGCCACCGGAGTGACCAGGGTGGTATGCGGAATTGCGGGGAATACTGGCCCGGGCCCCAGCAAATATTGCCGTAACAGTTCGGCGGTGCCGCAGGCAATGGCAACAGGAATGATGCTGCGGGGCTTGCGTTCGAACAGAAGGAGCTCAATGGCCAAGAGCACTGACGCGATTGGCGCCGAAAAGGTGGCCGCCATTCCGGCTGCTGCCCCGGCCACCAGCAGGGTTTTCCGTTCACTGCTGGTCAACCGGAACATTTGCGCAATCATCGAGCCGAACGCTCCGCCGGTCACAATGATCGGGCCTTCCGCGCCAAATGGTCCACCGGACCCGATGGCGATCGCCGCCGACGTGGGTTTCAGTATCGCCACTTTCGGCTCGATGCGGCTGCCATTCAGCAGGATGACCTCGATAGCCTCGGGTATTCCGTGGCCGCGAATGCGTTCCGACCCGTAGCGCGCCATGAAACCGACGATTACTCCGCCGACCACAGGCACGATCACGGCGAACCAGCCCAGATGGTTCATGCCGGGGTCGATACCGGCCCACGAAAAGCGGCCGAAATAAAAGACGTTGGTGAACAGCGCGATCAGCCGCAGGAGTGCCAACGCAGCAACCGCCGCCAACGCGCCTATAGGAAAAGCCAAAGCCGCGATCTTGAGGACACTCCACGGCACCGAAAAATCGCCGAGTTTATCCTGGTGCGTCTTCGCGCTTCCGTTTCGCTTCTTTTTTGGTAAGTGATTTCCTCGCCCGTTCAAACCTGCTTTCCCGGCTGTAGCCTGTTACCTGGTCAGAGCCACAGTCCTTCCCCTCCGTCGTCTGTTCTTCCCCGCAAAAGTTCGTGGCCGTGGCTCTAATAGCTCACTGATGGCCGCAACCAAAGCCCGCCCGTTGGCCCGCAATTCGATCATGCGCTGCTGCACCACCTGCTCCAGGAGTCTGGCGCCGTGCGGCTGCAGAGAGACCAGCACTTGCCGGCGATCTTCCCGCCCACGGATACGCTTCACGTAGCCATGGGCTTCCATGCGGTCGATCAACTCCACGGTGCTGTGGTGGCGCAGCGAAAGCCGGCTGGCTAGCGTGCTGATCGTGGCTGCTTGTCCCGGCGGCAGGCCGCGAATGGCCAAAAGCAGCAGATACTGCTGCGGTTCCAAGCCCGCTTGCTTTGCGGTGACGTCCCCTTCCTGCACAAACCTGCGGATCAGGTGGCGCAGTTCACCCAAGGCACGGTATTCGCTCTCAGTGACTTTCCCCGGCATACTTCCACTTTATCGTAATACGATATATTCTGCCACTACCGGTGAGTGGTAACGTTCCTGCGAGTAACTCCCGTATCGCATTGGGCGAAAGTATGTAGCCGGTCCGGAGCTTGCGAATCGACCGATTATTATATGCCGGCCAATAAATCTCAAGGCGGCAATCAGGCAAGATTGGCTATAGGGGTTTTCGAAATGCTTTCTGAGTCTTGTAGTGCTCGTAGCCATTCCGCAAATAAAAAGCGTGCGCGTGTTCGCGAATCACGTTAGAGCGCACGGACATGCCGGTGCATGCGTTTTTCTTTGCCCATTTCTCGGCGGCTTGCAGGAGTTCCGCTCCCGCGCCGCGGCTGCGCACACGCTCATCCACCACCAGCCCGTTCAATTCGGCCCGGCGTGGCACCTCCAGCAGAGGCGTGACGCTAACCTGCGTCCAGCCAATCACTCCGCGCTGCTTCGTTTCCGCCACAAAGCATGCGGCGTGTCGCAGCGCCAATGCGGCCCGTAATCGCACGCTCATCTCTTTGGCAGTTGTAGGGTATCCCAATTGGCCGGAAAGCTCGGCAATGCGAGCGGCGTCGGTTAATCGGGCCTTGCGAACCTTAATGGCTTCTTTACTTACGTCCATTGCTGTTTGGCCGTCGCGACTTCCTCCGTAAGCGGCTCTGCACCGCATCGCTGTTCAATTCCCGCAAGGCGTCCGTGGCAATCCACCGGCCCGCAGGCGTGCCTTCCCGCCGGATTCGCTCAGCAGTGTCAATCGCCGCGCGGTTCAAGAGTCGGTTCCGCTTGCCGATGTTTCTCAAAGCCCAGTTGACCGCCTTGCGGACGAAATTGCGTTCATCCCAGGCTTCACGTTCAATCACGGTCAGGAATCGGCGAAAAGGAGCGTTCTTGGCTACCTTGTCGTGAATCGCCAGAAATGCCGCCAGGGCAAATCCGGCCCGTTTCTGAAATTCCTGTTGGCGCTTGGTCCATGCGAATGCCTTTTCCCAAGCCGGTTTTGCATCCACAAACAAATGGCAGCAGGTTCCATCGCAGACGTCCCAATTATCGAAGTCTCGCACCCACAATTCCATCTGCCGGGAGGTCACTTGCGGCGCATCGGAGATCAGCATCCCGAGAAGCCGCGCGTCATGGATCCCGGTCTTCCAAAGAGCCAGTCCCAGGGAGTGATTTCTGCCGATTCTCCGGGCAACTTCATCCATTTTTGGCTTGGAGACGCCGCAAATCTTTTTGGACCGGATTCCAAACCTAGCCATTCCCTCGACATTGCGCCTGTTGCCGTGACGCCGCAACTCGGCGACGGCCCGGCGAACGGTCCAAAACCCGGCATGGTTCGAAGGCCTGGAATTCGAGCTAGAAGGTTTTTTGTGAGTCGACAAGGATCGTGACTGGCCCCTCATTGACCAACTCCACGGACATCATGGCCTGAAATACGCCCGTAGCCACGGTGATGCCCAACTGCCTGAGCGCGTCGCAAAAGTCCTCATACAGGCGCTTCGCCAATTCCGGCCCAGCCGCCGAGATGAAACTCGGCCTCCTCTGTCCGCGCGCATCGCCGTACAAAGTGAACTGCGACACCACCAGGGCGCTTCCCTTCACGTCCAACAAGGACAAGTTCATTTTGCCCGCCGCATCCTCAAAAATACGCAAATTCGCCAGCTTTTCGGCCATGTTCGCAGACACTTCCGAGGTATCTTCTCTGCCGACCCCGAGAAGAATCATCAGCCCGAGACCGATTTCTCCGGCGACTTGGCCCTCCACGGTGACTTTGGCCCTACTCACCCGTTGCACGACTGCCCGCATTCTCGCTCCTCTGAGTCTATCAGCGGCGTGCCCAGCAAACGCCCCTGCAATAGCGTTTTCAATGGCGCGCCGCAGCCTTCCGATGCTTGCGTCGTTGTCCCTTCGGCGTCGGCTGGCAGTTCCGGCAATAGTGGCTGCTTCTTCCCGCCACAATAATGCGCCGAATGGCAGTCCCGCAACGGAAACAACGTTTGCCCTCTCTCCCGTATACACGATGGTGCTGCTGATATTCTCCTGGCATACCGTCGGAATCGCGAAAGTCGGAAATCGAAGATCCGCCTAGCAAAATAGCCTTGCGCAAGACCTGTTGCAGTGCAGCGTACAACTTTTGCACTTGCGGAGGTCGCAGCCGCGCTCCCAGTTGTGCCGGATGAATCTTTGCCTTCCACAGGCTTTCGTCCGCGTAGATATTGCCGACCCCGCGAATTACGCGCTGATCCAGCAACAACGCCTTGATCCGCGCTCTGCGATGAATCCGGCGCGCAAATTCCTGAACGTCGGCCTCCAAGGGATCGGCGCCAAAGCGCTGTAGCTCTTTGGAAAGCGATTCTCCCGCAAGGTAGGCCATGCGTCCGAAACGCCGTGGATCGACGTAGCGCAACTCGCGCCCGTCCCCGAGCAGCATAACCACGTGGGTATGTTTTGCTTGTGGCTGCTGCACCACCACGGGCAGGAGCGATCCGGTCATTCCCAAATGCACTAGCAAAGCCGCGTTCTCGTCGCCTCGCGCCCCGTTTTGGGCACTGAGACGGAGCAGCATAAACTTGCCATAGCGCTCCACGCGCACGATGGTTCTGCCCGGCAGTTCACGTTCCAATGTGGCGGGATTGTCAATGAAATCGGTTTTACCCAGCGTGATGCTAATAATCCGCTGGCCGGCCACGTCGCGCTGCAGGCCGCGCGCTACGGTTTCAACTTCGGGAAGCTCGGGCATATCCTTCCGCCGAACGACACGGCGGCTGTCATTTTCCTACAGTTGACGTTCCTTGTGATCCCAGTTTTTCGCTGGCTGACAGATTGGCCGTCCCACAGCACGCTGAAACGCGACATGCCGGGATTCGAGTGCCCACTTCTACTTTTTCGCCTTTTGATAATTCGGATATGGCGGATGATCCGGCAACACCACGGGGTTCTTCTTCAGCGCATCGAGCGTCACTTGCACGGCCTTTTCGAGTTGCGGGTCATGGCCGGCAGCCACCGAGGCCGGATCATTCTCCACTTCCATATCCGGGGCGATTCCATGGTTCTCCACTTCCCACTGTCCGTGCAGGCCATAAATGGCCACGCGCGGAGCGGTCACAAAACCTCCATCCATCAGCCGCGGGTAGTTATAAATGCCCACCAAACCACCCCAGGTCCGAGTGCCGACCAGCGGCCCGACGCCATCCTGCTTGAACATCCAAGGCAGCGCGTCCCCGCCGGATCCCGACATCTCATTGATGATCATGGTCTTGGGGCCATAGATTTGCGCCAACGGGGAACAGAACTTTTCACCTTCCCGGCTGATGGCACAATTGCGCAACGGGCGCTTCAGCATGTCGATGATGTAGTCGGCGATTTCACCGCCATGATTGTAGCGTTCGTCGATGATGGCGGCTTGTTTGTCGACTTGCGCGAAATAGAAGCGGTTGAAGTTAGTGTACCCACCTACGGCGGTATCGGGCACGTGCACGTAAGCCAATTTTCCGCCGCTCAATTCGTCCACTTTGCGGCGGTTGTCCTCTTCCCAGGCGCGATTCCGCAGCGCGAACTCGCTATCCACGGGTATGACCGTTACTTCGCGCGCCTCTTTTCCATCAGGATTAGGACCGACTTTAATTTTGATTTGTTTGCCGGCGGTTTCCTCAAAGAAGCTGTACACCTCGATGGGCGGAACTACATCGCGGCCATTAACCTCCAGCAGGTAATCGCCAACTTTCACGTCGACGCCAGGTTGGGTCAACGGCGCACGCAGTTCCGGATTCCAGTTTTCCCCGTTGTAGATGCGGGCAAAACGGTAGCGCCCATTTTCGACCTTGTAGTCGGCGCCCAACAGTCCACCTTTGACCTGGTTAGGCTTCGGTACATCGCCACCGCTGATGAACATGTGTCCGATGGTCACCTCGCCGAGCATTTCCTCAAACAGATAATTCAGGTCTTCGCGGCCTCCGACTCCGGCGAGATAGGCGCTGTATTTCTTTTCCGTAGCTGGGATGTTCAGGCCGTGGTGATTGGGGTCGTACAGGAAATCGCGCTGGATACGCCAGACTTCGTGGTACATCTGATTCCACTCAGCCCGCGGGTCTACGTAGACTTCCATATCCGGCGTGTTCAGCGTTCCGTCACCGGCCTTGGGCGCTGCGGCGGTTGCGGCGATGGTCCACTGTCCGGCGCCGCGCGGCGGTCCTTGCCGTAGCAACGCTTTTTCTCCATTCGCGGATATGACCAGAGTTGTTACGCCGCTGATGTATGGCTCAGTTTTTCGGGTGCTCAGGTCAAACTTGCTGACAGTCAGCGCTGGCGGGTCGGAGAATCGCGGCACGTCCACAATCTCCGAAAGGAACAGCACGCCGGTTTTGCCAGCATCCAGCTGAACGTAGTTAGCGGCGCGAATCGGCAGAGCCACGATGCGCTGTCCAATTCCTTCCAGGTCGATGGTGACTACCGGGGTTTCATCCTTCTTTTCGGGTTCCTTGCCTTTGTCTTTGTCCGTATCCTTGCCCTTGTCCTTGTCTTTATCGGAGTCCTTGTTCTTGTCATTTTTCTCGTCCGGCTTGGCGAGTTTTTCCTCGTCGCTTTGTGGTTCGACCGGGTTCGGATCACCCTTCTTCAACACGACGGCGTAGACGCTTCGCGTCAGCGGGTGCTGGAAACTCGACAAATCCAGCCAGCCCAGGCTCAGTCCCACGTCTGTGCTGGCGGTGAAATACAGAGTTTTGCCGTTCTTATCGAATACCGGATAACGCGCATCGGCCGTGCCATCGGTGATTTGCGATTCCTTCGCCCTTTCCACCGAGTACACGAACACTGCATGCTGGTGGTTCGCCAGATACCTTGTGTACGTCAGCCATTTGCTGTCGGGGGACCATACCTGATTCATGGTGCTGGTCGGATCTTCAAACTGTTCCGTCGCCACCTTAACCGGCGTGCCCTTTTCCACGTCCACAGACCAAAGGTTTAGCCGCTTATCGGTGTAAGCGATCTTCTTGCTGTCGGGTGACCACGTGGGGCCGTAAAAGTACGATGGCGGATTCCCCAGATTGATCTTCTTCACTTCCCCGAGTCCCGATTGGTCCCTCAGGTGCAGCGCATACTCGCCCGATTCATCCGAGAAATAGGCAATCCACTTGCCGTCCGGAGACCACGCCGGGTCGCGTTCGGCCACCGCCGTGGTGCGCGTCAAATTGCGAATGTCGCCCTTTTCTGCCGGCACGGTAAGAATTTCGCCGCGCGCCTCAAATACCGCGCGGGCCCCTGTCGGAGAAATGGACGCATTCTGGATCATTTCGGCCACTTTCTCGAAATGCGGACGCGTCGCCGGCAAATCACCGTTCAAGTGAATGTCGACCTTCCGGGACTTACCGGTCTGCGGATCGAACAGGAAAATGCCGCCGAACTGTTCGTATACCAAAAGATCCGGCCCCGCCGAGACGCTCTTCAGATCAAATCCCTTGTTGTCCACCACCTGCTTCACGTTTTTCGTTTTGGTGTCGTAAGCGAACAAGCTGACTGGCCCATTCCGGTCAGAAAGGAAATACACGATGTCGCCGAACCACACCGGACTGGAATCGTTGGAGTTTTCCCGCGGCAGTTTTTCGAGCGACAAATCACTGAGCTTCACAATGTAGATGGGAGTGGTCTGGCCGCCGCGATACCGTTTCCAAGCTGCTTGCCACTGGAAATTGGGAACGTAGGCCACGCGGCTGCCATCCGGCGAGTACGCTCCTTCGAACGCGCGCCACATCGGCAGCACTTCCACAACGCCTCCCTCCGCCGGTACGGTATAGAGCCGCGTGAAATCCGCATACGCCTCGCGACCGGACACCAACAGCACTTTTTTTCCGTCGGGTGTCCAGCCCACGGCCGCGTCCTGATCGGGATGCCAAGTGAGCCGCTTCGGTGCGCCTCCGTCCGCAGGTATTACGAAGACGTCCGTATTGCCGTCGTAGTGCCCGGTGAACGCGATCCAATTGCCATCAGGAGAAAATCGCGGGTAGCTCTCGTGCCCTCCTGTGGTGAGTTGCCTGGCCTCGCCGCCTTCGCGTGGCACACTCCACAAGTAGCCGCCGTATTGGAACACAATGGTGGTTTTGCTGACCGCTGGTTGTTGCGCTAATAGCGGTGCCTCTTCGGCACTCTTTACAGGGCCCGCAGCGAATAGCAGAACGAATCCGAGTAACCACCCCAAGCGTGTGCGCATTTTTCCTCCTTGGCTGCTCAAGCCTCGTGAGTTTCAGGCATTTTCTGGAAATGAATTAGATCATCGGGACCAGGCTGCTTGAACGCGACCGTAAGTGTAAGACGTAAATGGGTCCGGAAATGTTTGCTACGACGGCAAATTCGCTGGCCACGGGAAGCGCCGCATCAGGGGAGTGGCACGCCGGGCATGGCAACAATTCCGGCCATTCGCAATAGTTCCTGATATTCCGCTTCGCTCAGCGGTGAAACAATACGCCGAACACTCTTCAGCAGCTTCACTTTGCGCAAGGCGGGGTTGGCGCGCATCTCGGCCAGGGTCACTGGGCGGGGCAGCTTCTCGTAGGCACGCAGATCTGCAACCAGGTTCTTGCCATCGTAGTTGTGGGGGTCCGGGTAAGGGTCGCGGGTCACTTCCGCGATTGAGTACAAGGAGCGCTCCGGTGCGGAGTGATAACAAAGAATACGGTCACCTTTTTTGACCTGCTTCAGCGCACGAATGGCATCAGGTTTGGCGCCCGCTCCATGCCACATCTCTTTGCCTTTTACGAAGAGAGTGTCCCAGTGATAGTGATGGGGGTCAGCGCTGAAGATCCAGTAATGTCGTGTTTGAGGGGTCGCAGTCGCCATCGGCTCCAGGATTCGGGTGCAGAATACACGGAGGCGTGGCGAAAACCAAACAAAATGTTAAGGATAGGGAGTTTCCACAGGCCGAAACCGCCACGCGCCGGTACTAAAACCACTCCTTCGATGCAACTGCACTGTTTTCTGTGGATTGACGCGGAATCGTCTGGCACGGCGCTGCCCGGAACGACCTCTCAGGGCCCGACATCGACAAAAAGATCGTGGCCGCGCACCTCCACCGGGTAGCAATCTACTCCTACCGTGGGGTTCTGGACCGCTCTTCCGTTGGTTACGTCATACTGCCACCCATGCCATGGGCAAGTGACGATTTTCCCCTCCAGCGCACCTTGCCCAAGCGGTCCCGCGCGATGCAAGCAGGTATTATTGATTGCGTAGAACTTGCCGGCAACGTTGGCCAAGGCCACCGCTTTCCCTTCAATCTGCAATTCCCGTATGGTGCCGGGTGGCAATTCTTCGATCCTAACAGTCCTCACGAATCCCATTGCTTCCGCCTCGCTTGAATCGCCCGTGCTGCTAACTTCAAGAACTATCGCTCAGCAGGCTCGGGAACTTGCGCCACCATTACGTTCTTTTTGAACTCGTCCACCATGTCGTGCCGTAAGCGCACCTCGGTGGGCCGCTTGGACAGGGTCATCGAATCGATCTTGTCCTGCAGCTTCAGCAGGGCATAGAACAGCGCTTCCGGTCGCGGCGGGCAGCCCACCACGTAAACGTCAACGGGCACAATGCGATCCACGCCCTGTAGCACGGAATAGGCGTTAAATGGGCCGCCAACGCTGGAACACGCCCCCATGGAAATGCACCACTTGGGGTCCGGCATTTGTTGCCACACCCGCTGGATCACTTGGGCCATTTTAAGGGTCACCGTACCTGACACGATCATCAAGTCTGCCTGTCGTGGCGAGGGCCGGAACACTTCCGCGCCAAATCGTGCCATATCAAAACGCGCGGTTGTGGAAGCGATCATTTCAATGGCACAGCACGCCAAGCCGAAGGTTAGCGGCCATAGCGAACTCTTCCGAGCCCAATTGAAGACGTAATCGACCGAAGTGATCAGGAAGTTCTTTTCGAACCGCTGGTCTATGACACCCACAAGGAACCTCTCTCCATCCCTTCGCGCTATTTTCAGTATATCTTTGGCTTTTGCGGCGTCAAAGACCTTCGTCACAGGCCTTGGCTTGGGGTGTTATTTGAGCATGGTGGCGTGATAATAGCGGCACTTCCATACGCCGCCGTGCTTCATCCAAACCTCACCCACGGCGAACTGGTGTCGTCGCGCAGACAGGCCGCTGCGCACCTCAACTTCCGCCGTGTAGGTCGCGATTGCTCCCTCATCGCCTACCGGCCAAGCTTCCAATTCGCGCAACCAGTAATCCTCAATGGGCGCGGCGGCCATCTCTCTTGCGCTGGGTTTTCCCTGACGCACTGTTCCATCCGGGTGTACGGCGCGATAATCATCGGCCAGCACCTCACTATGCATTTCCTGGTTGGCCATCAAGTACGCGTCCCAGACCTGACGCAGCCGCTCTGCCAACGTCTTGGTCAGGTCGCTCTGTTTGAGTATTTGAATGCGGGGCATCGGAAGAACGCGTCAAGTCACCTTCATTGCGGGGTCATCGAATTGCCTGGCAATGAAGTTCCAGTAGCTTGCAGGCTTCAGGCGCTGCCAAACATCCACAAAATACGCGTCGATCCCGATCAGCACGCGCGCCCGGCCGAGTTCCACCGCCCGTAAAATCTTCTCGGCCGCTATGCGCGCATCGGTGCGCGCCACCTTCTGGAACCTGCTCATGCTTTCTTGGCGCAGGTCGGCTCCCGCACGCTGTCCCAGCTTAGCGTGTTCGGCGATGGCAGTGCGTACGAAACCCGGGTGCACGCAAGTCACCCTGACATTCGTGCCCAGCATCTCGTGGTGCAGCGATTCCGTGTATCCCCGGACCGCAAACTTGCTGGCGCAATATGCGCCCTGACCGGACGCGCCAAACAGCCCGAGCAGGCTGGAGGTATTCACGATGTGCGCCTGTTTTTCCCTTTTCAACAATGGCAAGAAATAGGTCACGCCATATACCACGCCCCAGAAGTTAATGTCCATCAGCCAGCGAAAATCCTGCAGCGAAATCTCCTCCAGGTACCCCAGAAGAGCCACGCCGGCATTATTGAACAGCGTGGTGGCTCGCCCATGCTGCGCGACAACATCTTCCGCAAAGGCCCTCACCTGAGCGTCGTCCGCCACGTTCACAATGTGTTGGGTCACTTTTTGTTTGGCACTGCCAAGAAGCCCCACTGTTTCCTTCAGCCCCTTTTCACTGACGTCTGCCAACGCCAGAGCCGAGCCTTTCGCCGCTAGTTGCTCTGCCAGGCACCGGCCCATCCCCGAACCGGCCCCGGTGATCACTGCTACTGCATCGTCCCAGAATCCCATCGGTCACCTTCGATCTGCCGTTCCGGCCACACACGCTTGCATGGCTGGACTCTTATCACAGTTCCTGGGGTGCGGCCAGAGTGGCCGTCACAATTCGGGGGATGGCGAGAAGGAAACGCGCACCAGGTTACGCCCGGCACGTTTGGCCTCATACAACATCTGATCGGCCTTGCGCAAAAGCGTGCCGAAATCTTGCATGTCGTTGCCATCGCTACCGGCAACGCCAAAACTCGCAGTTACCTGTACACTGCGTCCTTGCAGCGGGAACGACAGCGCGGCAAATTGCTCCCGGAAACGGTTAACGGTCTCGTCGATGGCGCCGGGTTCTACGTGGGTCAGCACCAGAACAAATTCATCGCCGCCCAACCGGCCGCAGATGTCACAGGCACGGGTGTTTCTTTTCAACACGTCGCCAAAGGTCCTTAAGACTATGTCACCCGCGTCGTGGCCAAAGGTGTCATTTACGGTCTTAAAACTGTCCAGGTCGCCCAGCACCACCCACAGACAAAACTTGTGCCGCACCGCCCCGCGCAACTGCTTCCAGGCCCATTCTTCGATGGCCCGGCGATTGGGCAAGCCGGTCAGGGGATCCGTGCGGGCCGCTTCTTCGAGCCTCTCGCTTTTCGCAGCCAACTCGCGGTTCAAGTCGATAATGCGTTTTCCGACGCCGACCCGCGCCACCATTTCGCCAGAGTCAAACGGTTTTGTCAGATAATCATCGGCACCGGCCTGTAGCCCTTTCACCACGTCTTCTTTCTGGCTGTTGCTGGTCATGATGATGATGTAGGCGTACGGCCGGGTGGCGTCCGAACGGATGCGTTGGCACAATTCCAACCCAGAGAAGTCCGGCAACATCCAGTCCGCGATCACCATGCACGGTGAATGTTGCTCGTACATTTTCAACGCTTCGGTACCATTGGCCGCGAAAAGCAGTTCATAGGACGCCGAGGCCAACACTTGTTCGACAAGTTTGCGGTACACCGGCGAGTCGTCCACCACCAGGACTTGGTACTTGCTGTTTGTTTGGTTCATCCCTGGCCACAGGGCAATGGCCCAACCTCGCGTCAGGATGCGGTCACTTTTAACCAACTCTAGCAGATATGCCGGTCGGTTGGTTTACCTAGTCATTAGTAAGAACGAAAGTGACAACAGATTTGTGCCTATTTTCAGGCTAATCGCGCATGGGGCGGCAATCGGGAAACGTGTGAGAAGGTTCACTTTACCAGGCTTTGGATGATTAAGTTCCGTCAACCCAAAGTCACTTCGTCGCCTGAACCAATAGCGCCCCTTCCCTCTTGAAGGCTCGCAGTTCGCTGGCATCACGGAACCAGCGGCCGGTATAGGTCTCCGGGGTCGGAGAGGCATCCACGATGCGTTGGTGAGTTGCCTGCGCGAATCCAGCGCTCCGGAATTGTTCCGCCCACTCGTCTGCGGCGAGCAAGTGTGTCGGCACCGCCAACAGACCGCCCCAACGGTGACAATACGGATTATCACGATAATAGTTGATCAGGATCCAGGCCGCGCCGCCCGGCCGGAGCACCCGATGAATCTCTTTGATCCCCGCGGCAGGATCAGGCCAATAATATGCGGATTCCACCGAGACAGCGTGCCTGAAGAAATTCGACTCCCAAGGGATTTCCGCAACTTCACCGACAATGAACAGAACATTGTTATGATCAACGCTATTGCGCCGTGCTATGCGTATCATTTCGTCGGAGATGTCCATGCCGACCACGCGCCCTTGCGGCAGCAACTTGCTCAAGCGTCGCGAAAGCCAACCTGATCCGCATCCTACATCCAGGACGTTATCTGTGGTGGCCAGTCCCATTTTCTCCAGCACGGGTAGCGTGATCGGCAGATGATCCTGCTCCATGCCATCGCCGCGTCCGGCCTCCGCCCAGCGATTGAATTCTTCGCGGAGTTCTTGTGGGAGGGAGTCGGTCATCGAGGTGTCCTGGTAATCGATTTTACCGCGAGCAGAGAGGTCTAGCGAAAGGCTGCACAGAGTTGTACAAAGGTAGGTACGCTGAAGAGCACGGATTTCTCCCTGCGTGGATTCCGTTCGAAATGACAACGGGGATTTCTGCTAGCTGAATTACACGGTGCAGCCGCACCCGGTGCAATAGTGCGCTCCAGGGTAGGTCACGGAACCACACCGGCAGCAGTATCGTCCGACAACCGCTACGGGAATCATATGGACCTGGGGATTACGTTCCGCGGCACAGGCCCAAACCAAGGCGACAATCCAGCCAATTACCGTCCAGCCCAGGAATAGGTTGAGGAGAAAAATGCCCGTAGCGTCACGCTTGTCCCGACCAATGATAGCCGGTAGGAAGTACAGCAGAATCAAAACCGCCAGGTGCAACATAAAGCACCCCCATCTTTGCGCGGCAGCCACACCTGCGCGCCCTTATCAGCTTATACGCAGGGCTAGCGTTGTTTGTTCCCGTTGTCTATTGCCAGCCCCAAGTACTATGCGTGGTTGACAGTAGCGGAGCTGCAGCGGCACAGACCCGGGCCTACATGCCCGCGCCCTGCACCTTAACTAGTAAATCCGCGAACTTCTGCTTGCGTTCGGCCTGGTCCTGGCCGCTCTGGGCCTCGGCCAACTGGGTGATGTTCATGGAGCAAAACTTTGGTCCGCACATCGAGCAGAATTTGGCTTCCTTGTAGAAGTCGTCGGGAAGGTTCTCGTCGTGCATAGCTTTGGCGGTGGCGGGATCCAGGGAAAGCTCGAACTGTTTGTTCCAGTCAAACAGGAAACGAGCATAGCTGATGGCATCGTCACGGTCCCGCGCTCCGGGCCTGTGACGAGCGACATCTGCCGCGTGCGCAGCGATTTTATACGCGATGACGCCCTGCTTCACGTCCTCGGGATTTGGCAGCCCCAGATGCTCCTTCGGCG
Organism: Candidatus Eremiobacteraceae bacterium; assembly: GCA_035622555.1. Classification (GTDB taxonomy): domain Bacteria; phylum Acidobacteriota; class Terriglobia; order Acidiferrales; family UBA7541; genus Acidiferrum. Next base: position 104,650 of record DASPVD010000068.1, on the reverse strand, counting down.
TGACATAACAAAGCATCGACGCGCCGTACCAGCCAATCATAGCCGCGCCAATGGCGCTGGTGATGTGATCGTAACCGGGGGCAATGTCGGTGACCAGTGGGCCTAAGGTGTAGAACGGCGCCTCATAGCACCATTCGACTTCCTTGTCGACCTGCTCCTTGATCTTGTCCATGGGAATGTGACCGGGACCTTCGATCATCACCTGCACATCATGTTCCCAGGCCCGCTTGGTCAGTTCGCCCAGCACACGCAGCTCCGCAAACTGCGCTTCATCGCTGGCATCCGCCAAGCAACCGGGCCGCATGCCATCGCCCAATGAAAAACTCACATCGTGTTTCTTGAAAATCTTGCAAATATCTTCAAAGCGCTCGTACAGGAAGTTCTGCTTTTTGTGGTGCTCCATCCAATGCGCCATCAAGGAACCGCCGCGCGAGACGATGCCGGTGATGCGCTTGCGCACCAGTGGCACTTGCTCGCGCAGCACCCCGGCGTGGATGGTCATGTAGTCGACGCCCTGTTCGGCCTGTTCCGCAATCACCTCGAGCATCAAGTCGATGGACAGATCCTCCGGCCGGCGCACGCGCGAGATGGCTTCATAGATGGGCACGGTTCCAATCGGTACAGGTGACGCCTCGATGATGGCCTTGCGAATCTCGGGGATATTCCCGCCGGTGGAGAGGTCCATGACCGTGTCGGCACCGTAGTGCACGGCGTGGTGCAGTTTCTTGAGTTCCTCCTGAATCTCGGAGGTAGTTGCCGAATTCCCGATGTTAGCGTTGATCTTGCAATTAAAAGCTACCCCAATGCCCATCGGTTCCAGATTGCGGTGATGCACGTTGGCAGGAATTATGGCGCGGCCGCGGGCCACCTCGCTGCGCACGTATTCCGGATCCAATTTTTCCCGAGTGGCCACGCACTGCATTTCCTCGGTGGTCACGCCGAGCCGCGCCAGATGCATTTGAGACATGTTGCGGGTGCCATTTGCGCTCGCCTGAGCCGCTTCTCGCTTTTCAATCCAGCTATCGCGTAGTGCCATACGAACCCCCTAGAAGGTGACCCGCGCTCGTGGTCGGTTTCAGCGCAAGTATGCTTTAAACTGGAATTATGGCATTGGGCATCGGCAAGGACAACAGGAGTGAATCCCCGGGGAGTCGGCCCACCGGGCCAGATTTGTTGGTGACTCAGGTTCTTTGGGCCCACCATGCCTTCCCACCCTCCTGCGAAGGTGTACACCGCATGGCCACCATAATTACTAAAGACGCAGCGCTGTGGTCGCCTGGCGCTCGCTGATGCATCGGACTTCTTCCGTTCGCCGGTGCGCCGGATCGAGTCGGCGAGACTCCTCTAGGCTTGTAATATTCCTGTAAGATTCAGGCAACTGGCTTTCGCCACTCAGTGTTGACTTTGCGCCGCCAGTCGTTGCAAATAGAACACTCAACCACTTCCCGGGTTTAGGACGCGAATGAACCTTATTGACCTAGTTGTTGGCAAGCCGCTGAAGACCAGCGAGGAACGCGCCGAGCAGGTCGGCGTATCTTCGGGCATCCCCATTTTTGGACTCGATGCGCTGAGTTCGGCGGCATACGGCCCGGAAGCTGCTCTCAGCCTGCTAATCCCATTGGGCCTGCTCGGGATCAATTACATCATTCCGGTCAGTCTGGCCATTATTACCTTGCTGGTGATCGTCTATTTCTCGTACCTGCAAACGATTGCCGCGTATCCCATGGGTGGCGGTTCCTATACTGTGGCTCGTTCGAATCTGGGCGCGTTTCCGGGACTGCTGGCTGCCGCCGCGCTGCTGACCGATTACATCCTGACCGCCGCGGTAGGGATTTCCGCCGGAGTGGGCGCATTGGTTTCCGCGGTGCCCTCACTCGAGCCCCACATGGTGTCCTTGTGCGTGGGAATCTTGCTGGTGATCACGATTCTGAATCTGCGAGGCGTCCGCGATGCCGGGATTGCCTTCATGATTCCCACCTATATGTTCGTTGCCACGCTGCTCATTATGATCGTTGGCGGCGTTATTCGCCTCCTGCTGAGCGGCGGCCACCCGACACCCGCTGCAGCGTTACCTTCGCCAGGTCCCGTAACCACTGCGGTGACCTACTGGCTGCTGTTGAAGGTATTTGCCAGCGGTTGCACTGCCTTGACGGGCGTCGAGGCGGTTAGCAACGGTGTCAGAGCCTTTCGCGAGCCCGGTGTGAAGATCGCACAGCGCACCCTTAGCATCATTATTCTTCTTCTCGCCATATTGCTGGCCGGAATTTCTTTTCTGGTGAAAGCGTACGGAATCACCGCTACAGATCCAGGGCAGCCGGGATACCAGAGCATTTTGTCGATGCTGCTTTTGGCGGTGTTCGGTAAAGGCGTATTCTATTATGTGACCATCGCATCGATCCTGCTGGTGCTGTCGCTGTCCGCCAATACCGCGTTCGCCGATTTTCCCCGGCTATGCCGGGCCATTGCGCTGAACAACTATTTGCCCCATGTGTTTGCCTATCGGGGCCGCCGGTTGGTGTACACCTACGGGATCGTGATTCTAGCCATCGCCACAGGGTTCCTGCTGATTCTGTTTGGAGGCGTAACTGACCGCCTGATTCCGTTATACGCCGTAGGCGCATTCATGGCGTTCACCCTGTCGCAACTTGGCATGGTGGTGCATTGGATCAAGAAGCGCGGTCCGCACTGGCTCCGCAGCATGCTGATCAACAGTCTGGGTGCGCTGGTTACCGGCATGACCGTTCTGGTGGTGCTGCTGGCCAAGTTCACCCAAGGCGCGTGGATCACCGTGATTTTCATTCCCCTGCTGATCATTTTCTTCCGTAAGGTTCGCCAGCATTACCACGACGTGGTGGTGGCTACGACTTGTACCGACATGGTTGAGCCGGCAAACCACATCACTCCACCGATCGCGGTAGTGCCCATCGAACGCTGGAGCCGGGTGTCCAAACAAGCGCTGGACTTTGCTTCACGAATCTCCACGGAAATCATCGCCATTCATGTGGAGCCCGAAAATCATTCTGAACTGCTGCGCGACGATTGGGAGCGCTACGTGGAAAAGCCGTTCCGCGAAGCGGGCAGCGATCCGCCGCAACTGGTGGTGATGCCTTCGCCGTATCGCTGGGTGATTGTGCCGGTGGTTCAATATGTGCTGCGGTTGTCGCAAAAACATCCGCATCGCCGGATTGTGGTGATCATTCCCCAACTGGTCGAGAATCACTGGTACGAGTATTTCTTGCACAACCAGCGCGGACGCCTGCTGGAATGGGTGCTCTTGGCGCAAGGCAACAAACACATTTTCACACTGTCATCGCCGTGCTATCTCGACGACCAAAAGCCGCGGGCACAAAAAGAACAAACGGAAACGGGTAAGGTGCAAACCGAGGAGGCGTGAGCAATTCCTAGCTGGGCAACGGCACGCGCAGCTTGCCCAAGAGGTCCTGATATTCCGGCCGGTCTTTCAACAGCAGAAGATCCAGGTTCTCGCGGATTGTCAAGAAGTACGGGTTGTGGCGATTGTAATCTTCCTGCAGCAGCCGCAGCGCTTCTTCCTTCTTCCCCAGTCGAGCACACGTCCGCGCCAGGAACGTGGCCGGATACTTTCCCTGGTCATAAAACTTTTTCTGCGACACATACAAATCGTGCATAAGCCCGGGCTCACCATCGCGCCGAAAACCAGCCCTTGCCGCGGCGGTGATTTCTTTCAGAACGGAATCGCGTGCGAGTTCTGCGGTCTTTTCGCTCTCCAGCAGATAATTCGGATAGTCGTGAAGAGTCAAAAACATGCTGGCAAGGTAGCGATGCGGCGACAGGAATTCCGGGTCGGCGTTTTCCACTTGCTGCACCAGTTCGAGTCCCTTTTGTTTTTGTCCGGCATGAAACAACAGCAGCCCCTTATCCACAAGAATGGCGTGCGACCCGGGATCTAGCTCCTGCGCGCGGTCGATCTCTTGCAGGCACACCGGATACCAGTCCGGCCCGGCAAACGCGTTGGCGAACCACAGGTGTGTGATCGGGTCGTTCGGGTTGAGCTGGATGGCCCGTTGAAATTCCCTTTCGCCGGTTTGAAAGTCCCAGTTACCCCAAACCTCGTCGAATGCCAGTGAGCGGTGTGCTTCGGCCAGAGAATCGTCCAATTGGATGGCCTTTTTCGCCGCGGCTATGGCGCGCTTGTATGCCTGATCCTCGGGCATCAGCGTGTATTCGCGCAGCAGGTTGTAGGTATCAGCCAGGCCCACGTAGGCCTGGGCATTGGCGGGATCGTGAACGATCGATTGTGTGAAGTAGTCCAAGGCCCGATTCAAGCTGTCGGGTGTTCTCTTGTTCCATTCAAATCTTCCCCGGAGATACAAATCGTGGGCGAGTTGCTTTTCCGGATTAACGGCAGTTCGGGCATTCCCCGGCCTTGAGAGCGTCCATAGCGAACGCAGGAAGGAGGACGTGTTGGCATTCGTGGTGCGGACAGTCACGACATAGGCGACGACGGTGATACCGCCAAACAGGAATGCGTAGGTCAAAATGCGCCAGAGCCAGCCAAATCCTCTAGGCGGTGCGGCCGCCTGGTCTGTTTAGTTTGCCGGTGATTCCCCAGATTCTATGCTAATCGGGCCGATGTTTGCGTGGGCTTGACCGGCAGTCTCACGAGATGCGTGCGAGTCTTTCCGCCTTTCCGAGAGCAGCCATTCATCTAGTTCCGCGGTGAATGCGTAAACACTAGCATGTCCACCCCCCGGTATATGATGAACCGGTAAAGCCCGCTCGCCTTCCCAGCGTTTTACCGTCCTTTCACCCTTTCCCAGGTAGTTGGCGATCTCCTTCCAGGAATTTAGACGTACACGCGCATCGCGTTTTAGTGGAACTGGTGGGCCATGAGGGGCCGATGGCATGAGATGGCCTGACCAAACCTAAGATGGCATTTGCACTGAGGAGCGACTACTCCAGAGTATAACACCAGCCCGCAACTACGGCGGTCAGCATCATGCCGTACTTTGAATCTTCTAATCGCAAAATCGAAACACTCGGAGCGCAAGGAGCCGTTAGATGAACGTGGAGTTAACGGAGGCTTTTGTGGGGGACTTTGGCCAGGTGACCAGGCTGCTGCGCAAATATTGGCCCGGGGTGGTCGCCAAAATCGGCCACGACGACGGTATCTGGAACGTGTCCATCCAGCCGGGAGAATTGCTTCCGCTGGGCCGCACACCCGAAGAAGTGGAACGCTACTTGGGGTCACATCCGATGACCAGGGAGCAGCAGATGGCCGAATTTCAACACACCATCACCTGCACGATGCGAGGTATGGGAGTGCGGCTATGAAGGTACGCGGCCACCTTGGCAAGAAGGAATGCCTCTTTCGCGATTACTCCTGCGGCGAACGGCCGTCGATTTCCGGCAGCTCAGTGCACCGCGATGGTGTCGTCGTCATGGTGCGCCGGTGTTTTCTTGATGAGGAACATTAGCGGAATCATGGCCAAACACACGGCTCCAAGCAGCCAAAAAACGTCAATGAACGCCAACATGGCTGCCTGGCGTTGCACTTCCCCGTACAGAATAGCAGCGGCTTGATGTGCTGCTGTGGCGGCATCCGATCCTTTTGCGTGGATGCCGGCAGCCAGTCCACGCACGGCTGCCAAATATCGCGCATTCAACGGCGTCACATGTGCGACCAGATCGATCTGGTGCTTCTGGGTGAGCCGCGCCTGAACGGTGGTAACCAAGGAGATGCCCACGCTTCCACCGATGTTGCGCGCGAGATTGATCAACCCTGTAGCGTTGTTCATTCTCTCTTTCGACACGTAGGAAAACGCGGTCACGTTGATGGGCACAAACAGGAATGCCAGCCCGCCGCGCGAAATCATCCAGAGATACACATAGGTCCAGAAATCGGTGGTGAGGTTGATATACGCGAGCTGGAACATGCCCACGGAGAGAACGGTCAAGCCAAAAATCACCAGCCAACGAGGCTGATAGCGCGCCATCAGCCAACCTACCAACGGAAGTGAAACCAGGGTAGCGATCGCTCCCGGAGAAAGCACCAATCCACTCAGTTGCGCGGTATAGCCGGCCAAGGTCTGGAGCAATACCGGAAGTAATACGGTACTGCCGTACAGCACCACGCCCAGAAGAAACATCAGGAAAGTGGCGATGGCATAGTTGCGGTCCTTGAACAGGTGCAGTTCCACCACTGGAGCCTTCTGGCGCAGTTCCCAAAGGACCGCGCCAATCAACCCGATGGCACACAGCACCGAGCACCAGACAATAAACCGTGATCCGAACCAATCGTCGCGCTGTCCCTTGTCGAGCACCACCTGTAGGAACCCTAGTCCCACGCTGAGCAGCCCCAGTCCAATGTAATCGATGCGGATGCCATTGCCACGGGCGTTGCGGGCCACGTGTGGCGGATCGTGGATTAGCGCTGAGGTCAGAAAGAGGGACAGCAGGCCCACGGGAATATTGATGAAGAAAATCCAGCGCCAGGAGTAGTTGTCGGTCAGCCAGCCTCCCAGCGTCGGACCCACAATTGGCGCGACCACTACGCCCATCCCGTAGACCGCCATGGCCATTCCTTGCCTCTTCCGCGGGAAACTCTCTACCAGGATGGCTTGCGAAACCGGCTGCAGTCCTCCGCCTCCCGCGCCCTGCAAGACCCGAAAGAACACCAGCAACGGAAGGCTGCTGGCCATGCCGCAAAGAAGTGAGCTGACGATGAAAATGATCACGCACGACATGTAAAAGGCTTTGCGTCCAAACAGACGGGAAAACCAGCCGGTCAGAGGGAGCACGATGGCATTCGACACCAGATAAGAGGTCAGCACCCACGTGCTTTCGTCCACTCCCGCCGAAAGGCTACCGGCAATGTGCGGCAAAGCCACATTGGCAATGCTAGTGTCCAGCACCTCCATAAACGTGGCCAGCATCACGGTGAATGCAATCAGCCAGGGATTTACCCCCGGGCGCGTGAAGTCGGCGCTCGACAAGGTTTCGGTTTGTACCAAGGTGCTCATCAGCACTCACACGCGGCGGACGGGCCGGCGGGAGCGATGGCTCGACAGACACTTCAGCGAAGCCGTAGCGTCGGTGCGGTCAACAAAACAGCATAGCTTCTGGCAGGGCGCCGAACAGTGGCATGCGTCACAGCGCGCTTGCGGACGAAAGTAAAGTCGCCGGCACGTCCATGCAATAAGAAAATCTACTTCGGCGGGAACAGCTTCACGAACTCGGGGTCCGCATGCAGTGAACTTAGGTCCGGATCCTGCCGGGGCCAATCGACATTCGAGTAACCCGAAGCCAGCGAGCGCCGCAGCAAATCCAATGCTTCGCCCTTTTTCCCGAGCACCGCATACGTGCATGCCGCGTTGTAAAGTACGTTGGAATCATTCGGCCGCAGCGCCACGGTCATTTCCAGGTGCCGCACCGCGTCCTCCGGGCGATCCATGTTGGCATAATCAGCGGCCAGCAAGCTGCGCGCCCGCACATCTTCGGGCACAAGCTCGAGCTGCCGTTCCAGCGTGCGCATTTCCATTTCCCGGTATCGCTTCAGCTCGCCGGTGCGCCCCAGACGCTCCAGCGCATTCACGATGGGGATGAAGACGTTGTAGTCGTCGCCATTGGCTTGGATGGCCTTCTCGGTCAAGTCGGCGGCCTCCTGGAACTGTCCGGAAGCGAAATAGACCCGGCCCAAAACGTTATACACGCCTTCACAATCCGGCTTAAGCGCAATGGCGCGCTGGGCAAATTCGATGGCCTCGGCATGCTTGCGCTGTGAGTAGCGGATGCGGGCCCGCGCAACCCAGGCCTCAGCGATATTGGGATCGAGCCGGAGCGCGGTTTCGCAGGCGATTTCACCGCGTTGCACCCATTTGGGATCGTGCTCGCGGATTTCATAAATGATTCCGCAAATGTACGCAATTCCCGCGTGGGCCAGAGCGAAATTGGGATCAAGTTTGATGGCCTGTTCGTACATCTGCAGGGCAAATTCCAAGCTCTCACGACGGGTGTAGCTGCGGCCACGCAGGTAGTAATCATAAGCCACGGAATTCTGCGTAGGTTTTGCCGCGATCTTTTGTTCTTCCTGTGGTGAAAGATTAATGCGAAAGGTTTGAGCGATGCTGCGGGCGATTTCGTCCTGCACCTCAAAAACGTCATCCATCTCGCGGTCGAACCGCTGGGCCCAAAGCGCGTGACCGGTATGCGTTTCCACGAGTTGCGCGGTGATGCGCAAGCGATTGCCAGAACGGCGCACACTGCCGCCCAGAACGTATGCGGCGTTCAATTCCCGGCCGACCTGCGGCGCGGTGACCGGCTTATCGCGGTACGGCAGCAGCGCCGGGCGGGGAAACACTTTCAGATTCTTGATGTTAGCCAGTTCGGTGATGATATCTTCGGTCATACCGTCGCGAAGGTATTCGTCTTCCTTGGCGCTGCTGAGATTCTCGAAATACAGCACCGCGACCGAATTTTCGGTGCGCTCCGTATTGGCGGGAACGGCGGAAACATAAGATGCCGTGCGACCGGAGAGATTGCGTTTCCCCGAATCCAAATCGCGTTTCAGGCGCTTCAAATCGGCACGAAATTCCGCCGCGGACTGATAGCGCAAATCGCGATCTTTCTCCAATGCTTTGCCAATAATCGCGTCCAGCGAATCCGGAATATCGAGATTCAGCGAACTGGCAGGCGTGGGATGGCTGTTGAAGATGGCATCGAAAATCACCGCTGAGGTTTGCCCACGAAACGCCTGCGAGCCGGTGGCCATTTCATACAGCACCGAACCAAAAGAGAACAGATCGGAGCGGGGATCCAGCGAGTCGCCGCGTGCCTGTTCGGGCGACATGTATGCAATAGTGCCCATCGATGTGCCCGGGGTTGTTAGCGTCTCTTCGCGAACCGACGGGCTTTTATGGCTCGAACTGGACGGTTCGGTCTCTGGAGAAACCGCCAGCACCGAAGCGAGCTTTGCCAGCCCAAAATCAAGCACTTTGGCTTGGCTGGCGCGGGTTACGAATATGTTGGCGGGCTTGATGTCGCGATGAGTTATGCCGCGAGTGTGGGCGTGTTCGAGGGCGTCAACGACCTGAGTGGCGATCTCCAGGAGCCGGTCGGTAGACAAAGCATGGCCAGAGATCAAATTCTTGAGGGTCTGGCCTTCCAGCAATTCCATGACGAGGAACGGATGGCCTTCGTTGTCCTGTCCCACTTCGTGGATGGTGCAGATATTCGGATGATTGAGGGCAGCGGCGGCGCGAGCTTCGCGCAGAAAGCGTTCCAGAGAGAGCTTGTCGCGCAAGGCCTCAGCGGTCAGGAATTTCAGGGCCACAGAACGGTCCAAAACAGTATCGCGGGCGGAGTACACGACGCCCATACCACCGCCGCCCAGTCGTTGGACGATCTGGTAATGAGATATAGTTTGCCCAATCATGACTGCTGAGTGCCTGAACCAGCTCAGAGAATAGTGAGATTTCCCGGGGCTGTCAAAGAATCACTGGTTAAATTCCCTTGCGTAACCTGACTGCGACAGAACCGAGAAATGCTGAGAGTTTGGCGATTGTTTCAGCTCAACGTGACCGATGGTTGCAGAAGACCTGAAGTTACAATCTTGGGATTTTCCCGAAAATACGCTGAAAAAAGAGGGGCTACGGAATGCGAAGAGTGTTGCCTTCTTTCACCGTGGCGGTCTGTTCTCTTCCGTCGATGCGGTAGATCACCGTGAGCACTTTGTCCGCGCCTGGGGCGGGATCGCCTCCAAGGTTGCGATTATTGACCTGGACGACCAAGGTGCCGTTGCGGATTTGGCTACGCAGAATCTGGGAGACATCATTGGTCCGGTTGTTCAGGCCATAGTAGGCGCGGACGATCTGCAAATTGCCGCCGCCCGGAATAGGAGGTGGCGGAAGCGGGGGCCGGCTGCCGTAATTGTAAAACTAGCTGGCGTCGATGGTAGCGCCTTCGCGATAGCTGAACTGCTGCACGCGGCCGCGTGAGTCACGCGCGGAGATGCGCAGCACCTTGTCCGCACCAACGGCAGGATCAACGCCCAGATTCTGGTTATTCACCTTCACTAAGCCGTTTCCGGAGAGCAACGCACGCACACGGGCGGTAACATTGACACGACGATTGCCCGATCCCCAATCCGCAAACATCACTTCCCAGCCCGGCCCGGGCCCGCCAACTCCGCCGCCGTAGTTGTAAAACTGGCTGGCGTCAATGGTGGATCCTTCGGGAAACGTGAATTGCCGGGCCTGACCACGCGAGTTTCTGGCCTGAACGCGCAGCACTTTGTCGGCACCGACTGCCGGATCGCCGCCCATGTTGCGGTTGTTCACCTGTACCAATCCGTTGCCCGACAGAAGCACGCGAACTTGATAGGTAACATCCATCCAACGGTTCCCGGCGCCCCAGTCGGCCTTGATCACTTGCCAGCCGGGCCCGGGCAACACGGCACTGGAATATTGCGCGCGAGCGACCGGAGAAAAAAGGAGACTGAGTCCAAGAACGAATGGGGCTATATTCCAACGCGTACTCATGTGAATCGACGTTTACTACCGTAAGCCGTGAAGATTCGGCATCACTGACCTGGCGTCGTTCTCCTGCGTGAACGGTCAGCTCAACAAAATCAATATTTGGGCGGAACCAAGCGGACTCCCCTAAGCGCCGCATAAGGTAGCAGCAATTTGTTTGCGGCGTCAATCGCAGTTCACAGCTTTCCAATGCTCGGCAACCTTGCCTTGACATCGGATGCGCTCAGGCGTACACCCATGGTCAGAGCCCCATCCTCTGGAATCCCACGGAGGTAGCCATGCCGCGCTACGAGTTTTACTGCGAAGATTGCAAGAAGCCCTTCGAGCTGATCCTGAGCCTTGCGGAATACGAGAAGGGCAAATTCAAGTGCCCGAAATGTGGCAAGGAGCATATTCATCAGGAAGTCGCCGCGTTTTTTGCCGTAACCTCCAAGAAGAGCTGAGCCCGCCGAAACCGAAACCATCGATCGCGGACAAGTTGTCTGGCCAAGCCAGACGCGACCTCGCGTTCCTGTGTTCGCGAGTTGGCCCAGGATCGCCGACAAACGCAGAGACACTCGTGAAGTTCTCCCATCAGCAGAACCTGCGGATTGCGAATACGTTGACCGGCCGTCAATGGACCATTCGATTGCCGTCAATCTGCAGAACAGCCGTGACGTGACGAAGAAGAAAGGCGGCCTGCGAAGTTCAGGATCCGATCCGGCAGAGGTAATAAAGCCAGGAATCCTGAACGTTGGGTAATTCACTATGCTGGACTTCTGAGCCAGTAAGGGATGAAAACACCCGAATATCCCTGAAATTTTCACTCAGTTGACGCAGTTGTTCGTGCGGCCGAATGTAATACATCAGCAACTGACGCGAGTGCGAGCCGTCGTTGATCATCATGTATGGCGAACGCCTGAGGGTGGCCGTGCGGACCCGCCAGTTATAAACAAATCGCAATAGCAACTGCCTGGCAGTTCGCTTGGCAAACCTGGGATTCAAAGAAATGATTCGTCGCAATTCGAAGAGCTGAGCACAGAAGTTCAGATTGTGAGTGGAAAAACAGAACCAGCCTCCCGGCTTTCCGACCCGCCGTATCTCCCGCAGGATGGCCAAGCGGTCCGAATGGTTCACAGAATCAATTCCGTTGAAGCTAAACAGGATGAAATCGAAGGATGCCCTGGCAAACATGTGCAACGATCGGGCATCGCACACGACGAAGGACAACGGTACGGGATCCGTCGCAAAGCGCCGCTGGCACTCGCGGACCATGCTTTCCGAGTAGTCCGCTCCGACATACTCGCGCACGCACCGGGCAAAATGCAGTGTTGTGCGCCCGCCTCCCACGCCCAGATCCAGCATACGAGCTGTCTGTAATTCCGGTGAGATCAGACCGAGAATAGTCTGTTCCGGCGGAAACAGGTCGCACATCTGTGCGTAGGCAGTAGCTACTCCCGGAAGGCGATAGACCTCCTGATTGCGAATCATGTGTTGATCCGTTCAGCGATATTGCAACCCGCAGGTTAGAAGATCGGCCAGGACACAAGCAAGCGGCGAGCACCGGCTGGCCATCGAGCTTGGCGTCATATAGGCCATTCAGCAAGTGGCGAGCACACACCCTACGCACTAATTGGTGACTGTGAAAAGCGCTGCGCTGATTACTCGGAGCAAATCTCTGCCGAAGTCGTTGGCCGCACTTTGCGAAGTATGGCTCCCCGGGCAAGACTCGAACTTGCAACCCTTCGGTTAACAGCCGAATGCTCTACCATTGAGCTACCGGGGAACCGGCAAGTACTTTTAAATCTACAACAACTTGCGGACTCCTGCCACTCTCCTGCTTGCGTTTGTCACGACGTGCGGGCAGTAGATTCCACATTGCATGCTTTTATATTAGCGTTAGGAGAGTTTCCCAGATTGCCGGTGGAGGGTTGGCCTTTTGAATAATTCAGCGTGCTTCTCGCTTCTGCCTCTCGCGTTTCTTCTGTCCGTTCCTTGTGTCGCCCAGGACTCTACGGCTCAGCCCAAGGGAGAGCAGATCCCGGCCCCTCCCTGCGCTGTTGTTCCGGACTGGGATTCGGTGCGAGCTTCCACCTGCGCCAGGACCGACGTAGAGCAGTGGTTGTCGGACATCCAACACTGGCGCGCGGAACACCGTCTTCGCATTGGCTATGATGGCTCGGAGTATGCCAGGAAGGAACTGCAGTGGGCGCAGTCCAGCTTCGTTCAGACGCAAATGATGGTCCACGATCGCTTCTTTTATGATCCGGTGGCACGGCAATACACCGTGGCGCGCTATTTGGACGATCTGGCCACGCGCTACGGTGGCATTGACAGCGTACTTGTGTGGCCCACGTACCCCAATCTTGGCATTGACAGCCGCAATCAATACGACATGTTTCGCGACCTTCCCGGCGGCATTTCCGGGATGAGGCGCGCGGTCGACGAGTTTCGGCAGCGAGGCGTTCGCGTGCTCTTCCCGGTCATGATGTGGGACCAGGGAACCCATGACGAAGGCGTATCCAACTGGGAAGCTACCTCCCGCTACCTGGCGCAAATCGGCGCTGACGGAATTAATGGAGACACCCTGGATGGAATGGCACGCGTGTTTCGCACCGCTTCCGACAAACTGGGGCATCCGCTAGTGCTGGAACCGGAGCTGGCGTTGGGCTCCAACGAGATGCTCGCGTACAACAACATGACCTGGGGCTATTGGACGTACGATTTTGCTCCTTCGGTAAGCACCTATAAGTGGCTGGAGCCTCGCCATATGGTGCACATCTGTGACCGCTGGGCCCACGATCATCGCGACGATCTGCAATCGGCTTTCTTCAATGGCATCGGTTTTGAAAGCTGGGAAAACATCTGGGGGATCTGGAACCAGATGACGCCCCGCGATGCCGAAGCCTTGCGGCGGATGGCCATGATTGAACGCGCTTATCGTTCGCTACTCCAGAGTCCGCAATGGGAACCACACACTTTCGCCGAGCAGTTCGGCGTTTTCGCCAGCAAATGGCCCGGCGCGGGGTCTACCCTTTGGACCGTTGTGAATCGTAACCACTATGCCGTGACTGGGCGCCAGCTGATCGTGCCCTACCAGGAAGGCGCGCGCTACTTTGACCTGTGGAAGGGTGTAGAGATCAATCCGGTTAAGGAGGGTGGCAGTTCGGTTCTGAACTTTGAACTGGAGGAAGACGGGTACGGGGCGGTGCTTGAAACCACCTCTCCCGATCATTCCCTGGACACGCTGCTGCAAACCATGCACCAGCTCAGCGCGAAGCCCTTGAATAGCCTTTCCGGGAAATGGGTTGCGCTTCATCAGCAACTCGTGAACGTGCCGGAAACCACTGCACTTTCAGAGACTCCCCGAGACATGGTTCGCATCCCCGAAGCAGACTTCGTGTTTCGAGTGAACGGGATTGAAATCGAGGGTATGAATGACGAAGGCGTCGACGTGCAGTACCCGTGGGAGCCTTCGCCGCGCCGGTTTCATGAAAGCAAATTGCACATCAAATCCTTCTGGATCGATGTACACCCGGTTACCAATGCTGAGTTCAAGAGATTCCTCGATGCCGCGCACTATCACCCCGCCGACGACCACAACTTCCTCAAGGATTGGTCCGGCGATAATTATCCCGAGGGCTGGGCCAATAAGCCGGTCACCTGGGTTTCTCTGGAGGACGCCCGGGCCTACGCCAAGTGGGCGGGCAAGCGCTTGCCCCACGAATGGGAGTGGCAGTACGCCGCGCAAGGCAACGATGGGCGGACCTACCCTTGGGGCAATGCCTGGGATCCGGAGGCCGTGCCGCAGGTGGATCGTGGCCGCGACCTGCAACCCGCCGCCGACGTAACCTCTCATCCGAAAGGCACCAGCCCATTCAGCGTAGTGGATATGGTCGGCAACGTCTGGCAGTGGACCGATGAATATAGCGATGAGCACACCAACGCGGCCATTCTTCGCGGGGGCAGCCATTATCAACCGCAGGGCTCACGGTGGTATTTTCCGCAAGGCTATAAGCTGTCCGAACATGGAAAGTATCTGCTGATGGCACCGAGTGTGGACCGTTCCGGAACCATCGGCTTTCGCTGCGTTGCGGATATTTCGTGAAAGGTGCGTTTAGCGCTGGCGAATTTCTTGGAAATGGAAGGTCACGGTGCTGTTCACAAAGGATGGCGTAGTGGAGGGCGGGATGAGGATACGCGCGACCGATTTTGCGCCGCCGTTGTTCACAAGTGCGGCACCATCGACGGAACTGATCTGCTGCGGGTTCCAAAGAGAAAGATCGTAGGTTCGGCCGGACATTCCGGAAATCACAACGGAAAGCGAATCCCTGTTGGCGGACCAAGTCTCCGATAGCACGCGCAAGCCCTGGCTGTTTTCGCCGAGCATCGGCAGAACCGATTGGTAGGAGAAGCTAAAATCGTTTTTGAGGCGAACGCGAATAGTGTTGGTCTTGGCGCTGAGCGGAACATGAACCAGCACATGTTGATCGACTTCGTTGGGCACAACCCGGAATTCGACCGCGCGGCCATTTAGCTGTACTCCAATTACCTTTGCGCGAAGGCTCAACGCCGGTTCGAAATTCAAGATGAAATTGTCTCCGCCGGTTTGAGCAACCTCCAAAGTGATGTCGGTGGTTGTCCTGCTGTATCGAAGGTCGACGTGTGTGGCGCCGATGGCAACATGGCGGATGGCAAAGGAAGACCAATCCGCGGGCGGGTGAGGCGAAAACGTGAGGGTGCGGGCGAGAGCATCCCGTTCAAGCCCGAACAAGCCCCGCAGCAGCGGACTGATGACCATTGCCGCGGACCAGATCTGATGCGGCGAGCTGGTGGACAGCTGTTCGTAGCTGGTTCCGGAAAGCAGCTCGGTGACGTGGCCCAATGAGCCATCGAGGGCCAGTAACGCATTCGATCGCAGATTCTGGTAGGCGGGATGGACGCGATGGTAACGGTATTCGCCGACCGCAGCCCAGCCGGTGAATAGCGGCCACACCGAGCCGAAGTGATAACCTTGGCCGCTGAACTTGGGGGAGGCCGATGAAATGATGCGCATGCCCCAATCGGTTTGATGCTCCGGGGCGGCTAATTGCGTGAGCGTAGTGTTGGCTTTGTTCTCCTCGAGCATGCCAAACCACATCGGCACGGTGGACTCAACGCTAAGCTCGTCCACAGGCCGATTGTCATGGTCGAGAGCGAAAGCAAAGTGGCCTTTGCCGGGAAGCCAAAAAGATTCGTTGATTTTGGATTGTTGTTGCGCGAAAAGCTGGTCCAAGTCTGCAGTAGATTCCTGCTGACCGGTGCTGCGCGCCAGATTAGCGAGAGCGTGCAACGCTTCGGTGCCGAGCGCGGTTTGGTACAACTCGGTCTTCACGGGAAGCAACGGGCCGCCCTCAACCCAGCCATGGCCGACTCCTTCGTTCCTCGGGAAACCCTGGGCATCCCAAGTTGAGCGCAGAAATTGGTAGGCCTTCCAAATGCTGGGCCACTGTTCCTTCACGAACGCAGCGTCACCGCTGTGCAACAGGTAATCATTCATGGCGATGATGTAGAGAGGGGTGGCGTCAGCGGAAGCGTATGCGTATGGGAAGTTCTTGAACCAGTCGATGTAACCGGCAGCTTGAGAAATTTCGTGCGGAATCTTGCCGTCGTCTCGTTGGAACTTGCTGATGAACGCCAGAGCCGTGCGCGTCGTGTCGGTGTCGCCCTCGGCATCCAGAGCGAAAGAGGTCCACAGCGCGTCACGACCGAAAAACCACGCGAAACCCGGCCGTTGGCCGGTGCCGGAAGTGCGGTAGCCGGCAATCAGGCCGGTGCCGAGCTGAGGATTGCGGACTAAACCCTGAACTACGCTGATGCGCGCCCAGTCGTAGGCTTGCTGTAATTGCGCGTCGGGAAGATCCAATGCCACGGTGCTGTTAAGGTAGTCGCGATAGTAGGCGGAAGACTGTTGCAGCAAGTCCGGCCAGTGAGCGATGAGCCTGTGGAAGGTGCTGGTGGCGTCTTCCAGCCCTTGGTTGGAAGCGGCGATGGCGACAATTTTAGTGTCGCTGCCTTTGGAGGTAACGCCCAGGCGAAAGGAGCTCTCTTGGTGCTGGTAATAGTTGGTTTCGTAACTGGAATGAGCGTCGACGGCGGTTGGGGAACCGATCAGTCCGGCAAAACGGTGACTTTCTTCTCCGAACTGAAAAGAGCGGCCGTCGGTGGCGAGTTCTTCGTAAGCGTCCCCCAGCGCTCCGGGCCATTCGAGCTGAAAATCGTCCAGGAAATCGATTTCAATTTCGACGGGCTGCTCGGTTTGCACATCGAATAGCACGAGCGCTCCACTTTCCTGCACGGGGACGAAAAAAGTTTCGTGAATGGTGAAGTTGTCCCCGGAATAGCGAATGGTGGCGGATTCTGGATGCACCTGTAAGGAACGGGCTAAGGACTCGGCGGGAATAGCTTGGCCGTCGATGTGACACACCACATGGAAATTACGGAACAGCTTCAGCGGGTAGACCCAGGCCTCCATCCGGCCCTGCTCATCGCCTAACAAGGCAGCGCGCTGGCCGGTGATGGGCAGAAACTCCCAGGCGCGAAGGGGGCGCGACAGTTGCAGCGAGTCTGCCCTTGCGGAGCGAACGGAAGGCTGGCACCAAGCCGGAACCGCTGAAGTCAGAAAAAGGACGAGCCAGGCGAACGTCGTGGAAAAAGCCCCCCGCGAACGACCCTGTCGGTAGGTCATGCTTCACCGGCAACCACCGGGTTGCGCAACACTCCCAGATTTTCGATTTCGATCTCGACAATATCGCCCGGCTTCAAAAAGATGGGTGGCTGGCGAAATACGCCGACGCCCTCAGGAGTGCCGGTAGCGATGATATCGCCGGGTTCCAGGGTGATGCTGGCGGATATAAATTCGATCAACTCTGGAACCCGGAAAATCATTTTGGAAGTGTTGGAGTCTTGCAAGGTTGTGCCATTCACGCGGGCGAAAATGCCAAGCGCGTGGGGGTCGGGCACATCGTCGCGGGTGGTCAAGTAAGGACCGATGGGGCAGAAAGTGTCGCAAGATTTACCGCGCACCCATTGTTTGTCGGCAAACTGCCAAGTTCGAGCCGAGACGTCGTTCAAGGGCATGTAACCGGCCACGTATTGCAGTGCATTGGCGGCGGTGATGCGCTTGCCCTTTTTGCCGATGACGACGGCAAGCTCGGCCTCGTAGTCGACCTGCTTGTCCCCCTCGGGAATGATGATGGGATCGCCGGGTCCAGAAATACTGGTGTTGAACTTTGCGAAGAGGATGGGAGTTTTCGGAACCTCCTTGGCGCCGGCTTCCATGGAGTGGTCGCGATAGTTCAGTCCCACGGCAATGATTTTTCCGGGGTGCGGAATGGGAGTGCCCAGAGTGACGTTGGAAAGCGGGATAAAGCTGGCGGGCGAGGCTTCTTGGATCAGCCGTTGGGCCTGCTGAAAAACCACCTCGCCTGCTGAGAGAAACGAAGACATCTCGGTGAAAGGCTGGGATTGAATTCCCGCATTCGTTGCCGCGGCTTCCAATGGAATTATCCCGCGATCGGTAATTGCCCCGAGGCGGGGCAATCCGGCACTTCCCTGATAACGCGCCAGACGCATGAAGCTCTCCCTGACCAGAAGTCGCTATGCATTTTAGCGAGAGTTGTCACCGCCATACGAGACAAAAAATGCGGGCCGCGCCGGATGTGAATGAATGCTTTGCTGCGGATCGTTCTGTAGCGCTATGCTAATAGCGGTTTGCGGTTCTCCTCGCCCCCCTTTCCACGCACTGCGACGAGGAAGAGCAGGCTGTCGCCCACCGCAGTTAATTGGGAGGAATTCCCATGTCTCAGAATGACCAAATGATTGTTGTTACCGGGGCGGGAGGTTTCATCGGGGGCCATTTGGTTTCTGCTCTTCGGGCCCGTGGGCACCGGGCTATCCGGGCCGTCGATATCAAGCCGGCAAGGGATTGGTACCAGCGGTTCGATGATGTCGAGAACCTCTCATTGGATTTGAATCTGAAGGAGAATTGCGAAGCCGCGGCACGCGGCGCATACGAAATCTACAACCTTGCCGCCAACATGGGGGGCATGGGCTTTATCGAGAAGCATAAAGCATTGTGCATGCTATCGGTCCTGATCAACACGCACATGCTACAGGCCTCGGTCAAACACAACGTGGCGCGTTATTTTTATTCGTCTTCTGCATGCGTGTACAACGCCGAGAGGCAGAAGACCTTCGAGGCGCCATCCTTGAAAGAGGAGGATGCCTATCCGGCGATGCCGGAGGACGGTTATGGCTGGGAGAAGTTGTTTTCTGAACGAATGTGCCGGCACTTCCGGGAAGATTTTGGAGTGCGCACCAGGATGGCCCGCTTCCACAACGTATATGGCCCGTGGGGCACGTGGTATGGCGGAAGAGAGAAGGCTCCCGCAGCCATTTGCCGGAAGGTGATCGAAGCCAAACTGAAAGGGAAGCAGGAAATCGAGATTTGGGGAAGCGGCGAGCAGACGCGCAGTTTCATGTACATCGATGATTGCCTGAAGGGAATCAGCATGATTATGGAATCGGAGATCGTGGACGCGATCAATCTGGGTTCCTCCGAGTCTGTGACCATCAATCAACTGGTCGACATCACCGAAGAGATTGCCGGCATGCAACTGAAGCGCAAATACGACCTGAGCGCGCCGAAAGGGGTCAATGGGCGGAACAGCGATAATACTCGGATTCGAAAACTGCTCCACTGGGAACCAGATACTCCGCTGCGCGTGGGCATAGAAAAAACTTACCGGTGGATTTATGACCAGTACCGTGCCAGGGAGCGAGGAGAAGCAGGTGTCGTTCGGGAGGTAGCTGTCGAGGGCCAATAAGCGCATGCCGTCGTACGCCGGCGGTCATTGTCCGGTAAAACCTCACATCGATCCATTACTTCGCTACTATGTTTGCCCGTTAAGTGACTGGAGATTGTCTTTAGATCGCGGTACACTCGCCGCAGGACATGTCGAGGAAAACGAAGTCCACTCACAAGGCCGCCAGTATCTATGATGTAGCCCGGGAAGCCCGCGTATCGGTGTTCACCGTTTCGGCGGTGGTCAACAAAAAGAAACACGTCGGGAAAAAACTGCAAGAGCGGGTCGAAGCCGCAATCCGCAGACTGAACTACCGCCCCAATCTGCTGGCACGCAGCCTGGCCAAACAGCGGACCCACACGATTGGAATGATCATTCCGGACATTGCCAATCCTTTTTTCCCCATCGTGGTTCGCGGGGCGGAAGACGCCGCTCAGAAGCACGGCTACAACCTGCTGCTGTGTAACAGCGATGACAGCCAGACGAAAGAAGAAAATGCCCTGGAAGTGCTGCTGGCGAAGCGGGTCGATGGAATCTTGTTGACCAAAATCGTCAGCAAAGTAAGCCCGTCGCTGCATCAGATGATGCAGGAGATGAAGGTGCCGATTGTGTTGATGATGCGCACGGCGCCGGATATCTCCAAAGACGCGGTGGTCGCGGATGATTATCAAGGAGCCTACGATGCGGTGTGCCATCTGGCTAGCGTTGGAAGAAAGCGGATTGGCTTGCTGGCCGGACCGGGAAACGTCAGCAACAGCAAGGCGCGATGGCAGGGATATTGCGACGCCCTGGAGGAAAAGGGTCTCGCCTACGATCCGGAGTTGGTGATTCGGGGAGACTACCGGATGGAGTCGGGATATCGCGTGGGTAAAGTTTTGTTAGCGCGCCAGCCAGACGCGCTATATGTGGCGAATTTCCTGATGACCGTGGGACTGCTCAGAGCCGCGGAAGAAAGTGGACTACGGTGTCCCGAAGACTTTGGTCTGGTCAGCTTCGAAGACTATCCGTGGCTGGCCATTTCGCATCCCAGGTTAACCGCGGTAGAGCCGCCGAAGTATGAATTGGGTCAAGAAGCCGTCGAACTGCTGATGGAGCGCATCGCGGGGAAAACAGGGCGCGGAGTGTTGAAGAAGCTTAAGCCCGAACTGCGAGTGCGGGAATCCTGCGGGTACAAGGCAACAGAAAGTTCCCAGCTACGGAACGCAGAGTCAGCAGTGCCCACGAAATCAGTTTGAATCTATAGCATCCCGGACACACCCAACGAACAGGCTAGAGACTCAATGCTCCGGAGTAGACCAGGCGGGCTTTTCCGGTGTCTCCGCGTTCGATGCGGCCGATTCTGAAGAATTTCTCACGGCGGCGCTTTAGATCCGCCTCGGCGTTCTTGACGTGTTCGGCGGGCACGATCACGATCATGCCGATGCCCATGTTGAAGGATTGCAGCAGTTCGTCGGTGTCGATTTCTCCCAACTTGGCCAGATACTTGAAGATTTGCGGCACCGGCCACGCGTCCAGATCGATGATGGCTTTGACGCCGCTGGGCAGCACGCGCGGCAAATTTCCAGGGATGCCTCCACCGGTAATGTGGGCCATAGCCGAAACCCAGCTCTTGGTAAGCAGGTTTTTGACAGCGGGGGCATAACAGACGTGCGGCTTCAAGAGTTCCGCGCCAATTTTGTTTCCCACTTCGGCAACGTAGGTATCGGGTTTGAGCTTGGCCACTTCGAAAGCCAGTTTGCGCGCCAAAGAATAGCCGTTGGTGTGCAGACCTGCCGAGGGCAGACCCAACAACGTGTCGCCCGGCTTCACCGCTTTGCCGGTGAGAAGTTTCTTGCGTTCCACGGCGCCGACGATGAATCCCGCCAGGTCGTACTCACCGGGAGGATAAAAGCCGGGCATTTCCGCGGTTTCTCCGCCAATCAAGGCGCAGCCGGCTTTGCGACACGCACGGCTCATGCCGTCGACGAGTTGCTCGACCACATTGGGCTCGAGCTTGCCCATAGCCAAATAATCGAGAAAAAACAGCGGCTCGGCGCCTTGCACTAAAATGTCATTCACGCAGTGATTGACCAGATCGCCGCCCACGGTGGAATGCACACCCATCGCCGTGGCGATCTTGAGTTTGGTGCCGACACCATCGGTACTCGACACCAGGACCGGCTCGCTCCAGCGCTTCCCGTCCAAGGCAAATAATCCGCCGAAGCCACCAATGCCTCCCAAGACCGCGGGTGAAAAAGTTTTGCTGGCGAGATGACGGATGCGCTGTTTAGCGTCATCGGCGACAGCTATGTTCACTCCTGCGTCGGCGTATTTCATGTTCAGGGCCTTCACGTCTCTCTGGAATTTTTACGTTGCAACGGATGCGCAGCTTGGACACTAAAAGGCATCAGGGCCCGGGTAGCCACAACGGCACTCATTTGACAACCCACACTTTGGACGGTCCACTTCTCGGTTGCCACACCCCTGCAGCCGGGTATGCCAGGGCCGCCTACAGCTTAAAACACATGGAATAGTCTTCGCCAGCGAACAGTTCCGGGATGAATCAGAGCGTTGAGGTAGGCCTCAAACCGCGCTCCGATATCGCCGTTCCATGCATCGCGCGGCGCATCCAGCGACATGTAAATAATGACTGGAGTTCCGAGGATGTCCTTACGCGGAACGCAGCCCCAGAAACGGCTGTCGTAGGAGTTGCCACGGTTGTCGCCCATGACGAAGTAGCAATCATCCAGCACACGATACGGGAGCCTGGTTACCTCATAGCCGATGGGCGCTTGTCCCGCAGGGGCGGGTTCGCTTGGACCCAGGGTGTAGCTTTCCTGCAGCTTTTTCCC
Organism: Candidatus Eremiobacteraceae bacterium; assembly: GCA_035622555.1. Taxonomy (GTDB): domain Bacteria; phylum Acidobacteriota; class Terriglobia; order Acidiferrales; family UBA7541; genus Acidiferrum. The sequence continues at coordinate 82,483 of DASPVD010000068.1, read as the reverse complement.
GTTGACCCACACGGCGCCATCGCGAATGTCGACAACGTCGCCCGGCAGGCCGATAACGCGCTTGACATAGTCGGGCTGGCTGGGATCGAAAGGAGGTTTGAAGATGATGATCTGTTGGCGCTTTGGATTTCGCCAAAGTGGCACATGAATGTTGGTAAAAGGAATGCCGGCATCGTAGCCGATGCGGCTCATGATCAGGTGATCGCCGATCAGCAGAGTGTTCTCCATGGAACCGGAAGGAATGACCCGGGCCTGCCCCAGAGTGCCGTTGATCAGCAGGAATGCCAGAATCACCCAGAACCAAGCGATTACCTCGCTCTTGACCCGATCGCTCATGGAGGGGCTGGCGGCCTTCTCTTGCTTTCTTGGTTTGACGGTTGCTGCGTCAGCTTTCACGATTCATCCTAGCCCGCCCTAAGCGGCGAAGCATCACCGCGGCGGAGTGGCTGCAATTAAAATGTCTCGAACAATCTCTTCCAGCGGACCCTGCTGGGATGCAGCAAAGCCTCGGCGTAAGCCAGGAAGCGCTCGCTCAGACCTCCGTTCCAGGCCTCTTCCGGTGCGTCCACGGACATATAGATGGTCACTGGGGTGCCGATGATGGCGTCACGCGGCACGCAACCCCAGTAGCGGCTGTCATACGAGTTGCCGCGATTATCGCCCATAACGAAGTACTCTCCCTTAGGCACCGTGAGAGGCAGCCCGGGAAAAGAGGGCAGCATTTCAGGGCGCGGAGGCAGTTGCGTGGCTCCAATCGTATAGGTTTCCACTAATTTGCGCCCGTTGATCCACACGGAGCCGTCGTGAATATCAACGGTCTCTCCCGGTAAGCCGATGACGCGCTTGATCAAGTCCGGTTTGGTGTGGTCGTACGGTGGATGAAAGATCACCATCTGCAGCCGCTTGGGATTTCGCCACAACGGGACGTGGATGTTGGTAAAGGGAATGCCGGCATCATAACCGATGCGGCTCATGATTAGATGATCGCCGATCAGCAGAGTGTTCTCCATGGAACCGGAAGGAATAATCCGGGCCTGCCCCACGGTGCCATTGATCAGCAGGAACACCAGAATAACCCAGAACCACGCGATCATTTCCTGCTTCATGCGTGAGCGCAATGGAAAGGCGCCGTGATCCTTGCGCTCGTTTGTTTTGGCGTCAGCCTTCACGTTCCACCGTTACCGGTTCCTTCAGTTTCAGGGCCCCATTCTCTTCCTTAACCTCTAACTGCACCAGGTCCGTTGGGTAAAGGCCGGTGTAGCAGGAGGTGCAGAACTGGCCATCCTGGTCGTTCACCGCTTGACGCAATCCCGCGAGAGAAAGATAGCCGAGCGAGTCCGCGCCCAGATACTTACAAATCTCTTCCGGTGAATGGGAGGAGGCAATCAGTTCTTCCTTGGTCGGTGTGTCTACGCCGTAGTAGCAGGGCGAAATTGTTGGCGGACAACTGATGCGCATGTGCACTTCCTTGGCGCCCGCCTCGCGCATCAAGCGCACCAGCTTCCGGCTGGTGGTGCCGCGTACGATCGAGTCGTCCACCAATACGACGCGTTTGCCTTCCAGTAAGTTCCGCACCGGATTCAGTTTCAGCTTGACGCCGAAGTTGCGGATGGCCTGGGAAGGCTCAATAAAGGTACGCCCAATGTAGTGGTTTCGTATCAGGCCCATCCGGAAGGGAATCTTCGATTCCAGCGAGTAGCCGATAGCGGCGGGAACGCCGGAGTCGGGTATGGGCACCACCATGTCCGCTTCCACGGGATGCTCGCGGGCCAGCAACCGGCCCAGCATCTCGCGCGACTCGTTCACCGAACGCCCAAAAACGGTGCTATCGGGCCGGGAGAAGTATACGTGCTCGAAGATGCAAAATTGGTGAGGCTTTGCCTGGCTGAAGCGGATGGACTCGATTCCAGAGCGGGAAATCCGCAACATTTCGCCCGGTTCGACGTCACGCAGATATTCCGCGTTCATCAGATCGAAGGCGCAGGTTTCCGAAGCCACCGACCAGGCCACGCTGCCGTCCGCGGTGATGACTTTGCCCAGCGCCAGGGGACGAAAGCCGCGTGGATCGCGCACCGCGTACATTTCTTCCGGCGTCAGCACCAGCAGCGAATACGCGCCTTCGACCTGGTTCAGCGCATCGCCGAGGGCGGCGGAAAAGTTGCGCGCCTGGGAACGAGCGATCAGGTGCACAATGACTTCGGTGTCGCTGTTGGTTTGGAAGATCGAGCCGCGATGCTCCAAGCGGCGCCGGTGCTCCAGAGCATTGGTCAGGTTGCCGTTGTGAGCCACCGCGATCTTGCCCTTGTTGCAGTCGATCATGATCGGCTGAGCGTTCAGCAGAGCCTTATCGCCCGCCGTGGAATAGCGCGTATGCCCAATGGCGCTGGCGCCCTTTAGTTTGCGCAAAACGCTGGGCTGAAAAATCTCTTCTACTTCCCCCATAGCCTTGTGCATGTTCAGATCGCAGCCCGTGCTGGCGACAATGCCGGCGGATTCCTGCCCGCGATGCTGCAGCGCGTAGAGACCGAGGTAGGTGAGGTTGGCGGCTTCCGGATGGCCATAGACGCCAAACACGCCACATTCGTCGTGAAATCGGTCGTCCGCGTATGCCACTTTACTGATCATGGGATTTTCAGGTTGCGCTCGAGCGAGTGATCCCAGACGTCCCGCAGCGCTGGAACGGAGGCTGCAATCACGGCGCGCCCTTTATATTCGATGCGCAGAGTATTGTCACGCGTCACCTTTCCGATTGGGCGCGCCCCTACTTGATATTGTCGCGCAGTCACCAGAATGGCGGCAACTTGCTCCGGTCTTGCTGAAACCACGGCCCGAGCGCCGCGCTCGCCGAATAGGGCGTGTTCCGCAGGAGTCTCACCATCGACATTTATGTGCGCGCCCAGCTCATTAGCTGCAAAGCAAGACTCGGCGAGGGTCACGGCTAAGCCACCATCGCTTATATCGTGTGCGGACTGAAGAGTGCCCGCCTGGGCCAGGGTCACAAGGCAATCGATCAAACGCTTTTCGGCCGGCAAGTCGATTGCCGGTGGCGCTCCCGCGACGATTCCGCCGATCTTCTTGGCATACTCGGAGGACGAGAACTCGCGTGCGCCATCGCCGGAGATTGCTTCGGCGTCTTTGTCTCCCATTCCATCGAGCAGCAAGAGCAGGTGGCCCTCCTCGCGGAAGGTCATCTTGAGAACGCAGTTGGCATCCTCGAGAATCCCAAGCAAGCCGATCACCGGGGTGGGATAGATGGACTTGCCCAGAGTCTCATTGTAGAAACTGACATTCCCGCCGGTAATCGGCGTGCCGAGAATCGAGCAAGCCTCGGCCACTCCGTCGATGGTTTCCGAGAATTGCCACATCACTTCCGGCTTCTCGGGGCTGCCGAAGTTCAGGCAGTTGGTTACGGCAATGGGCCGCGCGCCGCTGCTGGCCACGTTGCGTGCCGCCTCGGCCACGGCGTGCATAGCGCCGATCCTGGGATTCAATTGACACCAACGGCCATTGCCATCGGTGGCCAAGGCCAGCGCGCGTTTTGTCTCTTTGACGCGCACGACGGCGGCGTCACTCGCACCCGGACCGGCCAGAGTGTTGGTACGAACCATGCTGTCGTACTGTTCGGTGATCCACCCCTTGGAGGCAATCGTCGGTGAGGCAAGGAGCTTGGTGAAGTTCGCGGTCAGGTCCGTTCCCTCAGGGGCGAACATGAACCAATCCTTGTTCGTTTCTTGTCGCGGCTCGGGCGCGGCGATGGGCCGGTTGTACACAGGTCCTTCTTCGGCCAAAGCATGCGCGGGAATTTGTGCCGCCAATTTCCCATGGTCCTTGACTACAAGCAGCCCCCCATCGACGACCTGGCCCACCACGGTTGCGTCCAGTCCCCACTTCTTGAATACCGACAGCACTTCGTGCTCACGACCTTTTTCGGCGACCAACAGCATGCGTTCCTGCGACTCGCTGAGCATGATTTCGTAAGGCGTCATGCCGGTTTCCCGCTGCGGTACTCTTGCCAGATCAATTTCGATGCCGGTCCCGCCGCGGGAAGCCATCTCGCAGGTCGAACAAGTCAGTCCAGCTGCCCCCATATCTTGAATGCCCACGACCGCGCCGGTCTTCATAGCCTCGAGGCACGCTTCCAGCAGCAATTTTTCCATGAACGGGTCGCCCACTTGCACGTTGGGCCGCTTCTGTTGCGACTCTTCTGTGAACTCGGCGGAAGCCAACAGAGAAGCGCCGTGTATTCCGTCACGGCCGGTTTTCGCGCCGACGTAAATCACGGGATTGCCAACGCCCTTGGCTTTCGCCAAGAAAATTTCTTCTTTGCGGGCAATGCCCAAAGCCAACGCATTCACCAGAGGGTTTTGCGAATAGCACGGTTCGAATGCCACTTCCCCGCCAACCGTAGGCACACCAAAGCAATTGCCGTAGCTGCCGATTCCCCGGATGACACCATCCAAGATGCGGCGATTCTTGCGCAGCTCTTCTTCGTTCGCCCCCGTGGCGGCAGCTTGGTGACTGTTGCCGCCGATCTCTCCAAAGCGCAGGGAATCCAGCACGGCAATGGGCCGGGCCCCCATGGTGAAAATGTCGCGAAGTATGCCGCCAACTCCGGTGGTAGCTCCCTGAAATGGCTCGACGTAGCTGGGATGGTTGTGCGATTCGATCTTGAACGCCGCTACTAGTCCGTCGCCGATATCCACCACCCCGGCATTTTCTCCGGGCCCTTGCACCACCAGCTTCCCGCGCGTGGGCAAGCGCTTCAGGTGTACTTTGCTGGATTTGTAGGAGCAGTGCTCGCTCCACATCACACTGAAAATACCCAGCTCGGTGATGTTGGGGTCGCGCCCCAATATGTTCTGGATGCGGGCGTACTCATCGCGGGTGATGCCGTGCTCCGCCACAATCTCGAGAGATACCTTAATTTCTGTTTGCGCCGTGGCCATTGGTTGAATCCCGTGCTGAAGTCTAAAACCTTGTCATTTGGAGCGCGCCGAGAAATCGGCTGTTTCGAATGAGTGTAACTCGGGTCCAAAAAAATCGGGGCACGTCGAATCGTGCCCCAGTGCAAATTCTGTTCAGGATACTGTACTGGCGCGGGCGGGTCACGCGGTCGCCTTTGCCGCGCCCACTAGCGCCTCGATCATGGAGCGGAAGATCACCAGTCCATCATTGGAATCCAAAACTTCTTCTACAGCGCGCTCGGGATGCGGCATCAGGCCGGCGACGTTCCGGGCACTGTTGCAGATTCCCGCAATGTTCGCGGTAGAGCCATTAGGATTCCCCGCGCTGTCGTCTTTTCCGCCCGCAGTGGTATAGCGGAACAAAACTTGGTGACGCTTCTCGAGTGCCTTCAGGGTCGGGTCGTCGCAGGTGTAATTTCCGTCACTGTGGGCGATCGGAATGGTCAGAATCTGGCCCTGCTGCGCCGCGCAGGTGAACGGGCTATTGGTCTCTTCGACACGAATATGCACGTGCTTGCAGATGAAGCGCAGGCCAGCATTGCGCATCATGGCGCCGGGCAGCAGCCCTGCCTCCAGTAGAATCTGAAAGCCGTTGCAAATTCCCAGCACCAGGCCCCCGCTGTTGGCGAACCTTTCTACCGATTTCATCACCGGGGAAAAGCGGGCGATCGCTCCGGTTCGCAGATAGTCGCCATAGGAAAAGCCGCCCGGCAGGATGATGGCATCGCAGTGATGCAAGTCTTCGGACTGATGCCAGATAAATTCCACCGGCTTGTGCAGTACGTGGCCGATGGCATGGTAGGCGTCGTGATCACAGTTAGACCCGGGGAAGACTACGACTCCGAATTTCATGACACACCTCCGGGTTTTCCTTCGGAAAAGCTATTTTATCACACGAAAGAATGGCCGAAGACGCGAAACGGAAGCCGGGCGATGTTCAGCGCCGCTTCTTGGAATGCTTTTTTGGTTTTTCGGCGGCGGCCAACTCGCGTCGTTTCTTACTGGCCCAACCCTTTTTATTGACTTGGCGGCCCCGGGCGATCCCCAACGCATCGGCAGGCACGTTTTCGGTGATGGTCGATCCCGCGGCGACGTAAGCGCCGTCGCCAATCCGCACCGGAGCCACCAGGGCTGTGTCGGTGCCGATGAAAGCTTTGTTGCCGATGATCGTTGGGTGCTTATGAAAGCCGTCGTAGTTACAGGTGATGGTTCCCGCGCCGATGTTGGTTTTGGTACCGATCTTGGCGTCGCCGATATAGGAAAGATGTGGAACCTTGCTGCCCTCGCCGACGGTGCTCTTTTTCAGTTCCACGAAGTTCCCGATTTTGGCGCCGCGCTTGACGCGCGACTCCGGGCGCATGCGCGCAAACGGGCCGGCAATCACCTGCGAGTCGATGCGGCTGGCAGTAATCACACAATGCGGTTCCATGATCACCTCGTCGCCGAGCACCGAGTCGTGAATGACGCAGCCAGTCTTCACGGTGCAACGGGCGCCGATAGTTGTTTTTCCCAGGAGCTGCACACACGGCTCGATCACCGTATCTTCGCCAACGACCACGTCTGGGTCGATGAGCACGGTTTCAGGCAACTGAATGGTGACGCCGTCACGCATAAGCGCAGCCCGTTTCCATTCGCGGAAAGTGTGGTCTACCGCGGCCAAATCGGCGCGGGTATTGCAACCCAGAATCTCGCGAGAGTCCGGTGCGAGCTCCGCCAGAACGGTTTCGCCCTTGGAGTTCATCGCCCCAATCACATCAGTCAGGTAAATCTCGCGATGCTGATTGTTAGGCTTGACCTGCGCCAGGGCCGGCCAAAGCTTCGCGGTGGTGAAGCAGTACACGCTGGAATTAATCTCGTTGAGTTCCTGCTGCTCGGCGGTCAACTGCGACTCTTCGACGATCGCGGCAACCGTGTCGCCACCCTTGCGTATAATGCGCCCGTAGCCGGAAGGATCGGCCAGCACCGCGGTCAAGATACTCGCGGCCGCTTGGCCGGTTTTGTGATTCTGGATCAGCGCGCGAAGAGTTTCGGTGCGTACCAGCGGGGCGTCGCCAGGCACAACCAGGGCATATTTGGCGCTGCCAATCGCCCGTTTCGCCACCAACAGAGCATGACCGGTGCCATTCTGCGGCTGCTGCACTACCGTTTCCGCGCCCAAGGGCTCGACGATTTCTTGCACTTTCTCGCCTTGATGCCCCACCACGACAATGGTTTTCTTAGGCTTGACTCCCACGCACGATCGAACCACATGTTCCACCAGAGGCCGCCCGCCGGCAGCGTGCAGCACCTTGGCCAGGCTGGATTTCAGGCGGGTTCCTTTGCCTGCGGCCAAAACCACAATCGCCACATCTTTGTGCTTGGTCATATCGAGAGCATTGTCCCGTGCCCGGTAGTGTTTGACAATGGTGACATATCGGCTTTTGTTCTCACCCCAGCACTAGACGGGCATCACAATCTGAGCTAGATTCGCATGAAAGACAACTCCTGTTAACCTTTTCGGAATTTCACTCGAGGAGTAAGTCCGCCCATGAACTGTCCCTACTGCTCGGAAAGTATTGCCGATAATGTGCAGTTTTGTCCAAAGTGCGGCACGCAGATGGGTTCGCCCCTGCCGGGCTCTCCTGCGTATCATGCGCCGCTTCCTGCGGGTTTCGTTGCACCAACCAGCGGCAAGGCCATCGCCAGCCTGATCACCGGAATTTTCTTCTTCTTTTTACCTGCATCCATAGCCGCCGTGATCCTGGGGCATATTTCCCTGTCGGAAATTCGCAAGAGTGCTGGTCGGCTAAGAGGACAAGGCATAGCCACCGCCGGTCTGGTGCTGGGGTATGTTGGCATCGCGGCCATTCCGTTCATTCTAATTATTGCGGCGATCGCTATCCCCAATCTTCTACGCGCCAGGATGGCGGCCAACGAGGCCTCCGCGGTCGGGGCGCTCCGTTCGTACAACTACGCGCTCGGGACCTACGCCGCAGAGTGTCCGAATGTCGGGTATCCTGCTTCGCTGGCGAACCTGGGTCCGGCGGCGAACAGCACGAAGGATTGCAACCATGCGGGCGTGCTTGACAGCGTGCTGGCTGCGGACCTACCGGTCCGTTCCGGTTACACCTTTCACTACACCAGCGGCGATGCCAATAATCTGGGGCAAACCACAACGTTTTCCATTTCCGCAGAGCCGGTAATTCCTGGCAACACGGGAACAAGGTATTTCTTTGCGGACCAAACCGGGGTTATCCGTGCCAGTTCCTCTACGCTGGCCAATGCCGACAGTCCACCTCTGCGCTGACTGCCCTCATCTATCTATAATAAGCGTGCGCCACCCGGCGCGATCTGGATCGTCTCTTGAAACCGTGTCCCTATTGCTCGATGGAGCTTCAAGACGCGGCGATTAAATGCCGCTATTGCCAGCGGTGGCTTGACCCGAGTCTGGATTCCACACTCAATGCCGACGCACCGCCGCTGGTTCTCCCGCCGCGCACGACTGCCGGCTTGGCGATTGCCTCGCTGGTCTGCGGCATATTCTGGGTCTTCGGAATTGGGTCAACCGCCGCTGTGATTATGGGCTATTTAGCACTGCGCCAGATTCGCCGTAACCCGCTTCGCCTCTCAGGTAAGGGCATGGCCATAGCGGGTGTTGTCCTGGGATGGTTGGGCATCTTGGGGGCAGCGTTGATTATTGCTTCGGGTATTTACCTGTGGAAGGCTCACACCAGACAGCCTCAGACGCCCCATTCGCGGCAAGTGCAGTTCACCAGGTCAGCGTCAGCGCTTCCTGGGTCTTCGCTCAGTGCGGGCCTCCAAAAACCTAATCTGCGGCTCTGGCTACCACCTCGCGAACCGTATGCCGTGACGGAGCTCTTTCACGAGTTGTGATTTCCCACGCCGAATGGTCGCCGAGTAACCGGGTTACCAACTGCGTATGTAGCGAATGGCCTGCCTTGCGTGCTTCCACCCGACCAAGGAGAGGTAGCCCGACCAGGGCCAAGTCGCCAATGAGGTCCAGCGCTTTGTGCCGGCCGAATTCGTCGGCGTACCGTAATGGGCCGTTCAGTACATCATCCTTGGTGAGCACAATGGCATTCGCTAAGGATCCACCCCGGATTAGACCCATGGCGCGCAGCGGCTCGATGTCCGTGTCAAAACAGAACGTGCGCGCCCGGGAGAGCACTCGGCGGAAATTTTCAGCGTTCACCACCAGGTCGACTTGCTGCTTGCCGACCAGTGCATGGGCAAAATCGATATAGCACCGGACAGAGAACTCACTGGCGGGATAGATCCCGATCCTTCTGCCGTTCTCCACAACTTCCACGGGTTTGACGAGTTTCAGATAGCGGCGCTTCCGCCGCAGATGACGAACGCCAGCCTGGTCCAGCATTTGCATAAACGCCTCGGCTGATCCGTCGAGAATCGGCAGCTCAATGGCATCAACATCCACAAACACATTGTCGATCCCGCAGGAGTAGATCGCGGCGAGCAAATGCTCGGTGGTGGAAAGCCATACACCCTTTTTCATCAAGCTGGTGGCATAACTGACCCGAGCAATATTGCTACCGTGAGCCTCGATCGGAAACAGGTCCAAATCGGTACGCCGAAACACGATTCCGGTGTCCGCGGGAGCCGGCAGCAGTCTCATTGTGCTGCGAACGCCGGTGTGCAAACCGATGCCGTGCGTTGCGACCTCACGCTTGATGGTTGTCTGAAACATGGGGAGCAGGTATTTCTACGATAGCATAATGTCGAAAAATTGGGGGTAAGTTTGTCTAATGTTTTCAGTGGGTTATGGAAAAGTTGCCACAGAGCGGCCGATTGAGTGTGGTTTTTATACAACAGAGACACCGATTAGGCCTCACTTGCTGCGGTTTTCTGCGGTTCCGGCTTGAAACTACAACTCTTCCCTTCGCGATATCATCGGAATGGTATACTGCCGTTTTCGCGTCTCCAAAGGTGGTGCTGGATGAATCGTGTTGCTCGCTACGGAATCTTAATCGTCTCGATCGTGATTGTGGGTTGGGTCGGAGTTGGGCACGTTCTGGGCCGCACCGCCAATGACAAAGCGTACAAATCTCTGCAGGTCTATAGCGAAGTCTTGCAAAAAATTCAGCAGGACTATGTTGATGAACCGAACATGCACTTGGTGACCACCGGTTCGCTTCATGGACTACTGGAATCTTTGGATTCGGAGTCGAGCTACCTGACGCCGCGTGAATACACCGAGTACAAGGAGAAAACCGCGAATCCCGGTACGGGCGAATCGGGCCTCAACCTGAGCAAGCGCTCTGGCTACATCGTGGTCATTTCGGTACTGCTAGACAGTCCCGCCGAGAAGGCTGGACTGCGCAGCGGAGACTTCCTGGAATCCATCGCCGGATTCACCACACGCGAAATGTCGGTGGGCCAAGCCAAGAACCTGCTGGCTGGACAACCGGGCACCGCCGTTAAGGTGGGAGTGATCCGCCGTGGGCGAACTGATCCGGAGGAGGTCGATATTGTCCGGCAGAAGCTGGTGCAACCGAAACTGATTGTTGAGCGAGTGGAGAACGACACCCTGGCATTGCGCTTTCCCACGTTGGACGCGGGCACGGCGGATGAAGTAAAGGCGCACTTGGTGGAAGCTCAGAAACAGGGAATCTCCCACGTCGTTCTGGATGTGCGTGACTGCGGCCGTGGTTCCGATGCGGAAGCCATCGCTGTAGCTCGACTGTTCATTCCTTCGGGCACGTTGACAACGCTGAAAGGACAGACCGTCGCGGAGCAGGTGTTTACTGCCGATCCGACCAAAGTAGTGTGGAAAGGGCCAGTATCGGTTTTGACGGATGTCTCGAGTGCCGGAGCGGCAGAAGTTCTGGCGTCGGCGTTCGCCAATACCAAGCGCGGCGCGATCGTCGGGGAACGGACGTTCGGTCTGGCGTCGGAGCAGAAGCTGATTCCGCTCGAGGATGGAGCGGCGATTGTCCTAACGGTGGCCAATTACTACAACGCTGACGGGAAATCCATTCTTGAAGAAGGTGTAATCCCCACGGAAGTGGTGCAGGCTTCCTCGTCGATGAATGACGATGGCGACGACGGTGAAGACTCCGGCACCACGGCGGGTGCACAGAAGGAACCGCCAGCGGGACCGAAACCTCTTTCCCCGGACGATCCGGTTCTGCGTAAAGCGCTTGAGCTCTTTCATGCCCCAGCACAGGCCAAGAAGGCTGCTTAATTTCATTGCGTGAATCGTAGGCGCGTTCCACCCGGAAAAAATGTCGCTCACCTGATCCTGACAGCCGTGGTGCTGGTCTGCTTGTGCGCTAGCGGATGCGGGAAGATTCAGTCCATCATTCACTCGCTGCTACGCACCAGTCGCTCGGCAAAGAGCCAGTTTGCCCGGCGGACGCCAGGCACAACGGTATCCGGGCCGCGCTTAGCCATTATTCTCGATGACGTTGGCGGAGATAACGCGGCCATCGACTCAATCTTCGCTTTACCGTATCCGTTGACGCTTTCCATCCTCCCCAATCATCCTCATTCCGCGGAAATTGCGGAGGAAGCTCATCGCCGGGGATATCAAGTGATGCTGCATCTCCCGATGGAGGCGGTAGGCGCGGAAGCCCCAGAGCCTCAGGAGCTACGGCCCGGAATGTCTAGCCAAGAGGTTTCAAGCGAATTGACCGCTATGCTGCGCACAGTACCCTACGCCGCTGGGGTGAACAATCATCAGGGCTCCCGGGCGACTTCCGATGGGTTTTTGATGACTGAACTCATGCCTGTGCTTCAAAGCCACCGGCTTTTCTTCATCGATAGCCGCACGACGACCGCCACGGTCGCTTATGATCGGGCGCAAGCTGCCGGCGTTCCATGCGCTTACCGCAACGTTCCCTTTTTGGACGACGTTCAGGAAACCGGGGCCATTCGCCGCCAACTGCAGCTGGCGGTGAAGGACGCCCGGGAAATGGGCGCAGCGATCGCCATCGGCCATCCCCATCCCGCCACCTTGCGGGCCTTGGCGGATTTTCTGCCGCAGGTCCAGGCGCAGGGCGTGCATTTGGTCCACGCGTCGGATCTGGTCCACTAATTGGCAGAGCGGCAGACAGGGATCGGAATGGCCCCGTGTCCGACGCCACAGAACCCAGCGGCTCAGCAATCTGGGGCCGGCAATTGCGAACTGCTTGGCTGAACGGTTTGCCGCGCCGGCTGGTCCTTCTTCGCCGGGAACAACCACATGACCACCAGGAACTGCAGCGCAATGGTCAGGAAGCAGAACACGCTGCCCTCCGGTCCGATGGTTCCTCCGGTCAGCCATTTCGGTCCGGCTTGCAGTACGGCGTTGGAAAGATGACCGGGCAAGACCGCGCCGCTGTTCGGCACCGAGTACAAGTAGGTCTCGCCCCAGTCGAAACTCGCGTGTAATCCCACGGCGTACCACAGATTTCCGGACCTTTTGAGAGAGAAGCAGAAAAGCAACGCGATCAACACCACGCCAGCCGCGCCCACAGGGCCTTCGCCGGGATTGAACAGATGTAAGCCGCCGAAGGCCACCGACAGGATGAGAGCCGCCGGCCAAAATCCGATGCCGTCGGCAAGCGTGTATTGCGAGTAGCCACGAAAGGCAAATTCTTCGAACAGACCTACGCAAACGAATCCCGCCAGGTACAGCAAACCCATTTTTATGATTTCGTTGCCTTGCAGTGCCAGCGAACCGAACTTGTACCCGCCGAATGCGCCGATCAGCCCAATCAGTAGCGAAATCTCCGCCAACCCAAACAGGAACCCCAACCAGAATTTACGTCCGAATATCTCCCTGGCGGGCAAGCCGTATGCTCCCACGGGGCGGTGTTCGATTCGCGACATAATCACTGCTACCCCAAAAACCAGCAAGAACCCGAACAGCTCTTGCTCCAGAACAACCCAACCGGTGATCGCACCGCGCTGGGGATGAAACACAACGCGAATGATGGTGTTGATGAGGATACTCAGTCCGACTACCAGCGCCGTGTAGATCAGCAGGCGCCATCCGGCGCGCAAGCCGTGCTCCCCGACAAACAGATTGGTCTTAGGCGAAGGCTGGCTGAGGGCATCGTCGGGCACAAGTTCACCTCGCGGAAGCAGCTAGGTAGGAGATACGCTGCGGCGGTGGGAATAGTTTCGAGATGGGTTGCAAGGACACCGGATGTGCATTATAACCTGCTTGGAGGTGTGCACGGGTTACATGGCGCGTCTTGCACGCCTGGTGGCTGGCCGGCTGGCCCTGGATTTCGCCAACTCTGCCCGCGGCAACGAAGATCTCTCCTGGGACGAATTCGTATCGTTTCTCATGGACGCAAGATTGGTCTCGGAAGAGCGCGCCGCGCGGTTGCGCCCTCTCGTTTACACCGAAGCACAGGCAGTCGACAGCGTATTATGGCGCATTCTCCGCCTGCGCGAATCGCTACGGGCGATTTTTTCCAACCTAGTGGAAGGCGAGCCAATACCGCCATCCTGGGTTGAGCCCATCAACGAAATTCTGCGGATTACCGAAGGTCACGACGAATTGGTTTCGTACAAGGGCGTTTGGTCGCTGGATTTTGTGGCCCGGGAGAACGGATTGGACTGGCTGCTGGCAGCGTTGGCTCGTTCCGCCGCGGAGTTGCTGGTGGAAGGGCCACGGGCGCGCATCCGCAGATGCGCCAATCCTTCCTGCCGGCTCTTCTTCTACGATGATTCGCGGACCCATCGACGGCGCTGGTGCTCGATGGCGCTGTGCGGCAATCGTCACAAAGTGGCGGCGTTTCTCCGCCGGCGTACCGCTCGGAGACGCGAATCCTAGTCCGGCCCTTCCCGGGCTTACGCCCCCAAGTCGGCATCACTGGAATCGCGGTGAGTTCGAACCCGTTGCCTGTTTCGAATCCTGCCGGGGTACAGCGTTGAGCGTCCAGGGTCTGGGTCGTATGCTGTAAGGGTAGGCTTGTCCCCCGGTTGGCAGGATTGCGGTGAGGTTCGGAAACTGGGCAGGAGGCTTTATGTCGCGAAGGACAGTGATGCGTGCTTTCGTGCTGCTGCTGATGGCTTCGTGTTTGTGCGGCATGCGTCTGGCGGCGCAGGACGATGCGCCTTCGGTGGCCGAAGCTGCCCGCCGCGCCCGCCAACACAAACAGGATTCGTCGAAACCCGCCCATGTCATTGACAACGACACGTTGGCCCCCGCTTCATCTAATGCCGCTCCGACGCAGACTAATCCTGCCCAGCCTGTGCCCACACCAGCAAACGACGCCAATTCCGCTGTGGCTCCGGGAAACGGCACTGACGCGGATAAGTCCGGAGCCAGTGAAGCCAAAAAGGGCGAAATCGATACACTCAAGCGTCAAATTGCCGAGAAGAAGGCGAGTATCGACTTGCAGCAGCGGGAGATGGCGCTGGCTCAGGATAGCTTCTACTCCAATCCCGATCATGAGCACGATAAAACGGGAAAAGAGAAGGTCGACGCTATGAAGAGCGACCTGGCGCAAGCGCAATCGGAATTGGCTGATCTTCAAGCGAAGTTAGCGGCATTGGGCCCCGAAGCGGAAGCGAAGAGTTCCGAACCGGAACCAAGTAAACCGTAGCCGCTGGTTCTTTGCGCTGAGCTGAAATGCACATATGGCAATGCGCGCACTTATTTTTCCACAGTCATCAAAAGAATTTCCTCTGCTCTGCTGTGTTTTCCGTTGACTCGCGTTCACACTAGCGCAACAATTCCTCGTCCGTCCGGTCCGTTCGAACATTGCTTGGCTGCTTTCGGGTTTGGTCTTCAGTCAGAGCAGCTGCCTGGGAGAGCATTGTGCCGCTGATGCCGGGCTCCACCGTTCAATGTATTAATCCCAAATGCGAAGAAAGAGGCCGTTGGGTTCGCGCCGATGCATTGAGTTCTGAGCAGTGTCCTAGCTGCGGCGAAGCTGTGCGCCACGTGCCTCCTCCGCTTGCACGTCCTCATTTTCGACCACGACCCCTCGCACCGCGACCGTCGTTCCGCCCGCGCTAGCCCCGGCTAGTCCAGCCACACCACGATCCAGCCGTGGTGTCTGCGCGCAGCCGGTCTGAAAACAAAAAGGGGGCCGGAAGCTTCCACCTCCAGCCCTTCCTCCTTCCCGTGTTATTCGCGCGAAATCCTAGATGTCCACCAATCCTTTTTCCAGAAGCTCTTCGTCGCTGAGCCACAAGTCCGGAATGTTGGCAGACCCTAGGCGCAGAATGTCCTCGAGCGCGCCGCGCACTTCGCGCAGACGAAAGTCCACTCCGACCTTTTCCAGCAAGTCGATCAGCGCCTGAGCACCCTCAGCCAACATGGCCTTGGGGCGCGCCCCGGCCTTGTCCAGACGGTGATAGGTGACGATGTAGAACGCATTTAGCGCGGCGCCGTGGCGCACAATGTGCAAGAAGCCGCGTGTCCTGGGCTTGTTGGATTGGAGTTTTGCGGCCAGTGCGGAACCATTGGGGAGTGCGCTCATCGCGGTTCCTCCTTTCCTCTCCGCATCAACTGCAACCGCTGGTACTCCCGCAGTTCTCACATTTGTAGCAGGCCCCGTTGGGCACCATCAGCATGCCGCACTCGGAGCACGTCGGCGCGCCTTCGTGGGCATCGCGGGGCGAGGTGCTCAGCTGCTCAGTCGGTCGTGATGCCGCAGGCATCAGCGTGCCTGCAACCACCGTGCCCTCCGCCGGCGCGGCCCCGTTCAGTTTCAGGTAATCGGCCGAAATGAAACGGCCGCCCAGCCAGCGCGCAATGTAATCCAGCACCGAGGTGGCAAAGCGGATGTTCGGATTGGCCGTTATCCCACTGGGTTCAAAGCGGGTATTCAGCAGTTTGTCGACGAATACTCTCAGCGGCACTCCGTATTGCAATCCCAGCGAGATCGTGAGCGCCAAGCCGTCCATAACGCCTGACAGCGTCGAACCCTCCTTTGCCATCTTGATGAACACTTCGCCTGGTCGCCCGTCCTCGTACATCCCCACGGTGATGTAGCCTTCATGCCCTCCTACACTAAATTTGTGCGTTACCGAAGCGCGTTCGTACGGCAACTTTTCCCGCTGCGCGCGAGCAAACAGTTCGCGCTGCTCGGGCTCGGCGAGTGCTTGAGGCTTCTTTTCGTCCTTCCTGTTGCCCGCCGCGTTCAGCGGCTGAGAACGTTTGGAATTGTCGCGATAGATGGCCACAGCCTTCAGTCCCATTTTCCACGCGTCGACGTACGCGTTCATGATCTCTTCGATGGTAGATTCCTCGGGCATATTGATGGTTTTGCTGATGGCCCCGGAAAGGAACGGCTGGGCCGCCGCCATCATTTTCACGTGGCCCTGCCAAGCAATGGAGCGCCCGCCTGAGGTGGCCAGAGAGCAGTCGAACACCGGCACGTGCTCGTCTTTCAGGAATGGGGCGCGGTCGATGCGGCCATTCTTGTCGATGTAGCTGACGATTTCGCTGGTCTGTTCCGGCGTGTAGCCCAGCCTCATCAGTGCTTGAGGCACGGTGTTGTTTACGATCTTGATGACGCCGCCGCCTACCAGCTTTTTCATTTTCACCAGTGCCAGATCGGGCTCGATGCCGGTGGTGTCGCAATCCATCATGAAACCGATGGTTCCGGTCGGCGCCAAAACGGTGACTTGCGAATTCTTAAAACCGTGTTGCTCGCCAAGTTGCAGTGCCGTATCCCATCCGCCCTGCGCACCCATATACAGCTCGGGTTGTACGTGCTGCGGCTTGATACCGCGCATGGCGTTCCGGTGCATGCGGATGACGTCCAGCATCGGTTCGCGGTTCTCCTCGAATCCGGGGAACGGACCCAGCCGTTCGGCAATTCGCGCGGACTGCGCATAAGCTTCGCCGCACATCAATGCGGTTACCGCACCCGCGACGTCACGACCTTCATCGGAGTCGTAGGGCAGCGCCATGGACATAAGCAGAGCGCCAAGATTGGCGTAGCCGAGCCCCAGCGGACGGAAGTTGTGAGAGTTTTCTGCGATCTTTGGCGTGGGATAGCTGGCGTTATCGACCACGATTTCCTGGGCCGTGATGGTTACATCCACCGCGTGTTTGAACGCTTCCACGTCGAATTGGCCGTTGGAACCCAGGTATTTCATCAGGTTCAGGGATGCCAGGTTGCACGCGGTGTCGTCCAGGAACATGTATTCGCTGCAAGGATTGCTGGCATTGATTCGCGCGGTGTTCTTGCAGGTGTGCCAGCGATTCACGGTGGTGTCGTACTGCATTCCTGGATCGCCGCAGCGCCAGGTGGAATCGGAGATCTTGTACAGCAGGTCGCGCGCGCCCAGTTTTTCGTTGGGCTGCCCGTCGGTGACGTTCTTGGTCCACCAGTCCTTGTTTTGCTCCACGGCGCGCATGAAATCGTCGGTCACGCGCACGGAATGATTGGCGTTCTGGAAGAAAATCGAGCTGTAGGCTTCGCCGTCAATGGAAGAATCGTAGCCCTGCTCGATCAGCACGTGGGCCTTGCGTTCTTCCTTCATCTTGCATTCAATGAATTCCACGATATCCGGATGATCGATATTCAGAATGACCATCTTTGCGGCGCGCCGCGTCTTTCCGCCGCTCTTGATCACTCCGGCGAAAGCGTCAAAGCCCTTCATGAAGCTAACCGGACCTGAGGCAATGCCTCCGCCGGACAACGCCTCCTTGCTGCCGCGCAGTGTGGAGAAGTTCGTTCCGGTGCCGGAGCCCCACTTGAACAGCATGCCTTCGGTGCGGGTCAGGCTCATGATCGATTCCATGCTGTCGTGGACCGAATTGATGAAGCACGCGGAGCATTGCGGTTTGGGCTGCACGCCGACGTTGAACCAGACCGGAGAGTTGAAGCTCATTTTTTGTTCCACCAACAGGTGCGTCAATTCGTCCCGGAACGCGTCGCGGGAAGCATTGCCGGCAAAGTAGCCGCCCTCTTCACCCCATCTCACGATGGTGTCGACCACCCGGCTGATCAACTGCCGCACCGAACTCTCTCGCTCGGGGCTGCCGGGCTTGCCGTGGAAGTATTTGCTGGTAACGATGTTGGTGGCGGTTTGCGACCAGGTCTTGGGAACCTCCACGCCTTCCTGCTTGAAAATCGTGACGCCCTTCTCGTTGCCGATCTGTGCGGTCCGTTTCTCCCACTCCACGCGGTCAAATGGGGAGACAGTACCGTCGGTAAAATATCTCTCGAAGACCAATCCGCCGCGCGTTCCGCTGGTGGTCGTTTTTCCGTTCAATACCGGCTTCACCGTTGCCATCCTGTTTCCTCCCCGCTCCAGGTTCCCGTGGTACAGGCGGGGAACCCTTCTATTTTACTACCTCGGCCCCGCCGAGGCGCACGGGCCGCAATACTGCAAGTTCATCGAATCTTGCTGGTAACCCAGCCGGTGTTCACCAAAAAGACAAAAAGGAACGCACCGTCCTAGCCTGGCGTTTCCGCATGGCTCAACAGCTTTTCTCCGCGAGTGTTGCCATTTCTGCGCGGTGCATTCACTTCGCGCTGGTTTGTTTGGTGATCGCGGGCTGGTTACGTGGGCTACGTCGGTCCAAGCGAATCCCCGACTCGGACCGTCTGGCGCTTCCACGTCCCCCGAATCTGGAATCGAAGTATCAATCCGCGTGCGGAAACTGTCAAGTGAAAATCGCAAAATCTGGCTAACTTTTTCTGCACGCGTCTATATCTTGTGGTGCTGTTGCGGCGGAGCGTACGCCTTCCGTGCCGTTTTGTGTTCGCCGGAGGTTCTCGTAAACTGTTGTTTCGCAGTTTCCTATGAGAAATTTTTCGCAGATCATTTTTTGTGTGCGCTACTGTGGTCCTCCACAGCATTTCCACATGCGTTACCGCTGCCGGCGTCCAGCGGGCCCTCCATCGCCCAGAAAATTTCCGTTCCGGGAATTCCCAATATGGGAAAAGTCTCCGACGCACTTTTTCGCGGCGCACAGCCGCATCTCGCAAGCCTCGATAAGTTGCAGGAACTCGGCGTTACCACCATCGTTGATCTGCGCAGCGAATCGCGCGGACGCGAACAGGAGCGCGTTCGGGCGGAATCGCTGGGCATGCATTTCATCGTCATTCCCGTTGGTGGCTTCTCGACTCCGACGTCCGCACAATTGGCCGAATTTTTTGCGCTGCTACGGCAGGCGCCGCTGCAGAAGGTTTTTGTCCATTGCCAATTTGGAGCCGACCGCACCGGCGTGTTCGTCGCGGCGTATCGTATCGCCTTCGAACACTGGTCGTCCGATGAGGCGTTATCGGAGATGCTGTACTTCGGTTTTCATCCGCACTGGCATCCTTCCATGGCGGCTTTCGTTCGCTCTTTGCCTCTGCGCCTTCGCTCGGACGCCATGCTGAAATCGGGGCTGGGAAATTAGCGTTTGCTTATGCCGCAACCTGGCCTTTTCTCCCAGTACTATCGTACTTCTGTAACGTGACTGGCGCTTCATTCCTCCCAAATATTCGCTCCGCTATTCTCTCGGGTAGCGCTGCTCCCCTGAATAGGCGCACTGAGGAGAACACTACGCGTGCAAGTCGGCCGCTATCAGATCCATGAAACCCTTGGAGTTGGAGCACAGAGCCGGGTCGTCCGCGGGCATGATCCCCTGATCGACCGTTCTGTAGCCATAAAGCTTTTTTCTCCGCAACTGGCCCGCGGCGACGCACGCAACCATTTCCTGCGGGAAGCCCGCGTCGTGGGCAAGCTCTCGCATCCCTCAATCATCACCGTGCACGACATGGGCATCGACGAATCCACGCAAACGCCCTACCTGGTGATGGAACTGGTGGAGGGCCAGTCGCTGGAAAAAATCATCGCCAAAGGCAGCATTCCATTTTCGACCGCGTGCGAATGGGCGGCGCATGTGGCGGACGCATTGACGGTGGCGCATCGCCGCGCCGTGATCCATGGCGATATCAAGCCGGCCAACATCCTGATTACCAATGAAAATCGGGTGAAGCTTACAGACTTCGGCATGGCCCGGCTGGCCAGCCATCAAACCGACTCTTCGGTCCGCGGAACGCCCGCGTATTGGTGCCCGGAACAGATCCTGGGTCGCGCTCAGGATACCCGGTCGGATCTCTTCTCCTTGGGCGTGGTGCTTCATGAAATGCTGACCGGCAGCAATCCGTTCTCTGGGGAAACCATTGCGGTGGTTTGCAACCACATCTTGTCGTCGACGCCGCTGCCGCCTTCCCGTTCCAATCCTTCCATACCAGCCACATTGGACGACTTGGTGGCCTCGTGCCTCAACAAAGAGCCGCAACTGCGAATGGCGTCCGCCGAGGCGCTGTCGGAACAGCTATTCCCATTGAGTCGGCGTAAACCCGCAGCAGGCCAGGCGGTTGCCGCTCCGGACCTGTCGTTGCGCTCGCGGGCCGCCCGTCTGTTGCGATCCGCGTAGCTCTACCCTCTGAAAATCTGCTTTTCGACCAAACTTTGCGACCATTGCTATCGTCTATACCGGCTGGAGGCAATCGTTATGACTTCTGGCCGTGTCCTCACCATAGTTGCCATGTTGGTATGGGCTGCCGTCGCGTTGACCGCCGCGCCCAGCGCGTTTTCTCGCCATCACTCGTCCCAGGTGCCCGCAGCGACACATGCTGGAGCCCAATCGTGTTCCGACATACACATGCGATTCAGTGATCGCGAAGTGGTGACGCAATCGGAAGAACGTACCGTTACGAAATCGGAAGCGCCAATCCTTCATGTGCATGCCCATGCGAACGGCGGAGTTTATGTGGAGGGCTGGGATCAGGAGACTTACTCGGTCACACTTTGTAAGGCTACGGAAGACGGTCCGGAGGCGCAAGCCACCCTGGATCGCGTGCACATTACTTTGCAGAACGGCGAACTGGGAATTTCCACGCCAGGCTCTGACAATCGCTGGGCCGCTCATCTGATTGTCCGTGCGCCACAATCCTCGGCGCTGGAAGTCGAGGTCATGAACGGCCCGCTAAGCTTCCAACACATCGACGGTAGCCTGAAAGTTTCGGCCACGAACGGTCCGGTGACCGTATCGCGCTGCACTGGTGAATTGGAACTGACTGCGCACAATGGTCCGGTAGTCCTGGAAGAAAACGGTGGCAAGGAAAGTATCCGGGCCGACAACGGCCCACTGACCGTGTCGCTCTCCGGTGAAACATGGTTGGGCTCCGGGCTGGAAGCGCATGCGAGCAACGGTCCTGTGATACTGAAGGTGCCTGCTGGCTATCGATCTGGCGTGGTCCTGGAGTCGGAAGGCTCCGGGCCGTTTCAGTGCCGCGCGAGCGTGTGTGCCGAAGGCCGCAAAACCTGGGATGAGGATCGTAAGCGATTGGAATTCGGTAGCGGCCCCACGCTGGTGCATGTCTCCACGGTCAATGGCCCGGTTTCGGTGCGCTGAAACAGAGCAGCTAACCCCTTTCTGACCCGGGCGGTGGGTTCGCGGAGGTGCGCCGGGGCAGCGCGATAATCCCCTTGCCGCCAGAGCCGGTTTTCGTCACAATTCACCTTACGCCGGGTAATATCCTTTCTTTCGCCATCCAACCCAGGGAATGGGATCCGCAGGATTGCCCGCGTTTTTCACAATGTCGCTTTTCTTCTGGATCGTAGTCGGAGCTGCTCTCGGTGCCTTGGTCCTCGGACTGATCCTAAAGGTTCGTCTGAGAGATCAGCAGGTTTGGGAAGATCTGGTTGACGCCCAATCTCCATCGGTTATTCCCGTGAAAACCATACCACCGCGAAGCTTCGTTACGGCAGAATCAAACGGCCTAGTGAATGGACTTATTCAAAACAATCATTTGAAGGGTGAAGAGATGACTACACCGCCCCTTTCGCAAAATCAGCGTTCGCTGCAAGACGGCGAACTGCGTCGCAGTTCCCGTATCGACCGGGCAATTTCGTTAATCGTTCTGGGCACCAATCGCCGCGGCGAAATTTTTCAGGAGCGCACTGCGGCGGTCTCCGTGAATTTGCACGGCTGCCGGTATTCCTCGCGCCACGAGTACGCGCCGGAAGGATGGGTGACGCTACAGGTCACCGGAACTGACGGAGCGAACTCCCGGCCCGTGCGTGCGCGGGTCCGCTCGGTGTTCAACGCGCAAAATTCGCGTGAACTCTGCCAGGTTGGCGTGGAATTGGAAACCCCAGGAAACGTCTGGGGCATTCCTGCGCCCCCGGAAGACTGGATGCGTCTGATGTCGGCGAACGGGGGCTCCCGCGCGGCGGCTGCGGCGGCCTCCAGCGGCGATGCCACCCACGACCGGCAATCGGCGCAAGGCGAGCGACGCGCCGAAGTCACCGTGTTCCCGGGACCTCCCGCGGCGGGCACTACCGAGAGCGGTACGGACCACGAGAATCCTCCCAGCAAGGCGGAACGTGTGGTGGTCACTGCCGACCAGCTTTTGCAGGCGCTGCAAAGCAAGCTGCAGGCCGCCGCCGATAAAGCGGTGCAGAACTCGCTCTCGACCCAGCTCGACGAAGCGGTAAAGCTCGCACTGGGCAAGATCGAAGAGGGCTGGAAAACCAATGTGCGGCGAAGCGAAGAGTTTTCCGCCGCACGCCTGGCGGAAGGCAAGACCCTCTGGGAGAACGAACTGCACGCTTACCGGGACCGGGCGGAGGATATCGCCCGGCGGATTGAAGCGCTGACCTCGCTTTCGCAGCAGGCACTGAGCGACTCGCAACGCTTCGTGGACCACTTTGCGAACGAAACCGCGCCACAGTTGGAGTCGCGTTTTAGCGACGCATTTGCCCGGGCCAACTCCCACTTGGAAGCGCGCGCTTCCGAACTGTCATCTCAGCAGCAGACGCAACTGAACGAAAACGTGCAGCGCTCCGTGAACGAAGCTCGCGCACAACTCGGAGACGTGGTCGCCGAGGCGCATGCGGTGGTGGGTTCGATCAAAGCGTCCAATGCGGATACGGTTTCGCAGACGCAA
Organism: Candidatus Eremiobacteraceae bacterium; assembly: GCA_035622555.1. Lineage (GTDB taxonomy): Bacteria > Acidobacteriota > Terriglobia > Acidiferrales > UBA7541 > Acidiferrum. The sequence goes on along the minus strand of DASPVD010000068.1, from coordinate 59,649 downwards.
CTCGAACCGCGGCTGGAGGCTTTGCGCGCGGAGACGCTCAGTCAACTCGAACAGCGGCTGGGCGAAATGCATGCAAGTTTTGGACAACAAGTCGAAGGGACGAATGTCCGCCTGAACGAAATAACGGCGCGGATGGACGGTGCGGCGCTCGAACCACGTCTCGAGGCTTTGCGGGCGGAGGCTTTTGACCGCATCGAGCAACGCTTGCGCGAGGAGCATGCGGGGTTTGGCCAGCAATTCGAAGCAACCCAGGCGCGCTTGAATGAAGTGGCCGCGCAAACGGGCGGCGTTACGCTTGAACCGCGTCTGGAAGCTTTGCGCGCAGAGACGTTCGGGCGCTTCGAACAGCGGCTGGGCGAAACGCAGTCCGGGTTCGAGCAACAGATCGAAGGCACACGCGCGCGCTTGAATGATGTGGCCGCGCAATTGGAAGGACTGGCCCTGGAATCCCGCCAAGCGCGTTCGCTGCATGATCAAGGCTTGGCGGAAGTACGGTCGCTTCTGACCGGGAGCGATCCCGGTATTTCGCAGGAGCAACTCAATGGGCATTTAAATTCTTCGCGCGAACAGATTATGAGCCATCTGGAATGGCGCCTGGGCGAGGTTTCCGCGCATTTCGAGCAACTTGCGGCTCAAACCCATAACCGAATCAATGAGGTTTCCCTGCAACTGGAGAGACTTGCGGGCGAGACACGCGGCCACCTTGCCGAGGCGCGTAGTTTGGCGGAACGCAGCCCGCGCGTGCTGCCACAGGATCTGACCGCCATCGAGCAGTCCGTCGATATGGCCACACGGAATTTTGAGACGGCGGCCGCGCGCGTTTCCGATCGTCACCTGATCCGCTTGATGGAGCAGAAGCAGGTGGTCGCGCAGGAAGCTTCCTTGGAGCTGGAAGCTCGCGCCAGTGAAACCCGGGCGATGCTGCAGAAGGCCTGCAACAACACTCTGGATGAATTCCGCCGGCGTGTCGAGTCCCAGGTGGATCAAATCCTCGCGGAAGCGAAAGAGCGCGTAGCTTCTTCGATGGCCTCATTGGATGCTGAAAACCGAGCTGCGGTCGAGGCGCGACGCCGGTCGCTGGAGACCGACGTAGCCCGCGTGGCGGAGCAGTCCACCATGGAATTTCGCTCGGGAATTAAGGCGTTCCTATATTCGTGCCTGGTGGCTGCGGTCAGCGCCGTCGATCAACATGCACAAACCACATTGGTGGGTCTGTCGAACGATCCGAACGACGTGACCCGCGCGCTGGAAGCCGCCACTCCGGCCAGCCCATCGCCCGAAGAACCACAATTCCCGCCCAAGGCGGCTACCAGCTCGCAGTAATAGCTGTTTTTCGTATACGGCCGGATACGCGGGTCACTCGTAGCGCAGAGCCTCGACAGGGTCAAGCTTGGCGGCTTTGACGGCGGGCCACACGCCGAAGATGAGCCCGATGCTGACGCTGACCGCGATGCCGGTAGCGGCGGCCCAGAACGGCACCACGCCGGGCCAATCGAGGAGCCAACGAATCAGCAAAACCAGCACAAACACCAACACTAACGCTAGCAGGCCGCCCATACCCGTCAGGGTCATGGCTTCCAGCAGAAACTGCCAGGTGATGTCTTTGCGCTTGGCGCCAATGGCCTTGCGCACACCGATCTCCCGGGTGCGCTCGGTAACGCTGACCAGCATGATGTTCATCACGCCGACTCCGCCGATCAGCAGGCCGATGGAACTCAACACGATCATGGCCAGGTACACCATCATCATGATGTTGTGGAACTCCTGGACTTCCTGCTCTGCGGTGGCGATCGAGAAATTATCCTTGCCGCCGTAGGGAACGTTGCGGCGGCGCTCCAGCACATCACGGATCTGGTCGACGGCCTCATTGAGCAAGCCCGGGTACGCCTGCGCGCGCATGTTGATTTCGTTTGCGCTGGGGTAGGTTTTCTGGAAGGTGTTGAAGGGAATCAGCACGCGGCGGTCTTCGTCGCCCATACCGAATCCGCCTTTTGGTTTTTCTACCACGCCGATTACGGTGAAGTCCGAGCCGTCAATCAGCACGTTTTTGCCGATGGGGTGACCCTCCGGGAACAGAACCGGGGCCACATTTTCTCCCAGCATCACCACTTTTTCCTTGTGCAGGTCGTCGCCTTCGCTGATGAACCTGCCCTCCAGGGTGGACGCATTGGCGTAAACAATGCCGAAGTTGGCTTGCACACCGCGAAAGTCGATGGCGGAAACTGAGCCGGCCTTGGTCCGCACGGTGTGCACGTGATCCCAATCGGTTTGCAAGAAAGTGGTCACATTCTTCACCGCCGGGCAAGAGGCCACGATGGCCTTGGCATCATCCTGAGTGAGCGGCTTGCGCTGGATCTCTTCCAGCGGAGGAGGCCCGCCGTGGCGTCCTTGGTCCCACTTGGTGATGAACGCGGTGTCAGCGCCGAATTGGTTGATGTTTTCCTGGATTTTCTGATCGAAGCCGGTCAGTAGCGCGGCAACCAGCATGATCACACTGACCCCGAGGACCACACCGAACACGGTCAAGGCGCTGCGCATTTTGTGGGCACGCAACGTGTCCATCGCTTGTTTCAAGTTTTCACCATGCGCTTGAGCCATCGTCGCTCCTCAACCGTCGGCGCGCAAAGCTTCAATGGGGTCTAGTTTTGCCGCGCGCATCGCCGGGAAAATACCAAAAAACAATCCAACGCTAGTGGCCAGCAACAAAGACAAGATGACCGCAGTCAGCGGCGTTTCCATCGGGAAGGAAAATACCGTTTTTACGAAGAACACAACAGCGTACGCGCCCAGGATCCCAATGAATCCACCCACGGCCGCCAACACCGAAGATTCGGTGACAAATTGCAACAGGATGTGTCTTTTCCGGGCGCCCAAAGCGCGGCGCAAACCGATCTCGCGGGTGCGCTCGGTCACGCTGGCGAGCATGATGTTCATGATCACAATGCCACCGACCACCAGGAAGATGCTGACCAGCGCCATGGCCACGACCGCCAGATTCCCGGTCAGCTCATGCCAAAGCTGCATGATCGAATCCGACCCGAGAATGGCGAAATCGTCGGGAGCATCGTTGGGCAAATGGCGCCAGGCCCGGAAGTACATGCGCGCTTCGTCCTCACTGGCTTGAAACAATTCCTGGCTGGGTGCTTGTACGAAGATGGCCACCCAATCGTTGTTGGTGTGCCAGCCCTTCCGCCAGGTGCTGAGCGGCATGATCATGTAGTTGTCCTGAGATTGCCCAAAGGCGCTGCCCAGGGGCTCGGCGACGCCGATGACTTCGTAAGTGTGTGTTTGCACGCGAATAGTTTTGCCGATGGGGTCCCGGTTGGGGAAAAACTTCGACACTAAGTCCGGTCCAATGAAAACAACTTCGGCGCGATGCTCCTCGTCAGCATCGGTGATGAAGCGCCCCTGAGCGACGTTCAAGTTGCGCACATCAGCGAAATTGGGAGTGCTGCCCATCATTTGCGTATTTTCCATGATGGCGTTGCCGACCTTGGTTTGCACGAAATGATCTTCCTCCGCGGCAACGGCGGTGGCCAACTTCATGCTGGCGCGCAAGCGTTCGTAGTCCTCGATGGTGATCAGCGGCCGCTTCTGCGCCTTAATGTACGCGTCCTGACTGGTGATGATGCCGAAGCGGTCGACGATAAAAACATTGGCTCCCAGGTTAGCCACGCGGTCGGCCACGTAGAGGTTCAAGCCGGAGATGATGCTCATCACCGCGACCAGAGTCATGACCGCCAAGATGACCCCCAGGAGCGTCAGGAAGCTTCTCAGTTTGTGAGCGCGCAGGGCATCCAGGGCTAGCTTGAAAGTCTCGGCGAAGGTACGCCAGGCGCGACGGTAGCGCTCGAAGCGCGAAAGGCGCTCCTCGATGGTTCCCACCACCGGTGGGGTTGTCAATCCGTCTAGAGGTACGACTCCCATGCTCGACTCTCAGTCACAATGCAGGCGTGGTGGGATGAGCGACCTCCTCACCCCTTGCTAGAAATACGTTGATGCCGCCCCGTTTGTTTCCGTACAGCGACTCTCTGCGGTATTAGACGCTCACCACAACGAAGTTGTTCTTCCGCTTGAGCTTGCCCCTCAATTGAGACGTTAGTGGCGGCAACCGGGGATGTCTATGACGAGGCGACAAGGAACAGAGAGTAAGTTCGATAAGGCAAAGGCATTGCTCCAGACCTTTATGCTATAAGTCGCCTGCAATGAATGAATTGCCGGCATTGTCGAGCAGCTATTCGTAGCGAAGCGCTTCGACCGGGTCCAGTTTGGCGGCCTTGGTCGCCGGCCATACGCCAAAAATTAACCCTATGGTCACACTGACAGTGACTCCGGTGGCTGCGGCCCAAACCGGGACCACGCCCGGCCATTTAAGCGTCACACGAACCAGCAACACCAGCCCATTAACGAGCACCAGCGCTATCAAACCGCCAATCCCGGTGAGAGTCATTGCTTCCAGCAAAAACTGCCAAGTGATGTCGCTGCGCTTGGCCCCTATGGCTTTACGTACGCCAATTTCCCGAGTGCGCTCGGTGACGCTCACCAACATGATGTTCATTACACCGATTCCGCCGACCAGCAAGCCGACGGAACTGAGCACCACCATGGCGAGCGCGACCTTGTCGACAATCTGGTGAAATTCGGCCACCTGCTCGGCCGCAGTCGAGACCGAGAAATTGTCTTTTCCGCCGAACGGCACGTTCCTGCGACGCTCCATGACTTCGCGAATCTGGTCCACAGCTTCAGCGAGCATCCCAGGATAAGCCTCCGCGCGAATACTGATCTCATCCGCACCGGGGTACGTCTTCATGAAGGTTTTGTAGGGAATCAGCACGCGGCGATCTTCCTCGTCCGCGCCGAATCCACCCTTAGGTTTCTCCAGCACGCCGATAATCTGGAAAGCGGAACCATCGATCATGGCGTCTTTTCCGATGGCCTGGCCACTTGGAAACAGCACCGGAGCCACATTTTCGCCAATCACCGCGACCTTTTCGCGGTGCAAGTCGTCGCCTTCGCTGATGAACCGGCCTTCTTTGAGTGTGGCGTTGGCATAAACCATACCGAAGGCGGCTTGCACACCGCGAAAATCGATTCCAGTGACTTCTCCCGCGGCGGTACGGATGGCATGCGAAGCGTCCCAATGCGGTTCAACCCACGCGCTGGCGTTTTTAACGGCGGGGCAGCGCCCCTCGATGGCCACGGCGTCTTCCAACGTAAGCGGCTTGCGCAAGCGCTCATCCAAGCCAGGCGGACCGTTGCGGCTCTGATCCCACTTGCTGACGAAAGCCGTGTTCGCGCCAACCTGGTTGATCTCCTCTTCCACTTTGCGGTCGAAGCCGGTGATCAGGGCGGAGACCAGCATGATCACGCTGACGCCGAGCACGACTCCAAAGACGGTAAGGGCACTGCGCATCTTATGAGTGCGCAAGGTATCCAGGGCCTGCTTCAGATTTTCGCCGTAGGTTTGCGCCATGCTGGACTATGCCTCTGCACGCAATGCTTCGATGGGATCGAGCTTGGCCGCGCGCATGGCCGGAAAAATGCCAAAGAACAGACCCACGCTGGTGGCCAGAAACAACGACAAAATTACCGCGCTGATTGGCAGATCCATGGGAAAGGAGAACGTGTATTTCACGAAAAGCACGATGACGATCGCCGCAAAAATGCCGATCAAGCCTCCGGTGGCGGCAAGCAACGCGGATTCGGTCAGAAATTGCAGGAGAATGTGCTGCTTCCGTGCTCCAAGGGAGCGGCGCAGGCCGATTTCGCGGGTGCGCTCCGTGACGCTGGCAAGCATGATGTTCATGATGACAATGCCACCGACCACCAGAAACACGCTAACCAGGGCCATGGTCACGAAGGCGAGGTTACCGGTTAGTTCGTGCCACACGGCCATGATGGAATCTGAGGCGAAGAACGCGAAGTTGTCTTCGGCTTTATAGGAAAGGTGCCTCCAGGCGCGCAATAGCATGCGGGCTTCCTCTTCGGCCGGCGCCATGGATTCGGCATTTTGCACCTGGACAATGATCGCCAAAGAATCGTTTGGTCTATGCCAACCCTTCAGGTAAGTGGACAACGGCAACAGCATGTAATTGTCTTTGGAGCGGCCCAGCGCGCTGCCGATGCGGCCTCCCACTCCAATCACTTCGTAAATGTGGTTTTCCGAGCGCACCGTTTTGCCGATCGGATCGACATTGGGGAAAAACTTATCCGCAAGGTCGGCTCCGATAAACGCCACTTCGGAGTGATGTTGTTCGTCTGCGGGAGTGATGAAGCGTCCTTGTGCAAGGGTTAAATTTTCGATTTCGGCGTAGTTGGAAGTAACGCCGACGACTTTGGTGTTCTCCAGAAGAGCGTCGCCGCTGCGGGATTCCGAGTATTGCTGGTCATAACCAGCCACCTGCTCGGCCAGTCGGGAAGAATCCCGGTAGCGCTCGAATTCTTCCAGCGTAATCAAAGGGCGTTTCTGCGCTTTCCGATACGCATCCATGCTGGTGATGATGCCAAAGCGGTCGATGACGAACACGTTGGCGCCCAAATCCGCCACTCGGTCGGCGATGTACTTGTTCAGTCCGGCGATGACGCTCATCACCGAGACCAGCGTCGCCACCGCCAAGATCACACCCAGCAATGTCAGGAAGCTCCGCAGTTTGTGAGCTCGCAAAGAATCTAAGGCGAGCTTAACGGTCTCATGGAAGGTGACCCAGGCGCTGCTGGATCCCCGGCGCTTTTCGGCAGCATCTGCCGCTGTGCCCAGCATTCCGCGCACAACCGTAGCGTTCTCGATTGGAGTGGCTCCCAAGCTATTCCACCAAGGGCACGTATCTTAAGAACATACAATACGCCAAATTTCGGAGTTGGCAAGATTACTCGCGGCCAGTTTTGCAATCAAGGGCCAGCGTGTGTACTCTGAGAACGAACCGTGTGGAGCACCAGGAAAAAGTGACCATCCGGTGATCTGGGAAGAGGCTATGGCCTTTGCTTTCTATGCACTACGAGCGCCAAAAAGTCCGAGTTCCCGGCCTTACCCCGCGTTGGCGGGTCTTTTCGTACTGTTGCTGTTTCTCCAGTCCCTCAACTCTTCACAGGAAAATCCGGCGCGCGCCGCGCCCACCGTCGCCGGCTCGGATCTGTTCCATCAGGTGATTGAGAACCAAAAGAGAAGCGAAATCCTGCTGGACCAGTACGAACGCACGCAGCGCCTCGAGAAGCGACGGAGTGGCAGCGATGCTGACCCGCTGGAGACGCAACTCTGGTTGCTGTACCCCGTGGGAACCGGTGTCGACAAGATTGCCCTTGCGCCCGACGGCAAACCGCCGAATCCCGAGGTCTACCGTAGCGATCTGGAGAAACTGGAAAAATATCTCACCTGGGCTAGCGAAGATGGGTCGTCCCAGAAAGACGCCTATGCGCGCGCGGCGCGTAAACGCAAAGAGCGGTTCGATCTGCTGCAAGCGACGCACCAGGCCTTCATCTTCACGTTTGAAGGCAAAGAGACGCGCGCGGATCGCCGTTTGTTGCGCTACAGGCTGACACCGAATCCCGCTTACCGGCCGACCTCACGCAACACCGTGCTGTTCAAAAGAGTTAGTGGCACTATTTGGATCGACGAGCAAGCTTCGCAGCTCGCCAAGGTCGACGGCTCGGTCACCGATGACTTCTCGATCGGATTGTTCCTGGCCAAGGTATACAAGGGCAGCCACTTCATGCAGGAGCGTTACGAAGTAGCTCCGGGGGTTTGGCAGCCGACCTTCGAGCAGTATGATTTCGACGGCCGGAAATTCATGGTGCCATTTTCAATTCACGAACGAACGTTTTATTTCGATTACAAACTGGTGGGTCCTCCCAAAGCAGCATTAAAAGTTGTGCGCGAAGAATTGAGCAACCTCCTAGCGCCGCATCCACCTGCTTGAGCTCTCCGGTCCCGGCACACTCACTGACGTGCCGAATTGAGCAAGTTGGCGGCGTCACAGCCGCACGCGTGCGGTCCCAGCGGATATACTGGTGGCAAGTACTAGAACCGCGCCCCTGTTTACGGAGGGCCTATGCTCCGCCACCTGCTCACCTTTGTCGTGGCCATCGGAATCTGCGCAGTGCTCACACCGGGTCGTCAATCGCAAGATAATCCGCCCAGTTCCAGCAGCGCGTCGTCTTCATCGGGCACCAACGCAACCCCAGACTCATCGGGTAAGAAGGTTTGGACCAATGAAGACCTGGCCACGAAAAAGAGTGGTGTTTCCGTGGTGGGCGACAAACGCAACCAGAACTATCGCTTTGGGTCCGGACAAACAGCTGATCCCGCAACCGTACAACGCCTGAAAAAGAATTTGGAAAAGCTGCAAAGCCAACTCGACGACGTCAACAGCAAGTTGAAAACCTACAAAGAGTTTTTGGAAGGGGCTCCCGTATCCAAGGGCGAGCGGGACATCAGCAAAGGTTACAGCCGCACCCCGGTGGACCAGCAAATCACGCAGCTCACCGACAAGAAAAAACAGTTGGAAGAGCAGATCGATGACCAACTGGCCCAAGCTCGCAAGCTAGGAATTGATCCAGGGCAATTGCGCTAAAGTGAGTTAAGAGGAGAATGGCATGAGACCCACGATTGTCTATTTCGGATGCCTTTTGTTGCTGACCGGCTTGCCTGCGCATGCCCAATCTCAGGACTCAGGCAGCGCCGGAAGCTCGTCGAAACCCGCCGATACTCAAGCGCAAGGTCAGGCCACCTCGCCACAGAAAAGCAAACCGAAAAAGGTTTGGACCAACGACGAAATCGGATCGGTGAAGGGTGATGTTTCGGTGGTCGGCGACCCGAGCGCTCCTTCCGCGCAAGGACAGCGTAAGACCGGCTCGCCGTCAGGCGGCACCATGGACCAAGCGCGACGCGCGCAGATTGAGAATTACCGCAACCAGATCCAGCAATGTCAGAGTCGCATTGACGCCATTGACCAGCGCATCGCCCAACTGAAAAACTTCAAGGGCGAGAACAGCAGCCCCTCCGGTGGAATCAATATCAATCAAGGCTACAACATGGTGCCCATCGAAGATCAGGTCAAGCAACTGGAAGCGAAGAAGAAAGAGCTGCAGGCGAAAATCGAAGATACGGAAAACGAAGCGCGCAAGAACGGAATCGAGTCCGGCGATTTACGTTAGCAGTCCACCCACGGAAAAAACGCGGCCGACTCTGTCTTTCCACTGACTTTCATCTCGCGGAAGAGTAAAATCCGCACATAAGGCTGTGGTGGCCTTCGGTGTCACGGAGGTGGTCGATGGGTCGGATCGACTTCTTCCTGGGTGTCCTCCTGTTCGTGGGTGGTCTTCCTACTCTTACCCCAGGATTCATTCATGCAGCGATTCCGGAATCAGGATTTGCGTTAACCGGTTCGGTCTATTCAGACGGAGACAATCAACACATTGCGCAGGCCCGAGTCATGCTCTGCGATGATGGGGCAAATCCCATAGAGGAGATGTCCACAAACGATTCGGGCGATTTCTCGTTTCAAGGTTTGCGTCCGGGCCGTTACATTTTGCGAGTGCAGGCCAACGGCTATCAAGCCGCAGAAGTGCATGTGGACCTGAGTTTCACCTCCGAACGCGGCTTAACAGTCACGTTGCAACCGCTGCGTCGGGATACCTCGGCGCAAGCTCCCGGACGGCAAACCATCTCCGCACATGAACTGGCCATGCCCGAAGCGGCCCGAAACCTGGTGATTGCCGGGAAGAAGAAACTGTATGTGGAGAACCACGCCCAAAGCGCTCTGCGCGATTTCCAGTGCGCGACCGCGCAAGCCCCGACCTACTACGAGGCCTACTATCAAACCGGCATGGCTTATCTGGCGCTACAAAATTCGCCGGAGGCCGAGAAACAGTTTCGCAGGTCCCTGGAAATCAGCCACAAAAAGTACCCCGACGCCGAAATCGCCCTGGGTACGCTCTTAATTCGCCGCAACGAAATCACCGAAGGTGAGGCTCTGTTGCGTCATGGGCTGGCGGGTAATCTGTATTCCTGGCCCGGGCAGTTGGAGCTCGGAGAACTAGAGCTTTCGCGCGGTCACTTGGAAACCGCACTGGCCGCGGCGCAGACTGCGGCGGAATTGGCGCCACAACAGCCCATGGTTCACCGGGTTTTGGCGGTCATCCATTTGCGTCAGCAGAACTATGCTGCGCTGATCACCGACCTGGACGCCTATCTGCAGCTCGATCCGGACAGTCCGGCGGGAGTGCGCGCGAAAGAGCTGCGCTCGGAAGCGGAGCGGCATTTGGCCGTGGCAACTGCTACGCCGGTTGCCGTCAAGTAAGCGCGCCCAGGGCGGGTTCAATCCCAAGTTAAAGCTGCCAATTCAGTGCGGGCTGTAAGGATCGGCCTGATCCATGGCGTCGTATACATACTGCACGTTTACCGGGTGATTGCCTTTGCTGTCGGTCACGTGTACGGTCTCGATGAGCTGTTTGCCATCCGACGAGAGTTCGAAGGTTCGGGCAACTTTGCCGCCGTGAGCGCCTTTTTCGTCGGTGACCAGCTTTTTGTCGTCCCAACGCGCCGCCACTTGCTTAGTATCGTAATCCTTGCTTTTTTCAATTTTGCGGCCATCGGTGAAAAAGGAAGTGCGGTGTTCGCGATCGTCGGCAAGCAAGACTTCCGGATCATTATCGAATTTCTGGGATAACCTCATTTCATGCGGCGGATTGACCAAGTCGCCCATGCTGTCGGAAATGTCGCTTTGCGGGCGTGGACCGCCGTAACCGCCGCCACCCGTGCCGGGCCATGGACCGCCTATGCGCGGGCCACCATACCCTCCGCCTCCGTTACCGCGGTTGGTGTTATCGGCTTGACGGGATTGTTGCAGTTTGGCGCGCCCGTCGTCGCTTTCGTCCTTGTTGAATTTCCACAATCCGAGGATGTTTTTGCGCGGTTGCACTTCTGGTTTTTTCGGTGGGGGAGCAGGAGCAGGCGCGTTGGGGTCTGGCGGTGGAGGAGTGAGAGGGCCCGGAGGCGCTTGGGCGCACAGTAGCCCACCGGCCAGTAAGCAAGTTCCACTCACAAGCAGGATTTTCTTAATAAACATCATGGCGTACTTCCTCCACTTCCTCTTAGCCGCACGGCCATTCTAAGTCTTACCCCGATGGCGTCAAAAAGTTCCCGGTCAGGCTCCAGGTACACCCGCCCTTCTTCCTGAGATTCTTTCTGCGGTTCAAAAGTTTGCCCGGCCCAGTGGCGTTCGCTAGTTTATAGCAGCAAACGGTCCAAGTCTCGGGCTCGCTCCAGCAGGGTTATGGCGCCTAACTCCTTGAAGCGTTTGGCCCGCAGCCGGTAATCGAAATCCTTTTTGGAAAGCACCGCGATAAACGGGACGCGCGCTGCCTTAGCGGCCAACGCGTCGTCGACATTATCTCCAACATAGAGAGCGGTCTTGGGATCGCGGCCGGCCAGAATGATGCGCAGCCCTTCGGGACTGGGCTTCTTCTTGGCATCGTCCATGGTGATAATGGTGCGGAACGACCGCGCCGCCGGCCACTTTTCGAACGTCCACGTGAATTCCTGCCTTGTTCTCCCGGTGAACAGGTCCAATTCGCGTTTCTTGGCCCAGCGCTGAATCAGCTTGGGCGTAACCAGCAGCTTCTCTCTTTCAACGTTTCCAGCCTGGCCGTTCCGTCCCCAATAGAACGGAGTAAACGCCAGCCGGGCTTCCTCGTAAGTCGTGGGGACTCCCAACGCCGTGGCCCAGCGCGACACCATGGTCCAATCATCGTTGTTACCGGGCATGCGCTTCCATTTGTAGAACTCGGCCCAAGTGGGCTTTTTCCCGGTGAGGTACTCCACGGTCTGCATTCCCGAGCGCCAGTACGTCTCTCGAACGTCGACGAGTACCCCGTCCACGTCGAAGATCAGAATCTTCGGATTCAACTTGGCTATGGCAATACGCTTCCTGCCCGCTCTCGGCACGCTTAGCTGTCCTTTCGAACCTGTTTCCAGTGTACCTGCTTAGTGGTAGAGGATGCTGCGGGTTCTTTCCGGCGAAGCGGTGTAGGCGCGAGTATTCCTTGCTATGGACGCAGACGAGTAGGCGATTCGCCTTAGCCTGCAAGGCCAGTCTGGAACGTGCTGGTTACCTAAGGTTCGAGTTGGCTGGCGCTCGCTTTCGCGCCTTCGTTGGTAAACCCGAATTCAATGAGCCACTGACTGGCCACGCTGTGGCCATCGGCGTCGGGCGGAGTGAACACCCATTGGCGCGCAGCTTTCAGCGCAAGATCCGCGAAATAGTGGCTGGGGCCGGGATTATCGAGTGTCGCGTCGGATACGTTGCCGGCAGGGTCCACCTGTACCTTCACAACCACGCGCACGGTGCCATGAATCGTGGCCAGCGCCTTCGGTGAAGCTTGCGGGGTGACTTGGTCCAAAGCTTCGCCGTGATCCGCGTCTGAGCGGAGTTTTCTCGTCGCATCGCCGGTGTGGGTAGGCGGCGCAGTCGCAGCGTTCGCATCTGTCGCGGCGGAGGCTGTGAGTTGAGCCGGCGCCGTGCTGGCCGATGGCTTTTGCGGCACGTTTGCCGGGGTTGCTTGGCGAACCGGCACCTTGGCGACGGGAGCCGGACTTGGTGGCGCTTTGGCCGCGTTGGAGGGCGTAACAGCGGTAGCCCGGGAATTGCTGATGGAAGCAGACGCGCTCACCTCAGGCCGCGTTCGAGGATGCAGAACAAAAAACAGCACAATGAGCGCGATCACCCCCAGCGCGCAAGCAAACAGCGGGAGCACGTAATTGGGCAGTTCGACCGTTTGCCCTTTAGCCGAGTCGGTCCGGAGTGGCGGCAAGGCAGGCTCATGACGCCCCGCCGGAGCATGTGGCAATTTGTTGAGCGGCAGAGCCCGCTCTTTCGATAGCGGAACATCCAGAGGGGAGATCGCAGGAGGCGCCTGAATGGGCGCCGGTGCGACCGCCGCCGGAGCGGTGGAAGCACCCGCGGAGGCGACCGGAGCAGGAGCATTTGTTCCGGCAGCAGCGGCCGCGGCTTTAACCGCGAGCGGCGGAGGATTGAGGTGTTCCGCTATTTTCGCGGTGCTCCATCGCGCGTTGGGATCGCGGCGCAGAGTCTCACGGGCAATCTCCAGGAATTTCTCAGGCATGGTGGATGGAACGATAGGTTCGGCTCGTTCGTTATACGGCAATACCGCTGGTTGCTGGGTACACGCCTCGACCAGCGTGACGCCGAGAGACCAGATGTCCGCGGCGGCCGTGCACGGGACGGTCGGCAACTCCGGAGCATCATAGGCGCTGCGTTCGCGGCGCATTTCCCGGACCTCGCCCGCAGACACGATGGTGTCACTCGAAAGTTTCAAATGGTCGGTGCTAGCCAGCACATTGGAAGGCTTAATGTGCCCGTGGACCAAACCCTTGCCGTGAAGAAACAACAGCACGTTGACCACGGCATTGAGCATTTCGCTGGTCTCTTCGGTGGTCAGCGCCCGATGCGGGAGCACCTGAGCCAGATTTTCTTCGGCGTACTCGGTGGCCACGTACAACAAGTCCATGTCATCGATCTTGCAGCTACCGGAACCATAAATTCGAAGCAAATTTGGGTGACTTAGCTGGGCCGCGTCCTTCCAAGCTTCCAGCTGTTGTTCCTTACCGGAAATATCGGCGGAGACAAACTTAATGGCGGCTTGGCGCGGCTCAGGGTCATGAAATTCCGCTAGAAACGCCGCGCTATGATCGGTGCTCCCCAAGAACCGCAATAACTGGTATTTATGGTCAGCCACCTGACCTTCCCAGTTTTTCCACATATCGCTCATGTTTCACCTCAAAGCTTCGTGACCGAGCCGTGGATAACTACACGCTTAGGTGGGCACGCGCCACCAGCTTTTTAGCCAGGCGTCTGGGGATAAGAACCAGCGACGGAACAGCACAGGCGCCAAGGGCCGGGCGCTTGTAGCAACTATTCTCCCACGAATCAAAGGAGCGGCGCATCTGCGATGTTAATCGTTTGAACGCAGGCAGTACTAGCGTCACGCGCGGATAGGAAAAGAAACGGCTACGAGAGCCGACCCTATTCGGCGGATCAGGCCTTTCGCCGGTATGGAGCCGTGGGTTATGCGGCATCGGGTGGTTCCGGGTGAATGGTGACCCGGGAAATTTGCGGGAAGCGTTCTTTGACCAGGTCCTCCAGGGCGGCGAGTACATCATGAATGCGGGTGATGGAGTAATCGCTCTTCATCACGCAATGGCACGAGACCAGGATGTGATGTTCCACCTGGCGCACGCGCACGTCATGGCAGCTCAGCAGTTCATCGTAATTGCGCGGCATGTGATTAAGGAAAGATTCGACGGCTAATTCGAGCTGGCGCATTTCACCTACGCCAATTTCGGGAGTCGAAATGTGCCGGCCCAACGGCTCGATGTGAATGTTGGCGTCCAGCGTGTGGTGTCCGTCGCTGAGCCCCCGGATGGCTTCCTCAAGTTCGGTGGCTTGCCGGTGTGCTTCGCCAAGAGAGAGATTTTCGTCAACTTCAAGGTGGAGTTCGACGAAAACGTTACCGTCTTGCTGGTATGCGGAAATGTCGTGAATGGGATAACCCATTCGCTGTGCCAGTGCCCGGATGGATTCGAAAAGATCTTCATTGGCTGGCGCTCGCGGTTCGGTGTGAACCACCACGTCGGCGGGAACGATTTCGCTGACGCGTTTCTCGATGGCGTCTGTGAGTGCGTGTACTCTTTCCAGATTGGCAGAACGCGGAACCGACACTGTGGTGTCCACAAAATGGCGATAGCCGGAACGGCGCACGCGAACCCGTTCCACCCGAAGCACTCCTTCCATTTGGCGAATGGCGTCGGTGATGCGATTTTCCAGTCCCGCGGGAGCTGCATCCAGAAGAGCATCCAAGGTGCGGCGGCCAAGCTGGGAACTGAGCCAAAGAATCACGCCGGCGACGCCCAGCGCCGCGAGCGCATCGGCGTAAGCAAGCCAAGGCAGGTCCCAGGCATTGCCGGCCCAAACGAAGGCCACGCCCAACATAACCACCACGGTGCTCCATACATCGGTGGAAAAGTGCAGAGCATCGGCTTCCAGGGCCTCGCTGGTATGTTTTTTCGCGACTCGATTCAAGGCCCGCGCCCGGGTCATGTCGATCCCCAGGGCTACGGCGAGAACGAGCATGGCGGTCAGGCTGGGCTGGATGTGAACGGCGTGGAAGAACAAACGGGAGAAGGCCTCATAAATGATGTAGAAGGCAGTGATAACTAGAAGGGCAGTTTCCAGAAAGGCCGAGAAGTTTTCGAATTTGCCATGGCCGTAGGGATGACGGCTGTCGGCGGGTTGGTCGGCGACGCGCACGGAAAGAAAAGTAATGACGGCAGCGACCAGATCCAGTCCAGAATGCAACGCTTCGGAAAGGATGCCCAAGCTGCTGGTGCGCCAGACCAGAAACGTCTTCAGGCAAAGCAGCAGGATGGCGGAACCGATGCTGAGCAGGGCGGCCCGTTTTTTTTCCTGGATGGCGGTCTGCGGCCTGAGAGTGGCAGCCATGAAATATAAGACTACCGCATGTTGCGGCAAACGATGAGAGGCTGCATTTGGGCAACCCCGCTATTTCTGGGAGCTGGATTGTCTCGGGCTGCCGGACTCGCCTTTCACATTCTTGCTGCGCACGGATGCACGATTTAGCCGGCCACCAGAAGCGCCACGGTTCTTACAAGCGGCCAAAGGAATGGTAGTCGAATCCCATTTCCTGCATCTTTTTCGGCGAATAGAGATTGCGGCCGTCGATCACCAGCCGGCGCGCCATGGTCTGCCCGGCCTTCTCCCAGTCCAGCGTCCGGAAGCATTGCCAGTCGGTGCAAATCAACGCAGCATCCACACCTTTTAACGCCTCGTACGGATCTTCGTGGTAGATCGCCCGGGGGACAAGTGCATGGGCCTTGGAAATGGCTTGCGGGTCGGTTGCGTGTACTTCCGCGCCTTCTTCCAGCAGCCTGCGAATGACATCGAGCGCCGGAGCAAAGCGAATGTCGTCGGTGTTGGCTTTGAAGGCCAGGCCAAGAACAGCGACTTTCTTGCCCTTGATCACCCACAATGCTTTATGAATCTTTTCGAAGAACCGTTGGATACGTTGTTTGTTCACACTCTCGGCGGCCTTCAGCATGTCGAACTCAACACCGACGGAGGAAGCCAGATGGATGAACGCCTGAATGTCTTTCGGGAAACAGAAACCGCCGAACCCCAGACCCGCTTTGAGGAACTGCGTGCCGATGCGGGGATCGAGTCCCATGGCCCGGGTAACCTCTTCGACGTCGGCGCCGATGCGCTCGCACAAGTCGGAAATGACGTTGGCATAGCTGATTTTCAAAGCCAGGAACGAATTAGACGCGTGTTTGATGAGCTCAGCGCTGCTGATCGTAGTAACCAGCAGTTCCCCGGAATTGCCCTCGGGACAAGTGCCGCCGTGCACCGGGCAATGAAATTTGCGCTCCAGAATCGGCGCATAGATTTCCCGCATAATCGCCGCGCTTCTGGCGTTCTCCACGCCGACCACGATGCGGTCGGGATGAAAGAAGTCTTCCACCGCTGTTCCTTCGCGCAGAAATTCGGGATTGGAGGCCACCTCAAACTTGACGGTACCATTTCGCGAGTAGGCCGCCAGCGCCTTTTGCAACTGCACTCCGGTCAAGGCCGGAACCGTGCTTTTTTCCACCACCAACTTGGGCGTGCGCGCCTCATTGGCGATTTGCCGGGCCACATGATCGATGGCGGACAAGTCGGCTTCACCGGTCTCTTTGGGCGGAGTGCCCACGCAGATGAAAATCACCTCACCGGCGCGGATGGCTTCGCCGGCATTCGCGGTGTAGTTAATCTTTTTCTCCGCGACGGCACGGCTTAGCACTTGCTCCAAGTGCTCTTCGAAGATGGGAATTCTTCCCATTCTGAGTTGGTCAATGCGCTTCTCATCGATATCGGTGCAATGCACTTCATGACCCGCCGCGGCCAGACACGCCCCGGTAACCAGGCCGACATAGCCACACCCAATTACGGTCAGACGCACAATCATTCTCCTTGTTGAGTGATCAAATGTACCGAAACCGGCTGGAAGATACTGGACAGCATACCATTAGTTCCGGAATTGACCGCTAGTACTAACGGCGGCCAAGCAGTAGTCCACGCAGGCCCAGAAGGGCCAGGCGTGGTTGGCGGCGAATGACGTTCCAGAGCAGACGCGTGGATTCATCGCGGTTGATCTCACCCAGGGACTCGCGAGTGGAGCGGTTCAACATATCGACGAGATGACAGTAGTCATCCTGCCCGAAGTGGTGCAGGGCGCGCCGCACCAGCCAGTGCGTGGCCAGTTCGCGGCGCAACGCACGCAACTCCCTTCGCCCTTTGCTTAGAATGGCGTCGGCGACGCCGCGCGCACCCCGAAAACCGGTGACAATGCCGCCAATCGTGGAGACTTTCACCTGCGCTGCTGCGTCACCGACAAGATAAACCTGACCATTGCCGAGGGTGCGCTGTACGTTCACCCAATGGCGGTATACCGGGATGCGCGCGCCTTGCCACTCCAACGGTTCGAATCCTTTTTTCTCCACGAAACGATCGAAGCACAGCTTGGTATTGCGTCCCTGTTCGCCAATGACGCCCAGGGCTCCACGCTCTGCGGATTCGGGGATTAGCCAATAGAAGTAGGGGGTATCGTCGGGAACGAACCATACGCGGGTAGTATCCGCGGGATACCCTTTCGGCAGTTTCACCAGTGCCTGAACCAGCGGCACGGTTTCCACCGGAGGCCAACCGGAGGCACGTGCCACCCGGCTGGCAGCGCCATCGGCGCCAACTACGCTGTGAGCGTAGAGCTCGTCGCGCTGGCCGGCTTGGTCGACGTGCACATGCAGCCCTGAGCCATTGGGCGTCAAATCCAGGAAGCGCGTGTTGTAATGCAAACGTGCTCCTGCTTCTTGCGCTTCTAAGGCTAACGCGCGAATCAGCCGCCCCCGCTCAATAATCAGATCGGGCCGCTGGAGCGTAACGGCGGCAGACCGGCCATCGGTAAACAATTCGAAGCGCCGAATCTCGTTCAGAATGCTTGCGCTGGCCGCGCCATTCACCTGCCGGCGGAAATGGTCAGTCACGATTAATGTCCGCGGCGCGGGATCCAGTGAAGACTTCGATTCCAGGACCTGGACGCCGCAGCCACCTTGCGCCAAACACGCAGCGGTGTACAGCCCTGCGGCTGATCCCCCGACCACTACAACTTGTTTGTTCTTCCGGTGTCGTTCCGGTGCGTTTCCGGTGTTGTTCACAATAATCGAGGACCCATCCAGCAAGCGGAGAAACCCGGTTCCCAACTGTAGCCTGTTCTTCTCCAGACCCAACCAAAGTAAAGAGTGATTGGATTGCTTTTGAGTATAGCGAATCCCTCTGAGGTGTCCAAACAAGCTGGCGAGAATCGCGAATTGGCGAGAAAGCCGTAGTCAGCTTTGTAAGTGCTGGGATCAGCACAAAAACACCGGCGCCAACAAAACAGCGACACTCGGGAAGGCAATAACCGCAACGGATGATTTGTAGCTACTGGTTATGAGGGCTGTGCGACCGGCCCGGCGCCTTCCGTCTTTCCCGTCTGCCGTTCATAAGGTGCGCGCTCCAGCCAGGCAATGGCCAGCAGCATCACCGTGATAACTGCGGCGCCCAGAATCGCCGCGGTCCGCGTGGAAACGTAAGCTACCCAGACACCGGCTGCGCCGCAAACCAACCCCGCGCAATACATCGAAAGCACCGCTCCACGCTGGCCCAGTCCCAAGTTCGCCAGGCGGTGCGCTGAGTGATCCTTGCCGGGTGTAGCAAACGGCAGCAGGCCGCGCCGGGAGCGCGAGATGGTAACCAGGGTGGTATCGAAAATCGTGGCGCTCAGAATCAATACGGGTGCCAGCCAGGACGACAGCGCAGCGGCTTGCTGGAAACGCAGCTTCAAGGCTAGTGTGGCCATCAAAAACCCCAGAAACATGGCCCCGCCATCGCCCATGAAGATTTTTGCGGGTTTGAAATTCCACCTCAGGAAGCCCGCGGCTGCTCCCAAGGTTGCCGCCGCTAGTGTGGCGACCACGGTTTGCCCGTTAAGATACGCGAGGATGGCAAAGAAAATGGAGGCCACCGCCGCGACACCTGCGCACAGTCCGTCCATGTGATCCAGGATGCTGAACGAGGCGGTAATCCCCACGACCCACAACACCGTCAACGCCGCGTCCAGCCCGTAGCCCCAGTCTCCGCCGATCAGGGTTGCGAATACGTTGGCGCGCACGCCGGTTACCAGCAGAATCCCCGCGGCGATCGGCATCCCGACGAACAGTTTCACCTGGTGGTGTAGCCACCCGCGGTCGTCCAGGAATCCCACGATTGCGACCAGCGACGCTCCCGTCACGATTCCCAGACTCTGTTCGCGCGCTGGGCCATCAAACACGATCAAGATGCCCAGCATCACCCCAGCGTAGATGGCTAACCCGCCAAGGAGCGGAATGGGCGTGAGATGAACTTTTCGAGGCCCGGGAGAATCCACCATGCCGACGCGAATGGCCAGCGCCCGCACCGGAACGGTGAGGAGCAGCGACGCTGACAGCGCGATTACGAAAGCAAGCAGGCTTGCACTCATAATGCCCTCGAAATTGCTCGCTCTGAAGAAGCTGGCCCGGGCGATGGATGCCAGTGGTTACAGACGCGCTACCGGTTTGGGTCCGGCTCCCAAGTTTCTGCTAGGACACCCAAAGGAAGCGAATGATGCTGCCCCACGCAGCAGGGAAAAGATACCGAAAAGTGCCGCAAAGCGCCAGCACCAACCCAGCGGGCCGAAGCAAAAAGGTCAATACCGGTATCACGCCCGGCCCTTCTGCTGCCTCAATCCGGGTGCGTAGCACATTCCACCAGCGCGACCAACTTTTCCAGTTCCCGCTGTCGGTCGTACTGTGGTGCCGCCGCTCCCGCAGCTTCTCCCATGCGGCCCAGCAGCTTGGGGTTGCCAACAAGTTCACTGACGCGCTCCGCCAACTGCGCGGGATCGTCGGGATCGGCAGAAATCGCGAAGCCGTAGCGGTTGCCGATGGAGACCACGTCACACTCCGGCGGCGCCACCGCCAGGATGGGCTTACCGGCCACCAGGATTCCATACATTTTGCTGGGAACCACCACGCCTTCCAGGCCGCGTTTCACGGTGATCACGTGCGCATCGGCGGCAGCCAGAACTGAGGAGATTTTGCTCGGCGGAAAAAAAGGAAGGAACCGCACGTTTGGTATGCTCGCACTCGCCCGTTGAAGATTTTCTTTTTGCGCGCCCTCGCCTACAAACACTAGGCCAACACCTTGGTCGGCGAGGCGACGCGCGCCCTCCAGCAAGGTGTTCCACGCGCCGTAGAATCCCAAGTTGCCCGCGTGCAGCAGCACAAATTTGAACTGCCCGCGTATAGCGTTGACCACCTGACCATCCGCTGCGGCGGGCACAACAGCGGTGGGCCGGGTTTCCGCGCCATCTCTCACGATCGCCAGGCGCTCTGGATTCACGCCCTTCGCAAGAATACGATTGCGCATATCTTCGCCGAGCACCATGACGGTTGTGGCATGCCGCAGCGCCCAGCGATGCAAGCGCTCCCAGATTTGCGCAAGCAAACCAGGTTTGACGATCGATCCTCCGACGGCCATATCCGGATACAGATCACGGATGTTGTAGACGTATGGTTTGCCTTTCAGCAGCGCAACAATCGCTCCGACAATGCCTTCAAATGGCGGGTCGGTCATGGCCAGCACCACGTCGCTGGAAATGAACAAGGACCCGGGAACCGCCAATGCCACATAGCTCAAATAGTTGAGCAGGCGTTTTTTCATTTGTACGCGTGGATAGGCGGTCGACCCTACGCGAATCACCCGGATGTTGCGGGATTTTTCGGATTGATAGAAGCGCCAGGCGCGGCGCTCGCTGGGGTCGTACGACGGGCGCCCACACAAAACCACCACATCGTGTTTCGCCGCCAGCGCGTCCACAACGGTGTTGGCCATCTTCGCCGTGGCTGAAGTGTCGGGCGGGTAGTAAAGGTTCAGCAGCAATACGCGCACACAGAAATTGTACCGGGAAGTGCGGATCGCGGATGTTTCTGGGCAGAGGTGATTGAGCGAAAAATAAAGGGCACCTGCACCAATCCTGCACCGTCGGACAGTTCCCATCTGCGCGTCACAAACCTAGTGTGGAGCCTCTATCTCCAGATTCTTTGGAGGGGCAACATGCAGTGGAACTCTCACCTCGCTCCGGCGAGATTCCTGGTGGTAATGCTCGTGTGCTTCATGGGCGTGAAAGCAGCGCCCGTGCCCAAGTCTCTGCCTGACGTTGTGATTCACGCGCGCTCCGTTTTCTTGGTGAACGAAACCGGCTTTAACGAGCTGGATTACGTGGTCATCCTGGAGCTCAAAAAATGGGGCCGCTTCGATCTTGCGGAAAGCCGCGAAAAGGCCGATTTGATCTTGCGTCTGGACAGTGGCAATCATGTGCGCGCCGTTCCCGACGGCCAGCTCCCGTCGATTGCCGGCATGAGCACGGCGGATGACTCGGACATCCCGCGAGGCCACACGCGCATTGCGCTGATTGATCCCAAAACGAATGTGGTGCTGTGGTCCGACACGCATAAGACCGAAGGTGGCAAGGTCAAGAACGGGCACCTGCTCGACGGCCTGCGCGAGGCCTTCGAGAGCTACGAGAAAAACCGGCGCTGACTGCTGTGTCGTGGTTCCTTGGCATGCGTTTCCCACTCTGCTATAGCTAACCGAGTATCCTAATTCTGGCTCCTCGATGGCTGGACGCCGGATTCGCTCCAGGATGGAGACGAGCTATGGAAATGACCGTCGAGCATTTGGGATCCTTGCAGTTTCAAATGAAAACGCGCGGACATTCGATTGTTAGCGACCAACCCGTGGATCAGGGCGGCTATGACGAAGGCATGACCCCGCCAGAATTGTTGTTGGCTTCGCTGGGATCCTGTGCCGGCTTTTACGCTGCGCAGTACTTGAGGAAGCACAAGCTGGCCATCGAGGGAACGCGCGTACGCGTCACTTGCGAGAAAGCCAAAGACCCGGTGCGCATGGACAACTTCAAGATTGAGGTTGAAGCTCCCGTTGAGCTAAGCTCCGAGCACCGTCAGGGCGTGTATGAGGCCGTAGAGCACTGTCTGGTCAAGAACACGTTGCTGCACGCGCCGAAAATTTCGCTGCAGGTGGAAGGCTTGGTTCCCGCGAAAAAGTGAAGCAACCGGAAGTAGCTTTTCGCGCCAGTGTGCCTTTGGCTGTGCGCCCCGCAGCGCGAATCTCCTCCATTCTGCTGATCAACCGCCGCGGTATCTCTACGGCCGGATAATCAGGTAGTTGCCCAGGACCAGGGCGTCCATTCTAGTTCGCAAGAAACAGTTCAATGCTTCTTCCGGCCGGCAGACGATCGGCTCATTATCGTTGAACGAAGTGTTCAGCACCACCGGAACGCCGGTTTGCCGTTCAAATTCGCTGATCAATGCGTGATACCGCGGATTCGCCTCGCGGGCCACGGTTTGCAGCCGGCCTGTGCCATCCACGTGTGTAGGAGCTGGAATTTTGTCGCGTTTGCCGGGCTGGACCGAATAGGCCAACGTCATGAAAGGACAAGGGTGGGATTTTTCGAACCATTCGCCGGTTTTTTCCGCCAGGATTGACGGCGCAAATGGACGAAAAATTTCGCGGTGCTTGATGCGTTCATTCAGGATTTCCTTCATTTGCGGCCGGCGCGGGTCGGCCACGATGCTGCGATTGCCAAGCGCGCGCGGTCCCCACTCCGCCCGGCCTTGGTACCAACCGAGGATTTTCCCGTCGGCAACAATCTCGGCGGTTCGCCGCAGCAACTCGGGTTCCGCCAATTCGTTCACCGTGTAACCGCCGTTCGAAACCGCGCTGGCCTGAATGGCCGACCGGATTTCCTCCGCCCGATAGGAAGGACCCCAATATGCATGGTCCATGACAAACGATCGAGGCTTGCCCAGCAGTTGATTCCATACGTAAAATGCGGCGCCCACAGAGAGACCGCCATCGCCCGCGGCCGGTTGCACGTAAACCTTTTCGAACCGCGTTTGATCAAAAATCTTCCCGTTGGCCACGCAATTGAACGCTACGCCGCCGGAGAGGCACACTGCTTTCGCGCCGGTCTTGGCAGCCAGTTTCTTCAACATGCCCAGGTACACTTCTTCTAAACGTGCCTGCAATGAAGCCGCGATATTGCGGTGGCGCTGCTCCAAGGGCGCTCCGGGTGCCCGGGCAGGAACAGCGAGGCGTTTGCCCAACGCCTCGGAGAACATGGTGCCCAACGCTGGAGTTTTGTCGGATTCCGCCCAGGACATTTCCGGGCCGGTCCGGTGATGGGTGAAATAATTCAGCCCCAAGCGGAATCCCAACTCGCCGCCATTGGGGCGGAACTGCACAATTTCGCGAAACGCGTCGATGTCTTCCGGCGAACCGTACGCCGCCAAACCCATGACTTTGTATTCGTCCCCGAATTTCAAAAAGCCCAGGTATTGCGTCACCGCACTGTAATAGAGTCCCAACGAATGCGGGAAAGCAATGGCGTCGTCGATCTCCATGTGATTGCCGCGCCCCATTCCCCACATGGAACTGGCGAAATCGCCCAAGCCATCTGCGGAGAGCAACGCCGCTTCTTCGTATGGCGAAACGAAAAAGCTGCTGGCCAAGTGCGCTTGATGGTGCTCCACCCGATGGAACGTGGCTTTGATCTTTGCGGGATCCAGGTCAAACGCCGCAGCGAGCGCTGCCGCTATGGTGGTGAACTTGGACATGACCCGTATACGTTCCCGCGCGAAGGAGGGCATGCGCACGGCGTACCAGAGTTTGGTGGCCAGGCGCGCATAAGGGTTCCGGGGCACTGCCACATGGTCCACGTCGGAAAGAATTATGCCCGCTTCTTTCAGGCAGTAGCGAATGGCCTCCGCCGGAAAACCGGCGGCATACTTGACGCGATTGAATCGTTCTTCTTCTACCGCAGCGACCAACTTCCCATCGCAAACCAGTGCGGCTGAGGCGTTGCCATGATAAGCGTTGATCCCCAGAATGTTCATGGTGCATTTGGAAGTGTAACCCAAAATTTGTACTTCATGATATGCAGTAACCAAATAACAAACATCAATCAGGAAAGCTGCCGGCGGCACCATTCATTCAACACGTACAACGACCACGGGCGGGACCACGAGGTCTGCTGCTGCAGAAACTTATCCCACACCATTTCTACGCCCGCAGCGTGCACGTGAGGCCGCAGCGCCGGCGTGAGGTCGTTGAGGCTCGATTCCACACGCGGCTTCAAGGAGCCACGCAGCCAGTCTTCCCACGGCAGAGTGAAGGTTCGTTTGCGCTGCTGCAGGATTTCCAGCGGCAGCACCCCCTCGAGAGCGGAACGCAGTAAACCCTTTGATATCCCGGATTGCACCCGCGCACAGTCCGGCAATGCATTGACGAACTCGACCAACGGCGTATCCAGCAGGGGAACGCGAACCTCCAGCGACTGCGCCATGCTCACCGAATCGGTGTCGCGCAGCAGCGTGCTGGCCATATATGTACGCATCTCCAGCCAGGAGACGCCTGCTACCGGTTCCTTGCTCTGCGCCTGATCGGCGGTGCGTTCCAACCACGCCAGCCATGTGGGATCCAGCGTGACGCCGTCGCTGGCCACACTGCTGTTGCGATAATGCGGGTCGGCCAAACGCAAAACCTCCGACGGAGGAAACAGCAGGCGCGTGAAAAAATAGGGATGCGGAAACACGTCTGGGGTCAGCCACGCGTCACGAGCCTTGCGCGCCACATCCAGCGAGCTTTTCCGGGTCAGCAAGGAATTCATCAGTGGCGCGCTGATGCGTCGAAACGCCCCGGGCACGAAACGCGACACGTTCTCCAGCCGCGCCAGCTTGGCAGTGTCCGCGAATGTGGAATATCCCGCAAAAAGTTCATCGCCGCCAAGCCCGGAAAGTGCCACCTTGAGTCCAACCTGACGCGCCGCCCAGGAAACAAAGTAGGTGTTGATACCGTCCATAGTGGGCTGGTCAAGCGCCGCGATGGCTTCGTCGATGCGCGCTGGAATGTCGCCGGCGTGCAATGGCACCTCGGTGTGACGCGTTCCGGAGCGTTGCGCAACCAGCTTCGCCAACGGCCCCTCGTCATACACGGTGTCGGGAAAGGTTAGCGTGAAGCTTTGGATGCCCTGTTGGGCCCGCGCGGCCAGCACGGCGATCGCGCCCGAATCCAGTCCGCTGGACAGAAACAGTCCCACCGGCACATCGGCGATCAGGTGAGCGCGAACCGAGTCCTCTAGCAGCGTTCGCAATCGCGAAGAAGCAGCGGTGAAATCGTGCGGGCGTTTCGGATCGCGCGCAGCAGAACTGCGGGTTGGGTCCCACCACGGCCGCACGCGTGGAGTGCGGCGGCGATCCGGCACATGCAGCAACAGCGCGTGGCCGGGCGGCAGGGAGAACACCCCTTCCACAAGCGTGACTGGTTCCGAAACGCTGCCGAATAGCAGATAGGAGGTGAGCGCGTCTGGAGAGAGGTTGCGTTTCACCGCGCCACAGGCTAGTAAGGCGCGCAGCTCGGACGCAAACGCGAAACCCTGCCCAGTGCGCGTGTAATACAACGGTTTAATGCCCAGCGGGTCGCGCGCCAAAAACAATATCGGCACGGTGGCAAAGTGTTTGCGCAAGTCCAGCAGCGCGAAGGCGAACATGCCGCGCAGTTCGCCCAGCAAGTCTTCACCCCATTCTTCCCAGCCGTGTACCAGAATCTCAGTGTCGGAGTTAGTGCTGAAGCGATGGCCCGACAGCTTCAGGCGCTCGCGCAATTCGCGGTAATTATAGAGTTCGCCGTTGAAAACCACGGCGACGTTTCGTGCTTCATTCCATACAGGCTGGTGGCCGGTCGGCAGATCGATGATGCTCAGACGCCTCATGCCGAAGGCTGCCCCGGGAAGGCGCGGTTCGTTAATCAGTAAGCCCTCGTCATCGGGGCCGCGGTGCACCATGGCGGCAACCATGTTGCGGACACGGTGTTCCGCTTCAGCGGAGGTTGAGGCGTAAGCGAAGCCGCAGATCCCGCACACGCGTTAGTTGATCTCCGATACCAGCGCCAAGCCGCTCAAATTCGGACCGTCTCCGGGCGGCAAGGCACAAGTTGGGTTTCTCGCCATAAGCACTACAGTATGTGACAAATGGAGCTAAACGGAGAGCGCTTCCTGCATTAGGGTTCTAAGCATGAAATTGTCCTAGGCGAAGGCGGGTGCCACAAGACTGGCGTAAATCTCCTCCATCTGTTGCAACGGTTGTTCCCATCCCAGTTGCGCGATCGCTGTGGCACAACCGTCGTGGAGCTTGCCCTCAAGCTCGCTATCTCCGAGCAGCCGCGCCATCGCGTTTCTCAGGTCCACTTCATCGTGTTTTACAACAATGGCGGCGACGCCATTCAGCAAGGGAGCGATGCCACAGTGTTCGGTCACGATGACCGGCGTTCCTGCGGCCACCGCTTCAGCGGCGGTGTTTCCGAAGTTTTCATTTTGCGAGGGAAGGACGAAGATGTTGGCATCGCGATAGGCAGCCCACTTCGCGTCGCCTTCCATAGCAGCACGGAAGTGCACGCGATGCGCCACTCTGCGTTTCGCGGCCAGTTCCTGCAGTTTTCCTCTCATGCTGGATTCATCCGGCCCAACAAAAGCCAAGTGCGGTTCTCGACGCGAACCGCCTGCACCGCTTAGTGCCGCAAATGCCTTCAGCAGCAAATCCGGGCTTTTCTTTTGCGACAATCGGCCCAGGAACAGAATCAGCGGTACCTCTTCCGGGAGGTTCAAGTCTTTTCGAAAAAGGCCGGCTGGCGGCAAACTGTCGGGCCGTTCAACACCGTTCCGGCGGAGAACGATTTTTCTTTCAGGGATGCCACCAGCTACCAGCTCGTCTCGCTCCCGCTCCGCAGTGGCGATGATCGCGGCGGCGCAATGGAGCATTTCCCGTCCCCACAGGTGGTAATACACCCGTTTCAGAAAAACATTGCGCACGATGGGCACAAACATCCCGATAGGCTCGACGACGTACGGAATCTTGCGCTTTCGGCATTCTGCCGCTACCCCGGGACCTAGCAAATCGTACAACCCGAAAATGTGCGCTATCTGAAACCCCGCCAACTCCGCATTCAAATATCGCTCCACCGTCGGATTCCAACTGGCGGCTCGATAGTGCAAACGGTTCGGCAGGTAGATCGCCGTGACTCCATCTTGTTTACTCACCGTGCCGAACGGGCTCTCCTGCAGTACCGTTGCCTTTGCCGACGGGCGCAGCCGTTCGCGAACTCCCCAGTCGGCGGTGAGCACGGTCACGTCATGGCCGGCGCGCGCGATGCCTTCTGCCAACGCTTTGACTTTGACCGGCGGTCCGCCAAATTCAAAAAACGGGGCGTAGGACTGCGTGACATTTAAGATTCGCATAATTCGCGCAGAATTTTCCTCAGCGCTTTGGCGAACACTTGGAAGCGAAAGTCGTTTTCCACGCGCTCGCGCCCGCGTCTGCCCATCTCACGGGCCAGTTCCGGATTGCTCAGCAGCGCGTCAATCGAGGTGGCCAGTTGCACGGTGTCTCCATGTTGCACCAAATAGCCGGTCACTCCATCCCGAATTACTTCCGGCGCTCCCCCGTGTGCTCCGCCGATTACCGGTTTCCCGCGGGCCATCGCTTCCAGATACACCATGCCAAATCCTTCTCCGCGGCTGGGAAGAGCGAACAACTCTGCCGCCGCATAACAAGCGGAAAGTTCCGCGTCTGTGAGCCCGCTCAAGAAATGGACATGCCGTTGCACGCCGCTGTCACGCGCCAGATTTATCAGCCATTCCCGGTCATCGCCGGCGCCGGCCATAACCAACTGAACATCCGGCCAGCGCAGCAACAGCCGTGGCATAGCCTGAATCAAAGTGTCCATGCCTTTATAGCGTTCGGTGGCCAGCCACCGCCCCACTGTTAGAATCACTCGGCCCTGAGGGAAGTTCGGCGGTAAGCACCCAGCCGAATGCGCCGCCATCCGTGTTTCGAACCCCGGATCAAGCGCCAAGGGCAGTACACGCACCTTTTCCGGAGCGACGCCCTGCACTGAGGTCACGTAATCCGCGGTCGCCCGGCTAATGGCCAACACCAGCGTAGCTCGCCGCAAGGATCGCCGCCTGATGCTCGACAGCGGCTCCCACACTTCGATGCCGTAGGTGCAGACAATGCTCTTCATGCGCGGAGCCACAATGTTCATCGAGCGCACGATTGGAGCAAGATTAGCGTGGGCGGCCAGCACCAGTTTCGGTTTGCGTCCGGCTGCCTTTAACGCCGAGGTAGCGAACCGCGCTTTGCCGCGCGCTGCTCCCGTGAACACATATTCGCGCTCGCCCACCTTCATGCGATGCAGTTCCTGACTGTCATTCAGACTCAGGAATCGATACTCCCATTTTTTGGAAGCTGCGAACTCGCTAAGCACCAAAGCGAAATGCCTCCCCGCTCGCTGGATTCCGCCGGGCGCGTCCAGTTCAGGAAACAGTCCAATCAGCACGCGCTGAGTCTGACAAACCGAAGCCGCCAAACGCAAGGGCATCGCAGGTTTGCCTTGGTTGAACAGCTATCCTTGGGAAGGCTGGACCGCTAGAGGCAACAGCTCGGTCAAACTGTCGATATACAGATCCGCGGGGCAGAGTTGCCGGTTGTGCTGGCCGAATCCGTAGGTTACGCCAACCGCCAGCATTCCGGCGTTGCGCGCCGTTTGTACGTCCACATCGGAGTCGCCGACCATCGCCGATTCCCCCGGAGGGACGCCGAGTTGTTGCAAGATGGTCAGCGCTCCGGCGGGGTCGGGCTTTTTCTTCGGAAAACTATCGCCGCCGTACACGCCGCGAAAAAACCCTCCCAGCTTCAGGGCGTCCAACATGTCTCTGCTCATTTGCGTGGGCTTGTTCGACAGCACTGCCTTCGGATATGCGGCCAGCCTGTGGAGTCCCTCGACAACGCCTCCGTAAGCCACTGTGTAATTCAGCTTTTGCGCGCCGTACTGGGCGAGAAAGACAGCCAGTGCTTGGGTGCGTTCTTCCTCGCTGCTTTCCGGTCCCAAAACACTGGCAATCAATTGCAGTGCGCCGTGGCCGACGTAGCTGGCGATTCGATCCGGAGGCTGCTCGGCGCGCCCGGTTTCGCGCAGCATCGCATTTACGGAATTGACCAGGTCCACCTTCGAATCAATCAGCGTACCATCCAAATCAAACAAAAATGCGCGGATGCATCCCGGATCTCGCTTGATCATAGACTTTCATTGTAACGGTCAGCTCAAGACTGCGGAACAGGCCCCGGGCTCGCCAACGAACCTGGTCGGCCGGTTTTCCCCGTGCTTCCCTTTTGAGATGCTGCTTGTACACTACAGCCGCGGCAGCCGCTAAGTTTTTTCGCTGGCCGCGCAGATCGCGTACACTAGAAGGCTACTCATTCTGCGGAATCTCTCCTGGAGATGATATGGCCCTGGTACAACCATTCCGCGCCTATCGTTACAACCCCAATCTCGTTCATTTCGAAAAGGTGCTCACTCAGCCCTACGACAAAATCAGCGCTGCCATGCAGGAACAATACTACGCCGCGGACCCGCGCAATTTGATCGCTATTGAGAAAGGCCGGAGTTTCAAAGAGGACACGCCGCAAAACAATGTGTACACCCGGGCAGCAGCCACTCTGAACAGTTGGATCGCCGAACACGTTGTGCAACAGGATGCCGCGGCTGCTTTTTATGCGTATTCCCAGGAATATACCGTGCCCGGCAGTTCGCTTCGGCGCACTCGGCGCGGTTTCATCGGATTAGCCAGACTGGAGGATTACTCCACGGGCGTGATCTTCCGGCACGAACACACGTTGTCCGGGCCAAAGGCGGATCGCTTGGAACTGTTGCGGCACACGCGAACGCACACCGGACAGTTGTTTATGCTGTATTCCGAACCGCACCGGCAGGTGGACACGGTGCTTGACCGGGCCCAATCCTCCCAGCCGCCCGTCACGGAATTGACGGATGAGTACGGAGTGATTCACCGCTTGTGGCTGATCAGCGATCCACACCAGATTTTGTCTATCCAGAACGCTATGGCCGAGCAGAAACTGGTTATTGCCGACGGCCATCATCGTTATGAAACTTCGCTGAATTTCCGCAACGAAAGTCGCACTCGTGCGGGCAAACTGATTCCCGACGCGCCCTACGAATTTTCCATGATGACCTTCATCAACACCTGTAGTGAAGGCTTGACTATACTTCCCACGCACCGCGTGGTGGCGCGCTTGCGCGATTTTTCCTGGAGCGCCGTGCGTCGTTACCTGGAGCCGTGGTTCGCAACCGAAGTTCTTGCGTTCGAAAATGACACCCAACGGGAAGCCACGTTACCCAAGTTCCTGAACCTGCTTGCGGAAAAGAGAGCACAACGCGCCATTGGCGTGTATCCCGCTCCGCACACTGACAGCCGGGCGTTCTACCTGCTCACCTTGAGGCCGGAAGCGGACATCGCTCAAATCCTCCCGGGCCTTTCGCCCTTCCAGCGAGAACTTGATGTTGTTTTGCTGCACCAAGGGATTCTGGAACCGGCTCTGGGTATCACGCCACACGCCGTAGCGGCCGAAGCAAACCTAAATTACGAAAGGGAAGCGGCTGCGGCGATCGACGCGGTGGACCGAGGCGCCGCTCAGGTGGTTTTCCTGCTCAATCCCGTCGACGTAGACCTGGTGGTGCGGGTGGCTACTGCTGGCGAAGTCATGCCGCAAAAATCGACGGATTTCTATCCCAAACTCCTCAGCGGCATCACCATGTACCGCATTCCGGAATGAAAGAAGGGCAGGGAGAATCCTGCCCTCAGTGAACAATCGTGTTGGAGAAGCGCGCTGATTACTTCGAGAAGCTGGCCACCGCTTCGGCTTCGGCGTTGTACACGTCGAAGATGGTCATCAGCTTGGTGATCTGCAGCACTTCCTGGAACTTGGTGCCCAGGTGGCAGAGCTTCAAGGCCGCTCCCTGAGCCTTGGCGCTGTGATGCGAGGCCACCAGCGTGCCCAGTCCGGCGCTGTCGATGAAGGTGATGTTATCCATGTTCAGCACCAGCTTCTTCTTGCCTTCCGCCACCAGCCCCTTGATTTTCTCCCGGAGCGCGTTGCTTTCTTCTCCGAGCACGATGCGGCCGTCCAGCGCGGCCACTATCACCCCGTCCACTTCGCGAGTCGTAATCTTTAATGCCACAGTTGGTTCCTCCTCGTCACACGGCTCCGGCGGCAACCCGGGCCGGAACCGCGAAGCATATCGTTTTTGGTGCTTTCCGCAAAGCAGTCTTTTTCTGCGGTCTAGGCTGCGTCGCGGTTAGTAGTAATCCGCGCAGGACATGTAATACCCGCAGGTGTTGCAGATCAGCTTGCACTTCCGGGACTCCAGCCGCTGCGAACACACCGGGCAATACCGGGACGGATCCTCCTTCGCCTCAATTGCTGATTGGTGGGCCGCCTGCTTGCCTGTCGACCCAGCAAAAGCCGCGCTCCCTAGTCCTCCGGGGGCCATCTCCTGCTTTCCGTCCTGTTTCACGGCGTCACGGTTATAGCACATCCGGCGGCCCACATGAAAGCACAGGCGGGCCGGGAAGGACCACTGGCGGTCACACCAGAATTCCGACCCTAACGTGCGCAAATGGGCTATGATCTGCTGCCTCAATCCCTGATCCCTGAGCTGATGGGTGGAGGAATTTGTGCGGCCGCGAACTGGGCTATGCCAATGGCCCTTGCTCCTGTCAAGCCTGTTCGGCGTGATTTGCACCACCGCCAGCGGTCCTGCGGCTGACTTGGCATCTGTGTCGCGCGGGGAGCTTTGCATCACCGAAGGCACCATCGAGGAACTTCCGGGGAACCAATTGGCTGTAAAAGTGCCCAAGATGCGCGCGTACCTGAACGCCCTCACCGCCCAACAGCTGGAAGCACACTTCACCTACCTGGGATCGACGGGAAATGAAGCCCGCCTGGGTTCCGGCGAGCTGCGGCGGCAATTTGGGCTAAAGCTGCGGGCGCAAGATGCCTGCAATCTGGTCTATGCGATGTGGCGCATCGAGCCGGAGTCCAAACTCGTGGTTTCCGTGAAGACCAATCCCGGACAGCACAGCAGCGCGGAATGCGGCAACCGGGGATACCGGAATATTAAGCCGGTCCACAGCAGGCCCGTTCCGGTTTTGCGACCCGGTGACGCTCACGACTTGCGGGCAGAAATGAATCGCGATGAGTTGAAGGTGTTTGCGGATCATCAGCTGGTTTGGGAAGGTTCCGTTGGGCCGGACGCGCTGGCCTTCGACGGTCCCGTGGGTATTCGCTCCGACAATGCGCGCTTGCAACTGGAGTTGCGAGTTCCGCCTACGCCCAATTCTCAGCGTGGCCGGACACCGGGTTGCCGCACCGGTCCAGGAGAATCCGAATAGAATCGAATCATTGCTGCGGCTTGCAGCGCCAGTATCCGACCGCCTCGCATGGCCATGCTTCGATTAAGTCCCGAACAGCAGGCGTTCCAGCACTGGGCCAAGGGCCAGCGCCGGCAGGTAACTCAACGCCGTCATGATGATCAAACAAGCCGTGAGCAGCACACCAAACGACACGGAATCGGTAGGCAGAGTGCCCAAAGAGGCCGGCGTTTTTTTCTGCTGCGCAAATAATGCGGCAAATGCCAATGCCGGAATCGCCAGGAAGAATCGCCCTGCCATCATGGCGATGATCGTGGTGACATTGTAAAAGGTCGTGTTGGCGCTGAGGCTGGCGAATGCTTGCCCGTTGTTGGCAAAGCTGGAAACGTACCCGAACAGAATGGCCGTAAACCCGTGCGGGCCATGGTTCGCGGTCAAGCCCGCCAATCCCGCTTTCGTGCTTACCGCGATCGCGGTCAACGGTAGGATCGCCAGCGGCGCAGCCAACGCGTACAGGACCACCATTTTGTTTTCCGCCGGTCCGATCTTTTTGCCTAGATATTCCGGCGTGCGCCCTACCATCAAGCCCGCCAAGAAAATCGCGATCGCCGCGGCCATGACCATGCTGTAGAAACCGGTGCCTAAGCCGCCGAAAACCACTTCGCCAAGCAACATGTTGGTTAGCAGGACCCCTCCGCCCAGCGAGGTAAAGCTGTCGTCCATGGCATTCGCCGATCCCGTGGCAGTGTTCGAGGTCACCACCGCCGTGAGGGCCGTTCCGCTGATGCCGAAGCGCACTTCTTTGCCTTCCATGTTTCCGCCGGACTGCGCCGCACGATTTCGGCTGTCCACTTTCCGCAACAGAGGATTTCCACGTTGTTCCAGATGATGTACCGCGAAGAGTCCCCCACTGAAGACCAACACCATCACGCAATAGAAAAACCAGCCTTGTCGCGGTTGTCCGACCATGCGGCCAAAGGTGTTGGTCAGGGCTGCCGGCAACAACACGATCGCCAACATCTCTAGAAAATTGCTGAGCGGTGTTGGGTTCTCGTAGGGGTGAGCGCCATTGGCGTTGAAGAAGCCGCCACCGTTTGTGCCTAGATTCTTGATGATTTCCAGAGCCGCCACCGGACCCTGCGGAATCACCTGCGCGTTCCCCTCAACCGTCTTGCCGATGGCGTAGGGATGAAAATTCATCGGCACACCCTGCCAGCTCAGCAGTAACGCGCCAACCAGCGCTCCCGGCAGCAGGATGCGCAGCAAGCCGCGGGTCAAATCCACCCAGAAATTTCCCAGTGTATGCGCCAGTTGCCGCGCCAAACCGCGAATGAACGCGATACCCACGGCCAGTCCAGCGGCAGCCGCCAGAAAGTTCTGGGCGCACAGCCCCACCATCTGGCTGAAATAGCTCATGGTGCTTTCGCCGGCGTAGGCCTGCCAGGTGGTTGTAGTGGAAAAGCTGACCGCCGTGTTCATCGCCAAGTCCGGCGAAAGTGGAGTGTTTTGATAGCTGGGATAAAACCACGGGAAGAATCGTTGAAGCCGGAGAATCGCGTACAACAACAGGGTACAGGCCAATCCGAATAAAACGAAACAACTCGAGTACTCCACGAAACTCATTTCACGATCGGGATCGATTCCGCTGACCCGGTAAATCACTTTTTCTATGGGGCTGCATAAGCCGTCAAGCGCGCTGCGCTTCCGCGAAAACACCCGCTCCATGTACCCGCCCAGCGGTTTCACCAATGCTGTAACGATCGCGAGGAACAGCACATATTGGATCAGGCTATGCAAATTCACTGCGCTCCAACATAGCACGCCGACCTGGCGGACCCCACTAATGGGTAATGATATGCAGCGACGCTCAAGGGCGCGAGACTCGCTTCCCTCCAGACTACCTGCGAGCACCTTAGCAGTTCGTTAGGAATCCGTTAAGAGGACCGGTTGTAGTCCTTCTTTGTTGATCAGATCAGACCCGCGGCTCGAGTATGGTTATGTCAGGAATTGCGGTTGGAAGGACATTCATCTGAATCGATGTGACCGTTAGTTTTCTCAAGATCGCAGCATATCATGGCTGCAGCATTGTTAATTGTTAGGAGGCACGACGAATTGCGAGGTGTTCTCATGAGTACGCATCTGCGTTCGTTTTTCGGGTTGGCGCTGCTGTTCTCATGCAGCACTTTATTCATCCGCGCGCTCCATTACGGAGGCTTGGCGAGCCATCAACGAACGGCTGAGTGTTCGCAACTCGCTGGTGTTTCGTCCACTTCCTGCGGAGCCTTGACCGTTGTTTCGACTGGCCATTATATGAATGCCTCCTTTGGCTCGGATCCCTCAGGAAGCCGCTTACAGGTTAGCAGCCCGGGCCGCGGCGATACGGGACGCGTTGAGTACATAACCGGTTTTAACGGTAGTACTGCTGATGTCCAACTTGCTGCTTGTCTCAATGCAATCCCTTCTGGTGGGATATGCGATGCCCGTGGGTACGGTGCCACCACGCAGACAATTGCCGCCGCTGTCGTCGTCGGTTCCGGCAAAACCCTGCAATTTGATCCGTCTACCTTGTTCGTGCCTGTCTCGTCATCAACCAACATCATTCAATTCGAGCCAAACTCTGTTATTCGCGGGTTCACGTTTCATTGTGGCGCTATTCCATACGCAGGAAACGTTTTCCAGAATGATCCAAACGCGATCTATGCCAACGGCGACCACACTGAACTTGGAAATATAAATGTCGATGTGTCGTGTGGGGGTTATGCTACGGGGAACGCCCTGTCTCTCACTTCAAGATCCATTCAGACGGGCATAGCATTCTTATACCTCTACAACTGGCGCGTAGTGGGACTGCGCAATGGTGCGCTGCTCGCCGCCACCGGAACGGGATTTGTTAACGGCAACCATTTCATCGATATGGAATGGTCGGGAACGAAATACGGCTGGCATCTTACAGGTGCGGGAGGCTCCATATCTGGGAATATTTGTAAACCTTGTAGCTATGAAGCCATTGCGGGTTTGGGAGGCGCTCACGGTGTTTTGATCGACGGTACCGCGGCGATCACTGGAAACGTGTACGACGGCGACATTTGGGACACAACCACACCCATTCGCGTCACCAACTCTGTCGGAGGAGCAAACACGTTTTTCGGAGGCCACTGGGACGGCTCGCTCAGTGACTCTGCGCGAATGCCTTATCCAAATACCTATTTGCTCTCGAACAGTGGAAGCACTGGGCTCTCGGCGATATTGGCCGGCGCCAAAGTTGTGGGCAGCGGAGTATCGGCACAAAACACATTCAGTGTTTGTGACAGTGCAGACTCAGATGCCGCTCCTTGCAAATATTTCATGGTGAACAGCGCCAGGCCAGGCGTCTTGAACATTCGTAACAACGCGTACACGACTAACGTGCTTACGCTGGATGACGTCGGAAACCTTGCGACCCACGCATCAGTCAGGCCAGGCGCAGGAGTCAAAGTCGCGGACCTGCCACTAGCCTCATCGAACGCTGGGGCGATGATTTACGTGACCGACTCTACGAAGATCTCTCACGAGGGGCAGCCCTGTACCGGAGACTCCAGCGACAAAGCTCTGGCATTCTCCGACGGGTCCATTTGGAAGTGCTTCTAACGGTCCTGAGGACGGACTCGCAAACCCCTCGAGCTTCGTGAGCCCGTAAAGCAAGACCGAAATCTCTACTGCACGACTAAATCGACGGTCGCCGTATGCTGCGGACCGCCTGCGCTGTCGGCAGCCGTTACCGAAATCGCATAGGTACCTGGCGGCGTACCCGAATTGTGTGAACCACCACCCCCGCTTCCGCCACCGCATCCTAGTAGCGCGAGCCAGATCGCTGCCAGCATGCAGGCACAGGTTGTAAGACGCAGTCGCCGGTTACGCTTATCTATATATAAATAGCCGGTCACGCCGGTAAGAATTACCGCCAGCGCTAGCAGCCCGATGGGAGTCCAGGGTGTGGGAGGCAGTTTAAACGGACCTAGGCCGCTGGCGGCTGTTGTTGTTACGGTCAACGTGGTGGAAGCGGCGGCCCCATTGGGCGTCACAGTCACCGAAGAGAAAGCGCAGGTAGCTTCACTGGGCAGCCCCCCGCAAGTGAACTTCACGGTGCCGCTGTAGCCGTTCATTGGGGTGACCGTAAGCGTGAAGGTTGCTGTAGCCCCGGGATTGACGGTGCTCGACGTTGGTTGTGCGTTGACAGTGAAATCAGGGTTGGCAATGGTGATGGTCATCGTGTTCGAAGCGCTCGATGAGTTATTGCTGTCCCCGGCGTAACTGGCGCTAATGGGATAACTTCCAGCTTTGGCAAAGGACGTTTGTAGCGTTGCCGAGCCGTTTGTGGTGGCGGCCGTTCCCAAAGTGTTGCTGCCGGACGAGAAGGTCACCGACCCGGTGGGATTGATCCCTGTCACCGTCGCTGTCAGCGTAATCTGCGTGCCTGGCGCGCCGCTGGTGGGCGATGCTTGTAGAACAGTTACACTGGCAACGGGTGCTGCTGGTCCTGGCGGCGGGTTCTTTTGATTCAGGAGTGACGTGACGTAGATATTTTCGACAAAGGCGAGCACGTCGAGCGCTTGGTCGTTTGGCGGAGCCGAACTTTGGTTATTCAAGCGAGTTAGAACGAGCCTCGAGTAATTGATGGGAGGACTGGGAGAAGCAGCAGGGCCGCCACCAACATAGTAGCTGTTGGAGTCCTGCGTGAAGTTTCCGTGTCCGTCTCCAATCGAAACAGCAAGGTGATATGCGACGTTGTTAGCATCGCTGTACAGTTCCAGCAGGTCCACATTGCCGTTTCCTGCCACATCGCCTACGGCGGCGGCTGCTACGACCGACGACTGCGGCAATGACAGCGTGTAGAGCGGCGTGGTTTGAAATGTTCCATCGCCATTTCCTACGTAAATGCTAGGACCCACAACCAGATCCGGGATGCCATCGCCGTTCAGGTCTGCGATAGCAACAGGTATGTTCCCCTGACTTGTTACATTCAACGGTATCTGCTTGAAAGTCCCGTCTCCGTTTCCGAGATAGACCGCATTGTTGAGCGCCCAGATCAAATCCAGCTTGTTGTTGTTCGTCAAATCGCCCACGAGCAAATTTGAGGAAGTACCGGAACCGGTCGGAGAAAATGGAACCGGGGTACCGAACGTGCCGTCACCATTTCCGGGAACAAACACTAGTCCCGCTGTGTTATTGCACGGATTGTTGTACACCAACACAAGGTCTAGTTTCCCATCTCCGTTGAAGTCGCCGACGACTCCTTGGGTCACGCTGGCAACTCCCAGATCGAGGCCGGTGCCGGTGGCGTGGAATGTTCCATCGCCATTCCCGAGGTATGCGAATAGCTCACCGTTTCCTGGATTGGTCACCCCAATGCAACTAGGGGCCCCCGGCTGAATGGCTATCACCGGTGTTGGGCATGAACCGGATGCCGGACTTAAGCAAACTGATCGTTATCAACGAAGCGATCAGTTTCCATTTTGGAGTTGCGTAGATGAATTTTGAAACGAATTCACCGGTTTGGTCTTTGTATTCCGTCTCTGGCGAACGACAGGCCCAAAGGCCTTGCATTGCCTTTTTGAGGTCGTGGACGATAGACTCTCTGATGATCAGGTGGGCAGAGCCAGATGCGCATAGCCAAGAAACTAATCAAGTTTGCGCGAAAATCACGTTATGAACGAGCCGCGAGTGTGCGTGCCTACATCGGAGACTGGCATTGGAGAATTCCCCATCTCGGGAACGATAAGACCACTTATATTATCGGACTGTTCGGCAGCGGACGCATGTATATCAACACTCTTATCCTCAAAAACCTCGGAAAGAGGGCGAAATACTTTAGGGATACGATTCGCTTCCATCCTGGTCCGACATCCATGATCTACAGCGGTCATGCCACAATAAAATACGCTTCCCGTGGTCTCGCTTTGCCAACAGTGACAAGCAGTATCTTGCAAGCTGTCAGATCGGGATTCGCCGACTTGATTTTTATCAATCGCCATCCCCTGGATTCGTTGCTGACAAATTGGTTTTGGTGGCGGAGATACGTTCGCGACGGCCGGGGAGTTTTTATTTCAGAATGGTATAAGAACAGAAGCGATCTATGTGTCGATCTAGAGCAGAATTTCTCGGAATTCGAAGCCTTTGCCGAAGGCGACCCTAATTTTTTCGCCGCACTACCAGGTCCACGATTCTTGTCTTTCGGGGAATTTGTCGAGGAAAGCGAGCTTTTTCTCGAGTCCGCCACACTGGCATTGCGCCTTGAGGATTTCATGATTGATCCACTCAGGGAGTTTTCTAAGATTGCTAAAGTCATGTCGGTTGATGGCGATTTAACCCGTTTGCGTATACCCCCTCCCAAAACCAAGGCTTATGGCTATTTGCCTGTCGAAGAAAAAGTTCCACGATTCAGAGATTTTATCAATGGGCTCAATGCGGAGACAAAGAGGCGGATTGAGAAAATGGGCTATGATGTCAGCGCTCAGCATACTGAACGGGATTCAGCCGGCTGCGACAGGAGCTGCCACAATTCGGTCGTAAGTCAAAGGGTAGGTGACAAGGCTTAATTCCTGGCGATTATCCCGGATACCTAGCAACTCCGTGTTCATCTCTGGTAAAGTCCGTATGGCAGCTGCGCCGGTGAACGGCAAAATAGAGTTCGCCATGAAGGGCAGCGAGTTCAGGAATGTTGGTTGGACCCCGGTTGCCTTGGTCTGTTTGGTCACCCTAGCCTTGGTGTTGCACGGTTGCGCCACTGGTAGCGATCCCAAAATCCAGCACATTGTGGTCATCGTCCAGGAAAACCGATCGACGGACAATCTATTCCACGGGTTTCCCAACGCCGACATCGCCGACAGCGGCGTAAATTCGACCGGCGAGG
Source organism: Candidatus Eremiobacteraceae bacterium (assembly GCA_035622555.1). Classification (GTDB taxonomy): domain Bacteria; phylum Acidobacteriota; class Terriglobia; order Acidiferrales; family UBA7541; genus Acidiferrum. The sequence continues at coordinate 20,273 of DASPVD010000068.1, read as the reverse complement.
CCATTCCCTTGACTCCTATCAACTTGGCCAACCACTACGACTTGGATCACACCCACAGCAGTTTTGTTCTGATGTATCACGGTGGACGGATGGACGGTGCGGACAAGGTTCACGTAAGCTGCGAACCCAAAGGGCCTAACTGTCCTCCTCCGAATGCACAATTCCGTTATGTCGATCCGAGCGAGGTCCAAACCTACTTCGACCTTGCGGAGCAATACACCTTTGCCGACCGCATGTTTCAAACCAATCAAGGGCCAAGTTTCCCGGCTCATCAGTTCATTATCGCGGGCACCTCGGCGCCCACAGCTATTAGCGATCTGTTCGCAGCAGAGGACGTCGTTTTTCCGCCATACCCTGGGTCGAATGTGCAGGCAGGTTGTGCAGGACCAGAGGGCGAAACGGTGGCCATGATTGACCCAATGGGCGTTGAGTCCACTACTCAGTTTCCTTGCTTCGAACACCCTACGCTTTTGGATTTGCTCGACTCTCAGGACATCGCTTGGCGCTACTATGCGCCGTCAATCGGCTCCGTCTGTACGGCCCCTAACGCGATCAAGCACCTGCGCTTCGGCAGCGATTGGCAAAAGGTTATTATTCCCGAGACCAAAGTGCTAACAGACATTGCTGCCGGGCGATTTGCACAGGTCACCTGGGTCATCCCCAACGGGCGCAACTCCGATCATCCCGGAATCAACGATGGTGGCGGCCCCTCATGGGTGGCTGCAGTCGTGAACGCCATCGGCAACAGTCCCTATTGGTGGCACACCGCTATCTTCATTACGTGGGACGATTGGGGTGGCTGGTACGACCATGTTGCCCCGAAGAGGCTCAATTCCTACGAGTACGGCTTCCGCGTTCCGCTGATCGTGGTTTCTCCGTACGCCAAGAAGAACTACGTCTCGCACCAGGATCACGATTTCGGTAGCCTGCTGCGTTTCACCGAGGAAGTGTTTCAGCTGCCTACCCTTGGCTACGCCGATTCGCGCGCTGACGATTTGTCGGACTGTTTTGACTTCGACGCGGCTCCCTCAGTGTTTCGTGCCATTGCCGCCAAATTTGATGCCGTGCACTTTCTGAACGACAAGCGCCCACCGCTCGACCCGGATGACGATTGAGCATCGGAAAGACGCTTTGCTCACCTTACGTCTTCATTTGCCCCATTATCGCTGCTATCCTGACGGAAGTAGGACTGGAATAGAGCAAAATGTCCATTGAAAACGGACCTGTCCCAAGCGAGGTCTCAGCGACGGATAAACTGAGCCTGTGCATGGTATTCACCTTCTTTTCGTTCTGTCTGCTCATTTCTCGGCCACCTCTTTGTAGAGGTCAAATGTCTGTATCGCCACCTTTTCCCAACTGAACTCTGCAGCTCGTCGTTTTCCCAGAATTCGGAGGTGGTCGCGTTTCTGCTCGTCATTGAGGAGCATGCTCATAGCGGTTGCGATCTCTTCGACTGAAAGTGGGTTGATCAATATTGCCGCGTCTCCTGTAACCTCCGGCAATGCGCTCACGTTGCTGGTGATCACGGGTGCGCCCGCAGCCATGGCTTCTAGCACCGGTAACCCAAATCCCTCGTATAGGGAGGGGTAAACGAGTATCTGGCATTTGGTCAGCAAAGCCCTCTTTTCTAGTTCTGAGACAAACCCTAGATGACGAATCCGCTCTCTATATTTACTGGACCGAATTGCGGCGAAGACATTATCGACGTGCCATCCCGATTTCCCGGCCAGCACAAGCAGCAAATTCGGATGTTGATGTGCAATTTGCTCGTACGCTTGGATCAAGCGGAAGATATTCTTTCGAGGTTCGATAGTTCCAAGATAGAGCACATATGGCTGCGTGAGCAAGAATTTTGCAAGCACCTCTTCGACCAGCTGAGAATCCAGGTTGAATTCTTTCAAGCTGACACCCAGGGGGATGACCCTTCGTAGTTTTTTTTTTGCACCTTGGATCAACTTTTCCGAATCAACCCTAGTGGTATTCGAAATAAACACCACCGCTTCTGAACGCCTTACCGCGTGCTTGATGAAAAAAGGCATAATGAGTCTTCGTCCCCATGTATGGAGCTCTGGTGACAAAAGGAATGTGAGGTCATGAACCGTTACAACTCGCGAACAAGGACATATTAACGGGTGGGTGTAATGGAGCGAGTGGATCACGTCGACGTTCTTCGAAACCAATAAAACTGGCAAAACAACCTGCTCGTATAAAAAGAGCAACGCGCGATTCCTCAATACCGTGGTGGGAACCGAAGCGATTGATACATTGGGAGAATCCCGCACGAGTTCATAAATTCCTCGTTCATCCTTTTGCACCAGCACTAGCAAAGAGTCGCCATTCGTTACCAAGGAGGACAGCCCAGAAATGAGCTTATCTGCATATACACCGACGCCAGTTCGATCGGTAGGAATCTGAGTAAAGTCGATAAGTACTTTCATTCACTTTGGCCCTCGCACATGGCAATTGAACATCAGAAGGTCAACAACCATATCTGTTGCATGATGCTGACGACTCTCTTATTCGATCACTAAGACCTTTTGATTCGTGCAGTCGAGGCACAATTTGCGCGCCGAACGCCATCGCCGGAACAGAGCTTCACCGGCGCCGATTACCGCGGGTATGCCGAGTTCGCCGGCGCGGATCGCCATGTGCGAATTGGCGCCACCGAACTGGGTAACGAATCCGCCGATAGCCCGAGTGAAGATCCAGTCGAAGCCGGGGGCCGCACTTGGCACGAAAAGAATCCGTCCTGCGAAGGTTTCCGGCGGGTCGAAGACTGAAACGACCTCGGCGGTCACGCTCTTTCGGGTAATGAAATTAGGTTGGCTCGGAGGAACGTGAAATGCGAAGACTTCATCGGGTGACACAATGACAGGCGGAAGCACGAGATTGCGCGTCAGCTTGTAACGTTCTCGGCCATGGGCGACACTCTTCACCAACACGTCGCGCACCGAGCCGCTCTCTTTGTAAAGCGTGCGGATGGCATCGTAGTTCAGAAATGCACAATCCTCTGCTGAAAGACCATGTCTCTCGCCCAGTTGCCGGATCAACGACAGCGCGTCGCTCAGGCTTCGCGTAAATACGAACTTCGAGTGTTCGCGGCCTTCAATACCGGCCTTGATGAACTCGATCAAACTCAAAACGTCGATGTCGAGGTCATGTTCTTTGAGCAACTGCTCGATACGGCGCAACTGTTCGATCGAAAGTGTGAAGCGAGGCGGCGCGGACACCGTAGGCCGGGCACTTGACCAATCGAAATAAAGTTCGGGGGCCTCGTCATAGCGGGGCGACAGGATATCGTAGGTCCCCGGGCGGAGGTGGCCGTAGCGCGCGAGGAAATCTTCCTTCGGAAGCTCTGCGAAATCTTTCCCGATGTGCGACCCGATGGTATCGACGCTCGCCATGAATGTCGCCTTTTCTTCGGCAGTGAGAACACCCACCTCCACCATGGATTGAAGCATCTGAACCGCTATGAACCCCGCTCGTGCGAGGCCGGCGAACGGCAGCGTGCCGTATCGCTTGCAGTCCTCAATCAGCCAATATATGCGGCTGATTTTGTCGATTTCGGCGTTGCAGATGGTCGGAATTCGACGTTCCAGGAGGTCGATCTTCGCGCGATCGCGCCGCCAGAGCGCAGTCTCGCCACATATGATGCGGTTGGTAAGGCGCCGTAGGGCCCTTGAGAGCTCGGCGAGGTCTTCTGGAGAAAATCCGCACTGGGCGAGCCTTTCCATGCGCTTTGGCAAATCGAGGGTATAGCAGGAGTAGATGATTTCAAATTCGACCTTGTCATGGAGGTGCGGTTCAGAAAGGAGACGATCGATGTAATAATTCACGAGACGCTCCGCGACATGGTCGGATACGTCACGCGGTACGAAGGAGTTGAAGTCGACACGCACGTCGATATAAGGCAGTCCGTGGAAGCTCACCAGCAGCGGAAAACTGCGAAGATTCTTGTACCCGTAATTGTCCCTCTGATAGGCCCAGATCGAGTCAGTGATGAGTTCGCAATAGAGCGACAAGGAGAGAGGGCTGGGCCGCAACCCAATCATTTCGGCGGGATTCCAGTCGGGCATGACCCCGAATATGGCCCGGCGACTGTGCAGGTAAGGATGTGGCCGATTGAGCAGTTCGACCTTGCGCGCGATGTCAGCGACCGCGGCATCGACCTTCGCGTCCACTGCGCCACCATGGCAATCGACGGCGAGCGGGCGAACTTGCAGAAGATAAACGTGCCCGTCGGTGTCAACGGCGAATTCCACGTCGATTGCATCACACGCCAAGATCGTTTCGAGCTCGCTGACGAGACCGATGACCGGAGCCAGCGAACGTGGGCACGCATCAGGCCGCGATTTGAGACAATAAAAAGTCCTCAGATCGTCACCAACACCGGCGGTCACGCGATCGGTTCGTCCGGAACGGTCGTCGTAATTGATAATGAAGTAGGGACCGCCGCTGGGACTGCGCGAGAATGCCACCCCGGCCATCGCTACGCGCTCGAGCACGGGCTGCACAAAGATCTGGTTGTCGTTATTTTCGTCCTCGGCAAACGAACTGATCATGCGGTCGATTGCCTGTGCCACCTCTAGGCTACCAGTGACGCCGAGCACGGAATCGTACTTTCCTGCTTGGCTCCTAGCGGGACGGTCCTCTCCCCGTGCACTACTTCGGACGATAACTCGATCTGAACCCCAGGACGCAGCGCCCAGCGCTGCGAGCACGCCGGCGGCATCCGAACGCCAATCGCCAACCGTGAATCGGACCTGCGGCAGGACGCGCCCCTCGCGCAGCAGTGGCGTCAGCGCCTCCAGGGTTTCCGCTTTCGTTTTAAAGTCGACAAGGCGCTGCGACCGCACCGGACCAACACCATTCTGCCTGGCGCACACTGCCAAGATATGCTCGACTGCAGTAGCAACGTCGAGCGCCCCATAATTGTCGAGGACCACATCCGGCGTTTCTGGAAACTCCGCGGGCGCGTCAAGACCTGCGACGTCGCGCAAATCGCCCCCTTGGGCCCCATGATTGATGCCCTTGTTATCCCGACGCCGTAGCTCGTCTATCGGGGTTCGTAGATAGATCTCGCAATAACCTGGAATGTTCTCGCGGTTCCAACGTTGGACCTCGTCAAATAGCGAAATCGTCGCGCAGACGACATCGGTACCCTGCGCTGCAAGTAATTGACACAGACGGGCCGTGCGCATCGCCGATCGCCGCTGTTTGACTATGCTGCGGTCGAGACCTTCGTCGACCAAGGTACGAAGCATGTCGCCATCGAGGAAGATTACCGGACAGCCAGCCGCACGCAGTCGGCTCGATAAGTCTCGCACCAGGGTTGTCTTGCCCGCGCCTGATAATCCAGCAGTCCAGAAGACCCGCCTTCGTGAAGAGCCATCTTTAGCCGCTTCAGGCTGGCTTGCCGCCGCTTCCCCACTTGTGAGCACTAGAAACCCTGTCGTCCTGTAATAATCAATTCGTTTGGTGCCAAACAGTGCGAAGCCAATAGACTATCCGCCATTCTGATCAGCAATAATGTAGCATCAACAGAGCTGTGACCCAAGACCCGATCCCACCAACGCATACTGTAGGGAGACCATGAAGGCATCCCGACCGCGCGCCAATACCCGCTGTAGCTCTCGATAGAAGCCTTCTGCTTGACCACCCCTATGATTCAAGCGCTGCTTCCCACACTCGCCGGTCTCCCCAATTGGGTCAAGCGGCCAACATTGTTATGCAAGCATGTCTCCCAGTAGTCTGGGTCGAAAATAACTCCGCTTGTGCTGAGCTGGGTTTCGGGAGCTCGATCTGATAGCCGAGCTTTCGGAGTTGAGGGATCATCTTCTAAGTGCGGAGTTGCTTCCGTCGTTCTAATAATCAAGGAGGGACAAAGAGACGACTCATGCGGCCACCTCAGCGGAGAAACTGGCAGGTGGCAGAATCATGCATGTCGGTCCATCGTTTAGAATGGCCAAAGTGCTTTATTCGCTGGAACGGAAAACCAACCTAAGGCCTTGTGCAAGAGTAGTTCGATGTCGTAGGGAAGAATCGACCACTTGGGAGTACCTTGCCAAACCCACGCATAGGGCGCTATAAACCAGGTCAGAAGAAGCCACGAGCTAAATCGTTTGCTTAAAGACGCCAAGAACGTCGAGTTTAGAAGGCAAAAAACGGCGATTAACAAAAAACTGGCGATCGAGGATACACGGGTCTGATCCGCGGAAATCGGCAGTAACAGCAAGACACCCAAAATCCCGATGAACAGGGGAAGAGCCTTCTTTCCCTTCTCACCGTACTTGATGACAAACAGCCAGCCAACGCCAAATACCGAGTAAAGGACGTACTGAAAATGGTCGTAGAATTCCGCTAGTAACAGGTTCCTGTGCTGTAGCAGCCAGAAAAGTCGACCAGAATTGACGGCGACGTGCCAATGCAGGAATAGCTCAAAGAGAACGAGTTTGCCGAGGACAACACCAGCCAACAGACTTAACGTCCACGATAAGGAATATTCCGCTTGGTCATGGAGATATTTGCTCATGATGATTGCAACTAGCAGCACCGTTGCGGCGCAAAAGCCCTGCTCGAAGTGCTGCATCCCAAGTGCAACACCCACAAGCAGCGTCAATGGCCAAATTTTGCGCAGCGCCAGTGCAGACACCATGAGAAACAACGTGAGCGAATCCATCGATAGCCAAAAATACGGTGTCATCGAAACTGGCAAAACGGTGAACAGGACGAACGCGGTTCGGGCCTCGCGATCTGGGAATCGGCTGAAAATTACCCAGACAAATAACGCTGTGAACAAAACTGCGAAGGCAAAGTGGAACCCGAGGAATGACCAACTCCGTGTGGCTCCTATGCACCATGCTAGAAACGGTCCAAGCCAAGACCAGTAGAGATATTGCGCTTCAGGCCAATCAGGGAACGGGTTAGCAAAAGGGTTTTGCGCGATTAGCAGGGATACACCGGTGTTGGGCATGAACCAGATGCCGGACTTAAGCAAACTGATCGTTATCAACGAAGCGATCAGTTTCCATTTTGGAGTTGCGTAGATGAATTTTGAAACGAATTCACCGGTTTGGTCTTTGTAGTCCGTCTCAGGCGTCTGCATGTTCGATGGACTGGCTTACCACGGGTGCGCTAACGGCCTCGCTCGGTGCCTCAAACACAAGAAATACAATGTCCGAACAAAACTGTTTACACTCGGAAATACCAGATTGTATCGTGAATCTCCTGAACTGCTCGAGCGAACTTGTCCGGACTAATGATGAGCACTGGCGACGCTCGCACTCTGCGTGGTGTTTGCGGGCCACGTCACGCCAGGGTAGAGACTAGGAATCCGAAATCCCCGATACGATAATTGCCCCTGCACATTCATCCGCCAAATCAGCTCTGGCGCCTCGGTTTGAGCTACTTCCTCGATATACGAGAGATTGGGGCTGTTCACATCCAAGGCAACATCGAACTCAACGTCCCCATTTGGCAAAACCAAGGCGTCGCCACAACAGACCGAATAAGCAGGGTCCAACTTGTCCTCCCATAGCACGGACGCGGTCTTATTGTATTCATTCAGTTGAAAGATCGGCACGCTACTGTAACAGGCTATAAATCCGGGAGTGCCGCACACATCGTTATTGGCATCAACCAGACGGTTATTGCCATTGTTGAACAACATGAGATTGAAAATGCCAGAGCTATTTGGACTTTGTATGGTGACGTAATGTTGGCCATAGTTCCATTCAATGGGTGCCTGGCCGTTGGGCAGAGTGAAATCTCCGCCTGGACCAAAACGCCAAAGAATGCTTCCGTCGCCCTCGCCATCCTGATAATTGATCTTGACGACCCAGTTCTGATTGCGCATGGAAAAAAGCAGGTTGCCATCATCGGGCGAATAGGCGAGAGCGTTTCCGTGAGTCCAATCGCTTATGCCGTATGGGGCGTGGGTAAGGGCAAGGTGATCAAACGTGGACCACGTCCAGACCGCCTGACCAAGCTGAAGATCCCAGTCGATCAAGGCGTTCCCCGTCACTTCGGTTCCTGCTGGTACACCGGGCACATTGCTAACACTCTGAGCAACATTGGCCAACAAGATCAGGTGCCCATTCGGCAGCATTAGCATGTCATGATTGAGTTCTGCGATCCCCCAAGTGAGGCTCTGCGCTAAGCTCTGATTGATTGTGTTGAGGGTTACTTCATGAATGATGTTGCCTGCGAGGTCGATTTCGCGAATATCGTCCAAGGTGCCCGCAGTCACCAGCAACATGTGGCCATTTGGCAGCAGTTTGATCGGGAAAGGGTAGGCCCCAGTGGGCAAATCGTAGTACCAAATCACATTTCCGGCCAAATCAGTGGCCACAGCGGTCAGTGCGGTCTGTGGCCCATTCAACGTGAGCGAAAGTAATTCGATTCCGGGACTTGGCGTACCAACACCTGTAAGCTCTGTGGTGATGTTCGGCAGGCTGGCTGGGATTGCCCCGGTTGAGAACGTGTGATCGGCATCCTTTAGTTGCGTGCCATCGGCCAGCGTAGTTACAGCCTGCATATGGTATGTGGTGCTGGCCCGCATTCCTGCCACTAATATCGTTATGCTCCCTCCAGTAGTTGAAGGGACTGCCGACGTAAATAGGCCGTAACTAGTGTCGGTGCCAAACTGGACCTGAGCCGACGCTGAGGCGGGAATCGCTAACGTGTACGAAACGACGAGCGGGTTCTGAGTAGTGGTCACCGAACCGGCAGGCGGATGGGTGGGATCGTAAATAGAAACTGTCGATTGAGCAGATTGGTTTCGGACACCAATCAGAATCGCCTGCGGAATGGGCGTATTGGGTGCGGTGTAAAGCCCATCGGTCGTAATGGTGCCCGTAGAAGGCGAGCCACCCACGACGCCGTTCACTTCCCATAGAAATCCACCTGGATTTGACACAGTTGTAACCGCGGTAAATTGGAACTTCTGTCCCGTTGAGACAAGCGCGAATGCTGGGGTAATTTGGATCGTAAGATCACTGACTGAAGAGCTTGCACAACCAGCGAGAATTCCTGTTGAGAGGATGAGCAAGCATACACGTACACACCCATTCCGATGCCTGAGCATGGCTAATACACCCCTTATGCTTTAGGTTCACCGCCCCCACGGCGCGCCCAACTATATCATCGCCCCGGCTGGGTACCAATTGCGTGCATACCGATCGTACTGTTCTTATGACCTACCCGGATTACTATCAGTGACAATGTTGTCTAGCGAAGAGGATTTGTGAGTCAGTCTCGTATACAGGAATCACCCAACCGAAGCACATGGGCTGTGTCGGCGCTAGAGAATTACCGGCAGTTTCCAAGGAGCACACGAATTTCGCTGGCCGAGGCTAGAAGGATGACAACTCACGAGCTGGTGCTGTAATGCCTCACTGCGCTAGCGCGCTGCTAGCTGGCCTGTGGCGCGAAGCACGTCGACGGCGTCATGCCGGCTGACCGCTTCGACTTGGCGCATGACACGGCGTAGATGGTTCTTTACGGTGAACTGAGACAGATTCAAATTGGCCGCAATCTCTTTGTTCGTCAGCCCTTCGGCTACGAGCTGGACCAGCTGCAACTGCCGAGGAGTCAGGGCCTTTTGACTCGGCATGTCTGCCGGTTCCGACTTGTCCTGGCGTTTCTTGCTCAAGTGTTGAATCAGCGACATACACAGGCCTGGAGGACAGGTGGCTTCGCCGCGAGCGGCAGCCCGGACAGCCGCTACAATCTCAGCCGCAGACGCCTCTTTGAGCAAATAACCACAAACACCCAAATGAACCGCCTTTAGGAACACATCGGGATCGTGATTCATCCCGAACAGGAGAATCTTTATCCCGGAGTCCGGGTCCACCAGGTCGTTCAAAAAAGACAAGCACGCGACATTGTCGAATGAGTCCAGCAAAACAACGTCACAATGAGAGGCGAGTATTTCGTCCTTAATGGTCTCCGAACTGCGGCTCACCCCTACGACGCTTATTTCTGACCGTTTCCTGAGCAAGCGAGCCAAAGTGTCGCGCAAAAGACGATTCTCCGCGAGGAGATAGACCCTAATTTCTGGGGACAATTTACAGTTATCTGGTTCCGTCATGTCACTCTCATTATTCCATTCTGGCGAGAGGATTGAACCCCTGATTCCAAGGGCAGACACCGAACAACAACTGCTGAGAAAATGGGCCACAACGAGTCTAAAAGGCGGCTGAGCAGGTTGTCAATCAAGTTTGTCAATGTTCATAAAGTACTAAACAACACTAAGGTTCCTGCTCCTTGAAGCTAAAGCAATTCCCGCAGAAAGCGGCATTGCCCTAGGCCTACGAGCATTAGTCCTGGGACTATTTGACCGGGCCCCCGGCACTCAGCCCTGAGACCTGCCATTCGATTCACTAAGCGCCAGTACCTACGTCCACAGCCCAGGGTGCTGAAATGAGCCTTCATTGAGCCTGTTGTTTTTTCTTTAACCCAGAATACTTGTTGGACTAAAGGGGATGGCTATGGTCAAGACATTCCGTGTACTCATGGCGAATCAGCCCAAGCTCATGAGAGAGCTGCTCGTGGACGTACTTGCAGAAGAACCTTGGATACAAATTGTTGGAGAAGCGACACACGAGCATGAAATTCGGGAACTGGTCTTAAAGACTTCGCCGGATTTGCTGGTCGTTACCGCGGAAAAACCGGGCAGGCGACCACCCATTTGCGATGAATTATTCAAGGAATTCCCCTCGTTGCGAATCATTGCCGTGGCGGCACAGGAGAGTTACTCGGTTTGTTACTGGGCTTCCTTGGACATCCATGCGGATGATATCGAGGCCTCGGAGCAAGGTTTTCTTACTGCGGTGAAAAGCGTAGCCGCGACTGTGACCAAAACCAGCAATCTCAACTGACAAAGGATCTGGACATGCGCGCTGCCACAAAATTCTACCGACTTTTGGTGCTCGTCGTAATCGCTGGGCTCGCCGTACTTTGTGCGAATGCACAAGAACAAGACACGAAGAGAAAGTCGCAGCAGGATAGCGGGACGGAAAACCGCGCAGAATTCGAATCAACCCGCCACTCCAAGAAAGAACTTTCTGCACTGGAACAACAAAACCTCTCACGGGTTGCTGCCTCTCCAGCTCAAATCAAGGAAATATTAATTAAGGAGCCTGGGATATTCGTTGAATTAAAGCGTTGGATCGCGAAAGAGGCCAGCGACAATGGACAAGTCGTCAGCGACGAGGATCTTACCGATACCGCCGTTTTCGATCGGCTCACCTCCGACGTCGCATTCCGTTCGGTGGCAACGCTCTTGGTGCAACGGTATGGGTATCTGCTTCCAAACATTAATCCAGATTCTCAGATGGGCAAGGAACAGGATCTTCTGACCAAGGAACGCGTCCGGGTACTCGTGCAGCTGGAAGCTCAAGAAGACGCCCAACCTCCCAAGTCCGAAAAGGCAGAGACGAAAAGGACTAATACACAGTGCGATCCTGACGAGAACGATGATTGTTTGCAAACATATCCCTACACGTCCCCGGATCGCGACATAAAAAATTTGGATTTCGAGCGGCCGCAACGGGACGTGATTCCTTTCTACCCGAACCAAAACTATCCAAACAACCAGGAGCAACCGTTTTATTCTCCGCAGATCATGGAAACAGACGCATATCCCGGGATTCAATCGGAATTCCCGAATAATGACCTGCTGTTCCAAAGCATTTCGGCTTCCTCGGGACAGGCTGCGGAATCGCTGGGATATGGAAGTCTATCCGGCACCGGACAAGTGTCTTCAGAAATGACTCGCATGTTTGATCAAGCTATGCGTCCACGCAGTATGGGAGGATATTCGGCAGAAAGCGCCTACTCAGCTACCGGAAACCAGCCGTACAGCGGCGGATATTATTATCGGCGCCTTCCCAAACTGGTTAGGGAGCGCGAGCCTAAAGCCGCGGCGGTCGAGCATCGCCCCAACCCATACTCAGATATTCCTTCGCTGTACGACCTTTACGTGCAGGCCCCATCCAGAGACCGGCCACCACAACGGTTCGGCACTGACGTGTTTCGAGATGGAATGCGCGACCCCCGCAGTGTGCCGATGGATCTACCGGTCGGTCCGGATTATATCGTGGGACCCGGGGACAGCCTGGCAATTGATCTCTGGGGTGGGGTTTCAACGAAGATAGTTCGGACGGTGGATAGAGAAGGTCGGGTTACGCTGCCCGAAGCGGGTCCATTGCTCGTGAGTGGCAGGTCTCTCGGCGATGTTCAGATGGCGATACAGAAGGCGGTTGGGACTGAATTCCGGGACACTTCCGCTGACGTTTCCGTATCACGTTTGCGAACCATTCGAGTGTACGTAGTCGGCGAAGTAGAAGAGCCAGGGGCTTACGATATCAGCTCACTATCAACCGCACTGAATGCCCTTGTAGCAGCCGGCGGAGTCACATCTCGCGGTTCTTTACGTTCGCTGAAGCACATGCGCGGCCAGCAGCAGATCGAAAACATCGACGCCTATGACTTGCTCCTCCGTGGGGTCACGCCGACTGCCCAGAAATTGGAAAACGGAGACACCTTGATGGTGCCGCCTTTGGGGCCACAGGTTACCGTGACCGGCATGGTCAGGCGCCCTGCGGTTTATGAACTGAACGGCGAGAAAAGCGTGGAAGATGTGCTCGAACTCGCGGGTGGGATCCTGCCGGCTGCTGCTCTGCGCCATGTGGAAGTGCAACGACTCGAAGCTCACGAGAAGCGCACGATGTTGAGCTTGGATCTTTCGCCGGAGGATGCCGCGTTATCGCAGCTTACGAGTTTCAAAGTGCAAGATGGAGATGAGATCCATATCTTCCCGATCGCGCCTTACAACCAAGACACCATCTATCTTCAAGGTCACGTACTACGGCCTGGGCGCTATTCATATCGCGAAGGAATGAAACTCACGGATTTGGTTTCCACGTACAAGGACATTCTGCCTGAACCCGCGGCACATTATGCCGAGATTATCCGTCTGAATCCGCCGGACTTTCATCCGACCATCGTGAGCTTCGATTTGGCAGCCGCGATGAAAGATGCGGCTAAAGCGCCGTCGCTGGAACCGTTGGACACGGTCCGCATTTTCAGCCGCTTCGATTTTGAGCCGGCACCGACGGTTTCTGTGATTGGAGAGGTCCGCAAACCCGGCACTTACAAAACGTCAGGACAAGCATCGCTGCGAGACGCGGTGTATTTGGCGGGAGGACCAACACCTGATGCGGCACTGAATACGGCGCAGTTGTTCCGGATAAATCCCGACGGGACCTCCAAGATTTTCAGTGTCAATCTTGCCGAGGCTCTCAGAGGAAACGCGGCAGACAACATTCTGTTACAACCTCGTGATCGCCTGCTTATTCACCGTAATACTTCGCAGCTTGACAACACGGTAGAGATCACCGGCGAAGTGGAGAAACCCGGCCGCTATCCCTTCACGGAAAACATGCACGTTGAGGACTTGATTTTTGCTGCTGGTGGACTAAAACGAAGCGCCGACACCACAACGGCAGACTTGACCCGATATGCAGCTTCCGCCGGAACTGCGGAACAACTGCAGATTTCGTTAGCCTCTCTGAATAATGGCAATGCCACTGAAGACGTACCACTCCGAAGTGGCGATGTTCTTGCGATCCGGCAGATCCCGGGTTGGAGTGACATCGGCGCAGCAGTAAAGATCAGCGGCGAGGTCATGCATCCTTCCACCTACGGCATAGAACCTGGAGAGCGTCTGAGCACTGCATTGGAGCGCGCTGGTGGATACACCAAGCAAGCCTATCCGTACGGCGCTGTGTTGATGCGCAGAGAAGTTCGGGAAATGGAAGTGAAGAATCAGACTGAGTTAATCTTCCGCTTGAAAGAGGAACGGGAGCACTTGAAGGACCTCCCGGAGGGTAACAACGATCAGATCAACGCCAAAAAGAATGCGTTAGCCCAGACAGACTCGACACTGAATCAGCTCACTTCGAATCCGCCCATCGGACGCGTCGTGGTTCATATCTCGTCGGACATCAAGCAGTGGAAAGGTACTCCTAGCGATATCGTGCTGCGCGATGGCGACACTTTGCTGATACCGAAGAAATCGAGCGTAGTCGTTGTGAATGGTCAGGTCTTTAACCCAACGGCAATCACCGCTCAGTCTGGGAAATCAGCAAAATGGTACTTGAGTCAGGCAGGTGGCTTAACACCGATAGCCGACAGGAAAGGGGTATTCGTGGTGCGCGCGGATGGGTCAGTTCTCGCGGCCCGGAACAACGGCGGGGGCTGGTGGATTGGCGATCCGTTGAGTGCTTCGTTGCGACCCGGGGATACCGTGGTGGTACCGGAGAAGACGCCAAAAATCGGGGGGGCAAACTGGATGACCGTGTTGCAATCGGCCCAGATGGCGTCATCCATAGCTCTGGCCGTGGCCTACATCCATCCTTGATCAAGGTTTAGCGGGAAGTGTTTTGTGACCCACAGCTGCATAGGCGCATTACCTAGGTATCAAGCTGCTCCGTGAAATTGAAAAAGAGGCCGAGCGGCAGAAAGGACTATAGCAAGCACTTGAATTGGCTGATCGCATTGCAAACCAATCGATTGGCCGCCGCCCTACGGTCCGTACGGAGAAAGGATGGGTTTCCATGGCGGGCCGCTGGCCGAACATTTTTGCCGGCTGGAGCGTGCTGATGGTGATTAGTAGCAGCTTTGTGCCGAGCGGCAGCGCGCAAACAGCGTCGTCAGTGGATGCCCAGGCGCAGGAGGAAAAAGCGGTGGTCCACGCCACATCAGCGCAGAAGCCAGCAGCGCAAAACGATGCCGCTGCTGACTCCAACGCAGGTCAACCAGACTACAGTACGAGGCTCGATCCCGGCCTTTTCAAGCGCTTCGGGAAAGATCAATTGGGCCTTTGGACGTTCCCCCGTCACCTCAGTTGGGAGGATGCCGACGTCGTTGTGCCGTTCGGATTGGCGACCGGTGGATTCTTGGCGGCAGACTCGGAGTTCAGCAGGCATCTTTCGAACTCGCCCACACGTCTGAACGACAGCGACAGTTTTTCGAACTACGGAATCGGTGCAATGGCAGGTGTGGGCGGTGGGATGTATCTTTGGGGACATTTCAGCCACGACGATCACAAGAAGGAAACCGGATTTTTAGCCAGCGAGAGTGCCCTCAATGCGTTTCTGATCGTAGAAGCCATGAAATATGGGTTCGGCCGTTCGCGGCCACTCGACCAGCCGAAGTATTCCGGTGATTTCTGGCACGGCGGAGTCTCCATGCCGTCCGAACATGCGGCGGTGGCGTGGGCGATCGCGGGAATTCTCAGCCATGAGTATCCCGGCCCACTACCGTCTTTCTTGGCTTATGGTCTGGCTTCGTCAATCAGTATGGCTCGCATAACGGGGAAACAGCATTTTCCTTCGGATGTGTTGGTGGGCAGTGTGGTTGGATGGTACGTCGGGAAATATGTTTATCGTGCCCATCACGATCCTGAATTAGGCGGCGGGGACTGGCAAAGTTATGGAGAATTCAGAAATCATGGCTCAACGGATCACAACACCAGCTTGGGCACCACCTTTGTGCCGCTCAGTAGCTGGATTTATCCAGCGTTGAAACGGCTGGTCGCCCTGGGATACGTCCAGTCGCAATTTATGGGTATGGAGCCCTGGTCACGGTTGGAATGCGCGAAAATGGTGCAAGAGGCCGGGGAGCGGATCTCAGAGTCGGCAAATACAACCGATGAGGTGAATGGCCTATACACCGCGCTCCTGAGAGAATTTGCCAGTGACTCAGAGAGAATCGGCGGTGGCACCGCCGGCGAGAGTTCTGCACGCTTGGAATCCGTTTACACGCGCGTGACGGGAATCAGTGGCTCACCGCTGAATGATAGCTACCATTTTGGCCAGACGATCGTTGACGATTTCGGGCGACCGTATGCGGAAGGCGCCAATGCGATCGCGGGTGGCTCCGCGTGGGTCACGCAAGGAAGGTTCGCCGTGTACGCCAGCGGCGAATATGAGTATGCACCTTCTGCACCTGCCTACTCGTCCGCTGTAAATAATGCCATTGCCGCCATAGATCAGAATCCTGTGCAGCCAGGAACGTTTCCGTCCACAAATCAATTCCGGCTGATGGACACGTATGTTACTTCCAACCAAGGCAATTGGGTCTTGTCATTTGGCAAGCAGAGCCTATGGTGGTCGCCGGACTACAGCAACGCATTTCTGATGAGCGACAATGCACCGCCTATCTACATGTTTCGTGCTAGTCGGCTTGCTCCTTTTGAGATTCCAGGAGTTTCTAATCTTTTAGGGCCAATGAAAATTGATGTGTTCTTCGGCAAGCTCTCGGGGAATAACTTCCCTGGCCAGCCGCTGATCCATGGCGAAAAATTCTCGTTCAAGCCAGTGCCAAACCTTGAATTTGGGTTCAGCCGCACGGATGAAATGGGGGGAGCGGAAATTCCGGGAGTCCAACCCAACCGGGCAATCACACCGAAAGCAATCTGGCTGAGCTATTTTAGCTTTACTAACAGCGATCTTGTTGAGCCGGGCAAACCGAATCCCGGAAAACGCATGGGCGGCTTCGATTTTACTTATCGGATTCCAGGCCTACGCAATTGGCTCACAGTGTATAGCGATTCATTCACCACCGACAACGTATCACCATTTGCCGATTTAGCGAGGGCGGCGGTAGCCCCAGGGCTCTATTTGACCCATTTCCCCAAAATATCCAAACTCGACCTGCGCTTAGAAGCTGCATATACGGACACCCCGAAAGTGCATACCATTGCGCTTGGGTGCGTGTCGAATTGCACCACGGCTGCTTATGGGCGTTTTAATTACTATGACAGCTTTTATCATGACCTCTACACAAACGAAGGCTATATCATCGGAAGCTGGGTGGGGCGGGAAGGCCACGGTTATCAAGCTTGGATGACGTATCACGCCAGCGCTCGCGATTCAATCCAGTTTGGTTATCGTCACGCCGATGTTGCCAGCGACTTTGTGCCCGGCGGCGGGAATATCAACGATGCCTCGGTCAGTGTTAACTGGTGGGTACACAGCGGCTTGAATTTTACTGGGATGCTTCAATATGAAAAATGGAACTACCCATTGTTAGCGCCTACTCCTCAAACGAATTGGACTACATCTGTGGGATTGAATTTCTATCCGTTGAGTTTGAGTTTGCCGCGACACTCGGTGCAACAGAATTAGAGTTGGAGGCGTAATTAGAGGCGAACGAATGAGCGGCGCGAGTGCGAAACACATGTCAGAAACTTCACCTCCTGGTCCACTCGACCGGATGGAAATCGAAGAGCCAGGAGTGGCAGGAACGCGTCACCACAGCGTACAACTCGTGCGCTTGTTGTGGGAGCGTCGACAATTGCTGATGCGGGCTTCGGCTATAGGGTTCGTAGTGTCGGCGCTGCTGGCTTTCTCGATTCCGAACTCTTACACCGCGGTTGCTCAACTGATGCCGCCAGACTCACAGTCCTCTTCCGCACTTGCGATGATGACTGCATTGGCAGGCAAGGCGGGCGCTGGTTTGGCGGGTTTGACGGGTGATCTGCTCGGCCTGAAGAGTTCTGGTGCACTATTCATAGGTGTTTTGAGAAGCGAAACCTCTCAGGACCAGATTGTCAAGCAACTCGATCTCAAGAAGGTTTATGGAACACGATTGAGCACGGACGCCAGAAGGATACTCGACGCTAACACGGCGATCTCGGAAGACAGAAAGAGCGGGATAATAACAATCAAGGCCACGGACCGCAACCCCCAACGGTCGGCAGCTATCGCTAACGCTTACGTTGACGAACTAAATTCTCTTATTGCTCAATTGTCCACTTCTGCTGCCCACCGCGAGCGCGTTTTCCTTGAAGACCGGCTGAAATTAGCAAAAACAGACCTTGACGAAGCTTCCAATCAGCTCGCTCAATTTTCAAGCAAGAACAACACCTTGGATGTTCAGGTCGAAGGTAAGGCCATGCTAGACGCTGCCTCGACCCTCTCCGCCCAATTGATTGCCACCGAAGCGCAGCTCCAAGGTCTCCGTGAGATTTACACCGATAATAATCCCAGGGTCAGAGCACTAAGCGGTCGGGTGAGCGAACTGCGAAGACAGCTCGCCAAATTCGGCGGCGCGGATGAGAGTTCGCAGAGTGGTGATGCTCCCCACCAAACGCTGCCGTCCCCCCAGGGGCTAGCCGAATCAGTTGGAAGCTCGCCATTTCCGTCAATTCGGAAGCTACCACTGCTGGGAGCAAAATACTCGGACTACTACCGGAATGCGAAAATCCGGGAGACCGTTTTCGAATTGCTGACCGAGCAATATGAGCTGGCCAAGGTACAAGAGGCGAAAGAAACTCCGACGGTAAAGGTGTTGGACCCAGCGAAGGTACCCGAGAGGAAGTCATTTCCGCCGCATATGCTCATTGTATTTTTAGGGACGCTTCTGGCGCTTGCCGGTTCCGTTGTCTGGTTGTGCAGCGAAAGATCTTGGGCAGAGTTGGAACCCACCGACCCGCGGAAGCTGCTTGCCCTGGAAGTTGCTGGCACCCTTAAGGCGAAGATCCCGTGGGCCTCACGCAACGGAGACGCGCCCAAGTCATGGCCGCGCCAGCTCTGGGATCGGCTGAGCAGGAAGGTTTCGCAGTCTGACACGGATGTCTAAGGCCTAGACTCACATATGTGTCTGATAGGCAATGGGTTAGGTCACATATGGCCCTGTAAGTGACAGGGCGAAGCTGTATCAGAGGGTATGTAAACAAAGGGTCCGAAGAAGATCGGCGCGTTGCGCTTGACGCTGGTTGAGCGAGATTGCCTTGCCGCTAGCCGATGGTGCTCATTGCTGCGATTGGCAATGGGTCGTTTGGCGCGTCTATGTCAAGTTCTGGCCTTGTGGGCCCATTCTCCTTTACCACAGTATCGGCCACTTTGCTTTCGACCGCGCTCAGACTCTGTTTCGCAAGCCAGTTGACGCGAGTAAGGATTCAAATTGAGATACGCAGATTCGGCCCAACATTCCAGCCGTGAGTAGGAGCAGGCGCAAGCCATACGTCATGTTTGTAAGTTACGCCCAGAATTTTGAAGATGTAATGCTCGAGCGGGTGTTTGGCTCCCAAACCAACGGCTTCTACATCGATGTTGGAGCGTGGCACCCTGAAACATATTCGGTCACTAAACACTTTTATGAAAAAGGCTGGTCTGGAATCAATATAGAGCCATCGAAGAGCTATTATGAGATCCTGACAAAACGCCGCTCACGGGACATCAACCTCAATGTTGCCATTGGAACTTGCGTTGGGAGTCGAGATTTCATCGAGGTACCAGAGAGTGGATTGTCTTCGTTAGGACGAGACGCAATCGCACGCGCAGAGCAACACGATTTGTCGTCTCGCTGCTACAAGATACCAGTACTCACTCTGCAGTCGGTCTGCGAACAGTACTGTTGCGGAAAACCGTTGTCATTTTTGAAGATCGACGTGGAGGGCTGCGAACGGGACGTTATTGCAAGTCTCGATTGGCGCATCCATCGACCCGTTGTCGTTCTCGTTGAAGCCGTGCATCCCGATACGGGGCTTCCTGCTTGGGATACTTGGGAGTGTATTCTCCTAGATGCCGGCTATAACTTCGTCTGGTTTGATGGCCTCAATAGATATTACTTAAAGAGTGAATGCGAAGATCTAAAGAAACATTTTCTCGTTCCACCTGGTTTCGCGGACGGTTTTGTTCTTGAATCCAGCAATCCGCTCTGCATGAAGCTTGGGATGAAACTCGCGCTAGCTTCTCGAAGGATCCTTCCACCGACTGTTCGCAAATTGCTCGTAAGAGTTTACGGTTTATCAAAAGGAATGGCTCTGAGGGGAGCGTAACCACAAAATCTCTCGAAATGGTTCGCTTATCGTTTTGCGTCCCTGTCCATAACTTTGGAGGAACTGCCAGGGAATGTAATTCGATCCTCTTACGGCTTGCCATCTGAACGAGGTACAAAAACGCGGCCGGCATTTTTGATCGAGTATCTTTTTCGTGCGTTTCAGTTTTTGTAAGCATCCCATGTTGGGGGACTTAGAAGGTTTTAATCAAAAAGTGATTTTTGCTACGCGTTGTAAATTCAAATGAGGTAATTCTAAATGAAAGCTTTGATCACGGGTGTAACTGGTCAGGACGGTTCCTATCTGGCAGAACTGCTGCTGAATAAAGGATACAAAGTGTTTGGGCTGGTCCGCCGTACCAGCATCAAACGGCTAGACCGAATTGAACCATTGGTGGATCAGATTGAGCTGGTCGAGGGGG
>DASPVD010000067.1:0-5078 GCA_035622555.1 Candidatus Eremiobacteraceae bacterium | reverse complement strand
AAGTAATTTTCCTCAATCGTTTTCGGGGGAATCTATGCTGATTCCTGCCATTGGGGTGTTCGCGTAACGGAGAGCCTGCGAATTGCCAACTTGCGGTTGCCCTCGCTCCCGGAACTGGTGCGTTCCGAAGCAGCGGGAAGGGACAGTATTTTCCAGTAGGGGTTATTTGTTGGGGGCTCTGAGAGGGGTGAGCAGAATGAGCAAGCGATTCATAGTGGCACTGGTAGGCTGCGTCGTGGTGTTGTGCTGCTGTCAAGGAGCCTACGCGCAAGCCAACGGCAGTTTTCTAGGTACGGTGACCGACAAATCCGGCTCCGCCGTCGTCGGAGCAAAAATCACCGCCGTTTCGCAAGAGACCGGCGCCGTTCGCGACACGGTCACCAACGAAACCGGTCACTACAACCTGAACTTCATGCCCGTTTCTGTGTACACCGTTCGCGTGGAGTTTCAGGGGTTCCAGACCGCCGAGTCCAAGGACGTCAGGCTGCAAGTCAACGAGGCTCGCGAACTGGATTTCACATTATCGCCCGCGACCGTCAGTTCCTCCGTTGAAGTAGTTGGAAACGCCGTGGCCGTCGAGACGTCCAGTCCCGCGCTTGGCCAGGTGATCACTTCCGAACAAGTGGCACAGCTGCCGCTGAATGGACGCGATTTCGTACAGTTGGCTACATTGACGCCGGGCACCACGCAGGAAACCAACCCCCAAAGCTTTTTTACCAGCGGCGCCAGCAGCGAGGTTGCGGCTCGCGGATCGTTCTCCTTGTCCGTAGGCGGTTCCCGTCCCAACAGCACGGATTGGCTGTTGGATGGAGCTGATGACAACGAATTGACTGCTGGCGGGATAGCGATTTATTCCTCGATCGACGCGATTCAGGAATTTAAGGTTCTGACCTATAACTATTCTGCCGAGTATGGAACGCGCGCGGGACCGACCGTGCTGGTTACCACTAAGTCCGGCTCGAATAACTTTCACGGCTCGTTGTTCGAGTTCCTCCGCAATACCGATCTGGATGCCAAGAGCTTCTTTGCCACTTCGACAGAAAAGTTCAATCTGAATCAGTTCGGCGGTTCGTTGGGCGGTCCCATCCGGAAGAACAAAACGTTCTTCTTTCTGGACGGCGAACAGAAGTACCAGCGCGAAGGCATCACGTACGAGGGATTAGTGCCCACTGCCGCGATGCGGACCGGCGATTTCTCAGAGGACGCCTTTGGCAACGCGATTCCTCTTCCAGTCGCGGGGGCTACAAGTGTTCCGGCAGGCGCAATCACCAATCCCAACATGGCTGGTGCTTCGGTAAATCCCAGCGTGTATCCAAACGTATATTTCCAGTGCGATCCAAGTGGAAATCCGCTGCCGGCGAACGCTAACGGCAGTCAAGCCCAAGGAACACCCTGTTACAAACTTCCGGCGGGCTTGATCAACCCCATTGCACAGAAGATGATCAACCTGTATCCGTCGCCAAATTTGACCGGCAGCGCTACTTCGAACTTCCTCAACGAGCCAGTGCGCAGTTTGAACGAAACCAAGTTCGACGTGCGCGTGGACCAGAACTTCTCCAGCTCCGACAACATGTTCGCACGGTTCAGCTACGACCAGGCGGTGTCCTACGTGCCGGGAGGCGCGCCGGGATTTGCAGAGGCTAGCGCTTTCGCCAGCAATCAGGGCATTGCCAACCATGCGCGCAGTGCCGCTATCGGCGAAACCCACGTGGTCGATCCCACCACAGTGAACCAATTCACGTTCGGCTACAGCCGCATTTTCGACTACATCACATCCACCGGCACCGGCACGTGCGAATCGACGATCCTCGGCATTCCGGGCGCGAACACCAGTTGCACGGGAGCGACCGGCACAAAGTGCGAAGGTTTTAGCTGCGGCTTAACCTCGACACAGTTCGGCGGCGGTTACTGGGCGCTGGGCGATCGCGGCTATTCGCCTTTCCAAGGCGGCACCAACGTCTTCTCGATTAACGACACCTTCGACATGATTCGCGGCAGGCACGATATCAAGTTCGGGGGCAACATTCGCGCGAATCAAATGAATGTGGGCACGGAAGGATTCCAGGACGGCTACTGGGTCATGAATGGAACGTTCTCCGGTAATCCGGAGGCTGATTTCCTGCAGGGTATTACGAATCTCGCTATTCATGACCAAACCTTCCCGTCAGACAGCACCTACGCCGGTGGACCAGTGACCGGCCGGCGGTGGAAGATTTATCGCCCCTTCGTGGAGGACGACTGGCGAGTCACCAACAGTTTGACACTCAATCTGGGCGTAGCATGGGATTTGACCACCACGATCACCGAGGCGCATTGGCGGCAAGCGGACTTGGTTGCGGCGACCGGCGACCTGCTGATTCCTGGTGAACCGGGAATCGGCCCAGCGGCAGGAATCAAGATGAATTACACGGCCTTCGAACCGCGCATCGGTGGCGCGTGGAAGGTGATGGGCAGCGACAAAACGGTTCTTCGTTTGGGCTACGGCATGTTCCACGATTCCGCGTGGAGCATGGGCGCACAAGGATTATGGCAGAACCCACCATTCTTCGCCGAGTCTGACGCGTTCTCCGGTGGCACGGCCTGCGCCTTCGCGACCTCATACTGCACCACTCCGACAAGCGCGGGAGGACCCGGCCTGACCGCTTCGGCGCTCAGTATCGGGAATGGATTCCAGATTTTCCCGACACGACCGAATCCCGCAACATTTACAGGCGCGATCCTGGCTCAGGATACCAATTTCAAGCTGGGCTTGGTGCAACAATATAACGCCAACTTGGAGCGCCAGTTGCCCGGCGATATCGTGCTTACTGTAGGCTATGCCGGATCCAAAGGCCGGCATATTCTGGTATATGGCAACGACCTGAATCCCAGCGGTACTGCCCCCACGGCATGCGTACCTGGAGGGTCGTACACGTTGGGATGCGAACCGAATGGTGCCCCCTACGTCCCATTCCCGACAACTTATCCCTATCCCTTCAATACAATCTACTGTGTCTGCGATAGCGGCCAGACCCAATACAATTCCTTGCAGGTCAAAGCGGAAACGAAATCCAGTCGTCACGGAATTTACGCTTTGGTTGGCTACACATACTCTCGCACCTACGACAACGGTTTGTCCGACGGCCTGGGATCGGTGCTTAGCGCGCCTTACTTCCCGTTACCGAACTGGTCCAAGTTGGACTGGGCGCTTTCGCAGATCAACCTGAATCACAGTTTCACCGCCAGCGTGATCTACGATTTGCCCTTCGGGAGGGGCAAGCGCTTCGGCAGCAGTTGGAATAATGTGACCAACTCCTTGCTGGGCGGCTGGCAGATAACCGCGATTGAGAAGGTCACCTCGGGATTCCCGGTTCCGCTGATCGACAGCAACAATCAGTCTGGCTATTACTTTCAAAATGGCAACGGCGACAACTACAACCGTCCCGATTACGTCGCAGGTTGCAACGCTGGATCCGCGAACCATGCTGCGCTTCAATGGATCAATGCCGCCTGCTTCCCTGCGGCTCCCGTGGGCCAGCTTGGAAACGCCAATCGCGTGCCAGCCACGGGTCCGGACTTCGTGAACACCGACTTCTCAGTGATCAAGCAATTCGCCCTGCCATGGGAAAACATGGGACTGAACTTCCGGGCGGAATTCTTCAACATCTTTAACCACCCGCAATTTGGGATGCCGGTCAATGACCTCAACGCACCGGGCTTCGGAACTGTGGACACGACGGTAAACAATCCACGTCTGGTTCAGCTCGCGCTGAAGTTGACGTTCTAAAGCTCAGAAGCGCGAGCCCGAATCCCGGCCAATTCCGGCAATCTTCACCGCCTCGTCAGAACCTTGATGGGGCGGTTTTCTTTTTGTTGGTACAAGTTTCAGTTCAGTGCGAATCCGGCGCGGGCGTTTGCCGGGGAGTCTTCTCTTCTCTCAGCGTGTAAACAAATTGTGGAATCTCGTGGCGCTCGCGTTCCATTTGTTCGTTTTTCTGTTCAGAAAGCTGCTTGAATAAGGCAATCTCACCGCGCGCTTTTTCCGTTTCCCCGGTGCGCCGGTACACTTGCGCCATACGATAATGCGCCTCGTCAGGGAAAACTGTATTTTCGACGGCCTTCTGGAGAGCAGCGATTGCTCCCGGGAAATCGTCACGCTTCGAGCGCAAAATACCCAATTGCAGATAAGCGTCGCCAAGATGCGGATCCAGCGCGATAGCGCGGTTCAGCTCGTTTTCCGCCAGGGTGAGCTGCTCGGCCCCGCCGCTTTCTTTAATCAGCGCGGCAGCATACAGGTAATGCGCCATGGCGGTTTCTGGATGGAGGGCTACGAAGCGCTTCATTCGGTCTGTCCATCCCGGCGGCAACACCTGCTCGGTTACTTGCAGTTTTCCTAAGAACAGATACGGAGTGGGATCCGATGGATGCAAATCGCAGGCCTGCAGGAAAATCAGCTCGGCTTGTTCCTTGGAACGCTGCGAGTACCACGCCGCGCCGAGTCCCAGCATCATTCGGCTGGAATCGGGATACAGGCGATGCCCTTTGCTGAAAACTTCGATGGCAGGCTCGGGAGCATGGTGCAACAGCAACTCGGCTCCCCAGGCAAAAAGATGCGGCTCGCTCGGCTGCAACTCCGCCGCTCGCTGGTAGTCGTGAACCGCGTCCAGCGGGCGTCCTTCCCGTTCCTCCAAATCCGCGAGCTGCACGTGAAGATCGGCGGTCTCTTGCTGAGCTAGCTTGGCGCGAATAGCCGCCTCCCGCTCCGCCGCGGAGGAAGGGTTGCTGTTCGAAGCGGAAGCTTTCGCGTCCCCACTGCTCTCGTGCGCCAACGCAGCCATTTCCTTCGACAAGGCATTACTGTTGCGCACCACCGGCCCCGAACCATGCCCACCCAGAGCCGTGGTATCGGTGACTCCGGCGACGGTGAATGCGGGCTCATCCGAAAAGACCATCGCACTCGCGGCATCTTTTGTGGCGCCGGCGTCCTTCACCAGAGCCAGCACAATCGATTTCTTTTCATTTTCGCCAAGAACAAACGGGCCTTGGGTACATTCCTGGTATCCCGCTAACTTCGCATGAACCGTATAACTGCCCGCGGG
>DASPVD010000066.1:0-10636 GCA_035622555.1 Candidatus Eremiobacteraceae bacterium | reverse complement strand
CCGAGCCCGCCGGGCATCTTCGGCCCGTCCCGTCCGGCTCGTGGCTCGCCGTGTCAATTCCTTAAGCTCCGAATTCGTTAGGGTGATCGCGTCTCTCATGGACACGATTATAGTCTATAAATGGTTGTTACAGTCAACTAGAACAGACGAGGTTGGCGCCGGGGCGCCTCGCGATGGAAATACTCGTAGGCGCGAGGAGTGGCCACGCGGCCTCGCGGAGTGCGATCCAGCATCCCGATCTGCATCAGGTAAGGCTCATATATTTCTTCGATGGCGTCTTCCTCTTCGCTGAGAGCAGCGGCCAGAGTGCCAAGTCCGACGGGCCCTCCGCCATATTTGTCGAGCAACGCAATCATCAGGTTGCGATCAACCTCATCCAGACCGTGATCGTCCACGCCCAACATGTGCAGCGCTTCGCGAGCCACTTCACGAGTGATGCGCCCGTCGGCGCGCACTTCGGCAAAATCGCGGGCGCGGCGAAGCAGCCGGTTGGCGATACGCGGAGTGCCGCGGCAGCGTCCGGCGATTTCCTGCGCGCCGCCTTCCTCCATGTCGATGTTCAGAATTTTGGCGGAGCGATGAAGGATGATCAGCAAGTCGTCGGGCTCATAGAAATCGAGGCGATGCACGATTCCGAATCGTGACCGGAGCGGCGCGGTGATGAGCCCGGCGCGAGTGGTGGCCCCAACCAACGTGAAATGATTCAAATGAAAGGGATGGATGCGCGCTCCAGGCCCTTGGCCAATCACCAGATCGACGCGAAAGTCTTCCATCGCGGGATACAAAACCTCCTCGACAGCGGGCTGAAGGCGATGGATTTCATCGAGGAAGAACACTTCTTTGTGTTCCAACGAGGTGAGAATGGCGGTGAGGTCACCTTTGCGTTCGAGCAAAGGGCCGGCGCTGGTTTTGATGGTGACCTGGAGCTCGTTGGCGATGATTTGCGCGAGTGTGGTCTTACCTAAGCCGGGAGGCCCGTAGAGGAGCACGTGATCCAAGGCTTCATCGCGATTGCGGGCGGCTTCAAGAGCGATGGCGATGTTTTCCTTTACGCGTTTCTGGCCAATATATTCGGCCAGGGTCTTTGGGCGAACACTGGCGTCGAGGCGGGCATCATCGTCCCAAGCAGCGCCAGAGAGAATACGGGCCGGGCGATTTTCGTTGGGAGATTTCCTGGAGCCGAAGGTGGCCATGTCGTGTAAAGGATATCAGCAATCCGGTATTGGATTCAGAACGCGGAGAAAAAGGGGCGCGGCACTCATTAGCGGTTTTGTGCCGCGCTCAGGCTGCCCAGTGCTTCGCGCAATAATTTTTCGAAATTAGCGGGCCCAGCGGCGCGTTTGGCATCTTTAACGGCGGATTCGGCGATGCGTTCATCGTAACCGAGATTGATCAATGCGGACTTAACATCGGCCTCAACGCCAGCTGGGGAAGCCGGTGCGCGTTTTTCGTCTTCAATAGGCACGGCCTCCAGCTTGTCTTTCAGCTCGACAACCATGCGTTCGGCGGTTTTGCGGCCAACTCCAGGAATCTTGGTAAGGCGGCCAAGGTCGCCGCTGCGAATGGCCGGGACCAGCTCTTCAGCGTTCATTCCGGAGAGAATCTTCAGGGCCAAGCTGGGCCCAACGCCCGATGCGCCGAGCAGCAGCTCGAATAAGTGCTTCTCGCGCTGGGATAGAAACCCGTACAAAGCCAAGGCATCCTCACGCACATGAGTGTGGATGAGCAGCGTGACTTCCGTGTGGATTTCGCCGAGAGCGGCAAATGTGGACAGGGGAACTGAAACCAAGTAGCCCACACCTCCGACGTCGAGGATGACTTGGTTGGGACGTTTTTCCAGGAGGCGGCCGCGGAGGAGTCCGATCATTGGAAGAAAGTATTGCCGCGTATTCTCCGGCTGTCAACGCGAGGGAGAGATAGGAGGTTCAGAAACTGCCCTATTTGGCACATAGGACCGCACTCCCGATTTCAAGGTAATCAAATCCAACTTCTCGACCGATCGGCGACTCGCTCCCGTCCGCCTATTCCTGGTGCGCGGAAGCTGCCAGAAATCGAAGGACCTTGGGCCAACTGTCAGCCTGCGCTAAGGCCGACCCTTCCGGCGTGCCCCCGATCGTCAACCTGATCTTGCGCCGGTCGCCGGCGGTCGGCAGGTACTCAACCGGAATCCAATGGCCAGCATTGTCATAGAACAAATGATCGTCTGGGTAAAGGTGCCCGTAGCGGCGGAGCCTTTCCATCAGCCGGGTGGCCATCAATGATGACGGCCAGATCTGGTCGTCGTTTCCAGACAAGAGCAACACAGGCCCGTGAATGTGCTCCGCCGGAATTTCGACACTGCTGGTATCGCCGAAGACTTCCAAATCGTGTATGAACAGCGGAGTTTGTTTGACTGGATCTCCCACGATTGAATCCCACATGTACTGCGCGACAAACCAGAAAGGAATGCGATTGGGAATGTAGGGCAGCGGTTGGCCGCGATAGGTCCAGGCCGAGCCTCCGGGAAGGCGCCTTTTGGTGATACCTTCCCAGCGGACATTGGTTGGAGATCTGGCGACAACAGCGTTGACATCAGGATATGTTGCGGCGAACTGGAGGGCCACTTCCGCACCCCGAGAGGCGCCAAATACGCCGGTGAACCCAGGCTCAGTTTCGGGGCGTGCATGCAGCCACTCCAACGCTTTGCCCAAGTATTCAATCGGTATGTTCTGCAAGGTCGGTGGAAGTCCGTCGGCACCAAAGTATGCGAGAGATAGAGTTGTGAAGCCGCGTGACGCCAAGAGTATGGCTACATCGGGCAGGCCCTGGCCGCCTTCGGATCCACCAAGGACCATAACGCCCGGGTGCCGGTGGTGGTCGCCTGGGTCGCACAAAAAGCCGTGGACCGCGGTTCCGGCGATAGTGCCGCAATGAATTCCCGGTTTTGCAAACCGGCGCCGGATGACAGCCGAGCCGAGCACGTGGCCTGCATCGTCGGCCTCTATTTCCGTAACGATGAACTGGAACCAATCAGTGATTGCAAAGAAGGCATGGTCTGCACTCTTAGGTTCGGCATCAGGTTTCATGGACCAGAAGAGTCCCATTCCGTCTGCGTTTTTGTAAGTGCCCGAGGCCGGCGCTTCAGTGTTAAGGTCAATAGTGCCCTTCGGTCCGGAATTGAAAACCGCCTCGCTGCGCCACCAGAGTTGGTCCTGCGCTCTGGATTTGGCCCTGAGGGTGATCAGCTGGTTTGTGGGCAGTCCCGAGACTACGATACTCAGTCGTTCGTCCATTAGAGGCTGCTCGGGAACGATCGCAAAACTGGCGCGTGGGCTTTGATGAGCTGCTACAGCGCAGACGCACAAGAAAAGCTGCAGAACGCTCACACATTCGATCACGAACGGTTTCATTGTTCTTCGCAAAAGTCATTACAGCACGCCGGACTGGCAAAATCACCTGGCATGCCAGCAGCGCGAGAGACAATTTCGCTCTAACCGACGTCCTGGCGGTCAACGCGAAACCGGTTGTGCGCGGGAATTACGGAATCAGCGGGAATAGCGGCCGATGTACTCGCCGCGGGCGAGGATGTGGCCTTCCATGGCGCCCTCAACTTGCTTTTTGGTGGCGCCGGGCTTCAAGTTGAGTGTGGTGTCCAGGGCATACAGCTTGAAGAAATAACGATGAGCACTGCCGGGCGGAGGGCACGGTCCGCCATATCCAATGTTCTTGAAATCGTTGATGCCCTGTTTCGAGCCATCGGCGGACTGTTCGTTCTTGGGGAAGTTTTGCGGAAGGGAGCGCGCGGTGGCGGGCAAGTCGTAGATGACCCAATGAACCCAAGTGCCCACTGGGGCGTCGGGGTCGTCCGCGATCAGCGCAAAACTTTTGGTGTTGGTAGGCGGGTCTTTCCATTCGAGCGCGGGAGAAAGATCCTTGCCATCGCAGGTGAACTGCTTGGGAATGGTTCCCCCGGCGGGGAAATCGGCACTGGCTAATTGCAAAGACAACGGAGCACCTTCTGGCGGACGGCTGGAACAAGAAAGCGCGCCAACAAGACAGACTAAAGCAGCGAAACCGCCAAAAGTCAATGCGCATGGCTTTGTGAGCATACCGAGCCTCGGCAAGATTCTAACAGGTTGCTGAAGCGCTTTGCCCGGACTTCAGCGGCTAAAGCCGAAGTGAATGCAAAGCGGGTATTTCGCAGCCGAAGCCGCGACCCACAGCCTTCAGCTTTTTCTAAGCAGCCTGCTATGGTGATGTTGAAAAGTACACAAACAAACGAGCGACAGGATGAGCCACGCAGTGGATTTCCAGTTCAGTAGCCAGGGTGTGATGCCAAAACGATCACGCGGATGCCGCGAGTTGGTCGCGGAGAAAATCGGCGACAGTGGTGTGACGGCGTTCCATGGCAAAGGCCAGCGCGTTTTTGCCATCGTTCGATACGGCCTGCGCGTCGGCGCCGTGGGCCAGCAGTAGCTTTACGATTTCCAGGTGACCATTGGCAGCGGCGGCGAGCAGCGGAGAATAGCCCGGGCCATAACGGTGATTGGGATTAGCGCCGTGCTCGAGCAGCCACTGCACCATTTCGGTGTGGCCACTGGTCACCGCGCCGGTCAGGGCGTTGTACCCCGATCCATTGGTGGCGCTGGCGTTAATGTCCGCACCATGTTCGGCGAGATAGCGAACCACGGTGAGCTGACCGAACACGGCGGCCAGAGCGACGACCGGAAAACCGTCGGGAGAGACCGTCTTAGTGGCGTCGGGATGTTGCTGGACGAGTTGCCGGACCCGGTCGAGATTGCCGACGGCAGCGGCTTCAGGCAGGTCCAAATCGACTCCCCGGTCAAGTAACAGGTCGCGGCATTCACGCTGGCCGCTATAGATGGACATGAGAACCGCGGAAACGCCTGATTCATTCTTCGCGGAAGCAAGCGACGGGTGAGCGTCCAGCAAAGATCGTACCTGAGTGGCGTTGCCATTGCGAATCGCGTCGAACAGCTCGGCGGCGGACATGTAGACCTCACTTGAACCGTCAAACCATATTTGTAAGAAGGGCCGCAAAAAGGATCGTGACACAAACAGATGCTACGCGACAATTAACGGCGGTTGCGATCCTTGCGGACGGCTTCGTCGACCAGTGCGTCGAGTTCGGAGCGCGTCAGGGTAATCTGCTCGGTGGGACTTTCACGAGCATCGCAGGTTTCGGGGAGCTCCGCGCCGCCGCCAGGGGGAGGTGTCACGTGGTATCTGGCGCGCGCGGCCATAAGCTTGGCGACCTCGCGGGTCGAAAGAAGCTGCGGCTGACCGACCAGGCGCGCGGCTAGCATGATTTTGGCGAAATGCTCGACGATCTCCATGCGGTAGAAGGCAGTAAGCAGATCCGGGCCGCAGGTGACCGCGCCATGGTTGGCCAGCAGGAACGCGTCGTAATGGGGCACGCAAGGCTCGAGCACGGAGCTCAAATCGGAAGTGCCGGGCGTGGCGTAGCGGACTAAGGGAACTTTTCCCAGAGACACAACCACTTCGGGAAGCAGCGCTTGATCCAATCCCAGTCCACAAGCGGCGAAGCCGGTGGCTGTGGGAGGGTGAGCATGACACACCGCATGTACGTCCGAGCGCATTTGATAAAAGAGCAGGTGCATGGCTGCTTCCGAGGAGATGGTGCGGTCGCCGTGGAGGTGCCGCCCGTCCAGATCCATGATCACCAGATCGCCGGGGGACATGGTTCCTTTGTTCAGGCAAGTAGGTGTGGCCAGGATGCGATGCGCATCTAGACGCACGGAAAGATTGCCTTCCTGCGCTACGATGTGCCCGCGTTCGTACAACCAGCGGCCTACCAGGCAAATATCATGACGGTGTTGTTCTTCCGTGCGATGCGAGTGGGGGCGTGGCGAGTCGGGTGACACGGTGCGGTCCTTCCTGGGACGGTGGGCGGTCCCGTAAAGTCTCAACGGCGGAGATGTACGGTCAAGCTCGGAGAAAGAGTACGCTTCGCTGCCGAGAAAGCCAAGCAGAAATCAGGCATAAATCCCTCGAAGCTTCAGCGAGGTGGCGACACGGTCAATCGCCAGCATATATGCGGCAATGCGATTGTTGACCCGGTGCGTTTCCGCATAACGAACCACCTCGTCAAAGGCCCGGTCCATCACATCGAAGAGGCGCTCGTTGACTTCGCTTTCGCGCCAAAAGAAGCCCTGGCGATCCTGGACCCATTCAAAGTAGCTGACGGTGACCCCGCCGGCGTTGCCGAGAATGTCGGGAACGGTAAAAATGCCCTTGGAATCGATCACCGCATCGGCCTGCCAGGTGGTGGGACCGTTGGCGCCTTCACACAGGACTTTGGCTTGCACCTGATGGGCGTTTTGCTCGGTGATTTGGTTTTCGATGGCAGCGGGAATGACTACCTCGCAGGGCTGGAATAGCACGTCCCGGGCGCTCATTCTGGTGCCGCCACTGGGAAATTCCTGCAACGGCTTTTTGCGGGTGTATACCCATTCGACCATTTTGGGAACATCGAAACCATTTTCGTTGTAAAGGCCGCCGCCGATGTCGGCGAGACCAATGATCTTATAGCCTGCTCGCTGCATGAGTTCGGCCGCCAGTGATCCGACATTGCCAAACCCTTGAATGACCACGCGAGTGTCTTCCCGGCGCAAACCCAATTTGGTAATGGCCTTATCGACGCAAATCATCACCCCGCGCCCGGTGGCTTCCCGGCGGCCTCGAGAGCCGCCAAGATCGATGGGCTTGCCGGTGACCACCGCGGTGGTGGCCTGGCGCGCATGCATGGCGTAGGTGTCCATGACCCACGCCATGGTTTGTTCGTTGGTCCCAACGTCGGGGGCGGGAATATCCCGCTCAGGACCCAGCCAATCGGAAAGCTCCGCGGTGTAACGCCGGGTGAGCCGCTCCAGTTCGCCGCGGGACATTTTGCGGGGATCGCAGATGATGCCACCTTTAGCGCCGCCGAACGGAATATCCACCACCGCACACTTCCAGGTCATCCAGGCAGAGAGCGCGCGGACCTCGTCAAGAGAAACATCCGGAGCGAAACGAATGCCGCCCTTGCCCGGGCCGCGCACCGTGGAATGGAGCACGCGGTAACCGGTAAAAACCTCCAGTTGGCCATTGTCCATGCCAACCGGAATATATAGGGTGATTTCCTTGTCGGGATATTTCAGATAACGATATACGCCCTGCTCAAGACCCAGCTTGTTGGCCGCCACTTCAAAACGCGCCTCGGCGTTCTGGTAGACATTCATTTCTTCCGGCACCGGCAAATTGGCCATGCAAAAGTCTCCTTTGCGCAAACAGCTCGCGGACTATGAGCTGCGGAAAACCTTCGGCCTGTAAGAGACGAGCAGGCTCGAAAAGGACCAAGGGGAGAGAAATTTCAGCGGGCTACCCACCCACTACCTACCACTTGGCCGGGTGGCCAGTATATTAAGGCGATTAGCAGAGAGCAAGGCTATGGCACACAAGAAGCAACAGCGAAATTCCTGGAAATGAATAACCGACAGCGGCGTTAAACTACTCGGCAAGCAGCTTAATTTGCCAGCCGGAAGGCTTGATGGAACCCACGCTGAGCTTATCGATCCTGGTACCGGTATATAACGAACAGTACCTGGTGGAAGCGAGTCTGAAGCGACTGGAAGTGGTGGCAGACTCGCCATGGCTGAACCGGGTGCGGGTCATTGTTGTCAACGACGCCTCCAGCGATCAGACCGCCGAGGTGCTGCAGAAATTTCGGGAAAGCCTGCAGCGCAATGGATCAACCCGGCTGGAATGGATCTTTCTGGACCACAAGACCAACCAAGGGAAGGGCGCGGCCATTCGGACCGCTTTGCAACAAGTGGACACCGACTTGGTGGTCATTCACGACGCCGATTTGGAGTATCACCCGCAAGACCTGCTGAAGATGATTCCTTTGTTTACCACCGAAGAAGCGGACGCGGTATATGGGTCGCGCTTCCTGGCCAGCGATTACCGGCGCGTGCTGTTCTTCCGGCATAGTTTGGGAAACAAACTGCTCACGCTGCTGACCAACTGCGTCACTGACCTGAACCTGACGGACATGGAAACCTGCTACAAGATGGTCCGTGCGGATCTGCTTAAGAGCATACCGCTGGAAAGCAAACGATTTGGATTCGAACCGGAGATAACCATAAAGCTGGCGAAGCGCGAGGCAAGGATATTCGAGCTGCCGATTCGATATTCGGGACGCACATACCAAGAAGGAAAGAAAATCACCTGGAAAGATGGCGTGAAGGCCTTGGGCGCGCTGGTACGATTTGGAATCTCCGATCGTATTTACATCGCCGACGAGCACGGGAGCGAAATCCTGGCGCGCCTGAACCGGGCGCCGCGGTTCACCAAGTGGATGGCCGACACAATCCGGCCCTACCTTGGCGAGCGCATCCTGGAAATTGGGGCCGGCATTGGAAATCTGACCGCGAACCTAGTGCCGCGGGCACTATATCTGGCCAGCGATGTCAATCCGCAGTATTTGGATCGACTGGGAAAGTTGAGGCAAACGCGCCCGTACTTGAAGGTCCAGTACACCGACGCCAGCGCCGGTGAGACTTACCCTGAAGAACAGTTTGATACGGTAATTTGCCTCAACGTCGTGGAGCATCTGGAAGATGACGTGGGGGCATTGAGGAACATCCGGGGTTCGCTCGAGAAGAATGGACGAGCCATTATCTTGGTGCCTAACGGCCCGGGATTGTATGGATCACTCGACCGAGTGCTGGGGCATTACCGGCGGTATACCAGAAAACAACTACAGGAGTGTTGCGAGCAAGCCGGATTCCGCGTGGAGAAGGTGTTGAAGTTCAACCGCGTCGGCGCTCCGGGCTGGTGGTGGAATGGCAGAGTTTTGAAGAGAACCACGTTTGGTTTTTGGCAGATTAAGTTGCTGAATGCGTTGTTGCCGTTAGTGCGTCCGATTGATTGCTTCCTGCCATTTCCGCACTTGTCGTGGATTATGGTCCTTCGGGTTAACGAACAGGCCCAGGAGAGCGTCGCCAAGGCCACCCGGCAGACCTTAATGCCCGCAGAAGCGACTACCGCCAATAAGCGCTAGCTGAGCCCTCAGAGATTCGAAACATTTATTGACTGCGGAACTCGACGGTAACGGTCAGGTGCATGGACGTGGGTTGGCCATCCAGCATGGCCGGCGAATACCGCCACTGCCTCACGGCTTCAAGTGCGGCTTGGCGAAGAAGCACGGGCCCCGAAAGGATCTTCAGGGCGGCAACCTTGCCGGAAGGATCGATAAGCGCATCCAGTTGCACTTGGCCGGAAACGTGTTGTGCCTTGGCCATTGCCGGATATTCCGGTGGAACCGACTTGATCAGTTGTGCCTGCTTCACGTCGCCACCGACCGGGATAGGAGCAGCCGGCGCGTGACCGCCGGAAACCGCGAGAGGATCGTTGCCCGAGAGAACCGTTTTGGTGTCGATGGCTTGTAATCCGTCACTACTCACTGGCTGTGAACTGCCGCTGTGGTTAACCACGGGCGCGGCAAGGTGCACGCTACCGAGAGCAGGCTTTGCGGGAGCCTCCTCGGGCGGCTCCGGATTCTTGGCCACCGGATTGGAGTTTCTGTGCTCCGGCTGAACCACGGAGACTGCGGGAACGGGAACGGGCGTGGAGTTCTTGCGAGCTTCCGGTAACGGTGTGGCAGACGATGCTGCTTTGTTGGGTGCCGGGTTAGCTATCGAAGGCGCGGGGGCGTTGTTGGCGGTAGCAGCGGGCTGAACCGGAGCCACATTGGTGGTATGCGTTGGAGCCACCGCGTTGGATGCAACGAAATTTTGATAGTAGTACCACCCGCCAGCGCCGATAACCAAGACCGCGGCGACCGCAAGCCCAATGAGCAGACCCTTCTTCGAGCCGGTCGCGCGAACTTCGGGAGATTGACTGGAATCCTCCCCGAGCAGCTGTCCACCGAAAACCGCGGTATGCGGGCGGTGGTGGGCATCTCCAACCACGGCATCAAATGGTTCTTCAGAAGGGACGGGAGCGGCTGGTTCCGACGAACCTTCCGCAGCAGGGGTGGAGTCCACAGCAGCAGAGTTCTGGGATAGCGGGGCAAGCCAAGCCGGAATTTTGACTTCCTCATCGAGGCTAACCGGCGGAACTGCGGACTTGCGCGCAGGAGCAATGGTCTTGGCCTCACCCGGAAGCGCAGATTTTTGCTGCTGCTGAGAGGCATCCACAATTTTGTCCGGCGGTTCGGCGCCGGGCATGGATGGCTTGGGTGCAGGCGGAGTTGCCACGCCACCTTTTGTGGGATTTCCAGTGAAGAGCATGGAGCTGAGCTGCTCTTGCAGCCGTTGCGCCTGGATCTTGAGTTCTTCGGTGGAAGGTGCGGGCGGTCGCGGGGCAGCGACCTTTGGCTCGGGTTGGGAGGCCGGAGCATGAGGCGAGGCGAAAAGCGCATCAATCTCCTTCGAATAGTCGCGAAGAGGGGCAGCGGGAGCTGCAGGATGAAGAGCAGCCGGTGCCGGAGGAACCTCAGTGGCGACATGCGCAGGAGGCGCGACCGAAGTTTCGGGTATTTTTGAGCCATGCGAGCCAGCGTCCACCGGAGGCGCAGGCTTCGACGCAGCAGCCGGTTCTGTAGCCGGATGCACAGGTGAAGAAGCGACCG
>DASPVD010000065.1:0-14796 GCA_035622555.1 Candidatus Eremiobacteraceae bacterium | reverse complement strand
AAGATCGAGCGTTTGTTTGCTTGGCTTCATAACTTTCGTCGCGTCGTCATTCGTTGGGAATATTATCCAGAGAATTTCCTCGCTATGGTGCAGCTTGCCTGTGCTGTCATCCTCCTGAGGTATTTATGAGATGACTTCTAGTGAGCCCTCCACCCTCGCCTGGAAAGCCACGCTTTGAAAGTTGGTCCAAATGAGCATTTGGAATGATCCTGCCCGCTGGGCGGCGCTTTGCTCCGGCGAGACTTGTCCCATATGTTCTCGCCGGGAGCCTCTGGACCTGGTCGCAACATTAGAAGCTTCCTGGATCACCATGCAAGAAGCCGCGCCGCTCCCCGGCTACGCCTGCCTGGTGTCGCAAATTCATGCCGTCGAGTTGCACGACCTTCCCGAAGCAGCGGCCTCGGCATTTATGCGAGACGCACGAAAACTATCCAAGGCATTAGCGGCTACCACGGCTGCCGTCAAGTTGAATTATGAAATTCACGGAAACTCGCTGCCACACTTGCACATGCATTTCTTTCCTAGATACCGAGGTGACCTCTTTGAAGGTCAACCCATCAATCCCAGGTTGGTGAACAAGCCGGTGTATGCTCCAGGGGAATTCCAACGGACCCGCGATGCCCTCCTGGCAGCACTTCGCTCCCCTTAAGCGTGAGATTGCGCGCAGCCTTGCTTCGTGGCTTGAGCGACGGAAACCGGACACGGAAACATTCCCCACTTTTCAACCCAATGAACATCGGTCGGTCCACGTCCCGATCACGGCCAGATCTCGTAGAGATTATTAAACCGATTCTCCAGCGGCACTCTCCGCACACTCTGAAAACCAGCTTCTGAGCACATCTCTTGGACCTTCCTCTCATGAAAGCCCAATGTGCCCAGCCCCGCGCCGCCCCAAGCCAGTGACGTGGTCATGCAATACAGAACGCTGAAGCCGTGCAGCATCGAGCCAAGGGGGCCGATATTCTCCTCCCTTTGTCCGAGCAATTGGTGTCCAGACACACATACACGCCATCCGCAGCCAATGCCCGTCGCAGTGCTTTCAAGAATCCGAGGGGATCAACGGCATCATGGACCACGTCAAAGGTTGTGATCACTTCATACTCGCCGGGGAGTCCGTTTGCCACATCCACTTGTTGGAAGGTGACCAGGTGCTGCACGCCAGCTGCTTTGGCCCTGTCTGTGGCCTCGTCCACTGCCGGCCCGTAGATGTCGTATCCAAAGTATCGGCAAGCCGGAAAGGCCTGAGCCAGTTTGATGAGTGCGCCACCTCGGCCGCAACCCACATCAGCCACCCGTGCGCCGCTTTGCAATTTGGACTGCACCGCTGGCATCGCTGGTATCCACTGCTGCAGCAACAGATTGTTGAACCAACCCGCGGAAAAACGTTCTATTCCGTCCCACACTGCGGAAGGATAGCTTCCTTGGCGAACACCGCCGCCTTGGCGAAACGCCTCGATGACTTGGTCGAAGACCGCTACCAATGCGGGAATCATCTGGTAGGCGCCGCCGAAGAAAAAGGGACCTCCCTCGGCAACAAGCGCCGCCGCGTGTTCCGCTGGCAAGGAGAAGCAACTACTGGGAGCGTCATACTCGACATATCCAGCGGCTGTCATCCCGCCTAGCCATTCACGCATGTAGCGCTCGTTCGTTCCCGTGCGTCCACCAATCTCGGTGCTCGTCCCCGGCCCGTTGGCTGCCAAATCTTTGAATAAGCCTAACCGGTCTCCAATCGAGGCTAACAGCGTAGTCATGGTCGCGCTCGTGTCGCCGAATACTTTGTGTACGAACGCTTCCTGTTTAGCCTGATCTATCGCTCTTTGCGGAGTGGCCACGAGCACCTCCGGTGGGGCAGAGATTATACATCCTCGGCTCGCCAAGCAGGCGCCTTAGCATTTTTTGCCCGTCAACCTTCAACCGTGCACCGACGCGAAAACGACAGATAGAGCCTCTAGTCCCACCTCTGCGCTGGTTTTCACCCTCATCGCGCAGATCCGGTCAGCGTTCAGCGCTTCGCTGGCTCCAACTCTTCACTCTTGACCACCTCGGTGACGGAATCGCCAACCCGGATTACCCCGCGGGTAAGAACGTTTGCGCGCAAGCCTCCGCGATGAATCAGTCCGGCCAGCACGCCCTTCGTGGTCATTTCCTCTAAGTATTGGCAAGGTTCGCACAAACGGATTCCCACCAACCGCACGTCGCCCACTTGAAATTCCGTGCCCACCAAATGATTCAGGGGAACTCCGCGTGTCACCAAATTGCGCCGCGTCTCGCTGCATTGGAGAGCAACATTCTTTTCGCGTGCCAGGCCCTCAATCGCTTCCATTTCCACTAAGGTGATTTCGCGGCCCTCTCCAGGATGATTGGACCAAGCGCCGGTGCCTTCGAAATAGCGGTCCCCTTCAATCCCGCGGCCGGGAGTCGCCTTCACCTCATCGCGCGCTTCCATAGGCGCTCCCGCTTTGCTGGCGACAAAAATCGCAACTACTCTTCCTTCGAACATGCCCCACCTCGTGTGCGATCAGGCGGCTATTTTCTCGAACGCGGCGCTCTCCTCCAAGCGCCATTTTGGGCCGGACCCGTAGCGGCGCCTTGCCTCGACCCCAAAATCCGTCACCACTTGCGTTTGGCCAGTTCGCACTGACGCAGGAAGCGACCGGCGCTTTTTCTCTCGCGCTGGAGGGGCCACTCCTCCCCTACTCTTCCTTGACTTGGCGGGTGGCCCACAGATTAACCGCAGAGACCACTTTGGGTGCCGCACCGTTCGGGGAGGGGTCACTCCCTCACTTCCTCTTCCTTG
Organism: Candidatus Eremiobacteraceae bacterium; assembly: GCA_035622555.1. GTDB lineage: Bacteria > Acidobacteriota > Terriglobia > Acidiferrales > UBA7541 > Acidiferrum. Next base: position 11,999 of record DASPVD010000065.1, on the reverse strand, counting down.
ACTTGCCCCCACGCCGTCGTTATCTTCCGAAGAGATGCCAGCCACACGCATTCTGCCTACGCCCACCTCCGTCCACCAGCGTCCTTCCAGGGCGCCCCACGCCCGCCCCGCGCACCTCGCCACCGCGCCACCGCCGCATCCCCAAACGCCGCTCCCACAATTGACCACCTACTACGACGCACTTTTCCAAGCCTATGGTCCGCAGCACTGGTGGCCCGGCCGCACTCGCTTCGAAGTCATCGTCGGCGCCATCCTTACCCAAAGCACCAGCTGGACCAACGTCGAGAAAGCCATCGTCGCCCTTCGCCGCGAAAAACTGCTCTCCCCTGCCACGCTCGAACGCGTTCCTCTCGCGCGTCTTTCCAAGTTGATTCGCTCTTCCGGCTATTTCCGCCAAAAGGCCCGCAAACTCAAAGCCTTTGTCCAATTTCTGCGCCGCCATTACCAGGGCTCTCTCGACAAAATGTTCGCCGCTCCCACTTCCCTCCTTCGCGAACAACTCCTCGCCGTCCACGGCATCGGCCCCGAAACTGCCGACTCCATCCTGCTCTACGCCGGCAATCATCCCGTCTTCGCCGTCGACGCCTACACGCGCCGCATCCTCGAACGCCACAACCTGATTCACGGCAAACACTCCTACGAGCAGATTCGCCGGCTCTTCGAGCAAAATCTTCCTTCCAGCCCGCCGCTTTTCAACGAGTACCACGCTCTGATCGTCCATACTGGCAAACATTTCTGCCGCAAACGCCATCCCGATTGCCAACATTGCGCTCTTCGTCCCTTCCTTCCATCTGCTGAGGAACTCCGCCCATGAGCCCAGTCACCTCCAAGCTGCGCACTCGCCTGGTCATCGGCGGCATCTTCCTCACCCTTTTGCTCGCCGCCGTCTTCACCCTCGGCTCTCTCGACGTGCCCATCGAGCCGCGTTCCTGGCCCGACATCATGGTGCTCTACGCGGTCTCCTGCATCATCATCGCCGCGCTGCTGGTCTTCAGCCTCATCCTCACCCGCAGCTTCGTCCGTCTGCTGATGGAGCGCAGCAAAGAGCAGCTTGGCGCTCGCTTCAAAACCAAGATGGTCCTCGGCGCTACCGCCATTTCCCTTCTTCCCGTCATCTTCATGTTCTTCGTCAGCTACTCGCTGCTCAATCGCACTCTCGGCCGCTGGTTTCCCCGCCCGCTCGAAATCGCTTCCGAAGAGACCCAGCAACTGTTCAACGATATCGGCCGCGGCACCCTTCCTCGCCTGCATATGCTCGGCCATCAAGCCGCCCAATTCGCCTCTGACTCGCCCGACGTCTTCCTCCAACACGCCTTGAACCTCGGTCTCGACGCCGCCTGGATTTACGACGCCAACGGCGCTTTCCTCAAAGGCGGTGTCATCTGCGACGATCAGGCCGAAGATCGTTCCCAGCAACTCTGCACCATCAGCGGCGCCCAAGGTTCCCTCCAGAACACCTTGCCCAGCGGCATCCAGGTCTGGTCCGCGCGAAACAATAGCTACTTCGCCGCCGCTATTCCCCTCAGCCTGCCGGATCATCCCAACGCCGTCCTGGTCGCTGGTTTCCGCACCAGCCCCAATTTCCTGAAGCACTGGACCACCATCCGCGAGCAGACCCAGCAATACGAAAAGCTCAAACAAAATCTCCGCGCCCTCAAGCGCCAAATGCTGCTCATCCTGTTCTTCTTCACCATCCTGGTCCTCTCCGCCTCCACTTGGGTCGCGCTCTTCCTGGCCAAGCAAGTCACCGTTCCCATCCAAGCCCTCGCGGAAGGCACCCGTGAAATCTCCGCCGGCAATTTCGAATACCAGGTCCCCGAACAGGTTCAGGACGAACTCGGCGTCCTGGTCCGCTCCTTCAATTCCATGACCACGCAGTTGCGCGACAGCCGCTCCCAAATCGACGAGTTCACTCGCAACCTCCAGCAGGCCGTTCAGGAACTCGAGCGCCGCCGCAACCTCATGGAAACCGTGCTCGAAAATATTCCTGCCGGTGTGATTTACCTCGACCCCAGCGGCGCTGTGCTGCGCACCAACAAAGCCTTCGAAAACATGTTTGCGGTCGACTCCCAGCCAGGCAGCTCCCTTGAGCAGTTGGTCGGTTCCGAAGCCCATCCCACTCTTCAACATCTCATGCGTCGCGCTTTGCGCATGGGTGTGGTCACCCGCGAAATCGAAGTTGTGGTCAGCGACCGGGTCCTGCACCTCGCCGTCACCGTCAGTTCACTTGGCCCCATGCGCGCCAACACCGGCTTCGTCCTGGTCTTCGACGACCTCACCGAAGTCCTGCGCGCCCAAAGATCCGCCGCCTGGCAGGAAGTCGCTCGCCGCATCGCTCACGAAATCAAGAATCCCCTCACGCCCATTCAGCTCTCCGCGCAACGCGTTCTGCATCACCTCGAACTTCGCTCCGGCACCCCCGAATCCCCCGCCGATTCGGAGTTCACTCGCATTGCCCAGGACGGCGCTCGCCTCATCCTTCGCGAAGTCGCCACCCTCTCCGCGCTGGTCAACGAGTTTTCCCAGTTCGTTCGTTTCCCCACCGCCCGCCTTCAACCCATCGACGCCAACACCACCGTCCGCGAGGCTCTCGAAGTTTTCTCCGGGCGCCTCGATCACATTGAGCTCCGATCATCCCTTGCCCCCAATCTCCCCGCCATTCGCGCCGACGCCCAACTCCTGCGCAGCGTCATCATCAATCTGGTCGACAATGCCGCCGAAGCCCTCGAAGATGCCACCGTCCGCCAGATCCTCGTCGCTACCCATTTCCGCCCCGCCTCCGATACCATCGAAATATCCGTCGCCGACACCGGACACGGCATTTCTCCCGAAGATAAGGACAAGCTCTTCTTGCCTCACTTTTCTACCAAGGATCGCGGCACCGGCCTCGGCTTGGCCATTGCCGCGCGCATCATCTCCGAACACGGTGGCTCTCTCCGCGTGGAAGACAATCGCCCCGTCGGCTCGCGTTTCTTGATTGAGCTGCCCATCGCCGAATTGTCTGCCGCCGGTAGTTCGGAACGCCTCGAAGCGGATACCGGCCGATGAACGCACACGGCAAAATCCTGATAGTTGACGACGAGCAAGGCATTCGCGAATCGCTGGCCTCCATTCTTCGCGATGAAGGCTACGCCGTTGACGCGGTCGCTTCCGGCGAGGAAGCCCTGGCCCGCGCCAGCAAAGATGACTTCCAAGTCGTCCTGCTCGATATTTGGCTTCCCGGCATCGACGGCATGGAAGCTCTCACCCGCATTCAGGACCTGCCTCGTCCTCCCGCGGTCATCATGATCTCCGGCCACGGCAGCATCGAAACCGCCGTCCGCGCCACCAAGCTCGGCGCCTTCGACTTCATCGAAAAGCCGCTCTCCCTCGAAAAAATCAATGTTTTGGTGCGCAACGCCTTGCAGCAGCGCCGCCTTGAGGAGGAAAACCAGACTCTACGCAGCGAACTGGTCCATCGCTACCAGGTCATCGGCGACAGCGTGCCTATGAAAGCCCTGCGCCAGCAAATCGCCGTCACCGCTCCCACCAATGGCCGCGTGCTCATCTACGGCGAAAGCGGCACCGGCAAAGAACTCGTCGCCCGCGCCCTCCACGCCAACAGCCAGCGCAGCAAAGGCCCCTTCGTCGAAGTCAGTTGCGCCGCCATTCCCGAAGATTTGATCGAATCCGAACTGTTCGGCCACGTCAAAGCCAGCTTCAGCAACGCCACCGGCGACAAAACCGGCAAATTCCAAAAAGCCGATGGCGGCACGCTCTTCCTCGACGAAGTCGGCGACATGAGCCTGCGCACCCAGTCCAAAGTCCTTCGCGTCCTTGAAGAGCAGCGCATCGAACCTATCGGCTCCAATCAAACTTTGCGCGTCGATGTGCGCGTCATCGCCGCCACCAACAAAAACCTCGAACAGGAAATTGCTCGCGGCTCTTTTCGCCAGGACCTGTTCTACCGCCTCAATGTCATTCCCTTCCACGTTCCTCCTCTGCGCGAACGCAAAGAGGACATTCCTGTCCTCGCTCGTTTCTTCCTGAACGAATTCAGCTCCGAATATGGCAAGAAGACTCGCGAATTGAGTGATGCCGCGCTGGAAATCCTGGTGCGCTATCCCTGGCCCGGCAATGTTCGCGAATTAAAGAATCTGGTCGAGCGCCTGGTCATCGTTTGTCCGCAAGCTCACATCGAGCCTCACCACTTGCCGCCCGAACTTTTTCGCGGCGTGGCCGAAAGTCCCCAGCAGCCCTACTCCACGCTCCACGAAGCCCGGACCGCCTACGAGCGCGAGTTCATCCTCCGCAAACTCCAGGAGCATCGCTGGAACATGACCCAAACCGCCTCCGCCCTCGGCCTCGAGCGCTCCCACCTCTACCGCAAAATGAAGTCCCTCGGCATCGCCGCCCCCGAATAATCCACCACAGCCGCTCGTTCCTGCTCCCCAGCGATTGGTAAGCGTGCGTCAACTCAGCACCCACCCCCTTGTCATCCTGAGGAGCGTTTTTCGCGACGAAGGATCTCAACCATTGCATCTTGTCCCAAAACCAAAATGCCCCGTCATTCTGAGCGGAGTCCGCTCAGCGAAGAATCTCTCTTCCTCTGTCTGTGTTTGGCTCCGCCTTCTCTGTGCTCTCTGTGTGCTCTGTGGTGAAATCTTCTTCCCTCTCGCCTGCCCTGAGCGCCTTCTGCGAAGGGCCACACCTACTCCTCCTCCCCCAATCCTTCCATCTGTGCGTGCCAATCCAGCTCCCGCACCCGCTGCGGATTCTCCCGCCAATCCGCCACCACCTTCACAAACATCTCCAAATAAATCTTCCTCCCCAACAACTTCTCCAACTCTTTCCGCGCTGCCGTCCCCACCTTCTTCAGCATCTCCCCCTTGTGCCCAATCAAAATCTTCTTCTGTGAGTCCCGCTCCACCTGCAACGTCGCGTGAATCCGCAGCAGCTTTGGCGTCTCTTCAAACCGGTCGATAAACACCGCCAGCGCGTGCGGCACTTCGTGATACGTCAACGCTATGGCCTTCTCGCGGATAATCTCGCTGGCCAGAAACCGCTCCGGCTGATCGGTGATCTGCTCTTCCGGAAAGAACGCTTCGCCTTCTGGCAACTCCTTCAAAATCTCCTGCAGCAACTCCTCGCAACCCTCGCCCTTCTTCGCCGAAATCGGCACCAGCGCCGCAAAGGGAAATGCCTTCGCGAACGCGTTCATGATCGGCAACAATTTCGCCTTGGGCACCATATCAATCTTGTTCAGCGCCAGGATCGTCTTCCCCGCAAATCTTTGCCCCTTTTCCAGCAATAACGAATCCTCGTGCGGCAGTGTCCGGCTCGCGTCCACAATCATCAACAGCACATCAATTCCTTCCAGCGCCGCCGCCACTTCCTTCATCATTTGCCGGTTCAACACCGTATTCGCTTCGTGCAGTCCCGGCGTATCAACGAACACAATCTGCCCTTCCGGCCGCGTCACGATTCCCTGTATCCGGTTCCGCGTGGTCTGCGGCTTCGACGTGACAATCGCCACTTTCTGCCCCACCAACCGGTTCAGCAGCGTGGACTTCCCCGCGTTGGGCCGCCCTATAATCGCCACGTAGCCCGCGCGCTTGTTGTGCTCTTTCGCCTCTTGCTTCTCCACCGCAGCCCCGCTCACTTCACCACCGGCAGTTCCAACACGCTCTCGTGCTCGCCATCGTGCAGCAACTGAATATGCGCCGTCCGCGCGTCTTTCCCCGTCTCCTTGGTCACCACTCCTCCACTGTTGTAGTTCTTCTCCGCCGACGGCGAATTCGCGCTGGCAATCACCACCCGCAACCGGCTGCCCTTCGCCACCCGCCTCGAGAAAAACATGAAATTATCGAACACGTACTTCTCCGCCTTGCCCGACGGTACCGGCTTCTCTTCTCGCAACGACTCGCGGTACCGCGCTCGCATCGTCGCCGTGCTCAGCGAAATCGAACTGCCGTCCATTTGTATCTCGTACAACGTCACGTTCAGATCCGTATCCGGCACATCCATGGTTAGCCACACCGTCAGTTTCGGGAACCCGCTCACTTCCGTCGCCTCCGCAAACGGTTCGCCGTGATACACCACGCCTTGCCCATACAAATCCATCAACCCTGTCTGATTTGTCAGGTACGATGGATTCTCCGCAGGCTCCGCATCTCCCGGACGATTGTCCAGCGGATCGTACGTCCACGCATCCGCCCCCGCTGTTCCCGCCCCACTCGCCTTCGCCACCTGTAGCCATCCGGAGTGAAACACGTCGCCCGCTGCCCCATTCGAAGCCAAATACAACAGCAATGTCCCATTCGAAATGCTTTCCAGGCTGTCCGCGTACTTCCATTCCTCCGCGCCCATCACGTAATACGCCACGCGCTTCTTCAAAAACTCCGGCTTCGGCCCGCCTTTCATCGTCCACGCGTACCAGTCGTCGTGCAGTTTGTTCAAGTCCAGCGCGCTGGCCGCCGCAAATTTCAATCCGCCCATTTCCGTCTTCGGTGTGCGTGTTCCGGCGTGATCCCACGGCCCAATGATCAAGTAATGTTTGGCCTTCGCTTCCGCCGAGCCGTACTGCATATGCCGTTTGTAAAACGTGAACGCCCCCGGCTGATCCCCATCGTAATGCCCGGTGATCGTCAGAATCGGCAGGCTCAGCTTCTGATACTGCTCCGGGCTCGGCACCATCGCGTCGTAATACCCGTCCGGAGTCGGATGCTGCAGCCACTTCTGGAAAATTGCCGACGGATTCCCCACCAGCTTGTCGTACTCGTCAAACGCGCTGTGCGCCTTGTACATCTCCCGCGCCTTCGCGTTCCAATACGCATCGTTCCCAAACGTGCTGGTGTTTCCCGTGTGCCCGCTGGTGAACGTCAACCACTGCATGTCGTACGGCGCGAAAATGTTGTACTGAAACGGAAAGTCCACTCCCGGATGCGCCGCCGCGGCCGGCACAATTGTCGCCAGGTGCGGCGGAAATTGCTTCGCCACCGTCCATTGATCGAATCCCGCGTACGACCCTCCCCACATCGCCACTTTCCCGTTGCAATACCCCTGCTTGGCCAACCACTCCGTCACGTCGTAGCCGTCTCGCCCCTCATTCGCAAATGGCTCAAATTCTCCTTCCGAGTTTCCCCGCCCCCGCACGTCCACCAGCGCGTACACGTACCCGTGATTCGCGAAATACACCGCGCGCTCCGTGTACGAGTCTCCGATGTACGGCGTGAACGTGAAAATCACCGGCAAAGCTGCCTTCTGCTCGTGCGGCTGATACACCGTGGCATTCAACCGAACTCCATCGCGCATCGCAATCTTCACCCCCCAGGTCATGTCCACATTGCTCGTTGCGGGCTTCGCGGTTTGCTCTGCCGTCAACTCCAATCCGGCACCCAGCCACGCCATCACGCAGACCACTACGACCCACGCGCCCTTCGCGAATCTCCTCATCCTGTTCTCCTCTGGATTTACCGAATCGCCGCGATGAATCTCTCTTCGATCCTGGCGTCTTGCCTCAAATCAGAAAAAACCCGTCATTCTGAGCGCAGCGAAGACCTCTGCCCCATTCCGCGTTTTTTGCGGAATGAATCTCTCTTTCTCCCAACTCCCAACTTTCCAACTCTCTCGCCACTGCCCCTCAGTCCCCCGCCGGCGAACCCGCCGTCGCCAATCGTCTTGCCCGCAACCGCAGCACCTTCCGCTGGTTCGACTCCAGCACCTCAAACCGGTATCCCGCCAAATCAATCTTGTCTCCCGGCGCCGGCACTTTTCCCATCGCGTGACTCAACAATCCCGCCACCGTGGTCACCGTCTCGTCGCCATGTCCGCGAAATTCCAACGACAACAGCTTCTCCGCGTCCGATATCGACATGCTTCCCCGCAGCACCAGACTTCCGTCCGACTCGCGCACCGCATCCGGCGCTGGCCGGACATTTCCCGAATTGCTCTGCCCTACAATCTCTTCCACCAAATCTTCCACCGTGGCGATCCCCGCCACCGATCCATGCTCGTCGATCACCACCACCATCGACTGCCCCTTCTGCCGCATCTCCCGCAACAAATCCGATCCCACTTTGGTCTCCGGCACAAACAGAATCGGTTTCACCAGCTCCCGCACTTTCCTCCCCAATAAATCGGCGTCGGCCACCTGCAGCAAATCCTGCGCGTACACCACTCCGATAATGTCGTCCAGCGTCCTTTCGTACACCGGCATCTTCGCGAACTTGGTCTCCAGGTACTTCGCGTGCATCTCCTCCAGCGAAGCGTCCGCCTGCAGCGCCACCACGTCCGGCCGTGGCGTCATCACCTCACGCACCCGCTTGTCGCTGAACTCCACCACCTGCTCGATCAAGTCGGCCTGTTCCGGCTCGATGATCCCTTCCTCTTCCGCCACTTCCACCAGCGCTTCGATGCCCTCTTCCGTCCGCTGTTCTTCGCTGCGTTCCACTTCCTGCTCGGAAATCCGCGCCAACCCCTCCGCGCCCTCCAGGAAAATCCGGATCGGCCACACCAGCAACATCGCCGCGCGAATCAGCGGCAGCAGCGGCATCAGCCAGCGACCTGTCGTCCGGTACAGCAGCATGTCCGGAATAAAATGCATGGCCATCACTACTTCCAGCGACAGGAACACCAAAAACTGCAATCCCGCCTCCCAGCGATTGGGCACCAGGTACACCACCGCTCGAGTGGTTTCCAGCACCACGAACGCCAGCCAGAAATGCCCCAATATCCGGAACGTTCTTCCTCCGCTCCTTCGATTGATTCTCAGTTTTGGTTCGATTTCCGCTTCGAAGATTTCCAGGTGTTCGTGGACCCGCCCCGTGGTCATGCGTCCCAGTTCGCGGTAAATCAGCGTCAGGTAGGAGAAGATGGGCAAGCCCAGCGCCAGCACCACCAGGCTGCCGATGTATGCCCACAGCAACATCAGCTCAGTCCCAACCGGCCCCGCAGCGTGGACTCCACTCGTTCCATCTCGCCGCGATCGGTTTCGTGATCATATCCCAGAAGGTGCAAAAACCCATGTAGCATCAGCACGCAAATTTCTTCTACCGTCGTTCGCCCGAACGCTTTGCCGTTTCGCTGCGCCGTCACCGGCGAAATCGCAATGTCTCCTAAGAACGCCTTTCGCAACTGCTTCGTGCGTGCCCGCAATGCCTTCGGCCGGGTCCGTGTTTCCGATGGGAACGACAGCACGTCCGTGGTTTTATCCTTCCCCCGGAACCTCCGGCTCAGCCGCCGCATCTCTCCATCGGTCACCAACCGCACGAACGCGCACCCGGCGCGCAATCCCAACTCCGCTGTGGTCCTGTCCAGGAAATTTTCCAGCTCGCGCATTGGCAAACGTACGCGCTTCTGTCCATTCTCGATGCCATGGAGTTCCCGTCGCGCCCTGGCGGATGCTTCGCCCCTCTCGCCGCTCATTCCCAGCTACGACACTGGCCGTTCCGCGGCTGCCGGCTCTTTCGCCGGTCCTTGCCCGTTTCCGCTTCTTTGCGGACCGCCGGCGTCATGCTCTTCGTACGCCCGGATAATCTGCTGCACCAGGTTGTGCCGCACCACGTCCTTTTCCCCGAACTGAATCACGCTGATTCCCGGGATTCGCCCGCAAATTTCCATCGCTTCCACCAGCCCCGACTTCTTTCCCGCGGGCAAATCGATCTGCGTCACGTCCCCGGTGATCACCGCCTTGGAATTGAATCCCAGTCGCGTCAAAAACATTTTCATTTGTTCGCTGGTGGTGTTCTGCGCCTCGTCCAGAATCACAAACGAATCGTTCAGTGTGCGCCCGCGCATGAACGCCAGCGGCGCCACTTCGATGATGCCCTTCTCCAGAAACCGTTCCAGCCGGTCCGCGTCCAGCATATCGTACAGCGCGTCATACAACGGCCGCATGTATGGATCGATCTTTTGTTGCAGCGTCCCCGGCAAAAATCCCAGCCGTTCCCCCGCTTCCACCGCCGGACGCGCCAAAATGATGCGATTCACCTGCTTGGTCAGCAGCGCGCTCACCGCCATGGCCACCGCCAGGTAGGTCTTCCCCGTTCCGCCGGGGCCGATCCCGAACGTCATGTCGTGGCTTTCGATCTCTTCCATGTAGTGCCGCTGGTTGGCACTCTTCGGCGTCACCGTTTTCTTGCCGAACGACCGCGTGCGTGCGTGTTCGAACATCCCGCGGGGCGAAATCTGTGGCTCTTCGGTTGCCACCCGCATCAACGATTTGATTTCCGTTCCGCTCAACACCCTTCCGTGCTTGGTCAGGTGGTTGTACTCTTCGATAATCCGCACCGCTTGATCCACGCCTTCTTGTGGTCCTTCGACGGTCAAACGCGTGTCGTTCAAGTGCGTTCGCACTTGCAAGGCATCTTCCAGCATCCGTATGTTTTCGTCGAGTGTCCCGAAGAACGGTTCCAGTTTCCCGGTGATATGTATGGTTCGCTTCATCCAGTTGGAAGGTTGTGCTGCTTCCCGCAACGGGTAGCCGATAAGGGTTCCTCTCGGTTTCCGCCTCTTTCTTTACGGGCGGGTTAACCACTCTCCACCGTAGCGCACCGCTGCCCAAGGGTCAAGTTACAGTCCCATAACTTACCCTCCCCTGTACCGCTGTAGCGCCGGTCTTCAGACCGGCACTTTGCTCTCGGTACCTCTCGTAGGGCCCGCCTTCCAGGGCCACTGCCTTTTTCGCGCAATCGGTTAACTGTTCTCTCTACCACGGTCAGTATCCCAAGAATTACCTGTCCTTCTGGTACGCCAGCACTATAGACGCTAGCACTCCATTCCTAAAAAATTCCAATCATAGCGTGATTGCACTTTTCCAATGATCAGTCCTGAGGGAGGGACGCTTTCATGTCGGTCACTTCGAAACATTTAATCTTGGGTTCTGCTTTACTCTTCGCTGCTCTACCGGCCCTCGCCAGCGAAGAAAATACCCCGGGTGCCGCCCCGGTGGCGCCCGCTGCCGCCCCTAACGCCGTCGTGAAATGCCCGGGCGTCACCAATATCCCCTTCACCGCCGATCAGGAGCAGGCTCTGCCTTTGAACCTGGTTGGCACCCTGAGCTGCGGCGAACCGGTCACCGTTCTTTCCAACCAGGAAGGCTACACCGCCCAAATCCGCACCAAAGATGGTGTGGTGGGCTACGTCGCCCAGATGTATCTCGCCACCGACGCCGTGCCCAAAATGATCCAGCGCTCGGCGCAAGCCTCCGCCAAGCCGGTCAACGGCGTGGTTCGCTGGTTCGCCGGGGCCGCCGGTTGCGACGAGTTCCTCAGCCATGACCGCCACGTCGAATCCATCACCGCCGGCGGTATCACCGTGCAGGTTTCCATTCAGGACAGCGGCTGGAAGTATCGCGCCAACGTGGCCGTCTCCAACGAGTCCGGCGACCACGTCCTTGTGCTTCCCGGCATCATCACCCTCGACGAGCTGGCGCCCAATCTTCGCGCCCTGCTGGCCACCGATGCGGCCAGGATCGCTCATGAGCCTACGCACCAGGTTTTCTGGACCTTGGCCGATGCGGTGCCTTCGCGCTCCGCGGTTGCCGACTACTCCGCCGTGTCCGAGAGCGATCGCCTCGCGAACCGCACTTCCCCGGCTCCGGATTATCTGAATCCCCATCTGGCGCTGGCGTCCAGCCATCACGTCATGTTCGAACGCACCCAGTCCATCGACGTGCAATCCGTGGCGCTCAAGTCCGGCAATGTTCCGTCCGGCCAACTGACCGCCGGTGTGATGTGGTTCGAACGCGACCCCAACGCCCACGAACTTTCCTTGCGTGTTCCGGTGGGCAACCTGGTCTTCGATTTCCCGTTTTCCCTCGAGCAGAAAAAATAGCAACTGCCACCCCGGGGCCCGGCGCACCCCCACGCCGGGCCTTCTTTTTGTGTGCCGAGCATGTTTGACCATTTGGAGGTGAAAGTCCTCTTCACAACGTGATGGACGTGAAGTGATAGCGAAGCGCAAGGGTGAAATAGCACTCGCCGCGAGGCGGGGCCCGAAAGAAGCGCGGAGCAAAGACG
>DASPVD010000064.1:0-22403 GCA_035622555.1 Candidatus Eremiobacteraceae bacterium | reverse complement strand
CGGCTCCACCGCCCGCTGCAGAATCACCCCGTCCAAATCTTCGATTCTCCGTGAGATGTCTGGCTTGCCGCGAAGTGCTTCGTCCAGTTTCTCCAGCTTTTTGTGCATCGCTGCCGCTTTCTCAAAATCCAGTTGTTCGCTGGCCGCCTCTCGTTCCTGCGTCAGCGCTTCATAAAGCGACAAGCTGTTGGTCTCCAGAAACTGCACCAATCGGTTCACTTCCGCGTCGTACTCTTCTTTTGAACAGCCCGCAAAGCATGGAGCCAGGCACATTTTCATTTCCGAATAAAGGCACCCCGGATAGTTCGGATCACGCCGGATTTTGATTTGGCACCGTCGCACCTTGAAAAAATCCAGCATCTTCTCCGCGAATGCTTCCGCCAAACGCCGCGACGCGAACGGCCCATAATACACGCCCGAGCTGGGTTCACCTTGCTCGTTCACCACGATCCGGCGCGTCACGAAACAACGCGGGTAGGCATTCCGCAAATTCACCTTCAACACCGCTGCCGGCCGCAGCCGCATCAACTGTTTGTAACGTTTTGGGAAAAGTTCCTTCGCGTTCTGGTAGTACGTCAGCGCTTGCTCGAATGCCGAGCCCGTCTGCCGGTATCGCACCTCGTGCGCAAACTCCCGCAGGTTTAGCCTCTTGCTGGTTGGTTCTGGCGGCCCCAATAAGCGCTGCAGCCTCCGTCGCAAGTCTGCTGTACGAATTAAGTACGGCTCTGCCTCTTGCTCTCGCGAGCGGATCAGGCACACCGCTGGTTTCGCTGGCAATAAAGCGAAAAACTCCGCATCACCATCGGCACTGAATTCCAGGCCAGAGTCCAGTTGCAGCACCACGCCAGAATACTACGGCTTCCATTTCCACAGAATTCCGTCACTTCGAACAGCCTCGGGACCTCGTGGAATTTTCATCGACCTCAGCAACAAGAGCAGAGTATCGTTCTTCCATTGGCTAACGGAGGAACGAAATGAACCGTCGAGAGTTTGTGGCCGGGTCGCTGGCGGCAGTTGGTACAACGACTTTGGGGCGCAGTGCCGTGGTCGCAAGAGAGCAGATTCCTGGTGCGGTTTCTGGTTCCGTGGTGCAGCAGGCTCGTTTCCCGGACGGGTTTCTGTGGGGAGCGGCAACGGCGGCCTATCAGGTCGAAGGCGCGTGGAACGCCGACGGCAAAGGCGAATCGATCTGGGATAAGTTCACGCACACAGTCGGCAAAGTGAAAGGCGGAACCACGGGCGATGTGGCTTGCGACGAATACCACCTCTATCCCCAGGACATGGCGCTAGCCAAACGGCTGAACCTGAAAACCTATCGCTTCTCGATTTCTTGGCCGCGCATTCAGCCCACCGGAACCGGCGCCCCGAACATGAAGGGCATCGACTACTACAGCCGTTTGGTGGATACCATGCTCGCCAACGGCATGCGGCCTTTCTGCACCATTTATCACTGGGATCTCCCGCAGCGCCTGGAAGAACGCGGCGGCTGGCCGAACCGCGACCTGGCGAACTACTACGCCGAATACGCAGGCCTCTTGGCAAAACACCTGGGCGACCGCATTACTGTGTGGGCTCCGTTCAACATGCCGTGGTCGTTCACCTATATGGGTTACGGCGTCGGCGCATTTCCGCCGGGGCGCGCGCATTTTGGTGATTTCTTAAAAGCCGCCCACACCGTCACGCTGGCTCAGGCGCAGGCGCTTCGGGCGATCAAGGCGGCATCCGCGAAAGCCACGGTGGGCAGCGCGTACGGGATGTGCCCGGCCTATCCGCAAACGGATTCGGCATCAGATCGCGCCGCGGCAGCACGGTACCACGCCATGAACAATGTGTTCTTCCTGGAAGCGGCCATGAAGGGACACTATCCGAACGCTTTTGTGGGCGAGCCGCCGTACGAACTGATGGGCGTCCAGCCCGGCGATGAGAAGATCATGTATGCTCCGCTGGATTGGGTGGGCTTCCATTACTACACGCGGCGCCTGGTTTCTGACGTGAGTCACGCGCAGGCCTTTGAAGGCGGGCATTTCAGCGGCACCGAAATTGAGGCAGACCCGGCGACTGGGCGCGATCCATATACGCGATTCCGCGCGCTGATGCCGGCGGAGGGTCCGCTGACGGAGTCGGGTTTGGAAGTTTGGCCGCGCGGCATTTACGACCTGGTGATGCAGATCTCCCGCGAGTACAACAACCCGGTTATCGAAATTACCGAGAGTGGCTGCGGGTATCTCGACGGCCCCAATGACAGCGGACGGGTTCCGGATTCCAGGCGAATCGATTTCTTCCGCCAGGAACTTGCGGAACTGGCGCGTGCCATTTCGGATGGGGCCCGCGTGCGCTCGTTCCATGCATGGAGCCTGATGGACAACTTCGAATGGGCCAACGGGCAGACGGAACGTTACGGCCTGATTTACGTCGATTACCGCGACCAAAAACGGACGATCAAGGATTCGGGTTACTGGTACGGGAAGGTAGCGTCGTCCAATCGGTTGGAAGTCTGACCGCTTCCGTTCGGTCAAGCGACAAATATTGGTCAGGTCCTTTCTCCGTCGAGTTCATCCAGCGACTAACCCTTCAGCACCCACGACGCGATCACCAACCTTTGTATCTCGCTGGTGCCCTCATAAATCTCCGTAATCCGCGCATCCCGGTACGCCCGTTCCACAGGGTACTCGTGGCTGTAGCCGTATCCCCCATGAATCTGCATGGCCTTGTGTGTAACTCGGGTCGCCATTTCGCTGGCAAACAACTTTGCCGTAGCCGCCTCCAAACTGAATCGCGCGCCGCTGTCTTGCTTCCACGCTGCTTTGCGCACCAGCAGTCTTGCCGCGTCAATCTCCGTGGCCATGTCCGCCAACATGAATTGGATGGCTTGAAACTGCGCGATGGGGTGTCCAAATGCCATTCGTTCCTGCGCGTACTTGAGCCCCGCCTCGAATGCCCCTTGCGCGATTCCGGTGGCCTGCGCTCCGATTCCAATTCTTCCTCCATCCAGCGTGGAAAGCGCCACCCTGTACCCTTCGCCTTCGTTGCCGATGCGGTTCGCTTCCGGCACCTCGCAATCGTTGAACACCAATTCGCAGCACGCCGTGGCATGGATCCCCAACTTCTTTTCTTCTTTCCCCACCTTGAATCCCGGTGTCCCTTTTTCCACCACTATGGCGGTGATGCCCTTTTCGCCTTTTGCCGGATCGGTGTTCACGTACACGATCGCCGCATCCGCCACGCCACCATTGGTGATCCACGCCTTCGTGCCATTAATCACATACCTGTCGCCTTTTTTGGCCGCCTTCGTTTGCAGCGCCGCCGCATTCGATCCGGCCTGCGGCTCCGTCAGCGCGTAACACCCGATCTTTTCGCCGCGCGTGAACGGCAGCAGGAACCTCTTCTTCTGCTCCGCCGTGCCAAATCGATGAATCGGGTCGCAAAACAGGGAATTTTGCACGCTCAAAATCACGCCGGTTGAAGCGCAACATCGCGAAATTTCCTCGATCACGATGGTGTACGCGACATGGTCGAATCCGGCTCCTCCCTCGCTTTCGGGGAAGGCCACGCCCGTCAATCCCAACTCCGCCGCCTTCTGGAATAGCTCTCGGGGAAAATGCCCCGTCTCGTCCAACTCTTTGGCCAGCGGTCGCACTTCGCTCTCGGCAAATTCGCGTACGCTCTTTTGCAGCAATTTCTGCTCTTCACTTAGCTCCAGATTCACGATTGGTCTCCACCGCCGCACCGGATCAGCACGCAACACCCCGTTGGTTATCTGTCTTTAGACTCATTCTCTACGACTGCAAACCTTTTCGAATCCTCTGATACGTCGTGCTTAGCTCCTCGGGATGCACCCGTGTTTCCCCGGTGACCGTCATGAAATTCGAATCGCCAATCCAGCGCGGCAGCATGTGCAAGTGCAAGTGCCCCGTCACGCCCGCTCCGGCTGCCCGGCCCAGGTTCATTCCCAAGTTCATTCCATCGGGCGTGTACTCCCGCAAATACACCCCTTCCATCTTCTGCGCCAGGTCCATCATCTCCCCCAGCGCCCCCGGTTCGCACAGCTTCAATTCCGCAATGTGAGCGTAGGGAACAATCATCACGTGGCCGGACGTGTATGGAAACCGGTTGAGAATGATGAATACCTGTTCTCCGCGATACACAATCAGGGTTTCCTCATCCCGATTGCGTTCCAGCGCTTCGCAAAAAATGCATGCCGGCTGCTTCCCCTGATTCACTTGTGCCATGTACTGGTAACGCCACGGCGTCCAAAGGTAGTCCATTGATATGCGGCCTCACTCGATTTGTCTGGAAACAAGCATAACCCACGATGACTCGCGGTTACGAGATATCGGCGCTCAGTCGTCTCCAGCCACGAACGGAGTCACACCACAGTCTGACTCTGCTTTTTGCTTCTGATTTCTAATCGCAGCGCAAAAAAAGAAACGCCCCGATCCGTTCGGGGCGCCTTTCACATCTTCAATGCTCCCAATTCTCACGCCGGCGGCGCTTCACTCTGCGCTGCCGCCGGTGGCGCTACTTCGGGGCTATTTACAAAGTCCTTCAACTCCTTACTGGGTTTAAAGAACGGTATCTTCTTGGCCGGAACCTCCACCTTCTCGCCTGTTTTCGGGTTCCTGCCCACCCGTCCCCGCCGCTGCCGGGTGCGAAAGCTTCCGAACCCTCGAATTTCGATCTTGTCGCCCTTCTGCAGAGCATCGATGATGCTCTCGAAAATCGTTTCGACGATGGTCTCCGACTCTTTGCGAGGAAGCTCCGTAATCCGCAGTACTTCCTCGATCAGGTCTGCCTTGGTCAACGTCGGTTGTTTTGTCATCTTCGAGCCTCTCCACCCGTCTGTTCGCACTCCCAACCTTTTGCAGTTAGCCGACTTAGAGGAGCATCGCCTGCCTGGATGACCCTCTTCCTATCACTAAAATGACCCGCAGGTAAACGACTTTGTTAGGGGACGCCCCGTCGCTCCGTGTACATTTCCCGATTACCGGCCAACTACCGCGACGACAATTTCTGCTTTAACGCGTCGCCGATCGTCGCCGTCGCGGAAGACTTGCTGGTCTTGTACTGCTCCAACTCCCGCCGCTCCTGTTGTCGCACGGCTGCCCGGTAGCTCAGCCCGATCCGCCTGGTGTCCTGGCTGATCTTGATAATCTTGAAGTCGTACTCTTTCCCTGGTTCCAGCGGTCCCGCGCTCTTCAACGGCCCGGTCGTCGGACGAAAACTCGATGGTCCTTCGTCTCGCCGCTTCCGGTCTTCGATCTCCGTGTTGTGGCACAACCCTTCGATGTTGTCGCCAAGCTCCACAAACGCCCCGAACGTCGCGATTCGCGATACTTTGCCTCGCACTATATCGCCCACGCGATGCGCCTTGAACCATTCGCCCCAAATGTCGTTCACCTGCTTGATTCCCAGCGATACCCGCCGGTTTTCCGGATCGATGCGCAGCACCTTCGCCGTGACCGGCTCGCCCTTCTTGAACACTTCGTGGGGATTCTTTACCCGGCCCGTCCAACTCACGTCGCTAACGTGTACTAACCCGTCGAATCCGTCTTCGATCTCCACGAAGGCCCCGAATTCGGCGATGTTGCGCACCTTTCCGCTCACTACTGTGCCCACAGGATATTTCTCGGCGATCACCAGCCACGGATCCGGTTGCGCTTGCTTGATTCCCAACGACACCCGCCGGTCGCTCGGCTTGATATCCAGCACCACCACGTTCACTTCCTCGCCCGCTTTCACGATTTTCGACGGGTGCGTCGGCTTCTTCGCCCAGCTCATTTCCGTTACGTGCACCAGTCCTTCAATCCCCGGCTCCAACTCCACGAAGGCTCCATAGTCCACCACACCCACCACTTTGCCCTGGTACTTCCCGCCCGCGGGATACCGCTGTGCCGCGTCGATCCACGGATCCTTGGTCATTTGCTTCAGACCCAGCGAGACCCGCTGCTTCTCCTTGTCGAACTTCAGCACCATTACATCCAGCTCTTGCTCGGGCTTCACCACGTCGCTGGGATGACGCACCCGCCCCCAACTCAGGTCGGTTAAGTGCAACAGTCCATCCAGCCCGCCAATATCCACGAACGCGCCGTAATCGGTCACGTTCTTCACCGTGCCGTGGACCACTTGCCCTTCCTGCATCTGTTCCAACAGCGCCGCTCGCTTCGCGTGCAACTCTTCTTCCAGCAATGCCCTCCGGCTCACCACCACGTTTCCGCGCCGCCGGTTCAATTTCGTGATGCGCACATCCAGATTCGTGCCCACCAGTCCATCCAGGTTAGCCGTTGGCCTCATGTCGTACTGCGACCCCGGCAGGAACGCGCGCACACCAATATCCACCACTAATCCGCCCTTGATTCGGTCCACCACTTTGGCGCTGATCGTTTCTTTGGACTTAAATTGCGCCTCGATCCGTTCCCAGGTTCGCCGCCGCAATACTTTCTGGTACGACACCACCACGAAGCTGTCTTTGTGCTCCCCGGTGCGTTGCACCTCAATCGTGGAATTGGGATCCGGCCTCGGAATGTCCGATTCCTGAAACTCCGCTGCGGGAATCAACCCCTCGGTCTTCCCGCCCATGTCCACCACCACGCCTTCTTCCGTGTACGCCACCACCTTCACTTCTATAATGTCGTTTTGCGCTGCCGCCTCTTGTTGCTCTCCGTATTGCTCGATCAGCTTGCTCATTTCTTCCGCGCCGGCGGCTTCCTCCGCTGCGGCTGCGGCTTCGGCGTCCGCCGCGGCGTTTTGCGCCTGCGCTTCCGCGGCGTCGTGCGCCTGTTCCGCCTTTACCGCTCCCGCTTGAGCGGGTGCTTGCGGCGCAGGCGTATCCTGCGCGTTCGCATGAGCTTGCGCGGGTTTATTCTCTTCCGCTGTCGTCGGGGTTTCGGCTTCAGGTGCGGGTGCGGCTGCGGTTGAAGATACGGGGTTTTCGTTATCAAATGAAGTCATGTCTATGTCGCCTCCGGGACGTTCATCCCTGTTTTTGGTCAGGTCAATCCTTGCCGGTTCCCTAGTTGGGTAATGCAAGGAGGGTTACAACGGGGCAGCACAGCCTCTCTGGACTGCTTCGCAGTAACTCGGTCTGATTCAATCGGATGCTGCTGAGATGCGGGGAGCTCCTCATCCCAGCACCCCTGCAAGCATACCTGCCGCCTCGCGCCTGTGTCAATCAACCTAAATGACTTGCTAGTCAGGATTTGGAGCATGAACGGCGCTCTCGGCCTTCCACACCAACCTACGCTCCCGCTCGCCCCGCCTGCCGCGCCTCCCGCCGGAAATCCGGCGCGTACACTCCCACGGTCCGGCACATCTCGTAAAGCCGCGACCTCATCCGCGCGCCGATGCGGTCCCCCAACGTATCTTCCTTCACACTAATGCGTTGCCCGCTCGGCAACTTTGTCACCGGCGCTGGCGCGTCCGTCTCGTCAAAATAATTCGTGGTCAGAATCGTCATCCGCCGTTCGTTATACCGCGCGTTCAGCACCAAGCCGATAATGTCCAACACCCACGCTGAAGGTTTGCTCGCCCCCAGGTCGTCCAACACCAGCAATTCCACCGTGCGAATTGGCTCCAGCACTCCCATCTCTGTCGATTCGCTCGCTGGGTTGTAGCTCGCCTGAATCTCTTTCAACAATTCCCGGTAATCGCAAAACAGCCCGGCATGGCCGCGCCGGATCAAATCCTTCAGCGCCGCGACCGCCAGGTGCGTCTTACCGACTCCCGACGGCCCCATCAACAGCAATCCCTTTTCTGTGGCCGGATAATCCCTCACGAACGCTTGAGCCAGCAACTTCGCCTGTTTCAACGACTGCTCGTGCTGCACCGTCCAGGTTTTTCCATCCGCCAGGTCCGTCGCGTAACTTTCGAAATCGCAATGCTCGTACCGCTTCGGGATGTGTGCCCGCTCCATCACCTTTTCCGTGCGCTCCTCCATCCCGCATTCACACGCCACGGCCATTTGCCCGGTCCCGCGATCTTCGCGTGCTACCAGCTTCCATCCTGTGCCTCTACACAACGGACAATCTTCGCGAGCCATCGAGTTTCCTTGGAGTGCGGGAGCCCTGCTCCCGCTTTCACTGCGTAATCCCTTATCTCAACACCAACCACGGGCGCCTGGCCGTCGCATCTCCATCTTACGTCCCCTCATCACCAGCCACAACGACTCCCACTGCGGAAATCTGTGTACAAAAATCACACACAATCCTCTCGAACGTCGTCCGGACGTGCGCATCACTTTTCCACTTTTAGCCTGGATTGCAAATCAGGATTCCGTGGGTACGGTGGAGACCAACTTCAAACTCAAAACTTAAAACTTAAAACTTAAAACTTAAAACTTAAAACTTCCTACCCTTCCGCCCTCTGTCTTATCGGCGTCGCCCGCACAATCGCCGTCTTCGCAGCCTTCGGCTCTGTCCGCTCCGCCATCCGCGACAATTCCTGCTGCACCACCTGCGCGAACTCGCCCATCATTTTTTCCATCTCCGCCATCTTTTCTCGCATGTTCAATATAATTTCGATCCCCGCCAGGTTCACGCCCATATCGCGCGCCAGCGTTAAGATCACTTCTAGCCGCTCCAAATCAGAATCCGTGTACAACCTGGTGTTACCCTGCGATCGCGAAGGTTTCAGCAATCCTACCCGCTCATACAACCGCAGCGTCTGCGGGTGCAGGTTATAAATCTCAGCGACGGCGCTGATCATGTACCCGGCTTTCGCCCGCTTTTTCGCCTTCACTGGCATGTTGTTAAATCCGAGTTATCAGTCTTTAGCTCGAAGTCCTAAGCAAAACGGCCGTCAACCTGACCTAAAACTTATAACTTATAGCTCCCAACTTTCTACACTCCTGCCTTGGCAAACAAATCCTTCCGCGGATCGCTGGGCGCAATTTCTTCCAGCTGCTTCATCAGCGTGCGCACCCGTTCGTCCGTCGGCTCCGGAACCATGATCTGAATCTCCACATACTGATCGCCGCGCGCCCCGCTTTTGCCGTGGGGCACCCCTTTTTCTTTCAGCCGCAGAGTGCGCCCGCTGCTGGTTCCTGGCGGAATGCGCACCAGCGAACGCCCGTCGATCGTGGGCACTTCGATCTTGGCCCCCAGCGAAGCCTCCGCCACCGTCACCGGCACTTTGGTGTACAAATCGTTCCCGCGACGTTCGAAGAATTCGTGAGGATGCACCACGATCCGCAGGTACAAGTCTCCTGACGGGGCTCCCATCGTTCCCGCGTTGCCTTTGCCGGGTACCCGCACCCGTCCCCCATTGGCCACGCCGGCCGGGATGCGCACGTCAATCGTTTCGGTTTTTCGCACCCGTCCTTCGCCGCCGCACACCTGGCACGGCGTGTGCAGCTTGCCGGTCCCACCGCAGCGGTTGCACGGCACGTTGAACCGCATCTTCCCCGCGGTTTGCTGGATCGAACCCGTCCCGTTACACGTCGGGCAGGTCTGTGGCGAGCCTACCGCTCCGGTTCCGTGACAATTCTCACAGGCATCCAGACGCGTAATTTGCAGCTTTCTGACCGTCCCGCGCACCGCGTCCCAAAATCCAATTTCAATCTGGTATTCCAGGTCCCCGCCGGGCTCGTATTCCGGTTCGGTCGCTACCGCGCCGCGCCGCCCCCCGAAAAACTGTCCGAACAAATCCCGGAAGGTCGACCCCGTTCCTGTCCCTTGTGCCCCCTGTGCTCCACCGCCAAAGTCGAACCCGCCAAAATCAAAATTCACGTTGCTGCCTGCGCCGCCTTCCGCAGCCGGTCCATAATCGCCGGTCGGCACGTTTTCGCTGTAGAAGCCATACTGGTCGTACATCTGCCGTTTCTTCGTGTCCGAAAGTACGTCGTACGCTTCTTGCAGTTGTTTGAATTTTTCTTCTGCGGATTTGTCGCCGGGATTCAGGTCGGGGTGATACTTCCGTGCCAGCTTTCGAAACGCGCTGCGAATCTCTTTGGCGCTCGCCTTGCGCGCAACTCCCAATAGGTCGTAATAATCCTGTTTTGTGCTGGTCGCCATATTCAGTTTGTGGTCAATCCGGCCGATGCCATTGCTGGAAGCAAGTTCCGGTAGGAGGGCAGACCCATCAGGCCCGCCCCCTCACTCGTAACTATCACGGAGTCCCGTCGATTTTCCCGGCCACTCGGTGTTCTCTTAGAGCTTACAACCTCGAACTTAGAACTAACCTCAGTTCGGCTTTTTGTTCTCGTCTACGTCCACGTATTCCGCGTCGATCACGTCGCCAGGCTTGTTCCCGCCACCTTGCGCTCCGCCGCCCGCGCTTCCGTGAGCCGCCCCTGCTCCAGCCGCTCCGGCTTGTTCACCGCCGGTCGGCTGCTGTTTGCGGTACAGTTCCTCGGCCATCTTGTGCAGCGACTTCTCTACATTCTCCGCCGCACTCCGCAGCCGGGGCACTCCACCTTCATTCACGGCCTTCTTGGCGTCCTCTAACGCCGCTTCGGCCTGCTTTACGTCGTTTTCGGGCAGTTTGTCGCGGTTTTCCCGGATGGTCTTTTCAGCTTGATAAATGATGCCGTCCAACCGGTTCCGCGCTTCCACCTCTTCCATCCGCTTGCGGTCTTCCTCGGCGTGCGACTCCGCCTCGGTGCGCATTTTCTCCGCTTCGTCCTTGGTCAAACCAGTCGAAGCCGTGATGGTGATCTTCTGCTCTTTGTTCGTGGCCTTGTCCTTCGCGCTCACGTTCAAAATCCCGTTCGCGTCGATATCGAAGGTCACCTCGATTTGCGGTATCCCCCGCGGTGCCGGTGGAATCCCGTCCAGCTTGAAGGTGCCCAGCGAGCGGTTGTCCTTGGCGAATTTGCGTTCGCCCTGCAACACGTGGATCTCCACGCCCGGCTGGTTGTCCGACGCCGTCGAGTACGTCTCCACCTTCCTGGTCGGAATCGTAGTGTTCCGCGGGATCTGCACGGTCATCACTCCGCCCAGCGTTTCCACGCCCAGCGATAGCGGGGTCACGTCCAGCAGCAAAATGTCTTTCACTTCGCCGCCAAGCACCGCGCCCTGAATGGCCGCTCCTACCGCCACCACTTCATCCGGGTTTACGCCCTTGTGCAGTTCCTTGCCGCCAAAGAAATTGCTGACCAGCGCCTGCACCTTCGGTATCCGCGTGGACCCGCCAACCAACACCACTTCCTGGATGTCGCTCGGCGACATCTTGGCATCTTCCAGCGCCTGCTTCACCGGCTTCATCGACCGATCCAGCAGGTCGCTCATCAACTGTTCCAGGCGCATACGCGTCAGCTTTTGTTGCAAGTGGATCGGCCCGCTCGCTCCCGCGGTGACGAACGGCAGATTAATCTCCGTTTCCATCATCTGCGACAGCTCGATCTTGGCCTTTTCCGCTGCTTCTTTCAGCCGTTGCAGCGCCATCTTGTCTTTGCCCAGGTCAATCCCGTGTTCCTTCTTGAACTCGTCGATCAACCAGTCCACGATCCTTTGGTCGATATCGTCGCCACCCAGGTGTGTATCCCCGTTCGTGGACTTCACTTCCACCACTCCGCTGCCCACTTCCAACACCGAAATGTCGAACGTCCCGCCGCCCAAGTCATACACCGCGATGGTCTCGTCGCTCTTCTTTTCCAGTCCATAGGCCAGCGCCGCAGCGGTCGGTTCGTTGATGATGCGCAACACTTCCATTCCGGCAATTTCGCCGGCCTGCTTTGTGGCTTGCCGTTGCGCGTCATTGAAGTACGCCGGAACGGTGATGACCGCCTTGGTGACTTTTTCTCCCAGGAAATCTTCCGCGGCATTCTTCAGTTTCGTTAGGATCATCGCGGAAATTTCCGGTGGGCTGTACACCTTGCCCGCTATCTCCACGCGCGCATCGTCGTGGTTGCCTTTCACCACCTTGTACGGCACGCGCTTCATCTCTTCGGCGACTTCGTCATACCGCCGCCCCATGAACCGCTTGATTGAGTACACCGTGTTTTCCGGGTTGGTCACCGCTTGCCGTTTGGCCACTTGTCCAACCAGCCGCTCCCCCGTCTTGGTGATCGCCACCACCGAAGGGGTGGTCCGCGAGCCCTCCTGGTTGGGGATCACCACCGGCTCTCCCCCCTGCATTACCGCCACCACCGAGTTGGTGGTTCCGAGGTCGATTCCAATGATCTTACTCATAGCTACCGTCCTTATTGAGTTCTTCCCGAATCCCTGCCAGGCCGCCCCAACCGAGCTCAGGCAGCCCACAAATCGTCAGCGGGAGCCTTATCCAGCCTCTCCGCCCTTTGAAACTACGCCACTATACAACTTGAGTGCCGCATTGTCAAGATGATTGATAGCTACTGTAACTCCTGTATTCCTCTCTCTTTGCATCCTTTACACCTTCACTCCACCCCTGAATCCCTCTCCCCCCTCCCTCTCTTTCAACTCCCTGGATCTCGCCCTCGAGGTCACCGGCTCGAGCGACCGACAGCGGGGCGCGCTCCAACCGATACAGCAGCTACCTCGGCCTAACCGGTTGCCCATTCAACTTGTGATACTCTGGCCAAGATTTCACGTTTTGCAAATCTGCTTCGGAGGAATGTGTGAATCGCCGTCTGCTCTTCTTCGCCGCCATCGTAGCTCTTCTTTCCCTCGGCAGTTTGCCCGCCCTCGCCTTACCGGGTTCCCAGAAGTCGTCCGCCAGAACAGCCGCCACATCTTCCAAAGCCGCCCGCTCGTCCCAAAACCCGCCCGCCACCATCACTGTGGACGACGTCAGGGACATTGACCCCACCAAGGCTTTCGGTAGCAAGAACGCCCCCGTCGTCATGGAAGTCTTCACCGACTTTCAGTGTCCCGCCTGCAAAGTCCTCTATCTCACCACCCTTCAGCGTGTGCTGGACAATTACGTGAACAGCGGCAAGATCTATATGGTCCATCGCGACTTTCCCCTGCCCATGCATGCCTACTCCATGGTTGCCGCTCTGTACTCCCGCGCGGCAGCTCACATTGGCAGGTGCGAGGTGGTCGAACAAGCGCTATTTGAGAATCAGGAAAAATGGGAAATGAATGGGGACGTCAAGGGTACCGTCGCCGCCGTGCTCACTCCCGCCGAAATGAAGAAGGTCGAAGCCCTGGTCGAGAGTGGCGCTGTGCAGCCCTTCATCGACAGAGATAAGCAGATTGGCCAGGCTGTCCCGGTTACCCAGACTCCTACCTCTGTTCTTCATACTCGCAATGGCCAAACCTACCCGGTTGTCGGCCAGGTCAGCTATGATGTGCTGAAGACCCTGCTCGATCAGCTCGTAAAGTGATTTCGCTCCTCAAAGGATTTCTATGTTGCAATCCGCCCCATTCACCTTCCGCCGTTTGATCATCTGGTTGGGGCGCATAGTCATCGCTGCCATCTTCATTTTTGCGGGGCTGGCCAAGCTCATTCGCTGGGACATGCATCCTCATCCTCCCATCGGCATCGCCACCAGCCTCTTTGCCCTGCAAATCGACTCGTACCAAATGCTTCCCCCCTGGGCCGTGTTGCAGATGGCTCGCTGGCTGCCCTGGATCGAAATCGCTGTCGGCCTTCTTTTGCTTATTGGCTGGCGTTTACGCATCTGGTCCACCATTGTCACCATCGTGATCGGCGGTTTTTTTGTCGCGGTACTCCGCGCCTACTTCCTGCACCTCGATATCAATTGCGGCTGCTTTGCTAAGCCCGAGCCCCTTACAGGCCTGACCGTGGTCCGCGACGGCTCCCTCTTCCTCCTGGCTGTTCTCATGACCATCTTCGCCTTCATGGAATCCCGCAATCCCCACCCCTGGTCCGTCTCCGATAGCCCCGCTGCCCAAACTCACTCCTAACTTTCGAGTTCCGCCGCTTGCTTGCCCTGAGCTGCAAAGGGCTTGTCCTGAGCCTCGAAGGACCGCCGCTTTCTCTCCTCTGTAGCAGCGGCTTTATGCCGCTGCCCCAATTCCCCAAACAAACGCGTTGTCATCCTGAGAAGCGCATGTCCGCCATAGCGCCCAGCGCGTAGGCGGATGCGACGAAGGATCTCAACCACTGCGTCTTGGCAATCGCCGCGATCCGCCGTTTCACCCCCTTCTTCGCGTTACAATGAACCTCCATGAAATCTCTCCAGCAATACCTCGAACTCGCCACCGTCGCCCACGGTCACCTCTGTGCCGGCCAAGTCCTGGGCGTCCGCCTGGCTATGCTCGGTCTTGCAAAACTCGGCATCGACGACCCCATCGCCGAACGCAAGCGTTTGGTCACCTTCGTTGAAATCGATCGCTGTGTTACCGACGCCGTTGCGCTCGTCGCCAATTGCCGCCTCGGCAAGCGCGCCCTCAAGTTCCGCGATTGGGGCAAAGTTGCTGCCACTTTTTGCGATCTGCACACCGGCCGCGCCGTTCGCATTGCCGCCAAGGAATCCTCCAAGCAAGCGGCCAAGGAAATGTTCCCCGATCTGCCCAAGGAAGAAGGTCAACAAAAAGCCTACGCGACACTCGCCGACGACGTCCTCTTCTCCATAGCATGGGTCAAAGTCGATATTCGACCCGACGACCTGCCCGGTTTCAAAGGCCCTCGTGTGGTCTGCTCCGAATGCGGCGAAGGCATCAACTTCAACCGCGAAGTGGTCCGCAATGGCCGCGCGCTCTGCCGCTCCTGCGCCGGTGAAAAATATTACTCGCCGATTTAGGGCTAGCGCCACTTGCCAGTCACTGGAGGGTACAGTGAAGCACGCCGGAACTGAACGTTTCGACGTTTGCAACTGCAGATTGCGCCGAACCACCGAATACGCGAAACAGACCAGGGAAGGCAGAGCGGGAGCGACCAAACACCATTTTGTTGCGGAGCGTTTCTTCGGACGCTCAGGCAACCGCAAAGGGACCGTGACTGCGCCCATCTTCACCATTTGCCCATGGGACTGTGAAGGCCAGAACCTCGTGCTGTGTTACGAGTGCCACGAGGAGCTCATACACAATCCAGTCCTCCTGCCCGGGGATTTCGCTCTCTTGCGTAGGCTAGTGTTCGCGAAGGGACTGGACGAGGACGAAAAACCGGATGATCGCTCCAAAATCGGTGCGAGAATAAATCTGTTTCATGAGGTAATCGCAAGCGGCTTGCGTCAACTTGTGAACGACGTGAAGTAGCAAGCCCGCACGCCAACTTGCGATGGAAACTCCCGGCTCTCTCCACTGAGTGCCATTTTCGAATCTGCGTTAAACTTTTTATTCCATGCTGAGTTTGCCCCCCATTACCTTACGCCTCCGCGGCTGGAAGCTGATCGACCGGGTCGCACTCGCTTTCCTGCTCCTCTGCGCCATCGCCCTCGGCGCCGCCGCCGGCTTGCTCTTCGTGTACGAAAGCGACCTGCCCGAAATCCGCGCGCTCGAAACCTATCGTCCCAACGTCGTCACTGAAATCTACGCCGATGATGGTCAAATGGTTGGCAGTTTCGCACTTCAGCGCCGCATTCTGATGACGTGGGAGCAAACTCCGAAAGTTTTATACAACGCCGTTTGTGCCATTGAAGACCAGCACTTTGAAGATCACTGGGGCATCGATTTTCCCCGCGTAGCCGGCGCCGCCTACCGCAACATTCTCAAGCGCCGCAAGGCCGAAGGCGCCAGCACCATCACCATGCAGCTCGCCGGCAATCTTTTTCTTGACCGCAGCGACCGCAGCTTCCGCCGCAAAGTCCAGGAAATGCTCCTCGCCTTGCAAGTCGAGCGTCGCTACACCAAACCCCAAATCTTCACCATGTATGCCAACCAGGTTTATCTCGCCCATGGCAACTACGGCTTCGCTTCTGCGGCCCAGTTCTATTTCGGCAAGCCCGTCACCGACTTGAATCTTCAGCAGGCCGCCTTGCTGGCCGGTATGATTCGCGGCCCGATTTACTCCCCGCTCGCGGATCCCGCCCGGGCCTTGGCCCGCCGCAATCTGGTCCTCTATCGCATGATGGAAGAGGGAAAGATCACCCCAGCCGAAGAAACTGCCGCGCGCAAGTCGCCTCTCGGCCTGCACCTCCAATATCCCCGCAACGATCTTGCGCCTTACTTTTTCGAAGACATTCGCAAGTACTTGGAGTCCACCTACGGCACCGAAGCCGTCCACGAACGCGGCTTGCGGGTCTACACCACCTTGAACATCCCGATGCAGAAAGCCGCCAACCAAGCCATTCGCGACGGTCTGCACACTTACGATCGCCGCCACGGCTGGCGCGGCAAGCTTCCCAATGTCCTCAAAGACAATCTCGGCCAACTCGACACTTACGAAGACGACGATTGGCGCCACCCCATCGACAAAGGCAGTTATGTGACCGCTCTGGTTCTCGCCGTCGACGACAAAAGCGCCACCATTAAGATCGGTTCCTACCGCGCTATTCTTTCGCCCGCCGATATCGCCTGGACCGGCCAGAAGCGGCCCGACGAAATCCTTTCCGTCGGCGATCTCATTCAAGTCTCCATTCAGGAATTGCGCGAGACCACCGCCCGCGTGCAACTCGAACAGCAGCCCGCTCCTCAAGCCGCCATGATCGCCATCGAAAATTCCACCGGCGAAATTAAAGCCATGGTCGGCGGCTACAGTTTCGAAGATTCCAAGTTCAATCGCGCTACCCAGGCCTTTCGCCAGGTCGGCAGTTCCTTCAAGCCTTACGTTTATTCCACCGCCATCGAGCGCGGCCTTTCTCCGTTTGACACCATTGTCGACGCCCCCTTCACGGTCACCAGTGGCGGCCAGACCTATTCGCCCCACAACTATGACGAAAAGTTCGAAGGCACCATCACCCTGCGCCGCGCCCTGGCCGGCTCGCGCAATGTCCCAGCCGTAAAGCTTACCGAAAAAGTCGGCATCAATGCCGTCGTGGATATGGCTCGCCGTTTCGGCATTACCACTCCTCTTCCGCCGTACTTGCCTTTGGCTCTGGGTGCCGCCGACATGCGCCTCATCGAGCACGTCTCGGCCTTCACCGTTTTCCCCAATGAAGGCATTCGGATCGATCCACATATGATTCGTCGTGTCACTAGCTACGATGGCGCCCTCCTCGAAGAAGCTCATCCCGAAGTGCACGACGTGCTCGCTCCCGACGTCGCTCACACCATGACCGCTATGCTCGAAGATGTGGTCCAATTCGGCACCGCCATCAAAGCCAAAACCGTTGGTCGTCCCGCCGGCGGCAAAACCGGCACTACCCAGGACTTCACCGATGCTTGGTTCATTGGCTTCACCCCGCAAATTACCGCCGGTGTCTGGGTGGGTTTCGATGACAAGCAAATCTCTTTAGGCAAGCGCGAAACCGGCGCCCAAGCGGCTCTGCCCATCTGGATGGAATTCGTTCAGCAGGGTATGGCCTCCATCCCGGTCGCCGATTTCGCCAACGTGGAAACCCTTGAAGAGCAAGCCGCCGAACATCACGTACACACCGACGTGCCCGACACTGCGCCCGAAGATGAAGCTCCCGCGCTGCCTCCCGCAAAACCGCAAACTCCTCCACCCGCCTCCCAACCCGTCAACACCGCCGCCGCACCACCCACCGGCTAGCACATCTCCGGCGGACGTCTCGGTAGCGCCGGCTTCCGGTTTGCCCACTGCGTTTTGGCTGCATCTTCCTCTTGTTTGTGTAGCGGCCAGTCTTCAGACTGGCCGGTTGAACCTACCCGTCATTTGCGAGCTGTTGCTTAGGCCTTTTGCAGGGAAGCCCGCTTTTTGTCAGTGTCATCTTGAAGGCGGGGTGTGCCTGCCTGCCGCGACAGGCTCGGAACCACACGCTTTGTGCATCGCGGAAATGCTTTCGCGCAATGATATGCGCGGCTTCTCCACTTTGCTCGCGCCCCTATGCGTCTTTGCCGCTGCGAAACGGATCCCAGCCCGCTGAATGCAGCGGCACTTCTCGCGCTCCTTCGCTCACCAGAATTTTTCTCTCGCGCGTGGTTTCCCCGATACATGTCAATCGCAGTCCCGCAAACTGGCGGGGTACTCGTTTCACGTTTTTCTTCGCTACGGTGAACAGCAACTCATAATCATCGCCGCCGTGCAGGGCCAGGCTCCTGGCATCGGCAATCCGCTCCACTGAACTGACCGGCAACTGTTCCGCATCGATTCTTGCGCCAACTCCACTGGCCCTGCACAGGCGTGGCAAATCCGTCGACAATCCATCCGACAAGTCCATCATCGCGCTGGCCAAATGCTCCTTCGCCAACCACTGGCCTAGCTCCAGGCGTGGCCGGGGATATAAGTGTTTTCGCATCGCGGCATTCGCTGCCCGCGCCATCGTCCTCGTCCGCCGCAACTGCAGCAATCCTAAATCGGCTTCGCCCAACGTGCCGCTTACGTACACGGCGTCGCCCGCCTTGGCTCCGCTACGCATCACCGCTAGCCGCCACGCAATTTCCCCAACCACGGCGATGCTGATCAGCACCGTGCTACGCCGCGTCGTGTCGCCGCCCGCCAGCACGCATCCGAACGTGCGCGAAGCCCGGCGCAGCCCGCCCATGAATTCCTCCAGCCACTTTCCCGTCAGCTCCGCCGGTAACGCCAGGCTTAACAAAAAACACCTCGGAGCGCCGCCCATTGCCGCCACATCACTGACTGCTCGCGCCAACGACTTCCAGCCCACCGCATCGGCTGGATGTTTGTCCCTCAAGAAGTGTGTGCGCTCCAGGAACCAGTCGCACGTCAGAATCAATTCCTGACCTCGCTTCGGCGACCATAACGCCGCGTCGTCCCCTAATCCCAACAACAGGCTTTTCGATTTGCCCGCGCCAAACCTTCGCTCAATCTTCGACACCAACGCGTTTTCGTTTTTCTTTTCCATTGCCCTCGCGTCCTATTCCTGCCTACTGGACTTTGGGACAGCGGACAGCTGCGCACCGGCTGGCCCAAATACAACAAATACAGGGTTGACGTATCACCCCTACAAATTCTAATATTCCCATAATTGCGAACCAAGGCTCACGGTTCACAGAGGACCGATACGGTCCATTGATCTCTTCGTGCGGGGCAGGGCACGATCAACCCGCACTCCAGTAGTGTTTCGATTTGGGAATTTCCTAGGCCTGAGGGGCCCTGTCGTGATTAGCAGCAAGAACTACACGTTCTATATTGCTTCAACGCCCGGCCAGCTCCGCAAGATGGTCGTTCCGGCCTACGTCTTGCATAGCCTCGCCGCTTTGGCCATCATTGGCAGCATCACCGTTGCCGCCGCCGTCGGTTCTTATTCCCGCATGTTGTGGAAGGTCGGCAACTACAATGCCCTTCGCCACGATCAAGAAACTCTGAAAAAACAATATCGCGACCTGCAAACCACCGTAAAAGACACCAACCAGCGTCTCGATTCTTTGCAATCCCTCGCCACCGAAGTGGCCATGACTTACGGCGTGTTGCGCTATCATCCCGCGGCTTTCGACCAGGCTGACTACGCCGCCACTCCGGAAGATGCCTTTGACCGCACTCTTCAGCAGTATTCCTTCCTCATGCGCAACGCCACTGCCATCGCCATTTCTTCCGACGGTATGCGTCTCATGCCCGCAAGGGCCTTCGCCGACTCCAATTACACTCCCTCGATCTGGCCGGTCATCGGACATATCACCGATAGTTTCGGCGAGCGTTTGGACCCGTTCTCCGGTGAAGGGGCCTTCCATACCGGCGTGGACGTCAGCTCTGATTACGGCGCTCCGGTTCACGTGACTGCCGATGGCGTGGTTACCGTCGCCGCCACACACACTGGCTATGGCCGGATAGTTGAGGTTGACCACGGCTTTGGCATTACCACTCTCTACGCCCACCTCTCGTCCTACGCTGTGGTTGCGGGCACTCATGTTCGTCGCGGCGAAGTCATCGGCTATACCGGCATCAGCGGCCGTTCCACTGGTCCCCACGTCCACTATGAAGTTCGTGTCAACAACGCCCCGGTCAATCCTTGGCGTTACATGAAGAGTCTTCCCGCCGGCGACTAGTCTCGCCCATCTTCTGCGGCACCGTATCACTCACCCTTCAATGCCCGCCCGGATCGCTTCCCGATGCTGACCCTTCCTTCTCTCGCGATTCCCACAACTTCGGCGTCACGTCAAACACCACGCGCACTGACTTGCTGCTTCCCCGATCCACTTGCTGAATATCCGCCGATTGCAGCAATTCCAAATATCCTTCCCGCATTGCTGGATCCAACTTCTTCCGATTCCCGGGATCGTTCAAACCCATCTGCGCCAGCACCACCATCCCACTCAGCACGTCTTTGAGTTGGTGTTCTGTGCTCTCGCTCACGCATTCCCCCTCGATGCTCACGCGCAGCAGGTCACCTTCAGGCTTTGCGGCAACCGATATCCACTGTAATTGTTCCAGCAAGCCCGCCAATTGCGGCGAACGAAACCCGCCCGGAGCTTGCGCCAACGCTGCTTCTGCTCCCACGTCCTGCCGCAGCACTGCAAATACCGGCATGCCCGCAACCCGCAAAAAGTGTTCTCGCCATTCCGTCGACGACGCTCCTCGCGGTTTCTGAAAAAAATATGACGAGTCGTTCGACCACGCCACGCGATTGTCTCGCAAAAACGTGAAATAGGCCTTGCGCCTCGATCCTTTCAACGGCACCGCAAATAGTGTTTTTCCATCGGCGGTTTTCAGCGAACCATAGCGCGACCCAAAAGTCTCGATCTTCTTTCGATCGAACTTTCCTTCCACTACCGCGAATGCGCTCATTCCTGGCGATTGCCGGCTCAACGATAGACCGATACGCTCCAAATCGGTTTCATAATTGAATCCCGTGCTCTGCAAAAAATCGGCGTACTCGTTGTCCGGAGTTGCCTTCGGTGCCCAGCGAAACAGTTCGGCCAGCAGTGCCGACGATCGCAACTGCTCCAAATCCAAATACGCAATCGCGCTCGAGTCTTCAGGCATCAACGCCAGGATGGTTTCGCGCCCGCCATCACGATTCTTCCCGTGCCAGTGCGAATAAGAAAAAAACGTGGCCACCAACACTACCAGCGCAGCCACCGCAATCTGCAATATTCTGTTCTCGGTCATCTCTCAGGAAGGTCGCGTCATGCGCCGAGATTCGAGCTTTATTGTCGCATCAGGTTACTGGCGACGAGCGTACAAATAATGGCTTCGCCAAAAAGGTCATCGTTATCAGTGGAAAGCTGTGGATTCTCCCCCGCCCCGTCCACCGCCAACCTGAAATAACCGCTTCGCCTACAAGTACTTACGCCATTGTGACGATCTCACCAATTGCGCCTTTTTTTCCACAATAGTGGCTTTCTCGCCACACTCCATTTCCTTCCCCCTTGCTTGCAATTCTTGTGCCTAATCTGTTATTCTTGCTTGGTTTGAGCAACGCTGGCGTAGCTCAGCTGGTAGAGCATCTGATTTGTAATCAGAGGGTCGGGGGTTCAATTCCCTCCGCCAGCTCCACCATTTTGGGCAGGGAGTTAGGCGGAGCGCTTTCCGGGCGTGTTATCATAAAAGGGCTGGTGTCTTTAGACACGAGTCCGTTTTGTGTTTTCACGCTCACCGCTCCATTTACACAACACTTTGGCTATCACAGGCACGCAGTTTTTGTGTCGCGATCTTCCCGGACGGGTGGGTGAGTGGTTAAAACCAGCAGACTGTAAATCTGCCGCTCCTTGCGGGCTACGAAGGTTCGAATCCTTCCCCGTCCACCAGGATTCGGAACTTAACCGCGGCAGATTTCAACGACGGCGTCGCTCAGCACGCCAGGTACAGGACGGGTCAGCAACACCGCAAGTCAATCGCGAAAGCGATGTTCTAAAGCGGTAATCAACGCGGCGCTTTGCCGGTTAGACACTCTGCGCCGAGTGCGCAACGGCTTTCTTGCAGGATCGGGTTCGGCCTGGGTAGCTCAGTTGGTAGAGCGCGTCCTTGGTAAGGACGAGGTCACCGGTTCAATCCCGGTCCCAGGCTCCACGGCTTGCTGAGTTCCGCAAGGAACTGCCATTCAGCAGAACTAGGCGGTTGGTGGTTCCATCGGGGCGGGGGTAACTCAACGGTAGAGTCTCACTCTTCCAAGGTGATGGTTGCGGGTTCAAATCCCGTCCCCCGCTCCAGAGCTTCCGCGGTGCGCTGAACGCGCGTTGCGAAGTGTAGTGGCCGGTCTTTAGACCGGCTCGTTAGGCCCGCAGCGGACAACCACTTTTGGTTTTGGATTTTACTGGCGACTGATTACTGATTAACTGAGGAAAGCAATGGCGAAAGAGAAATTTGAGCGCAGTAAGCCCCACGTGAACATTGGCACCATTGGGCACATCGATCACGGCAAGACCACCTTGACGGCGGCCATCACCAAGGTGCTGAACAAGCACAATCCCAAGGTGGCTTTCCGGGCGTTCGACACCATCGACAACGCTCCCGAGGAGCGCGAGCGGGGCATCACCATAGCGGTTTCGCACGTGGAGTACGAGACCGCCAACCGGCACTACGCGCACATGGATTGCCCGGGGCACGCCGACTACATCAAG
>DASPVD010000063.1:0-9489 GCA_035622555.1 Candidatus Eremiobacteraceae bacterium | reverse complement strand
GATCGCTGCTTCCACGTCCCGCGCGGCCCCATCGATATTCCGGCTTAGGTCGAACTGTATGGTGATCGCCGTGGCTCCCAGTGAGCTCGCCGACGTCATCTCCGTCACTCCGGCGATGTGCCCCAGTTGCCTTTCCAGCGGGGTGGCTACCGACGACGCCATAATCTCCGCGCTCGCCCCTGGCAACGCCGCCCCTATCGAAATCGTCGGAAAATCCACTTGCGGCAGCGGCGAGACCGGAAGCACCTTATACGCAATCGCGCCCGCTATCGCTACCGCCACCGTGAGCAGCGTCGTGGCCACCGGCCGGTGGATGAATGGCTTTGAAACGTTCATGCTTGGCCTGACGGTTGTGGTTCGCTCCCGCTATCCCGCTCGTTCCCCGCGCGGGCTTCTCGCCGGCGTCCGGAGAGCCGCTGCCCCAAATTGTCAAAGAAAATGTAAATGACCGGTGTGGTGTACAGCGTCAGCACCTGGCTCAGCAGCAGTCCGCCCACCATCGCGATTCCCAACGGCCGCCGTATTTCTGACCCGATTCCCGTGCCCAGCGCGAGCGGCAACCCGCCCAACAGCGCCGCCATCGTGGTCATCATGATCGGCCGGAAACGAAGCAGCGACGCTTCGTAAATCGCATCCCGCGCGCTTTTGCCATGTTCGCGTTCCGCTTCCAACGCGAAGTCCACCATCATGATTCCGTTCTTCTTCACGATCCCGATCAGCAGCACCAGCCCGATGATCGCCACCACGCTCAAATCCTGCTTGAACAAAATCAATGCCAGGAACGCCCCCACTCCCGCCGACGGCAGCGTCGACAGAATCGTTACCGGATGGATGAAGCTCTCGTACAACACCCCCAGCACGATGTACACCGTCACCAGCGCCGCCAATATCAGCAACGGCATGTTCGACAGCGAGTTCCGGAACGACGCCGCCGTTCCCTGGAAATCCGCCTGCAAGCTTTTCGGCAAGTGCAGCTCGTTCTGCACTTTGGTTACTGCGGAGATCGCTCCTCCGAGCGCCGCATCCGGAGCCAGGTTGAACGACACCGTGATCGCTGGAAACTGCCCTTGATGGTTGATCGACAGCGCTTCGGTTGCCTTCTCGAAATGCGCGAACGCCCCTAGCGGCACCGCGCTGCTGGTCATCGAGCTGGTCGTCCCGGCCGACGTGGCTCCCTTGCTCGAGGTCGCCGTCGAAGTCGCCGGGATCAGCGCGTTCACCGGCGCGGACAGCGTGTTGGCCGTCGGCGTGTACAATGCCGTGCTGGTCAGCGCGTTCGAGCCCGCCGATGTCGAACCGTTGCTCGTCGTCGTGGCCGCCGCTCCGCTCGCGTTCGCCGCGGAATTCGATTGAATGTACAGTTTGTTCAGCTTGTCCGGATCCAATTGAAACTGCGGCTCGCACTCCAGGATCACGTGATACTGATTCAACTGCGTGTACATCGTGTTGATCTGCCGCTGCCCAAACGCGTCGTACAACGTGTTGTCGATCGTCGTCGGCGCGATTCCCACGCGCGACGCCGTGGGCCGGTCGATGATCAGCGCCACTGCCAACCCGCCCAGTTGCCGATCCGTTGCCACATCATCCAACTCCGGCAGTCCCCTTAACTTGCCCACAAAACGATCGGTCCACTGGTTCAGTTCGTCGGGATCTGGATCCTCCAGCGTGTACTGGTATTGCGTCCGGCTCACCCGGTCATCCACCGTGATGTTCTGCACCGGTTGCATGAACAGCTGAATCCCTTCCACGTTCAGTTTGGTCTTTAGCCGCCGGATCACGTCCATCGCGCTGATCTTCCGCTCCTCCAGCGGCCTCAGGTTGATCGACATTCTCCCGCTGTTTGGCGTGATGTTCGTGCCATCCGCTCCAATAAATGACGACAAGCTCTCCACCGCTGAATCCCGCAGAATAATGTCCGCCAGTTGCTGCTGCTTCTCGGACATCGCCGTGAACCCAATCGTAGGAGACCCTTGCGAAATACCTTGGATCACCCCGGTGTCCTGCGTCGGAAAGAATCCTTTCGGGATGATGATGTACAGAAACACCGTCAGTAACAGCGTGCCCACCGCCACCAGCAACGTGGCCGTCTGGTAACGCAACACAAATGTCAGCGTCCTTCCGTAGAAACCGATCATGCTCTTAAAACCATGCTCGGTGATTCGGTAGAATCGCCCCTGCTGCTCCTCCGGATTGTGTCTCAATATCCTCGATGCCATCATCGGCGTTAGCGTCAGCGACACCACCGCCGACACCACAATCGTCACCGCCAGCGTCACCGCGAATTCCCGGAACAGTCTCCCCACCACGTCGCCCATGAACAGCAACGGGATCAGCACCGCAATCAGCGATACCGTCAACGACACAATGGTGAACCCGATCTGCTCCGCTCCCTTCAACGCTGCCTGCAACGGCGGTTCCCCCATCTCGATGTAGCGCGAAATGTTTTCCACCATCACGATCGCGTCGTCCACCACGAATCCCGTCGCTATCGTCAACGCCATCAGTGACAGGTTGTCTAGGCTATATCCCAGACCATACATGGCTGCGAATGTTCCTATCAGCGACAGCGGTACCGCCACGCTCGGAATGATCGTCGAGTACACGCTCCGCAGGAACAAAAACATCACCATCACCACCAGTCCCACGGTCAGCATCAGCTCGAATTCCACGTCGCTAATCGACGCCTGAATCGGCGTGGTCATGTCCGTCAACACTGTCACGTCAATTCCCGTTGGCAGATTGCTTTCCAGTTGCGGCATCAATGCCTTGATCCGCTTCACCACGCTGATCGTGTTGGCTCCCGGCTGCCTTTGCACGTTCACGATCACCGCCGGGGTTTTGTTCATCCACGCGGCCAGCGTGTTGTTCTCCACCCCATCGAGGATCTTGGCCACGTCCGTCAGCATCACCGGCGCGCCGTTGCGGTACGCCACCACCACCTTTCGGTAATCTCTGCTGGATTCCAGTTGATCGTTGGCGTCTATCTGATAATCCTGATATTCCCCGTCGAAGTTTCCTTTGGCCGCGTTCACGCTCGCTTGCGTCACCGCGGTCCGCAAATCCTCCATGTTGATTCCATAAGACGACAGCGCCGCCGGATTCGCTTGGATTCGCACCGCCGGTTTCTGTCCCCCGCTGATGGTCACCATCCCGACTCCGCTCAATTGCGAAATCTTCGGCGCCAACCGCGTGTCGATCAGGTCCTCTACTTGCGGCAAGGGCATTGACCGCGAGGTCACACCAAACGTCAGCACCGGGGCGTCCGCCGGATTCGTCTTGCTATAGATTGGCGGGGCTGGCAGGTTTGCGGGCAGGTATGTTTGTGCCGCGTTGATCGCCGACTGTACTTCTTCTTCCGCTATGTCGATGTTCAGGCTCAGCGTGAACTGCAACACGATTACCGAGTTGCCGCTCGCGCTCGTCGAGGTCATCTGGTTCAGGCCCTGCAGTTGCCCGAACTGCCTTTCCAGCGGTGCGGTCACCGTGGTGGCCACTATTTCCGGGCTCGCTCCCGGATAAAATGTCAGCACCTGGATTGTCGGATAGTCCACTTGCGGCAACGCCGACACCGGCAATTGCGTGTACGCGACCATCCCTACCAGCAGGATCGCCGCCATCAACAACGACGTCGCCACCGGCCTCATTATAAACGGCGTTGACGGACTCAAGGAGACGCGCCCCCAGCTGCTGTGTTCCCCGCGCCAGGCGAGGGGGCTGAGGAAACCACTATCTTCGAGTTATTCTGCAACTTGTCAAAGCTGCTCGTGGCCACCACTTCTCCGGGATTCACCCCCGTCACCTGCGTCTGCCCTTCACTGGTTACTCCCGTTTGCACGCTCCGCTCGTGCGCCACATCGTCCTGGATCACGTAGACATACGCCACTTTCCCATTGCGTTGCACCGCTGACGACGGTATCAGCGTCACTCCTTTTATGGTGTTCACCAGCAACCGAATATTCACGAATTCGTTGGGAAACAGCTCGGCGTCCTTGTTCGCGAACGACGCCCGCCCCTTCACCGTTCCCGTCGTCGTATCGATTTGATTGTCGATTGTCATCAGCGTGCCCGTGGCTACCTTCTTTAATCCTGCCCGGTCATACGCGTCGGCTGTCAGCTTCACGTTTCGCCTTAGCTGCTCCTGAACCTGCGCTAAATTGTCTTCGGCAATCGTAAAAATCACGGTAATCGGCTGCACTTGCGTGATCACCACCAGCGTTACCGTACCGTTCGATTGCACCACGTTGCCGGGGTCCACCAGCCGCAAACCCACTCGCCCGTCGATCGGCGCGGTGATGTGGCAAAAACCCACCTGCACCTGATCGTATTGCACCGCTCCCTGGTCCAGCTTCACCGTGCCTTCGTCCTGCTTCACGATTTTTTCCTGGTCGTCCAGCGTCTGCTTCGGGATCGCCTGCCGCGCCCATGCGTCCTTGTACCTTTCCAGGTCCATCCGCGCTTGCGCCAGGATGTTCTCGTCTCGTTCCAGGGTTCCTTGCGCCTGCAGCAGTGTGGCCTCGTACGGGCGCGCGTCAATGTCAATCAATGGATCGTTTTTGTGTACGATCTGCCCTTCGTGGTAGTGCACCGCCGTTACGATTCCGTTCACTTGGCTGGTTATCGACGACGTGTACACCGGCGTCACCGTCCCGATCGATTCCAGATAGTTCCCGATGTCCCCCTTCTTCGCCGTTGCTTCCGTCAGCGTCACCGGGAAACCTCCGCCTCGTCCCGCTCGCGACGTCGGCGCCGCTTCCTGTTTGCGCAACACCAGCGCAAATCCCGCCCCAAATATCAGCAGGATCACGATCCACACAAGCACTCGCACTCCCGTACGTTTGCCTTTGCTTCTTGCTGGTACAGGCTCTTGATGTCCCGGTTGCTCGCCCGGGTATTCTCTTTGGTTTGTCGGCAAGTGGATTGTTCCTTCGCGCTACTTAAACTGTGTTTTCCGGACCTGGCACGCGGA
Source organism: Candidatus Eremiobacteraceae bacterium (assembly GCA_035622555.1). Taxonomy (GTDB): domain Bacteria; phylum Acidobacteriota; class Terriglobia; order Acidiferrales; family UBA7541; genus Acidiferrum. The sequence continues at coordinate 4,523 of DASPVD010000063.1, read as the reverse complement.
GTCCGCCTCTTTATTGACGCATACTAACCAGCTTTTGGTTACAGTCGCTGTGATCTGCGGTTGTCTCGGAACTCACCACGCGTCAGGCGTTTCTCAGGCGAGTTTACCACCGCCCTTCCGCCTGTTCCATAACTCCGCCCTCCCACGCCAAGTGCCTGTGGCATTTAGCCTTCGCCGCCACTCCGCCTGGCCAACCCGCCACTCAACCGCGTTCTGCACTACCGGTTCTTTACCTGTGATACCAGTCACCGTGCAGCTCCTCAATCTGACGTAGCATCTACCCGCTTCCCCACCAATCATGCCTGTACGCCGTGCCTTTCCCATTCTCATAAGCGCGGGGACATTTACTGCCCTCCTAATACTTGGGTGGGGCTTTCGGGATTTTCCATCGTTCTTTGCCTCCGGTCCTCGCGCTGCATTTCTACCTGTCATGGCCGTCGCCGTCGCCTGTGCTGGGGCTAGTGCCCAAAACCCGATGAAAAAAGGAACGCGCACACCGCCCGGGCAACCGCTTGTTCTGGCGTCAGTGCACGTTGTCACCCTGCCACTGCTGTTTTTCCTGCCTTATGCCGACAAACGCGCGATTTTCGTCATGCACTCGGAATGGGTCCGCTGGCTCGGTCTGGCCGCTACGCTTGCGGGCTATGCCATCGGGATCGTTGCCCTGCGCACCCTGGGCCAAAACTACAGCGCCTATGTCACCATCCTGGAGCAGCATCGTCTGGTGCAAACCGGCATTTACCGCGTGGTGCGCAATCCTATCTATCTGGGAAACTTGCTTTCCTGGCCTGGTACCTGCCTGGTGTTCCGCAGTTGGCTGGTATTCCCCATCTTTTTGTACTTCCTGGTCTTTGCGGTTTTCAGGGGCGCGCAGGAAGAACGCCTCCTGCGGGAGCAGTTCAACACGGAATTCGAAGCTTATCGTCAACGCACCTGGAGGCTGGTACCTTACGTTTATTGATCGCCGGTGAGGGTTCTTCCCTTGGATAGTTGACGCACAAACAGGCCATGCCACTCAAGACTACAGCCCGGCCGGATTCTCTTCGGTTGATGTGCTAGCTTCTAGTTAGAAGTGCAGTACGATTCCGCCAACGAACTGGAAGTTGTTTTGTGTCTTGCTGAAGTACGACGTGTACACCCAATCTCCTTCGCCCCGCAGCGACAACCGTGCATGCACCCGATAGTCAACTCCCCCACCCGCCTGCACTATTAACGATGTCCTCCCGCCCAGCGCCGTCTGCGGTTGCAGGTGGCTGCCTCCCACCAACGCGTGACCAAACGGTTCCCAACGCGCTCGCCTTTCCCCTATTCGGATTCCCCCCGTTCCTCCGAATATCTTCGCCCTCGCATTCGAGTACACGTCCCCTCCGAATCCCGTCAAAAAATCTCCCTCCAGCGCGAACCATGTGTTCGTGTAATAACTCACCGACGTATTCAGCCCTACCAGATTGGAGTTGAACGCTTGCGATTGGAAATGCATATACTCCAGGCCCACACCCAGTTGCCACCGGTAATCATCGCGTTGACCGAACACTCCATACTTGGGCGCCGCCGGATCCCCAGGCATGCTCGCCCCCGCGCTCGTGTCCGCCCCTGCACTCGACAACGAAAAATTCCCCAGGTTGCTCGCCGGCGTCGTCATCGTTGGCCCCGCTGCTTCTCCCAAATTCGTCGACACCGTACTCTGCTCTTGACCGTATACTCCGCACGCCAGGCCACCCAGCAGCATCACCCCCAGCAACGTCTTCCTCATACTATCCCTCTCCAGCCAGCACCCCTCGCCTCTGGCCTGTGTTCTCAGGGTAACCATCTCCACTCGTCCGAGAGCATTCTGTCTCCACAACAGAAACGTCGGTGCGGGTAACGGCCCAGACGAGAATAGGCATACTATAGCGCATCGCCATCCTTATGCGAGCGCTATCTGCGGTATAGTTGCGCTCGCATGTCCTCAACTTCGCCCAAACCTGCTGATCATGGAGGATCGAATGAACTGCCGTTTCCGTTATCTCCTTGCGACCATCTTCGTCGCGCTTGCCCTGGTCTTTATCGTCCATGCCAAAGCCCAGCCCGCTGGTCCTTCCGGCTATCATCTGGTCAAAACCATTCCCTTGCCTGGCGACGGCTTTTGGGACTATGTCGCCGTCGATAGCGATGCCCGTCGCATTTATGTTTCTCACGGCACCAAGGTTCTCGTTCTCGACGCCGACTCCCTCGCCGTTGTCGGTGAGATCCCCGATACCCAGGGCGTTCACGGTATCGCCGTTGCTCCCGATCTTGGCCGGGGATTCACCAGCAACGGCCGCGCCGCTACCGCCACCATCTTCGAATTGAAGACTCTCAAGGTCCTCGCCACCGTCAACACCGGCCAAAACCCCGACGCCATTGGCTATGACCTCGTCTCCAAACGCGTCTTCACTTTCAACGGCCGCAGCAAGGATGCGACCGCTTTCGCCGCCGCTGACGGCTCCGTTGCCGCCACCATTCCCCTCGGCGGCAAGCCCGAATTTGCCGTCGCCGACGGACACGGCAAAATCTACGACAATCTCGAGGACACTTCCGAACTCCTGGAGATCGATGCTCAGGCTCTCAAGGTTCTCCATCGCTGGCCCCTCAAGCCCTGCGAATCTCCCTCCGGCTTGGCCATCGACCGCAACTCTCGCCGCCTCTTCGCTGGTTGCGAAAATAAGATGATGGCCGTTGTGGACGCCGATTCCGGCAAAATTCTCGCCACTCCCGCCATTGGCGAAGGCGTGGACGCCACCGCTTTCGATCCCGGCACTGGCTTTGCTCTCTCCTCCAACGGCGAAGGCACTCTCACGGTCATTAAAAGCGATGGGGATAACTACTCCGTGCTCGACAACGTTCCTACCAAGCGCAGCGCCCGCACCATGGGCTTAGACCTGAAGACCCACAACGTTGTCCTTCCCGCCGCCGATTTTCTCCCGCCCAAACCCGGAGAGCGCCGCGGTGAAATGAAGCCCGGCAGCTTTGTGCTTTTGGTAGTCAGCCGTTAAAGGAGGGATCGCCGCAATTCACGGTGCGACGCTGTAGTTGTGCAGCCCGGCTCCCAGCGAAACGCTCGCGCTGGCCGTCTGCGGTACCCACCATGTCTTGCGCAGCAACGCGTGCCGGCTGCGCATCATCCGCCGCCCCACATAATCCATCACCAGTGGCGTGATCTGCGTGGTCGCGTAAATTGCCCCTGAATGCGCGAAGGGCCGTTGCAAAGGATCGGCTTCTACCCCATATCCGCCGCTTACTACCCGTCTCGTGGTCCACGCGTCGAACCCCGCGGCGCCATGGCCCACCGCCACCAGCCCATACCAAATTTCTCTTTGCCGCGTCGTTTCGTACGAATCCGTCGTCGCCGGCTTCACCGCGCTATTGAACGCCGGCTCCAGCGCCGCATTTGCTTCCGTGTTCGACGCGTCCTCGCGCTCGCTCTTTTCTGTCGATAAAACCGTCGCTTTCGGCATCGGCGTGTCCGGCGTGTTCGCGTTGGCCGTCTCGGCGCTCGTCGATTTCAGGCGTTCTGGGGCAGTGGGAGCTACAATCGGCGGCCCGTCGGCGGGAATAGCGTTGCAGCAAAATAAAACCAGCGCGGCTAATAGCAAGGGCCACCTCAGCGATTGCAGGCCGGGGGAAGGGCGCCGGGCGAGCTGCAACTCCCTCACCTTACTGTCCCGGCGTACAGCTGTCACTGGACCTTTGGTCATGGGCCCCTAGTACTTTCGCCCTTCCCCATCGCTTCTTTTCATCGCCCCCGTCCGCTCACCAATCACCTCTCCCCGGACCTGTTATAATCCCGCTCGACACCATTTCCTTTTTGGCGGAGGCACAATGCCCTCGTCTGATTCTTCGGCCAAACGCGCTCTCCAGCCCCAACCTGCTTCCCAGCCTCCGCATTTCATCGTCATCGAGGGGCCGCTGCGCGTCGGCAAAAGCACCTTGGCCCGCGTCGTCGCCGAACGTCTTCACGCCCGCCGCATTTATGACTGCGAGGACAATCCCTTCTTGGCCGACTTCTACGCTGAAAAACGTGGCGCCGCCTTCCACGCCCAACTCTATTTCCTCATGGAGCGCCAGAAGCGCATTCGCGAGGGCCTCAGCGCCGATACTCCCGGTCCCGTCGTTTCCGATTTCCTGATGGAAAAGGACCGCATCTTCGCCAACCTCAACCTCGACGACGCCGAACTCAAACTCTACGAGCGCTACTACGAAGCTCTCACCTCCCAACTTCCTCAGCCCGACTTGGTCATCTATCTTCAAGCCAAGCCCGAAGTCCTGCGCGCGCGCATCGCCAAAAAGAAAGCCCGCGAGGAGAAGCAAATTTCTCCCGACTACGTCGAGGAAGTCTCCCGCGCCTACGAGCATTTCTTCTTTCGTTACGAAGCCGCCGATCTTCTGGTCATCGACACTTCCGAAATCGATTTCGTCGAACGCAGCGAAGATCTCCAGCAACTCCTGCGCCGCCTGCAGGAGCCCGTCAAGGGTACCCAATACTTCCTGCCTCTCGGCGGCAC
>DASPVD010000062.1:0-45193 GCA_035622555.1 Candidatus Eremiobacteraceae bacterium | reverse complement strand
CCCCAGGTACGGCAGCGCGGGCGGATCAAGGTTCCAGTAGGCCTTGGCGACATAGGCATCCAAGGCCACAGGATCCGTGCCGGCCACCAGGGTTTTCTTCAGCAAAACATCTTCGAGATTGCCGCCCGTCGGACCATTGCGGACCAGCACGCGATAGGAATCAATCATAGTTAGGGTGGGTCGGACAAAATCGGCCAGGTCCACCAGGCTTTCGTGGATGTGCTGGTGCAGCCGGTGACGCTGACCGCCCAAAATGCCGTACCAATTTTTCATGCCCAGAGTGGTGTTGGTCAGGCTGTGATGCTTGGCGATGGGAAGATTGATGATTTTATCGGCCTCCAGGAAGGGCTGGAAGACCGGCCAGTCCTCAAGGAGATCTCCACCCAGATTCACCTCTTTGAACTTCGAAGGATCGGGTAGGAGAACCTCGGCGCCTTCTGCACGGGCGGCGGCAGCTATGCCGGAACGCAGGAAGCAGCGGTTGGGATCATTGCAACTCACATCGGTGACGATGACCTTCTTCGCTCCCGCCGACCAGCACTGGCGAACCATTTCGGCGACGACTTCGGGGTTGGTGTTGGCAGCTTGCTCGGGAGTACGGTCCCAGGCAATGTTTGGCTTGACGATGACAACATCGGCGCGAGAGATGAAGCGCTGAATGCCTCCAAGTTCCTGCAGAGCCCGTTGAACGAGCGAACGAGGGGAATCGCCACTGATCACCGCGAGTGCGGGCAAGGCCGGGTTTGCGGCGATGGTGTGATCACGTTTCCCTACGGCCGCCAGAGCTTGCTCGGTGGGTTGAAGACTACGTCTCGAAAGCCAGTAACCCGCGGCGGCGGTGCCGGCACTCAAACCCGCGAGCCGAAGAATACGAATGAGGGCGTCGCGGCGATTGAGAGGCTCGGAAGGCGCGCTGTCGGCGGGTGTATTTGCCATGTTAAATCTCCACGAGGCCGATCCGATCAGGATCATCAGTGCCCAGGCGGTGCTGGGGATCGGCGGCCACGGCGATGTACTTGGGCGGAGTGCCGGCTTGGGCGAGCGTGTTCACACCCATCTCGGCGCGCTTCTTCTCGATGATCTGCCAGGCGGTGTGGTCGATGGCCACTGGATCGGAGGCAACCATGATGCCGTTGTACTTCCAGGCATACTGCGGTTTGTAACCGGGGCCTCCGGCAAAGCAGCCGGTCATCGCATCGGCAACTACGAAACGGAATTTATTGCGAATGGGCGAAAGCAGATTGAGGTCGGCAATGCCTGGGCAGCAGTTATTGGCGTGGAATTTGCTGGGATTGTCGTTTACGCCGTACATGTTCTTCAGCGACAAAGTCACGCCCGAACCCACATGGTGTTTGAGGATGGGCAGATTGATCATGCAATCGCACGCGCGCGTGAGCAGATTCGAGAGGCGTGTCTGTATGGCCCCGGCGGTGAACACGGTTTCGTCATAGCCAATGCCCTTGGCGTCGGTGCCGGTGTGGCGAATGTGATTCGGGTCGTTGGAGAGACGGTAGCCCACGCGATCAAGTTCGTCGTTGGTGCGGTCCCAGACGATGATATTGCCGGCTTTGACGCCGGACTGCTGCAGGCGCTCGCAAATAGCCGCGACGAAAACAGGATGGGTGGATAGGCCGGGACCAGCGATGGTGTTGATCTTCAGGCCCACCACTTCGCCAGGGCGAACGATTTTCTTCCAAGGACTGACCGGGTCGGAGCTTTGGAAGAACGTCTGCATCGCTTCATCGAGCAGTTTCTGCACACGGGTTTCATCGGGATTGGAACTGTTGGCGTAAAGCGCCGGATCACGAGCAATCACAACTTTGGATTTCGCGCCCGCCACGGTAACAGGATTCACCTTGCTGTCCGCCGCGAAGGCGTACTTCCCTGCGCCGACCGCTAACGCGCCAATAGCACACTCCCTGAGAAATTCGCGACGGCTCTGGAATGTTCCGTTTTTCATGGCAGCATCCCCCTAATGAGGAAGTCTTTTTTCGATCGCGACACCCAGATTGAACATGGCCTGAGTAAGTTCCGGGGAATCCTGATAGGCAACCATTCGGACGAGATAACGGCCTTTGCGGAAGATCAGACTCTGCGAATAGAGGCGGGCGGCATCTCCCAGAGAAGGAGTCTGGGCATTCATTGGGGGTTCGGATTCGAAGATAGACTTCGCGCCGGCAGAGTTGGACATAGTGTACAGGTCGACGGTCAGCTGGATTTGATCTTTGAGTTTGTAATCAGCAGTCGAAGTGCTGCGGACTCCAGCTTGCAGATATTTCTCGGCATCGCCATCGATGTAATCGGAAAGCTGGTCGGGAGCAAACGTGCGGACCTCCGGCAGTTTCGTCCAGCCGCTAGCTTCGCCCGATTCCGGGAACAAACTGGTGGAAGAACCGGACTGGCGGTGACAACCAGTGGCCAGGCCTAGAACACTGGAGACCATAATCGCCAGAATGAAGCGCCGTATGAATGGAGCAGTCATGGTCGTGTGGTTCTCCTTCGTTGGTTTAGGAGAATTTGATTGCTGGAGGAGCGGGATTCGCCGACGGAGGTTACGTAAACTGCCGGGCGATCCTGAAGGGGGCAGGCATACTCGCAGGCGCCGCACCCAACGCACTTCTCGGGGTCGACGCGCGGCTGCTTCAGAATTTTCGTCTGGCCCTTGGCGTCGATAACTTCGGCCGCCTGGAGATAGATAGCTTTTGGCGAAGTGGGACACCACTCTTCGCACACGATGCATTCGGTCGCCAAAGCCCAAGGCAGGCAGCGGCCCCGGTCGTAGAAAGCCGTGCCGATGCGAATCGGTTTGCGGTCGCTCGAAACGTCGACGGCCCAGGCTTTGGCTTTCGCGGTAATTTCCCAGATCGCGCCGGTCGGGCATGCTTCGGAGCAGAGCACGCAGCTCGCTTCGCAATAGCCGATGCGCGGAACCAGCACAGGAGTCCATAAACCTTCCAGGCCCGCTTCGGAAAATGAGGGATGAAGCGCGTTGTTTGGACAAATCTGCATGCACTCGCCGCAACGGACGCAACGAGCCAGAAAGTCCGATTCGTCGAGCGCGCCGGGAGGGCGAATGCGCCGATCATTTTTCTCGGCGGCAAACGAGGTGGTGGAGCGCATGAGCGGGAGAAGCGCTGCGCCAGCCGCTAATCCGGTAAGGACCTTACGGCGCTTCAGGCTGGGAGCTTCACGAACGCTGCTCCGGGGAAAGAACTTGAATTCCAGACCATGGTGGGGACATTCGCCGATGCAATTCAGGCACAGAACACATTCAGATTTGCGCCAGGGCACGCCGCCGATAGGGTCATCGCCGCCTTGGCAGCGCAACAGGCAGCGATTGCAATCGTCGCAAGCAGCAGGGTGTTTTTGAAGCCCGAAAATGGACCAGCGAGAAACCAAGCCCAGCAGGGCACCCAAAGGGCAAAGGGCCCGGCAGAAAAAGCGGGTGATGCGCAGGTTCAGCGCCAAGATGAGAACGAATAGGCTGCCCAGAAAAAAACCTTGGCGAAAATGCGATTGTTTCAGGCTGAGGACGGTGTAATTGAGGATGGCGTGAATGATCCCGCCGAAGAAGCGCAGAAAAGATGAGTTGCTGGCTTCGGCAGAACGAAAGACGCCGTCGGTGAGGTAATGCAAGCCGGGAAGGATCGAGAGGCCCAGCGAGCGAGTAAGGAAGGAGAAAGGATCGAACCAACCGACCAAAGCCGTGCCGAACAAAGCCGCAACCAGGACCACAATCAAAATGTAGTACTTGGCGTTCTGCCAGCTCTTATAACGATTGGACTCAATCAGTTGCTTGCCACGTTTGGATTCCGATTTCCAGCTGGCCAGATAATGGTTGAGCGTGCCCATGGGGCAAACCCAACCGCAGAAAAAGCGGCCCAGGAAAAAAGTGGGAATCAGAATGAGCAGGCTCCAAAGAAGTCCCTGATAGAGAGCCCGGCTGGCGAGCGCGTCGGAAAGGGCCACCAACGGGTCCAGTTGGAAGAAAAGCGCCACGGGCCAAGTAAGGCGCAACTCGTCTGGGGAGGAAGAAGAGCTGCGAAAGTCGGTGCGCAGAATCAGGACGAGAAACAGCACGAAAAAGGCGATCTGTGAAGCCGTGCGGAGGCGGGTTGCGGAAGGAAACGTCACACAACCATTGTGACAATTGGCGGGCACCGGCATATGTGACGCGAGTCACCGCTGGGGCTGGTTGACCAGTGCGCCGCCAGCCAAAAGCCGCAGGACTGCTCTTTCCGGTACAATTTAAGCAGTGAGTTGAAGCGCCCAGAAATAGGTGAATGCGTGATACATCGCTACGTCTTGCATAACGAAGAATTGCAGCCCATTGAGAAGGCCCGGTGGTCGCCCGGGCAAGCCGGGCTGATCTGCGGATGGGGACTGTTTACGACCGTGCGGATTGCTCGAGGAGAAGCATTCGCGTACGAGCGGCATTGGCGGCGTTTAGAGAAGGACGCGGCATTAACGCGAATGCCTATTGCCTGTTCGGGCGCGAGAGTCCGGGTGTTGCTGCAGGAAGCGATTCGGGCCAACCAGGTAAACGAAGGCTGCGCGCGAATTTACCTGGTATGGAATACCGTGGGGAGCTGGAAAAGCGAGGAGAAAATGCCGGAAGTGGACCTGGTGATCACCACGGCCGATTTGCCGCACTATCCCGAAATTTTACGCTTGGCGGTACGCGAACAGGGAAGGCACGCGGCGTCGCCACTGGCGGGGGTGAAAACCATTTCCTGGCTGAACAGCGTGTGGGCAGCTCGAGAGGCGCAACGCGACGGGTTCGATGAGGTAGTGCTGCTGAATGAGCGAGGAGAAGTGAGCGAGTGTACAGCCGCCAATATTTTTGCGGTGAATGCCGGAAAAGTGATCACTCCGCCGCTGAATTCCGGATGCCTGGAAGGAGTAACCCGTGGAGTGTTAATGGAGATCGCCAGCGAAGCGGGCACCAGCGTTGCGGAACAGACCATGCGCCTGGACGATTTGTATCAGGCGGATGAAGTGTTCGTGACATCGACAAACCGCAACGTCATTGGGGTAAAGGAAATCGCCGGTCACATGATCGGCAACGGCACAACCGGACCAATCACCAAAAAACTGGACGAAGTGTTCGAATCGTATATCCACGAGTACGTGGAGAGACGGCTGGCGACCAGCCGGTAACGGCCGGGTGACCGCTCACGACAAAACAGGTTGGGGACTGGTTTAGAGCTTCTTGGTGGGGCGCAAGTCTTTAAGGGGCGGAATGGAAGAGACCGAACTGAACGTACGTTCGGGTAAGACTCGCTTATTTTCAAACGCATCAACGAGCATTTCGATGGCCTGACCCGCGGTGGGGGGAGTGAGAATCGTGGCCATCAACAGGCCGCTGCGCACCCAGGATTGCCCGGTCTTGGGCACCCCGTCACAACCTAGAAACGGAATAGCCAACCAGCGCTCCCGTTCGCTTTCCTCGGCAATCTCTTGAAAGGCCTTGCGCGCGCCGATGGCCATGGCATCGTTTTGCGAGACCACCAAGTCAATCGCCGCTTTGCGGGAGGTGGACAGACTGAGCCAGGAGCGCACAGCCCGCAAAGCGCTCTCTTCGGTCCATTGGCCGCGAAGCACGGTGATATGGATGTTGGCGGGAATGGTTTCGCGCAAGCCAGTTTCGCGCTCCTTGGCGACGCCGGTCTGCGAAGGACCTTGGATGTACAGAATGGAGCCGCCGCTGGGGAGCAGTGCGCTACATTGGCGGGCCGCAATGCGGCCGACTTCCACCTGGTCGTGAGTCACTATGAAAATGGGAACCTTGCTGGTGAGGCGCATTTCGGCGACATAAGGGGCATCGCGATTGAGGACCGCCCAGCCGACACCGGCTTGCATCGCAGCCTTGGCCACTTGTGGCAAGGCGGTTCCGCCGACGGGTTCGAAAACGACGGCATGGGCGCGTTCCTTGTCCGGCGCCTGAATCGCCCGGAGGATTTGCGTACTTTGGGTGATAGCGTCGTTGTCGGCGTAAACAATGGTGGCATCGATGCTCAACTTGCGCGCGCTCTGCTGCGCCGAATTGGCCTGCTCGAGCTGGTAATCATTGTCGTTGGTGATCAGGGAAACCAAGAATTTGAAGTTTCGCATATGGGTCAGTTTCCTTAGACTGGGTGGCCGACGCGGCCATTATATAAGGTGAGCAAGCGTTTTCTTAGCGGCCCGCGCGAGAAACCACCGAAAAGTCAATAATAGGGAGAACAATGTAACGGCAGGCGCACCCACGACCACGGGCACAGCAGGCTACCCATAGACCGGGATAGGCGTGTTACAATGCGCCACTTGGCGGGGAGGCGGGTAAGAGAATGACGGAAGCGCTGGCACAAGCTGAAGCAGTGCTGGAGGTAATTTCGCCCGACGGAGCGCGCAAATATGTGCGGGTAACCCAGACCCCGTTTTTGATGGGGCGCGGGGCGGAGACCGGTAACCATTTGCAACTAACCGATCGCCGGATTTCCCGGAACTGTGGGGCAATCGTTACCGAGGCGAACCGGTATTACCTGGAAGACCGGGGCCAGCGGCGCGGAATCTTCGTGAACGGCGAGAAGATAGAAAGCCGAGTGTTAAATGATGGCGACGTGATCACGTTTGGGCTCGAAGACTCGTACCAGCTGATTTTCCGCTCCGCCACGGGCACCTCTGACGAATCCATCCCGCAGTTGCTGACGCGCATCGACCACATGACTAGTGGAGAGTCCTCCACCGGCGGAGGCCTGCGCAAACTGAACCTGCTGCTTGAGGCGACTTCCCTGTTGCACTCACAGCTTCCGCTGGACTCGGTGCTGGCGAAAATGATCGATCACGCCGTGGCCGTGACGGATGCAGATCGCGGCTTGCTGGAGGAAGCCATCGAGAATTATTCGTTGAGCCCCAGCGAGCGTTTGCGTGTGCGACTAGCGCGGCGCAGCGGAGGACAGCGGCTGCCTCCCGAGAGCATGACCCCCAGCCAGACCGCGATTCAATTGGCCATCAAGAAACAGCTACCGGTGATCACCGAAGATATCGAGCAGGCGGAAATGAATTTGCAGGCGGCCGCCAGCATTGTGGCGCAAGGATTGCGCGCCGTGGTGGTGATTCCGTTGTACGCGACCTCGCGAGCCAGCAGCGAATCGGCCACCAACGTGACCAGGGGCGAGTTTTTGGGCGTGCTGTATCTCGATTCGAAGCGCCCGACCGCGTTTTCCAAGCTGGACCGGCAAATCCTGGATGCCTTGGCGGCAGACGCGGCGAGCATTCTGGATAACGCGCGGCTGGTGGAACGCGAGCGCGAACGGCAGCGCCTGGAACAGGAAATCGGCATTGCTCGCGATATTCAGCAGGCGCTGTTACCCAAGAATTTCCGGGATTTTCCGCACTTGGCGGTTACCGGCGTGAATTTCCCCTGCTTGTCGGTGGGGGGCGATTATTTTGACGTGTTCCCGCTGGATGATCGCCGCACCGCATTCCTGCTGGCGGACGTCAGCGGCAAAGGACTAGGCGCGGCGTTGTTGACCACCATGCTGCAGGGCGCGCTCTCCGGCATGACTCTGGGGACGGATCCCGCGCGAGTATTCAATCATGTGAACCGCTTCCTGTGCGATCACGCGGAAGTGGGACGATACGCCACGATGTTTTTCGGCATATTGGAAGACAGCGGAAGACTGGAATACATCAACGCAGGACACCCGTCGCCGATCTTGATGCGTGGAGGCAAAGCGGAGGAGGCATTCACGGAAGGGTCTTTCCCGGTAGGACTGGTTCCGGAAGCGGAGTTTTCGACGACCACATTGCAACTGGCGCCGAATGACACGTTAGTGCTGTATAGCGACGGGGTGACCGAGGCGATGGACCCGGACGAGCAATTGTACGGGAACGGCAGGTTGCGGGCAGTTTTGGCGGGCAAAGACGAGATGACGTTGGATCAGATTCAGAAGACGGTGCTAGAGTCGGTGGAGAATTTTGCCCGGGGCGCGCGGCAGGCCGACGATTTGACGATTCTGCTGGTGCGCTTCCGCGCCGTGGGGACGACCGTCACGGATACGGATGGGGCAGGTACGCAAAAAGCAGCGGCCATGTGAGCGCATCAATCAGCCTTCAGCTTCAGGCGCACTGATTTGGTTGGTGCGCCTTTGGTTTTTTTATGGCGCGCAAGCCGGAGCTGGCGGCGACGGCGGAGCATACGTGATTGGAGCGATCTTCTGCGCCTGTAACAATTTGTTCAAGCCGGGCAGCGTTTCGGTAGCGAGCTTGCGGCCGTCCGCCAGGTTCTTACTGTAGGCTTCGCAGGTCGATCGGTACAACTTGCGCACCGATTCGGTGGGTGCGACATCCGCCGCCTGCACCATTTCCAAATATCGGCCAGCATCCCGATTGATGGTGCCGAAACCAGGAGCTTGATCCGCGCCAGACTGCAGGGCATCGAGCTGCTTTTGTGCCTGAGCAAGGGAATCGCTGAGTTCTGTGGGCGCATTGGCAGGCAGAGATTTCTTGCGGTCAGCAAGCTGCTCGCTGAGGGGAACAAGCGCGTGGAAGGAAGCGGCGGAGGCTTCCATAAGCCCACAGAGGTTGCGAGAAAGAGCAAACTGCGCGGCGTAGTCTGCCGCGGAAATATGGATGCGCGGATCGGGATCGACCGTTAGCTTCTGACGGTAAGACCGCCCATTCACGGTCAGCACCAATTCGTAGACACCAGGAACAACGAAGGGACCGGGCGGCTGAAAACGCGGCGTTTCGCCGGGAACCGCGTGATCGGGAAGGGTGTATTCGGTGTACTCGAGGCGCTCGCCGAAGAAGCCGAAGGGCAGCGAGGTGGGATGGGGGTAGCGCAAGTCCCACACAAAACGATTGATGCCCAGTGCGGTGGGCAGGCTGGTGGGCGGATAGAACCAATACTCGGGCACATTGGCGGGCGGGAGTGATTCTTCTTCAGAAATGCTGGAGAAGTGCTGAATGCGAGTGCCCTTCTGGTCGAGCACATCCAGGGTGATTTCACCGTTGGGAGGCGAAGCAAACGAATAGTAGATGATGGCTCCATCGGGCGGATTCTGGGACGTCGGCATATCGCGCTGGAGAGGAGTATCGGGGTGATTGTCCCAATGCGTGCGGATGGCCGGCTGCGGGGTAAAGAAGTGGACGGGAGACTGTTGCACGTAATCGTAAAGCTGGCGCAACGGGGAAATGTCGTCGAGAATCCACAGGCCACGGCCAAAAGTAGCGGCGATCAGGTCGTCACCGTGGATTTTCAGGTCGCGGACCGAAGCGGTGGGCAAAGAGAGCTGAAGGGATTGCCAGTGATCGCCGGAATCGAAGGAAATGTAGATGCCGGTCTCCGTTCCGGCAAAGAGCATATCCTTGCGAATGGGGTCCTCGCGAATGACGCGGGCGATTCCCGCTGGTGGCAAGCCGGTGACGATCTTCTGCCAGGATTTACCGGCGTCGCGCGTGCGGAAGAAGTAGGGATGGGTGTCGCGCCGGGCAAAAATGGCAGCATAGGCGGTGTTGGGATCGTGGGGAGAAGGTTCGATCACGTTGACCGTGGCGCGTTCGGGCAAGCCGGGAGGAGAAACTTCCGTCCAACTCGAACCATTATGAGTGATTTGGATGAGGCCGTTTGAAGTGCCGACCCAGATCAAATTGCCATCGAGCGGGGATGGCGCAATGGCCTGGATGAAGGCGCGATCCGGAGGATTTTGCGAGTCCTCCTCCTCGTCATCGTCCGAAAAATATCCAGATTGCTCTAAGTCGTCTTTGGAAGGAATATGGCCGGCAGCATTCGGCTTTGCGGGCGCTGAAGCGGTGTTTGCCTTCACCGTCAAGTCCGGGCTGATTTCTTTCCAGTCGAGGCCGCCATCGACGGTCTTCAAGAGATATTGCGCAGCATAAAAGATGGTATGAGGATCACGAGGCGAAAACAGGATGGGCGTTTCCCAACTGGAGCGGTAGTTCGGCGGGGCGATGAACAACGTGGCGATTTGGCCGGTGGCATGGTCCAGCCGAATCACGTTGCCGTACCAGCCGAGCGAGTACACATAATCGGGATGGAGAGGATCGGGCGCGATGAAACTACTTTCGAAAGAGCCGCTGGAGAACCAGTCGCGATAAGTGATCATGCCAAAATCCGTGCGACTGGCGACGACAACGGAGCCGGAGTCCTGCTGCGCCGCACACAGGTGATAGGGGAACTGATCGTCAGTCGAAACGCGGTAGAACTGGCCCGTGGGCTGATTGAACCAACTGCTCCAAGTCTTTCCGCAGTCGTAAGTGATGACCGCGCCCTGATCGGTGCCTTCCATGATGTGATTCGAATCCGATGGGTCGATCCAAAGGACGTGATCGTCTTCACCGCTGGGAGTTCCCTTCCATGCTTCGAAGGTGCGCCCGTCATCTTGCGAGCGGTACGTGGAAGTTTGCATGACGTAAACCACGTCTGGATTCTTGGGGTCGGAAAAGACGCGGCCAAAATAGTTCGATCCCAGGACGCGCGGGTCGGCCGTTATCTTCTGCCAACTAGCGCCAGCGTCGTCGGAACGATATAGGCCTTGAGCCATCAAGGCGAAAATGCGTTTGCCGCCCGTGGCGGGAGCCATGGAGAGACCCACACGCTGGCGATGCGCCGGGGGCAGCCCCTGTTCGCCCATCAACGACCAGCTTTCTCCCGCATCGGTGGAACGAAGGAGTTGCGTGTCCAGTCCTTCGGGAGGCTTTTCTCCCAGGGGTGGAGGCAGGCGCCGGATCACCGCAACAATGGTGTGCGAGTTATCAGGGTCGAAATCGAGTTCGGTGGGAGCGGTGTGGTCGTCCTTGTAGAACACTTTGCGCCAAGTCTTGCCGCCGTCGGACGATTTGAAAATTCCGCGCGCATCGTTGGGAGTCAACGTGCCGGCCACCGCCAGGTAGACCAAATTGGCGTCGTGAGGATCAACCAGGACTGAAGGAAGAATCGGGGAGTAGCCGAAACCCAGATTGGTCCAAGTCGCTCCCGCATCTGTGGATTTCCAGAGCCCGTTGCCGTCGGTCTGTTCGCCAGTGGCCACGTAAATGACATTGGGATTGGACGGCGCTACCACCAGATCGCCAATGGAGGCAACATGAGCCTGATCAAAAATGGGCAACCAAGTCCGGCCAGCATTCATAGTTTTCCAGACACCTCCGCCCGGAGTACCCATGTAGTATGTTTTGGTGTTGCCGGCAATTCCGGCGACGGCGGTGACCCGACCGCCCCGATGGGTCCCGATCACACGCCAGGTGAGTCCGTGAAGAAGTTCCGGCGAAGCCTCCTGCGCAGCCAGCGCCGGTACGCAGAGAGAAAAAAGCAAGATGAAATACAAGTGAACATGCCGAGATGAGACCGGGAGGGATCGACGCATTGAGTCTCCTGCGGAAAAGTGCAGTTTAGCACGCGCATGCGAAATTACTGGATACGGAAAGCTGAAGAGAGACGCTAATGATGAACATCAACGAGCTGTATCAATTCATGAAGAGCGAGCGGCTGGCGGTGCTGGCCACGGTGGGCAACGACAACAGGCCAGAAGCAGCGCTGATGGGATTCGCGGTAACTCCCGAGTTGGAAATTATTTTCGATACCGTGAAGAGTGCCCGGAAGTACCCGAACTTGAAGAACAATTCCCGGGTGGCCTGGGTGATTGGCTGCACCACGGAAGTTACCGTGCAGTACGAAGGGATCGCGCAAGAATTGGAGACACCGGAAGAATTGACGAAGTACAAGAAGACCTATTTCGAGGCTTTTCCGGACGGGCCGGCGCGGGAGAGTTGGCCCGGGATTACGTATTTTGTGGTGCGGCCGAAATGGGTGCGCTATTGCGATTACGATCGGGCCAGGCGAAGGATCGAGGAGCAGGAATTTGTGTGAAGTCGCTGCGAACTACAATTCGCGCAAGGCTACGGAGACAGGCTGAATCGCGGCGCGGACCGCGGGCAACAAGCCACCGAGGATGCCCATCACCAGGGCGAACAGAACGCCCATCACCAGCAAGTCAAAGGTGATTTTGAAGGCGAAGGCCACGTTGGAGAAAGTCTGAAAATTCATGGTGCTGGTGGTAAGGCCGTTCAAGGGAAGAACAGCCAGGCATCCGATGATGCCACCCAGGAACGAAATCAGCAGCGCCTCGAATAAGAACGAGAGGATGACGTTGGACATGGAAAAGCCCACAGCGCGCATGGTGGCGATTTCGCGGCCGCGTTCGGCTACGGCGGAATACATGGTGTTCAGCGCACCAAAAACGGCGCCAATGGCCATGATGAAGGCCACCAAGCCTCCCAGGACGGTGATCAGGCGAGTCATAGTGGTGGACTGCTTGGCGTAGTAGTCGATTTCGCGGTACACGTCCACATTCATGCGCGGGTCAGATACCACCGCATCCTTAAATTCCTGGAATGTGGATGGCGAAGCCAGATGAACGGTGGCCGACTGGAAGATATTGGCGGGCCGCTGAAGAACCTCGTTGAAGATTTGCGAGTCGCACCAGACTTCCGAATCGAATGCCGAGCCGCCAGCGTCAAACACACCGACCACCTGCCAATGTCCGCCGGCAAAGTCAATTTTGTTGCCTACGGTCAGGCCTTGGTAAGTTTTCGAAGCGTTCTTGCCCACGACCAGTTCATTCAGGCCGGAATGAAACATCCGGCCCTGCACAATTTTCACGAATCTGCGCACCTCCAGCACGTTGGGCGAGACACCACGCACTTGAACGTTGGCGTCGGTGCCGGTGCTAATGAGCGGAACGGGAATCACGCCGACCACGTCTTGAGTGAGGATGGGGGTTCCGTTGCCATCGCGCGCAACCCCGGGAGCATCCTGGAGCACTTTGATGGATTCCAGAGTGATGCCGCCCATCATCTCCGAGGAGGAGCCGGCACGCATCACCAGGGCATTATCGGGAGAGCCGGAGGCCACCAGGGTGGCTTTGAAACCGCGAGCCAGGGAAAGCATGGCCACAAATACGCCGACGGTTCCCGCAATGCCGAGAATGGCGACGATGGTGGAGGTCCACCGCGCGCGGATGCTGCGGAAGTTGTAGGAGATTGGGACGGAGCCGAGGAACGGCGCGAGCAAGCCGGCCAAGATACCGAAGACCACCACCAAAATGAGCAACAGTGCAAGGATGGCCGCAACGGTGATGAGAAAGAAAAAGACCAGTTTTCCCACCATGGTTAGACCCTCCGCAACGCATTGACCACGCGCAAACGCATGGCCCCGAATCCGGGAAGAATTCCACTCAGAATTCCCGTAACGATAGCGACGGCAATGCCAAAAAAGAGCATGGGAGGCGCAAGAACGATGCTGGGCAAAAGGCCGTTCAATGCCGTGGCCAGACCGGGAATGGCAGCAAGAGCCAGAAGAATGCCGATACCGCCGCCGATCAGGGCGATAGTGAGAGCCTCTGCAAGCACGAAGAACAGAATCATGCGATCGGAAAAGCCGATGGCCTTGAAGACCGCCAGCTCCGCGGTGCGTTCGCGCACAGAAATAGCCATGGTGTTGCCGGTGACCAGAAGTAGCGTGAAGAACACCACGGTGCCGATACTGATAATCAGAGTCTGGATATTCCCAAACTGCTTGACCCAACCGGCGGCGAAAGCGGATTCGGTTTCCGTTTTGGTCTCGTTGGGAGAATTCATAAACAGGTCGTCAATGGACTTGGCAATGCGGGGCGCATCATCGGGATTATCGACACGCAGCACATACCAACCGATCTGGCCTTTAAACGATTGGGGGACTCTTTCTTCGAAGTAATCCCATTGGAACCAAAACTGGGTTTCGTCATCTTGCGGGCGCTTACCGTGATAAATGCCATCCAGATTGAATTCCCAGGCGCCGCCACCGTAGAGCGATGTCTTGATAGGAATGCGGTCGCCGACTTTCCAATGGAAGCGCTCGGCAAGCTTGGCGCCGGCAATGGCGCCCACGCGATCTTTTACAAAAGCGTTCCACTGATTATCAGGGACAATCAGCTCGGGGAACACCTGGCGCTGATTTTCCGGGTCGATCACAAATTGCGGGAAGAAGTTCTTCTCTTCGATGTAGGTGCCGCCAAACCAGTTGTTGTGGGTAATGACCTTGACGCCGGGAATGCGCAGGATCTGGTCGCGGTATTTAAGCGGGATGGGATTGATGATGGAGGTGCGGTTGATCACTACCAGGCGGTCCGCGCCAGCCACGTCGGTGCCACGGTTGAAGGCGTCGCGCACCACCGCCAGAAAGACGAACAGGAAAAGCGCAACGGCAAAGGAGCCGATGGTCAGAAGGAGGCGAACCTTCTTGCGAAATAAGTTGGCCCAGATGATGCGAGCGAATTTCATGCGACACCTCCGGCCGTGACGCCGTGAGGAAGCTTGGAGCCTTCCACCAGAACCCCTTTTTCGAGGTGCAGCGTGATATGAGCGCGAGCGGCGACCAGGGGATCGTGGGTGACCATCAGTACGGTCTTGTGGTGATGAGCGACCAGTTCCTGGAGCAGGGCCATGACTTCATCGGCGCTTTTGCGGTCCAGGTCGCCAGTTGGCTCGTCGCACAGCAGAAACGTGGGATCGGAAACGATGGCGCGGGCGATGGTGACACGCTGCTCTTGCCCGCCGGAGAGTTGGCGGGGGAAGTGATCCATGCGGTCGGTAAGCCCGACGATGGAAAGCGCGGTTTCCACGTGAGCCCGCCGTTCGGATTTGGAAAGCTTAGTGAGCAGCAGAGGAAGCTCGACGTTCTGGAACGCGGTCAGAACGGGGATCAGGTTGTACATCTGAAAGATGAAGCCGACGTGGCGGGCGCGCCATTCCGTGAGTTTGCCGGAAGACATGTGAGTGATCTCGTCGCCTGCTACGGTGATGCTCCCGCGGGTGGGCACGTCCAGTCCGCCGAGCAGGTTGAGCAAAGTGGTCTTGCCGGAGCCGCTGGGCCCCATGAAGGCGACAAATTCGCCCGGAGAGACATCGAGATTCAGCCCCTGCAGAACGTGAATCTCTTCGCCACCCCGGCGATAGGTTTTGTCGAGATCGCGAACGTGTATGAGACCAGCAGGGCCTCCGTTTCCTTCGACGTTGACCATAAGCAACGCTCCTATTTCTGAATCTGGACTGACTGCCCGTCGCGAAGAGAATCAGGACCGGCGACGACTACAGTGGCGGATGGCTGAAGACCGGCGAGAATTTCCACGTCGGAGCCGCGCGACTCTCCCACGGTTACGGCGCGGCGTTCGACGGTATCGCCATGAAGTACGAAAACATACTTGGAAGCATTGTCCTGGCGGACCGCCTTTTCGGGCACCATGGCTACAGCCGCCGACTTCTCCTGCTTAGATCCGGGCTTCGGTTCGTTCTCCAGGAAGGTGACCTTCACGCCCATGTCCGGCAGGATGCGTGGATCCCGAGCGGGATCGAAAAGCCTTTTGTGGTCCGGTTCGGTGATGGAGATGCGAACCTTGACGGTGGCCTTCTGGCGGTCGGCGGTGGGAATCACGGTGCGGACCTTGGCCGGAATGGTCCAATCCGGGTAAGCATCGAGGATGGCGTTTACGCCTTGGCCGTCAAACACACGCGCGATATAAGCCTCGCTGACGTCCACCTCGAATTCGTTGGAGTGAAGATCGACGATGGTGGCGATGCCCGTGCGGGTGAAGCCGCCGCCGGCCGAGACCGGAGAGACCATTTCGCCAACTTGCGCGTCCTTGGAAACCACAATGCCCGCAAAGGGAGCGCGGATGGTGCAATTGTCGACGGATTGCTGCGCTTCGCGGATACGCGCTTCAGTGGCGGCGACTTGCTCTTTGGCCAGCACGATTTTTGCCCGCAAACTGTCGGCGGTCATCACCGCGGAATCCAGGGCTTGTTGCGTGGATACGCCCTCTTTTACCAGTTGTTGCGTGCGATGAAATTCGATCTCGGCGTTTTTTAGCTGGACTTGATAGTCCAGAATGGCGGCCTGGGAAGAGTCCCGGTCAGCTTTCGCGGAGTCCAAGGCGCGACGGGCATCGGAGTCGTCCAGGGTGGCCAGCAATTGGCCTTCGGTAACGCGCGTACCCTCGTCAAAGTAGACTCCGGTCACGCGCCCGGTTATTTTGGCGGCGATGGTGGCGCGGCGCCGCGGGGTGACGTAACCGCTGGCGTTCAGTACCCCGGCGGGCCCAGTCACGGGCTTACTGGCAGTGGCTACTTCGACCTCGACCTTGCGGTTGCGGAAGGCGAAGGCGGCTCCGCCAGCCAAACCGAGAACGATCACCACCAGCACGATCCAGACCCAGCGCTTGGAGCGGGAGTTGGTGCGCTTGGTGTCGGAAATGCGCAGCGAGGACAAGTCCGCCTTTAACGTATTGGGTGGCGTCGCCATGCGCCGATTGCTCCTCTAACAGCCCTCAGGTTACCTGGTGTGGATACGTATCTACGGTACTAAAAATATCGATTCGTTAGAAGGTGGATTCGGTACATGAATATTCTACCGGGGGAAGGCTCGATGTGGGAGGGAAATACCGTGAACAGGGTTTAGGTTTATAAGTGGGAGCCATTATAGAAAAAGCGGCCAAGGCCGATGGTAAATATGAAGTTCCCGAATAGAGCGTGATCGACGCAGGTTAGTAAGAGGGATTCGGAGCGTTGGTAGGTGAGCGCAAACAGCAAACCGCCGACAGCGCAAAGCGCCAGCGCCAGCCAATTGCCGAAAATGACGTGGACTAACCCGAAAGCGCAGGCGCTGGCAACTAACATCGGCCAACTGGTCCCAAACAGCGGGCGGTAGCGATGAAAGAAAAAGGTCCGGTACAAAAGCTCCTGGGGATACACCGAGATCAGCGGATAGAGCAGCATGATCAAGGCCCAGAGCCCAGGGGACCTTTTGAGGAGCGAAAAGAGCAGGTTAGGAGCGAACATCAATACACCTAGTCCTAGGAGTACAAGAAGCACGGCATCGCGGAAGAGCAGGCCAGGCAACCTCGAGCGTATGCCGCGAGTTGACCATAGCCGAGACGAATCGAAGGATGGGTCCCGCCACAAAATTAGGAACGCCGCCAAAGCAACCGCCAGCAGGAACGGAATCGGCCAATTCGGCAGTACACGATAGAAAATCAGCAACGGGAGCACCAGGAAGACAATCAGGAACTCCAGTGTGAGCAACAGTCGACGCAACATACGATTGGCGATCAGGACTGTATCAGGAAGCAGGTTTTTTTTCGATGAACAACGCCGGAGCGGGGGCGTTCTGCCGTAGGGAGTCTCGAAGACTGTTGACTGCGGCTTGCGCCTGATGCACCTGCTGCTGAATCAGCAGCGCGTTGGCGCGATCCTCGGGCGTCAAAGAGGGAAGGTCTGTGAGCAGTTCCGAATAGCCGAAGATGGCGGTCAGTGGATTGCTGATCTCGTGGGCCGCTCCGGCAGCCAGGCGGCCAAGTGCCACCAGTTTCTCCGAATGGGTAACTTGTTGCTCGACGGTATTGAGTCTGGCAATGGAATCGCGGGTCAGTTGAACCAGATGATTCAGCTCACGCGCCAACAGGTTGAAACGCCAGTAAACCAGCGCGCCCAGGACAGACATGGCGCCAAAAACCAGACGCAATCGAAACGCCGCGACTTCGGGGGGGACTGCTTGTTGATACAGGCCGAGGAGGGCGATGAGTGGCAGAGAGAGAATGCCAAGCATGGCAAAACGCGCGGTCCAGACGCTCTGCAGCAGTTCGCGATTCGGTTTCAGGTCCGGGCAGGGTTGTAGGACAGGACCAAGCGCGGCAATGGGAGTGAACAGGTAGATCGCAAACACAAAGGGCGTATCGAAGAAACTGCCCGCATAATAGATGTTCGAATCGATGGACAGATTCAGGATCAGGTTTCCCGCCGCCAGAAGGCCGAAAGC
Source organism: Candidatus Eremiobacteraceae bacterium (assembly GCA_035622555.1). Lineage (GTDB taxonomy): Bacteria > Acidobacteriota > Terriglobia > Acidiferrales > UBA7541 > Acidiferrum. The sequence continues at coordinate 27,342 of DASPVD010000062.1, read as the reverse complement.
CACAAACAATTGCAAGTAAAATGTGCGCCAAGGCGCCGCGTGCTTGGCGAAGAGCACCAGCAGCGCGCCGAGAATGACCAGATGCTGGATCAACGCGAGGACGTAATAAGACGGCGTGTACTGCGACAGATCCAAATGGCCGATTTCCCAGGGCAAGCTGAAGTAGCCATACAGCGAAAGCCACCAGACGCTGAGCAAAACCAGGTCCAGAAAACGAATGCGCAGATTGCGACCGGCCGCTGCGGAATGCGGGCGCAGCGCTAAAGCCGCAAGAAAGAAGATCTGCGCGACTAGCAACAGCGTGTCTCCGGTTATCGGGCTCGGCGAGGCGATGCCGTGCCAGTCATAATAAAACCAGTAGATTTGCGAGCTCAGGAATATCACCAGGCCAGTCACAAACAGCTTCCAGAAGATGGGCAAAATGCCGGGGGAGCCTCGGAAATTCTCACTCGCGCACAAGATGGCCAGAATCAGCAGCAGGCAGGGAGTGGTATCTCCGAACATCGTTAGCAAAAAACAGGGGCTGGCCACCATCGCGACGGCCAGATGCGCCAGAAAGACCGCCGTAGCCAGCACGACATATAATCTTCGACGGCCCGTGAAACTCATCGGGCACCTTCCAAAAACACTCCACCGGCTTCAGGGCTTTTCTCGGCAGTAGTTTCCGCCGCGACCGGCAGCAGAATGGAGAACACCGTTCCGCCTTCGGCACGGTTGTGGCCAGAAATCACACCGTTGTGCTGCTGAATTATGCCGTAACAAGTGCTGAGGCCCAGACCAGTTCCCTTTCCCACGGGTTTGGTGGTGTAAAACGGCTCGAAAACACGTTGTGGCTCTTTCAGACCCGGACCGGAGTCGGCAAATTCCACCAGAAGCTGTGAACCGGAAGGATGAATGGTGATGTCCAGCGTGCCGCCACCGGATTCGTCCAATGCATCCACGGCGTTGGAAATCAATTGAAGAAACACATGGAGAAGCTGGCTGGAGTCCCCATAGACCTGCGGGCAGTGCCCGTACTCGGTAAGATCGACGCGAACCTGAGGCAGCTTGGCGACGCGGCTGAGATGGAGCGCGTTTTCCAGAATGGGTTTTACCGGTAAAGGAGCGAGACGCAAAGGCATTTCCTGAGCAAACTGCCGCATATTGTCGACCAGCACGTCGGTACGCTGCGCGTAGTGAGCGATTTTCGCGGCCATGTTGCGGATGCGCGGTTCGGCGTCCGGGCGGGAGGTGAGACGCGAGGAGGCTTCCAGAACCACAATCATGCACGACTTGATTTGATTGGCAACGAAGGCGACCAATTTCCCCAGTGATGCCAACTTCTCACTTTGCGTCAGATGCGTTTTGAAGCGCTCGATGCGGCTGTAGGTCTCCGACAGTCCCCGCAAGGATTGGAACAAGCCGGCGGCAAGAATGTCCAGTTTGATGGCGAGGAGCAGGGTAAGCAGAAAAATGGTTATCAGGGTGATAGTGACGCGAAAGGAGCGAAGCTGCGGTGGAGAAGACGGGTTGGAGAGCAACCAGATTCCAATGACGGGAGTTGACAGCGCCACCAGCATGGCCAAGTGTTCCGACAAGAATGTGGCCGGGCTGGAGGCATCGCTGGGGGCCGCTGGCTGTGGCTCCGGCTGGCCTTGGCCAACGATGCGCCCCGCCAGCGCCAACCAAACGAATCCAATCAGCGAAGCAACGAGTGGAACATCGTAAATGCTGCCGGTGTAATAGCGTCCCGTGTCAATCGCCACGTTACTGAGGTTGGAGCCAATTCCATAGACAGCAGCGCAGAAAAAAGCAAGCCGGTATAGAGCGCGCCAGTAACCGCGCGAACGCAACACCGCAATGCCCGCGGCGATCAGCAGGATTTGGTTGCCAATAGCGTCGGCCAGGTTGAAATAGAAATCGTAGCTACCGGCGGCCCCGGGCAAAAGCCGGTAGGCGAACACCCCAAAGGCGAAGAGGTACAGAGAAAAAATCATTAGCACAAAAACGTCCAGGAGACCGAAGGCCCGGAAATGCGCGGACTGACGATCCGGAGCGATAGCGATGGCGGCGGTCAGTGGAACTACTTTAACGAACAGCAGAATGTCGACAATGGCCACATCGGGAACGGGTTTTGCCAGCCACAGCTCATAGATGGCCCAAATGCTGTTGCTGATGGTCCACAGCAGCGAGCCAGTGAAGATCAGAAACCAGAAGACACGCGTGCGGGAACGGCTGTGCAGGAAATTCTTGAAGGAAAGCAGGGTTATGGCGGCAACCAGACCCACCTGCAATAGGTCGCTCAATGCGGCCAGTTGGTAGCTTTGGGGAAGGAAAAGTGCGGCAAGCGTAAACGCTACAAACAGAAGGCAGCCAGACAAAATCCCGGCGCGCAAGGACCCAGGGATTCCGCTCCGGGCCCCAGCCTGGACTTGCACGAAAGTGCCTTCGCCTGGCATTTAGACACAGTTCACACGGGTTAGGTCCGCGTACCTCTATTTTTGAACAGATGAGTGGTGAGGCTAGAGAAAAAGTGACGAGTGTGCCGCGAGGCAAACTAGACGGAAGGGGGAACCGCGGTTGTCCGTTTGGGGGCGGCGTGTCCGATGCCCTTGCAAAAAAACAGAAATCTGGGCCAACCTTAGGTTAACGGCGGTGCGCTCACCTCCGGATGATCTTGCAGGCGAAGAGAAGAGGTTTTCATGGCATATCAAACTCCGACGGAACCCGACATACAGATGAAAGGACGCACACCTCAAGAGCAATATGCGGCGAAGCTGACTACGCCTGCGAAGGCGGTGGAAGGTATCGAGAATGGCAGCACATTATGCTTGGCCCTGGCCGTGGGCATGCCGCAAGGCCTGGCCAGAGCGGTGGCGGACCGGATCCTGGCGGGAAATCTGAAGAATTTGAACCTGTATTATCAGCACTCCATGAAATACAGCGAAGAGACGCTGATTTGCCCGGAAGTGTTGTACAAAGTGGATTCGCGTTGTTTTTTCATGGGCGACCCGGACCGGAAGATGGTGGCCTACGGACTGAAAGAGGGCAAAAAGAATCTGAGCTACGTGCCGGTGAATTTCTCGAATATTCCGCGGGTATTGACCGAGCACATCCACGTGAACACCTTCGTTGTGACGGTTTCGTCGATGGATAAGTCCGGGCACTTCAGCCTGGGAACGAACAACGACTACGCGTCCATTGTGCTGCGGCACTGCGACCGGGTGATCGTGGAAGTGAACCGCAACATGCCGCGGGTGTTCGGCGACTCCCTGGTACACGTGTCGGAAGTGGACGCGATCGTGGAGAACGACGTGCCGTTGGTGCAGATTCCCTATGCTGATCCGGATGCGGACTCCATGAAAATCGGCAAATGCATTGCCGAGCAAATTCCGGACGGCGCGACATTGCAGTTGGGAATCGGCAATCTGCCAAACGCGGTGGCCTATTATCTTGCGAATCACAACGACCTGGGAATCCATTCGGAGCTGTTCAGCCATGCGCTTACCAAGCTGGTGAAAAGCGGCGTGGCGAACGGGCGCAAGAAGACCCTGCACCCGCGGAAGCACGTGTTTACCTTCGCCATAGGTGACGACGACGTGTACGAATTCATTAACGACAATCCGTCGATGGAGAGTTACGCATCATCCTACGTGAACGATATTCACGTCATAAAACAACACGACTACATGATGAGCGTGAACACCGCCATTGAGATCGACCTATATGGACAAGTGAACGCCGAGTTCATTAACGGCCATCAGTATAGCGGCTCGGGCGGGCAATTCGACTTTGTGAAGGGCGCCAGCTTTTCGAAGGGCGGAAAGTCCTTTATCGGGCTGAAATCGGCGGCAAAGAAAGCAACGATCTCCTCGATTGTGCCCAGGGTCCAGATGGCCACCGATACCCGCATGGACGTGGAATACATCGTGACCGAATACGGATGCGTTAATTTGCGCGGCAAGTCTACGCGGGAACGCGCCCTGGCCCTGATCAGCATCGCGCATCCCAATTTCCGCGATGAGCTGATGGCGTACGCAAAATCGATCGTGCTGATTTAGCTGCAGCAACAGCTTCGCCAAATATTACAGCTGTGTTACAAACGCGCTCCGAGTCCCGTGCGCTTATTTCCCTGTTAACGAGTGTCAATCACCTGGACGCTTGACAGAATAATCCGGCGAGCATAAAAAGGGTCCTCGCGTGGTTGCCATAACGTTCAGGGGGGATTATGGAAGCGTCACGCCGCGACTTTCTGAAGCTGGCAAGTGTGGGCGGCGCCGCTGCCGCCATTCTGGGATTTGACCTACAACCTGCATACGCACAACTACGAGCGCTAAAGATCGCCCGCGCCAACGAGACTCGTTCCACTTGCCCATACTGTTCGGTGAGCTGCGGCGTAATCATCTACACGATTGGCGATCGCGCCAAGAACGTCACCCCGCAGGTGGTTCATGTCGAGGGCGACCCCGACCATCCCATTAACCGGGGAACGCTCTGCCCAAAGGGCGCTTCCCTGGAACAAGACATCTTGAACCAACGCCGCATTGTCAAGCCGCAGGTGCGACGGCCCGCAGGAACCGCGTGGGAGGACATTTCCTGGGATCAGGCCATCGCGGAAATTGCGGAGAAGGTCAAAAAGACCCGTGATGACACCTTCATCGAAACGGATGCGGCGGGGCACCGGGTGAACCGCTGCGAATCCATTGCCTTTACCGGTGGCTGCACCGATACCAACGAATTTAACTACCTGGTGGTGAAGTCCATGCGCGCCTTGGGGGTCGTGCATCTGGAAAACCAGGCGCGAACTTGACACGGCCCCACGGTCTCAAGTTTGGGACCAACATTCGGGCGCGGGGCGATGACCAATGGTTGGGTGGACATCAAGAATGCCGACGTGCTGTTGGTCATGGGCGGCAATCCGGCCGAAAATCATCCGTGCGGTTTCAAATGGGTGATCGAAGCGAAGCGAACGCGAAACGCGAAGCTGCTTGTGGTTGATCCACGGTTCACGCGCACGGCTTCCGTGGCGGACCTGTTTCTGCAAATTCGTGCGGGGGCGGATATCGCCTTTCTGGGCGGTTTGATTCGCTATGCGATCGAGAACAATCGCATCGCGAAGGACTATCTGCTGCATTACACAAACGCGGCGTACGTGGTGCAGGACGACTTCAAACTTCCGGAGGATGACGGCCTGTTCTCCGGGTTTGACGCGAAGACGCAAAGTTATGACCGGGCGAGCTGGAATTACGCCAACGGAGACGCAAGCGGAAAGGCGATTCCCGGCGCACATGTGGAGCCCGCAGCCCATCCGGGCGCCGGAACACCGCCAGGGCCCACGCTTCCCGAGAAGCCCGCGTACGACTTTTCCCTGCAGAATCCTCGCTGCGTGTTTCAGCTCCTGAAGCAGCACTATTCGCGGTACACCCCGGAGATAGTTGAGCGGATCACCGGAATTCCCAAGGACCAATTTCTGAAAGCGGCGGATCTGTTCACGTCGGTGCGCAAAGATGGCGACATGAAGAAGGTTGCCAGCGTGATCTACGCGGTCGGTTGGACGCACCACAGCTTTGGAACGCAAATCATTCGAACCGCGGCGATCTTGCAGCTGTTGATGGGCAATGTGGGACGGGCGGGCGGTGGCGTAAATGCGCTTCGCGGGCATTCGAACATTCAAGGGGCGACGGACATGGCCGGCATTTTCGAGAATTTACCCGGCTATTTGAAAGTGCCGACCCCAACCGACGGCTCGTTCGAAGGCTGGATGAAAAGAATTACCCCGACCGCTTCAAAACCCTCCGAATGGCAATCGTTCAACTACTGGGGCAACACCCCGAAATTCGCGGCCAGCCTGCTGAAGGCTCTTTATGGCGATGCGGCCACCAGGCAGAACGATTGGGCGTACGACTACTTGCCCAAAGTCGACCGGAATTATTCGTGGACCTATCTGTGGGACAACATGTACAACGGCACGGTCAAAGGTCTGTTCGCCTTTGGCATGAACGGCGTGGCCATTGGGCCGGACAGCAAGAAAAATATCGACGCACTGAAGAAGGCCGATTGGCTGGTGGTGGGCGAAATCTATCCGGATGAAACCAGTGAGTTCTGGATGTCCCCGGGCATTAGCAAGGAGGAGATGCAGACCATCCAGACCACGGTGTACCGCTTGCCCTGCGCCGGATTCGCCGAGAAGGATGGAACTTTCACCAATTCGGCGCGCTGGCTGCAATGGAAGAATGCGGCGCTGCCGACGCCGCTGGGCTGCCGGCTGGACCAGGCGATCGTGGCGCAGATTTTCTTGAAGGTGCGCTCGCTGTATCAGGCTGACGGCGGTAAATTCGCCGATCCCATCCTGAAAGTGACCTGGAACTACACGGATCCGGCGAATCCCTCGCTGGCGGAAGTGCTGAAGGAAATTAACGGCAAGACCTTCGTTGATGCCGAAGACCCGGCCACCAAACAACAACTCAAAGCCGGACAGCAATTGCCGGGTTTCGCGTGGCTGAAAGACGACGGCACCACCGCCTGCGGCAATTGGATTTACAGCGGCGCGTACACCGAAGCCGGCAACCTGACCATGCGGCGTGATTCCAGCGATCCCTCGGGAATGGGCGTGTACCAGAATTGGGCATGGTCGTGGCCTGCGAACCGCCGCGTGTTATACAACCGCGCCTCGTGCAACTTGGAGGGCAAGCCTTGGGATCCATCACGGCGACAGGTGTGGTGGAGCGACGCGGCTCAAAAGTGGGTCGGCAACGATATTCCTGATTTCAAGGCGGACTCCAAACCCAACGAACACATGGGCCCGTTCATCATGAATCCAGAGGGCGTGGGACGCATCTTTGCGCCGCTCGCCGCGTTCGCCGACGGGCCGCTGCCGGAGTATTACGAGCCGATTGAAAGCCCGGTGGAGAATCTGCTGCACCCGCAACAGAGCCGCAGTCCGGTTATACGGCGATTCAAGACCCCCGACGACAAATACAGCACGCCGCAAGCGGGCTACAACATCGTCTGCACCACCTATCGCCTGACCGAGCACTACCACTATTGGACCAAGAACAACCCGATGAACGTGCAACTCGTGCCTGAACCGTTCGTAGAAATTCCCGAAGAATTGGCCAGAGATTTGGGGGTGAACGGGGGAGACAAAGTAAGAGTATCGAGCATCCGCGGCGAATATGTGGCCAAAGCGATGGTCACCAAGCGCATCAAGCCGATGCTGATCAATGGAAAAAAGACCTATCAAGTGGGGTTTCCGATTCATTGGGGATATCGAGGCATCAGCGAGGACGAGGGTAAGACCGCGAAAACGCTGGCGAATCTGGTTACGCCGACGGTCGTGGATCCCAACGCGTACACCCCGGAATTCAAGGGATTCCTGGTGAAAGTGGAGAAGGCGTAAAGGAACGGGATGAGCCAAGCGACGCTACGCGTTCAGAGAATCAGCGGCCACGCCGGAAGTGTGCCCGGGCAAGGCACGCAGCGCGAGGAACAGGTCTGCAAGCTGGTGGATACAACCACGTGCATCGGGTGCAAGGCGTGCGAAGTGGCTTGCGTGGAATGGAACGATATGCCGTTTTCGCCGACCACGTTTGACAACACCTATCAGACCATGCCGGAAACGCGGTGGAATTATTGGAACTTGATTCTGTTCAACGAGCATGAGCGCGAAGACGGTTCACTGCAATGGTTGATGCGCAAGCACCAATGTATGCACTGCGCGGAACCGGGCTGTTTGGAGGCGTGTCCGGCGGACAGCGCCATTGTGCAGTACTCGAATGGCGTGGTGGATTTTCAACAGGATCATTGCATCGGCTGCGGATACTGCATCACCGGGTGCCCCTTCAACATTCCGAAGATGAACAGCGTGACCAAGCGGGTGTACAAGTGCTCGCTGTGCACCGATCGCGTCAGCGAGGGCTTGGAGCCTGCTTGCATCAAGTCTTGCCCTACAGGCTGCCTGCACTTCGGGACCAAAGACGACATGAAGGATTTGGCCGAACAGCGCGCCAAACAATTGCGGGATCATTACGGGTTTGCGAACGCAGGCGTTTACGATCCGCCGGGCGTTGGAGGCACCGGCGTGCTCTATGTGTTGCACGACGCAACCCAGCCGGAACTGTACGGCGGGCTGCCCAAGAATCCAACCATTCCTTTGGCCGTCAAGCTGTGGAAGTACCCGTTGAAGTGGATGGGCAACCTGGCCATCGCCGGCGGGTTGGTCGGATTGTTTGTGCATTTTCTGCGGTTCGGGCCAAAAGGCCGCGAAGAAGAGGATATTGGCGGAGCAGGAGGAGCGGCGTGACTCATCCGGAACTGCTGGCTCTGCATCATCACGTGTTGCGCTACAACCTGCGGGAGCGCCTTACGCATTGGGTGGCCGCCGGGTCGTATCTCTATTTGTTGGCCACAGGGCTGGCGTTCTGGTCGCCCTGGTTGTTCTGGATGGCCGTGGCGCTGGGAGGGGGACAAGTTTCGCGGATGTTGCATCCGTGGGTTGGCCTGATTTTCACCGGAGCGGTTGTGTATATGTACGTGATGTGGTCGAAGCAGATGCGCTTCGTGCCGGTGGACCGGGCATGGTGGAATTCGCTGCACTATTACATTCGAAATGAGGACGACAAGATGCCCCCGGCGGGCCGCTACAATGCCGGGCAGAAGATGTTGTTCTGGTCGTTTTTCTGGGGCGGGCTGGTGTTGTTGTTGTCGGGTCTGGTGCTCTGGTTCAGCCCTTCGCTGCCGTGGAGTTGGCGCTGGCTGCGGTACACAGCAGTGCTGCTCCACCCGATTGCGGCGCTGGTGACCATTGGGAATTTCATGATTCACATCTATATGGGCGTGTTCGCGGAACGTGGAGCTTTTGGCTCGGTGATTCGCGGCGACGTGTCCGTGGCGTTTGCGAAGCGCTACCATCCGGGATGGTACGAGGAAATTGTCGGATCGTCCGCATCCGATCCGTCGAAATGAGCGTTCTGGCAACCGGGAAGATCAATTATCGCGTGCGCATCGAACGGGCACAGCTTTTGGGTGAACGATATCCGTTCGCGCAGCAAATCCTCAGTTTCTATACGCGTATGGCACAATTCCAAAAAGAGCTATACGGGCAGCTCCCCAAGATCATGCCGGCACACCGGCTTTCTTCGGAGGATTCCCGATTCCGTTCTGAATTTTGCGCCCAGGAGATGCTCGAGCCATTCGGGAAGTTCCTTGCTCTGGTAACCGCGGCGGGCCCGGCGCCTTTGTCGGCGCATTCCGCGCAATTAAAGTCGCAAGGAAAAATTGTCTGGGCCGACTTGCTCCGCGGCTTCTGGGAGCGAGGAATGTTGGAGACGGGTTCGGAGGAACCGCTCACAGATTTCGTGGTGCGGGCCGTTCTTCAGCCCTACGCGGAATTGCTGGCCGGCGCGCAAATGTCCCCGGCTGTGGTTGGCACAACTTGCCGTTGTCCTCTGTGCAATTCCCTTCCCCTGTTGGGAGTGTTGCGCCAGGAAGGCGACGGGGGAAAACGGCTCTTACAATGTTCGTTCTGCTCGCACGAATGGGAGTTTCGGCGGATTTTTTGCGCGAATTGCGGCGAGGAACAGGAACAGAAACTGCCGGTTTACGTTGCCGAACAGTTTCCGCACATTCGCGTGGAGTGTTGCGAAGCTTGTAAGAAGTTCCTGCGTACCATCGATCTCACCAAAGACGGCCATGCTGTTCCCCTGGTGGACGATCTGGCCGCCATTCCTCTCACGTTGTGGGCCCAGGAAAACGGTTACACCCGAATTCAAGACAATTTACTAGGAACGTGATCGAATACTTCAGCGCTTGCCGGAGAGATTGCTCCAGGCTTTGTGCAGAAGCTCGCTAAAGGTTTGCTGCTCAGCGGCGGTCTTATCGGCGACGTCGCTGAGCGCCGGCGATGAGGACTGCGAGAGTACGGACGCAACGGAATTCGTTGAGGAATGAAAATCTTCGTTGGTGCCGTACATGATTCGGGCGAGGCTGACGTTCTTCATGGATTGCTCCTCGCTTCCGCCAGGAAGCTTGTGACATTCGTCTATTGTGCGCCTGGAAGAGATGGAGGCAACGTCTGGAGCAAGGAACAGTGGCGTGACGATAACTGTACTGCCGGGCAGCCTCTCGTAGCAAACTCCAACAATGGAATGAACGCGAGTGGCGCTCAGGGCGCGGCTTTGGCCTTGGCGACAGCGGCGGAGTAATAGTCGATCTCCGCAATCTCCTCGGGGTGAAGGCGGAATTCTCCGGCACGCATCACGCCTTGCGCCTGCTTGGCATTCCGCGCGCCAACGATCGCTCCGGTAATTTCCGGATTGCGCAGGGTCCAGGCGATGGCCACTTCGCCGGGAGTGCGGCCGTAGCGCGCGCCGATTTCGCCCAGCTTCTGCACCAGCTCGAGGTTCTTCGAAAGCTTAGGCTCCTGAAACTCGGGATTGCGTTTGCGGAAATCATCCGCGGGCAAGGAAGCCGCGCGTTCACTGGTCATCCCGCCGGTCAACATGCCGGAAAACATCGGAGAATAGACAATCACGCCGATGCCCCGCAGTTGGCAATAGGGCAAAAGCGACTCTTCAATCTTACGGCGCAAGATGGAGTAGGGCGGCTGCAGCGAGGTCACCGGAGCGATTTCTTCGGCGCGCTGGATTTGCGGCACATCGAAGTTGGAAACGCCGATCCAGCGTACTTTGCCTTCGTCCTGAAGGTCGTTGAGCGTCTGCCATGCTTCTTCCAGCCCCGGACCGTTGTCGGCGGGCGGCCAATGGATCTGGTAGAGATCGATCACATCGGTTTGCAAGCGCAACAAGCTGTCTTTGCATTCCCGGCGAATCGACTCCGCAGAGTGATTCGTGGAGATTGTGCGTGTGGCGTCCCAGCGCATAACGCACTTAGTGAAAAGGTAAGGACGCGGGCCAGCCCAGCTCTTCAACGCGCGAGCGACCACCTGTTCGGAGTGGCCAAGTCCGTAAACCGCGGCGGTGTCGATCCAGTTCACACCGAGCTCCAGGGCTGTGTGGATCGCCGCGATCGAGTCCTGGTCGTCCTGCGGACCCCACGAATATTCCCAGCCCCCTCCTCCGGCGGACCATGCTCCATAGCCTATCGGCGTGATCTGTAAATCGGAATTGCCAAGGGTGCGTTTGTTCATGAGTTTCCCATACGGTGCGACTTTGTCTGACCCATAGAGTATCAGAAGCGAACGCCTCCGTTGGATGAGGACGGCCGGCGAAAAGTTAAGGAACTTAGTGTGCGACAAAAGCGGCGTCGAGCGAGACGGATTCACCATCGGGATTGGTGAGCACGAGTTGTTGGGGACCAGGAGTGAGCGCCGGGGTAGTAAGAGTCAGAGTATTCATTTCGTTTACGCTGACCGTCGTTGCTGTTCCGCCCAGGGTGGCCTTCATGCCCGCCTGGAACCCACTGCCGCGGACAGTCACGGCCGTTCCTCCAGAGGCGGGTCCGGATGAAGGCGCCAGCGTGCCGATGCCCAAAGGTACGTTAGCGAGTTGCACGATACTAAGGCCACTGGTAGTAACGGCAAACAACCGCTGGCCGTTCTCGTCGGTGGTCAGAAAGCCGCCGTGTAGCCCGTCGAGATCCGTGTTCAGCATGGCAAACGCTTCGGGAAGGTAAAGGCGCAGGCGAAGCTGGCCATTGTGCGCGTCGCGAATATCGACGCCTCCATGAACTCCGGTAGCCGGGGGCGCAGCAGGGGCTGGGCCATCCAGGAAGGGTTCGTAGACCAAGGCACCGGTGGGATGCACGGCGATGCCGGGCACGGCCACGCGGTTCGGAATGGTCTCCAATTCGGCTGAAGTGGGAGTGGAGAACAGCGCCAAGTCCGGCCCGCGAACTTCGGTCGCGTTCGCAGCGCGCAGGACAAAGACGCTTCCGTCAGCGGAAGTCGCCAGGTCTGTGGCTGTTTCGTTTGCAGTGGACACCGTGAAATTATTCGGTGCAGCCGCACTCCATGACGCGACCGGACCACCGGAGAGGTGTCGTAAGCGAGATAGGCCAGGTCGCCGGCACCGTCGGCTTGCAATAGAGGCGTGCCGGTCAGCGAACTGACCGCCGGTTGCGGAGCGGGTTGAAACGCAACAGGAGTGGCGAGCAGATTCAATTCACCCAGGCAGCCACTGCACGAGCCGGTGCTGCTACCTTCGCCGCTCAGGCCAACGAAAACCGTTTGCGTGCTGGTGGCGGCTACACGGGCTGGGCCGGAACTAGCGAAGCCCGCCACGCCACCCACCGCAACGGCCGTGCCGTTGTATTCCGCTCCATCGGGATTGATCAGGTAGACGCTCTGGGCCCCGAAGTCCGCGACCACGAGTTGGGAAAAATCCGGCGTGAGCGCCACTCCACGCAGACCGGCGTCGGGAGGAGGGCCGTTGGGCGGCGGCTCGATGGCGCTGAGAAAGGCCTGCGCCTTCAAATCGAATACGTCCACATGGTCGGTGGCGGTAAGAAACAAACGCTGGCGCGACTTGTCGTAAGCAATGAACTTGTGCAGACCAGCATTCGAAAAGGTCTGGCTCGAGGTTATGTACTGGAAGGCTTTCGCCGCGTTCGTGGAGCCCGCTGGGGAGTGAATAGTTAAGTCGGCTTTGCCAGAGGAACCGGATGGGGTAATCAGGGTAATGCACTCAAGCGGAAACGGATATGTGGAATCGAGCCCCAGACCTGCGGCACAGGATGGCAACGCCTGCACACTTTGCACGGTGGCGGCATTTCCGCCAATGGTTGCGGTGATGCTGCCGGTGCTGCCACCAAATCCATAGCCAAAAACCTTGACGGCGTCCCCGCCTTGTGGCGCACCAGCGTTCGGAAGAATGCGCAAGATCACGGGACCATAGCTGAACGCCGACGGCGCCAGCGCCAGCCAGCCATTGCTGAAATAGGCCGTAAGGTTTACCGGGCCCGGAAATACTGTAGCCGGCGATGCGACCTGTATCTGCGAGGAGTTCGTGGCAGTGGTGCTGACGGGGTTGCCAGTTCCAAACCGAACCTGCGGGCTGGAAGGAAAATTCGTGCCGGACAGCAAAATCGCCGTGCTGCCAGCAAGCGGTCCTTCGGAAGGCCGAGCGGATGGCGCGGCGGAAAAGATTGGAGCGGTTTGCGGCAGCGAGGTGTTTTGCGACACGTCCAAAAAGACCACGCCACGATTCCCGAGACCAACCAGAGTCGCGTTTGCGCTCACCTCCTCAATAATTGTGGGCACACCTTGCACCGGCATGTCCGAGACTTGTCCTAGGGGTTGCAGGGTAGCGGTCGAAAGCACGGTTACAACGCTGCTGTTTCCGTACGGTTCGTCCACATACAGAGATTGCCCGTCCAGCGAGAACACCAGACCGGCAGGCCCCGGCGACGCATAGCTCCCGAGAAGGTTGAGGTTCGAATCCAGCAGCAACACCTGGGCCGCACCACCGGCGGAAACCGCGACTGCAAATTGGCTACCATCAAAGGAAGCCGTGGCCGAGGAAATGGTGCCCGCGAGAGGGGCAGATGGACCTGCCGATAAGTTGCCGTTTGCATCGAAAATAGCCAGTTCCCCGCTGGAGTCGTTGGCGGCAACCAGCACGTGCATGTGGTCGCCAGAACGCGCCAAAACGCCGAGCCCGTTTTGAAAGACAGCAGGAGCGAGTGAGGTGAGGTCGCTAAATGTATTTGTTGAGGGATTCCACAAGGCAAGGAGCGTTTGGGTCCCGGCGGGTTGGCGCAGCCGGACCAGCGCCCCACCCGACAAGGCCAGCACTTCCGTGGGCCGAATGAACACAGTATTGGGAATGGGACTGAGGCCGGCAACGGGAAATCGAGCTTTGACCTGCAACGTGCCGGTATCAATCGTCAAAATTTGTTCGAGGATTGTGCCCACCCACAAAGTGCTTCCGTCGGCCGACAGATCGACGCTGGAGGCGCCTGGCGCAGCTATCGCGGTCTGGAGCGCGGGACTGCCAGCGGAATAAACCTCTATGCGGTTCATGGCCAGATTGGCTACATAGAAGCGTTGATTGGCGGAGTCAAAGACGACGTGCCGTCGATGAGGTTGGCCCTGAGGCGCATCTACCGAGGCTACGTAATCATTCTGGACGAAGGCCGATCGAGGAAGATTGCTGGGACCGCTGGGCTGGATTGACAGCGTCAAGCTTTGCGAGTGGGACAACGACCCGCTGGTGCCCTGGGCGGTCAGATTGAATTGTCCGGTGGAAGCAGCGGCCGTGGCGCCAAACAGCACGGAGACGCTTTGGCCGGCAGCAAGCGAGAAGGGACTGGCGGGGTTGGTGGCCGAGCCGGCGGGCAGTCCCGCAATGGTGAGTCGGACGCTGTCTGAAAAGCCATTCTGGGTGTTGACGGGCGAGCTGGTGCCGCCCTGCGAAACAGTGATGGATGTCGCGGAAAGCGCGATGGAAAAATCCGGCGAGGGAGGAGTGGTCGGAACCCCACCGGTCCCGCCCCCTCCTCCACAAGCCGCGCTGAAACTCACGATGGAAACGAAGAAAAGTTGAGCGCTGCGGATGCTGGCCCTCATGGCAAGGCTCCGTCGGGAGAACCGGCCTGCCGGCTGACCAAGGAAGGGAGCGCTACCGGGTGTCTCGCAAACCGGGCGGGGTGTCAATGGCCACGATAGCTATATATGGGTATATTGTCAATATAGGAAATACGAAGAGCCGGTGAAAAAAATGGCGCCCCGGACCAAAACGAGGCGCCATTCTGGGAGAAGCAACTATGCGTCAGGAAACTTAGATGGTCTTCGGGCCAACCGCAGCGGGAGCCGCGGCGCGAGCGAAGGAACCGCCACTCGACTCCTTCTCGGAACTCTTGTCGATCTCAATGGAACCCTTGAAGTACGCGCCGTCTTCGATCATGATCCGCGCCGTGGTCAGATCGCCATTGACGGAGCCATCCTTCTTGATTTCGATGCGGTCCTTGGCGCGCAAATTGCCTTTGACGTTGCCATAGACCACCACTTCCCGAGCGATCACGTCGGCGGTAACTTTGGCGGTAGCGCCAACGGTGAGCTTGCGCTCATCGAGTTGCACCAAGCCTTCGACGGAGCCCTCGATGGTGAGGTCTTCGTTACCGGTGATTTCGCCTTTCACGTGCAGACTGGGACCGAGCCGGGCCGTAGCACGGTCGGCGGTGGCTCCCAACGGACGCATAGTATCTGTACTCATTGCGGTAGTTCCCTCCCAAGTCGCCGTCGATGGCTGAGGCGGCGGATTCACTGGAAAATTTTTATGTTCCGGCTGCGCTGCTTGCGGCGTATCCGGTCTCTTATTCCCCCACATCGGTCCTCCCAAGGGACAGCACACCCCACGCAGATTTCCGGCCCGGGGTAAGCAAACAATAGTCCGCGGGAACGCATGTATCAAACACAATAACGAAAACACGCGCGTGAAGGTTACTGGACCAGAGAACAGGACATGAACTGTACGGAGGCGCGGGTGAAACCCAGGCGAAAGCCTGAGCGTTCTCCGAATTGGCCAACAGCGCGTCCAGCACTATACCCCAATCGAGGTGCGGAGCGTACCGAAAAGAATCGCATCCGAAAGAACCGCGCGGAGCATCTTTATAGGAGCGGTGGACGGCAAAGCGGCGCCGGTGCCGGCTAAGGGGAAAGCCTCGAAAGGTGGCTCATGCACAACACAAAGATTCCGTTTGCTGCCTGGTTTATAGCCGCACTGTGTGCAAGTACAGCCGCGGCACAACAAAGCCAGCCCCCAGCTCAACCGGAGAGCGACGTGATCACTCTGGATGTGGTGGTCACGCCGAAGTCAGGACCTCCGCTCAGTGACCTGCAAGAACAAGACTTCACCGTGCGGCAAGACAAGGAACAGTGCCCCATCACCGCCTTCCAAGCGTTTCGGGGCAGCGAAGCTCCGGTTGAAATCATCCTGGTGATCGATGATGTCAACACCGGGTTGGAACACATCGCCTACGAACGTTCGGAGATCGATAAATTCTTGAAGCTCGACGGCGGACAGCTTGCTCATCCGGTGGCGCTGGCGTTTCTTACGGATTCGGGAATCAAGCTTCAGGACACTTTCACAAAAGACGGTAACGCGCTGGCAAGCTCACTCGATCAATACACCCTGAGTTTGCACAGCATTCTTCGTTCTGCAGGAATCTACGGGGCCGCGGAGCGCTTTGAGGTTTCCATGAAATCGCTGTATGAGCTGGCTACGCATGAGGCGTCGCGTCCTGGCCGTAAGCTGATCGTGTGGCTGTCGCCGGGATGGCCGCTGCTGTCCGGCCCGGGGGTTGAGGAGCAGCTCGATAACAAACAACAACAGCAAATCTTCAGCAATGCTGTGCAATTGTCGAATTTGTTGCGCCAGGGGCGCATTACGCTTTACAGCATCGACCCGCTGGGCACCGCCGACTTCGGCACCCGGGCATTTTGGTGGCAAGACTTCGCTAAAGGCCTCAGTAAACCGAGCCAGGCCGCGTGGGGCAATTTAGCGCTGCAAGTGTTGGCGGTGCAAAGCGGCGGTCTGGTGTTCACAACCGGCAACGACATAACCGGCTACCTGGGGAGATGCCTGGCGGATGCACAAGCGTATTACCAACTTTCCTTCGTTCCATCGCTGGAACACAACAAAAATGACGTCTACCACCGCATAGAAGTGCACGTTGATAAACCCGGCGTGGTGGCGCGTACCCGCCAGGGCTATTATTCGGCACAGTAACGCGGAAAGGAGAATCGTATCGGTCAAATCGTGTATTCGGAATGGTGTTTGCGCGTGTTACTTCTATTCATGGCAGGGACACACGGCGCGTATAGAATAGTGCCATGAGGATCCTACTGTTTAGCGGAAAGGGCGGCGTGGGCAAAACCAGCCTGGCGGCGGCAACCGGAGTGCGCCTGGCCGAACTGGGCCGCCGTACGCTGGTGATGAGCATCGACCCGGCGCACAGCCTGGCGGATTCGTTCGACTTGGAAGTGGAGTTGTTCCACACGCGTACCGCGGATCCGCTTACCATTGGCGACAATTTGTCGATCTTGGAACTGAACATTCAGAAAGAGGTCAAGCGGCACTGGCAGCAGATTTCGTCTTACGTGATTTCGGTTTTGCGCACCACCGGCATCGGCGATGTGGAAGCCGAGGAGTTGGCGATCCTGCCGGGGATGGAAGAACTCAGCGCCATGATGTACATCAACCAGTACCGCCGCGAAAACCGCTATGACGTGATCGTGTTGGACGCCGCGCCCACCGCCGAGTCCATGCGCTTCATCAGCATGCCGACGACGCTCGATTGGTACATGAAGCACATCTTCCCGTTTCAAAGAAATTTGTTGAAGGCGGTACGGCCTATTGCTAACCGCGTGGCGCCCTTCGAATTACCCACGGACAGTTATTTCGCAAATATCCGGGATCTGTTCGAAAAACTGGAAGGCGTGGACGAGATCATGGAGGATCCGCGGCAGACTTCGGTGCGGCTGGTGACCAATCCGGAAAAGATGGTGCTGCGGGAAACACAACGAGCTTTTGTGTACTTCTCACTTCATGGCTTGACGGTGGACACGGTGATCGTGAATCGCGTGCTCCCCAACGAAGTGAAGGACACCTGGTTCACCGAGTGGCATAATTCGCAAGACAGCGTGTTGCGCGAACTGGAAGAGTATTTCGCGCCCGTGCCGGTACGGCGAGTACCTTTGTTCGCGCATGAGGTTTTGGGACAACAGCGGCTCCAGGATCTGGCCGAGGTGCTGTATGCTGAGGGCGAGGATCCTGCGGCGGTCACGCAAACCGAGAAGCCTTACACCTTTGTGAAACGGGATGGGCTATACGAGGTGCGGCTGCGGCTGCCGTTTGCGACCAAGGGCGAAGTGGGACTGTTCAAGAAGGGCGACGAACTGGTGGTGGAGATCGGCACGTTGCGGCGGCACATCGGCCTGCCACGGTCGATGGCCATGCTGGTTCCGGCGCGCGCCCGGCTGGACAACCAAGTCCTCACGGTGGAAATGAAGGAGGCACAATGAGCGAACAAGGAACGGCGGCCAGTGCGAATCAAGCGGGCACTCCAGAGCGTTGTTTGTGCCGTGAAATGGTGGATCACCTGCGCGAATGCTTCGGCGTGTCTCCGGACGTGAGCGAGCACTTCACGAACTCGCGCATTGAGTTCCTGAAGGGAATTCGAGCGATCATCGACAGCCGCATCGAACACCTGTCCAAAGCCGGCCAACACGGCACGAAGATCGCAGTGGAGTGAAGCAAGACGGTTGCCGCGGAACTCGCGGGCCGGTCTGCCCTTATGCGGTGGGCTTGTCGGGAACAGGCTCGCGGGCGAGGAAGTCCGCTGCAAAACGCTGCGCATAGGATGAGAGCAGCGACTCGATCCGTTCGCAGGACGGAGATTTCAGCACAAACCCCGCGTGGTGGAATTTTTTGATGCGTTCGACAATTTCCGGATCCGTGTAGGCGGAAGTGTCCGGCTCCTGCTGCCGCGCCAGACACACCACCACCCCGGCGTAATCCTCGCGAGTTGCCGGCAGGTGATACGGCAATTTCCCGGCAGTCACTTCCAGCTTGGCCCATTCGCGCCACAGATTAATTCCGGCGGCTGTTTCCACCATGTTGGAGATGTACGCCCCGCCAACGCGCGCGGCGATTTCGAGAAAGTAGACGCGCTGGTCGCTGTGGGCTTTCAGGAATTCTGCGTGAGTTACACCTTGAACGAGACCCAAACCTTGAATCAGCTTTCGATTGATGTCTTGGAACGCCAGGGTGTCCGGTGCGGTACGATCCATTGTTCGTGTGGTGAAGACACCACCATGATGGGAGACATCCAGCGGCGGGGTGCCATAGGTGTGCGCTTCCGCGAACAGGACGGCGCGATCCGCAACGATTCCGTCGACATGAAATACGTTTCCCGGAATGAATTGTTCCAGTAGATACTCGGACTGGCGATCGCCCAGTTGATCCAGCCAGGCCCAGAGTTCCTCGGCGGTTTGGATTTTCTTCATACCGATTCCGGAAGCTTGGGAGCGAGGCTTCAGCAGCCACGGGCCGGGGACCCGCGCCATGAACTCGCGCAGATCGTCGTAATTGAGAACGTGGATGAATTCGGGAACGAGGATGCCGCATTCTGTCGCTTGCGCGCGCATGGCCAGCTTGTCACGGAAATAACGGATGGTGGTCAGGCCCATTCCGGGCAGGCGCAAATGTTCCCGGAGCGCCGCCACGTTTTCCATATCGAATTCGTCGAGAGCCACGACGCGATCGATGTGCCGGGTACGCGCCGCGTAACTGACGGCGTGAATCAAGTCCGAGACCGCGAGTTCTTCGGGCATGAAAAACATTTCGTCGATGGCGTCGCGGGGCCAGTCGGCATTGCGCAACTTCTCCAGGGTGAGCAACAGAACCGTGCAACCAAGATTCTTGCAGGTGCGCAAAAACTCCTGACCCTTTTCGTAGGAGGAGACGCAGAGAATGGTGATCGGCCTGGCGCCCATGAAGCAGCGCATTATATACGGGTTCGACGCGAATGTGTTGCAGGACTCTGTCCACCGCGCGGGTTGCGAAGCAGCATTGCCCCCAAGCAACAAGCGGAACCCGTTCACGAACGGAAATCGTTTGTGCACCAGGCGCAGTATTCGCACTGTGCAGAGGCCGGCAAGCCCAGCGTTCCGGCCGGTATTGATTATGGCCATCTGAGATAGCTATAATGAACGCATGAAAGTGAGCGTTGCAGAGGCCAAGAACAAGCTCCCAAAACTTATCAAAGCGGCCGAGAACGGCGAGCGCATCACCATTTGCCGCCGCGGAAAAGCCGTAGTGGACCTGGTGCGCACCGCGACGTCCAAGAAGAGGAATCCACGGCTCGGCACAATGAGGGGAAAGGGCATAGTCATCGATCCCAACTGGTGGAAACCCATGACTGACCAGGAGGTCGATGCCTTTCTCGAGGGCCGCTACTAAATGCGCCTCCTCCTCGACACGGTCGTCTTCATTCTGGCCGCAGAAACTCCTGAACGGCTTTCGCATAAGGCGCAAAAGGCGCTTAGGGCTGGCGACCCTTGCGAACTGAGCGTTGTGTCCATCTCGGAAATTGCCCTCAAGAACAGCACCGGTAAGCTGGCCTTTGGCCGAGATGCTGTGCTCCGGGTGATTCAAGAATTGGAGTTGCGGATCTTACCGTACACTCTGGAACACGCGACAGAGCTGTTTGACCTGCCCATGCATCACCGCGATCCCTTTGACCGGCAGATTATCGCTCAGGCTTTGGCCGAGGATATACCGGTGGTGACCTGCGACCAGCAATTCCGTTTGTACCAATCCCTGACCGTCATTTGGTAGCCGGCGGGGCCGGAAACAAGAATTGCAAAAATGGTCCGACGCGTTGCGCCCAAGCTGCTTCGTTGTGCTCGGCGCCCTCGACGCGCTGGTAGTGCAGATTGTGCTCAAGCAACCAGCCTTTGCGAATCAACACATCGCGAAAACGCTCGACGTCTTCCACGATGCGCGGGCCTTCACGAGTGCCAATATCTAGCCAGATGTGCGGGAGCGGCTGCACCGGAGCCGCTGCGGCGAAGCGCAGCATGACCCGTTCATTCCACCACAGTGAAGGCGAGAGAGCAGCGATCTTTCCGAACAAGTCCGGATGGCTCAACCCGACATAGAGGGACACGAGGCCACCGAGCGACGAACCGCCGATCCCGGTGCTCTCGGCATCTTGCTTGACGCGATAGTTGGAACGCACGAAAGGCCGAACCTCGTCGAGCAGGAATTTGGCGTAGCGGCCGGCGCGGCCACCGCCCACTTTCGGCGCGCGTGTGGGCGTGTATTCCCCGAGGCGCTGTTTGCCGGCATTGTAAATGCCCACGATGACAAGCGGCTCGACGCGGCCCTCGAGTACGCATTGATCCGCGGTTTGCCCGACGTGCCAGTCCATGCCGGGAATGAAAGAGGTGGCGCCGTCGAACAAATTTTGGCCATCGTGCAAGTAGAGAACGGGAAAGCTGCGCTGCGGTTGCGAATCGTATCCCGGAGGAAGGTATACCATCAGATCACGCTGGTTCCGAAGGAGCCGCGAGCGGAAGCGTTCATGTTTGATCAGGTGCGGAGGACTCACGGAGCGATGGCAACCAAAAGATCTTTGGCTTCCACATGCTGGCCCGGTGTGACCAGCAGCTTGGTGATCTTGCCGCTGATGGGCGCGTAAATGTTGGATTGCATTTTCATGGCTTCCAAAGTGAGCAGCTTCGCGCCCCGCTCGACGGAATGGTTGGGCTGAACGGCAATGCTGGATACCAGGCCCGCCGTGGGCGCTCCAACATGGCCGGGGTCGGCGGCGTCCGCCTTTGGGTGACTACGTTCGACCACCCGAAGAGAGCGGTCGCGAACATTCACCTCGCGTGGCTGGCCGTTCAGTTCGAAGAATAAGGTGCGCGTGCCGTCGGGGTGCGGCTCGCTGATGGTGAGGAACTTCACGATCATGGTTTTACCATGTTCGATGTCCACAGTGATTTCTTCGCCCGGTTTCAAGCCATAGAAGAACGCGGGCGTGGGCAACACCCCTACGTCAGAGTAGGCGTTTCGGAAGGCGTTGAACTTCAGGTACACGTCGGGATAGAGCAGATAACTCAGCAAGGCATCGCGGTCGACCGGATGAGCCACTTTGTGCTCCAGTTCCGCTTGCGCTTGTTCCAGGTTGACCGGGGGCATGTTTGCGCCGGGACGCCCCTTCAAAGGAGGCTGTCCGCGCAGGATGATGCGCTGCAGTTTTTTGGGCCAGCCGCCCGGGGGCACACCCAGAGTTCCGGAAAACATCTCGACCACGGAATTGGGCAGCGCAATGTCATGGTGCTCATCGAGGTCGAGCAAATCCGCGGGCTTGATTTCGTTGGCCAGCAGGAAAAGAGTCATGTCGCCAACGACTTTGCTGGACGGCGTTACTTTCACAATATCGCCAAAGAGTTGGTTCACCTCGGCGTAGGTTTTCTCGACTTCGCGCCAGCGATGGCCAAGCCCCATGGCCGCGGCCTGCTCGCGGAGATTCGTGAACTGGCCCCCGGGGATTTCGTGCTGGTACAACCGGGCGGAGCCGGATTTGGGACCGGAGTCGAACGGCAAATAGTGGCCGCGAACGACTTCCCAGAAGTCGGAGCACTCATTCAACGCGTCGATATCCAGTTGCGTATCGCGCGGCGTGTTGACCAGCGCTTCCACCACCGAGTTCAGGTTGGGCTGGCTGGTGCCGCTGCTCATCGAGGCCATCGCGGCATCGGCGACGTCGACGCCCGCGTCAGAGGCCTTCAACAAAGAGGCGGAGTTCACGCCGCTGGTATCGTGCGTGTGGAAGTGAATGGGAACGCCGATCTCTTCGCGCAACGCTTTCACCATCGTATAGGCGGCATAAGGCCGGCAAACGCCCGCCATGTCCTTGATGCACAAGAAATGCGCGCCCAGCTTTTCCAGTTGCTTGGCGAGCCGAACGTAATATTTCAGGGAATACTTGGGCCGGCTTGTGTCGAAGATATCCGCGGTGTAACAAATGGCCGGTTCGCAGACCGCGCCGGTTTCCAGCACCGCGTCAATGGAAACGCGCATATTGTCGATGGAATTCAGGGCGTCAAAAATGCGGAAAATGTCGATGCCCTGGCGGTGAGCTTCGCGAACAAACTCGATAATGACATTGTCAGGATAGGAGGTGTAACCGACACCATTGGCTCCGCGAAAGAGCATCTGGAAACAGATATTGGGAATGCGCTGGCGAAGCTCACGCAGGCGCTGCCACGGGTCTTCATGCAGAAAACGCATGGAGGTGTCGAACGTGGCGCCGCCCCACATTTCCAGGCTGAAGAGGTTGGGCAGGCGCTGGGCCACGGCATCCGCGGTGGCTAGCAAGTCGTAGGTGCGCACGCGCGTGGCCATCAAGGACTGATGAGCATCGCGCAAGGTGGTGTCGGTGAGCAGCAGGCGTTTTTCTTTTCGCGCCCAGGTAGCGAATTTTTTCGGCCCCAGTTTCTGAAGGAGTTGCCGGGTGCCGGCGGGCGGCGCAATTCCGGGGACCGGGGGCACCGGAGCTTTCTCGATGGTTGTGGGAAGGCTCTTGCCCTTTACCTCGGGATTCCCGTTCAAAATTACGTCGCCAAGATACGAGAGCAACTTGGTGGCCCGGTCGGCGCGCCCGGTGAAACGGAACAGTTCCGGGGATTCGTCGAGAAAAGAAGTGGTCACTTCGCTGCCGCGGAAACGCGGGTGATTGACGACATTCTCGAGAAACGGGATGTTGGTCTTCACGCCGCGGATACGGAATTCCCGCAGCGCTCGATCCATCCGCTGGCACGCTTCCGTAAGATTGCTTCCCCAGGCGGTGACCTTCACCAGCAGCGAGTCGTAGTAGGCGGCCAGCAGCGCACCGGCATAGGCGGTGCCACCGTCAAGACGAATGCCGAATCCGGCGGGCGAACGGTAGGTGGAAATTCGTCCGTAATCCGGAGCGAAACTCTTTTCGGGATCTTCGGTGGTGACACGGCATTGCAGCGCAGCGCCATAGAGCGGAATTTGCTCCTGCTTGGGAAGGGAAAGCGGTGACTCGTGCAGCCGGTGCCCCTGAGCAACCAGGATTTGCGCTCGCACGATGTCGATGCCGGTCACCACTTCGGTTACGGTGTGTTCCACCTGAATGCGCGGGTTGACCTCGATGAAATACCATTTCTGCGCATCGACGTCGTAGAGGAACTCCACCGTCCCGGCATTTCGATAGTTCGCTTTGCGGGCGATCTTGAGCGCGGCATCGCAGATTTCCGCGCGAATGCGGTCCGGCAGATTCAGCGCGGGCGCTACCTCCACGACTTTCTGATGGCGGCGCTGTACGGAACAATCGCGTTCGTACAGGTGCAGCAGGTTGCCTTGCTCATCACAGAGAATCTGCACTTCAATGTGCCGCGCGCGCGGCAGAAACTTCTCGAGGAACACCGAGGCGTCACCGAATGCGGACTTTGCTTCGCCTCGGGCTTCTTCCAGCCGGGCGGCAAGTTGGGCGGGATCGTGGACCACCCGCATGCCACGCCCGCCTCCACCCATGGCCGCTTTCACGATCACCGGGAAGCCAATCTCAGCCGCAATTTTCTGAGCTTCGTCGCCGGAAGCGACGGGATTTTCGGTGCCGGGCAAAACGGACACTCCGGCCGAAGCAGCCAGTCGCCGGGCCGCGGTTTTGTCGCCCAACAGTTCCAGCAGCTCGGGAGTGGGACCGATGAATTTGAGTCCGGCTTTGTCGCAGGCGCGGGCGAACGCGGGATTTTCCGAGAGGAAGCCATAACCTGGATGAATCGCGTCGACTTGATGTGCTTTGGCGACGGCGATAATGCCTGGAATGTCTAGATAAGCCTCTACAGGCCCTTTGCCGATGCCCACTTGATAAGCTTCGTCGGCTTTGAAGCGATGCAGAGCCAGGCGATCTTCCTGGGAATAAATGGCCACCGTGTGCAGACCCAATTCATTGGCCGCACGAAACACGCGGATAGCAATTTCACTGCGGTTAGCCGCGAGAATTTTCCGGATCGGACGATTTTTCTTCATGCCAGGCGTCAGTCATAACCTCGGAGTAGTGCAAAATTCTACATTGTTTCACAGGCGGAGGGCTAGGCGGCCGAATAATTTTGATTGAGGGACACTGGAAAATCGATAAGGCGGGATGTCCCGGAACTTCGAACAAAGCGAAGCTAGTGTTTCAGCAGAGGCGCGGCGAAGCGGATGGGCACGCCGAAATTCGAGCCACCGAATCCCTTCACCACGGCAAAAGTGACCCCGATGACTCCACCGTTGCTGTTCAGCAAGGGTCCACCCGAGCCCCCGGACGTTGTCTGCGCGTCGTAGACGATCTTGTCGGTCAGCACGTCGCCGACGTGCCCCTGAGTGACCAGTGGGCGGATCAGCTTGCGTTTCGCGAGTTCCTCCAGAATAAGCTTGGGGTCGCCCCCGCTGACCTTCACGATATCCCGGACCGTTTCGTCGCCGGCGCGAGCCAGGATGGCGTCGATGCCGGTAGCGTAGCCGAAGCTGATGAGCGCTTCACCGCTGATGGCCGCTTCCTTGCGACTATCCAGTTTCAGAACCGCGCGTTTCAACTCCGACAAATCGCCATGGACTACGGCTAGATCGGCATCGGGAGAAATTTGCGAGATTCCCACCGGCACGCCGTTGGGCTCTCCTGGAAAATAGGCAGTCATGTCGGCGATGACGGGTTCGAGTCCCTGGTTGAGCGCGTCTTTCAAGTCGTCGTTGGCCCACCAGGGTTGCACAACATGGTGATTGGTCAGAATCTTCCCTTCCCCCGCGATGAAACCGCTGCCAAAAAAATCGGCGCGCACTTCGGGAGCTCGCCCCTCGGTGGTGTAAACCGTATTGCCATCGCTGTCTTTGAGAGGGGAACCATCGCTGTTGATGCCCCCATAGCGCAGCCGCTTTCCGGAGTCCTTGTCATTAAAGGCCACGGAAACGTGCAACAGGCAAACGCTGGGCGCGAAGGAGCGAATGACGGCTTCGGCGGCTTGCGCATTGTCCTCGAGTTTCGCCAGCCGGTTGGTAGCTTCCTGGAGCTGATTCTGAAGCTGAGCAACATCGGCGCCGTCCGGAGCAGAGATTTTCTGGCGCAGCGCCTGGGCCTGCTGTTGCAGCTGCTCGCGTTGCTGCGTGATGTCGGCGTTGGCGGGATCCTGACGCAGCCGGCGGGAGGAAGCCAGCAGCTGTTCCTGGCTTTGCACGTTGTGTTCGAGTTGCGAGATCAGCGTGTAAGCGCGGCGCGATTCTTTTTCGGCTTTGTGAGAAAACAAGAAGAAGATTACGGCGATTACGATGGCCAGGCTGGTTAGCGTGCCAACTCCGATTTTCAAGATGCGTTCCAGAGAGAAGGCGTCGCGCGTCATTTTCTCGGTTACCGCAAGTGCCTGAAAAGCGGTCTGCGACATTTGATAGCTTTCCTCGGCATTGCGCACTTTGCGAGCCAGCTCGGCGAATGAGCGCTTCTGACGCAATTGGGCGCGCAGGCGGGCCAGCAATTCCTGATCATCCCAAGGAATGGAAAGCAAATCGTCGATTCCCTGATCCAACCAGAGGGCGCGCTGCGATGAATCCAGTGCCGCGAGCAGCAGGACGCGGGGTTTATCCGGGATGGCGGAAGACTGCAAGGAGGTGAGCAGGGTGATAATCGCGGGTTCGGGGACGCCGCCGGCCAGGATAACCGCTTCGCTGGAATCCGCTCCGCGCAACATGGTGGCAGCGTGTTCGGCCGATTCGGCCACAGAAACCGCATACCCCTCGGCTTCCAGTAAACTGCGCAGTTTGTCGCGCAAGGCTTCCCCGGGAGCCACAAGCAAAATGTGTTCTGGTGTCGCAGCCAATTCTCGCTTCTCCAACCGTCCGCACAGCACTGCCGCTTCTTGGGCGTAATGCGGCAGTGTAACCTACATTAGATGGACGCGAGAACGGAAATGGGCGCAGAAAACTTGCTGGCAGGTGAAAGAGGTTTGCTGGGAGTGATCAGTACTTGCGCAAAACGCCGATCACCCGGCCCTGGACTTTTACATCCCCAGCGGGCAAAACGATCGGAGCCATTTCCGAATTGGCGGGTTGCAGGCGGATTTTCCCGGAGCCCTCGCGATAAAACCGCTTGAGGGTGGCTTCCTCGTCGCCCACCAGAGCCACCACGATATCGCCGGCGTTGGCGACCTGGGTCTGTTCGCAGACCACAAAATCACCGTCGAGGATGTGATCTTCAATCATGGAATTGCCCTTCACCTGCAACACAAAGGAGTTGCCGCCGCGGGCAAAATCACCCAGTGATATGGTCTCGCGCTCTTCGACAGCCTCCAACGGCCGGCCAGCGGCAATGCGGCCCACCAAGGGCAATTCCTGGATGCGCCTTTCGATCACCTGCTCCTTGGGTGTTTTGGGCAACTGCACAATCTCGATGGAGCGGCTCTGGTTATAACCGCGGCGAATGAAACCTTTTTTCTCCAGAGTGCTGATGTGTTTGTGCACCGTGGCCAAGGACGTGAGCTTCAGTCCCTTGCCGATTTCCTCGAAGCTCGGCGAATACCCATGGCGGGTTTCGAAAGAAACCAAGTAATCGAGGACTTCCTTTTGCCTTTTGGTGAGGGCCATACTGAGCCTCCGCTAGTGTGCCGGACGGCACCGACCAACCCCACTCTAGGCGAAAACAAAGCGAACGTCAAGTGATGTTTTGGGCGGGTAGTGACTCAGTTTCCGGTAACCTGACTTGAACGAAGCTGCTCTGCGGCGGACGCTTCGCGTGAGACGAACGGAGCAGTGGTTGCTTGTCGGTTGAGATAAGTTGTCGGGTCATAAGGAGGTCCCTATGACCCGACTTCGCAAAATGATGCTGGAAGAACTCCAG
>DASPVD010000061.1:0-67876 GCA_035622555.1 Candidatus Eremiobacteraceae bacterium | reverse complement strand
GGCAAAAACGGGCGACACCAGGTGCGGGCCGCGCGGAATAGCCGCCTCGCGCCTGGCCAACAGCGCCCGCGACTTGGGCCCTGGTATTTCGGTGCGCAACTGAATGGTTTTCATGATTTGCTTTCCCCTTGTGAAGTGTTCCGCAATTAGTTTTGAGTCATAAGTTGCAAGTTTTGGAGCTCTAAGTTTTCGAACCAACGAGTGTTTCGGTTTTGGCAAGAACTGAGAACTAAAAGCTGAAAACTTTCTCAGTACCAGCCAATAGGCGCTTCGTCCAGATTCACGAACACCTGTTTGGTTTCCAAATACTCCTCCAACCCCCAGGGACCAAGCTCCCGGCCAAAACCGGATTGCTTGTAACCGCCCCAAGGCGCCTCGACGTAAGTGGGCTGCATGTGGTTGACCCAAATGATTCCCGCGCGCATGGACTTGACCACACGAAAGGCTTTGAAAATGTCGCGGGTCCACACGGCGCCAGCCAAGCCATACGGGGTATCGTTGGCAATCTTGATGGCCTCACTTTCATTTTCGAACGGGATAACGGAAGCCACCGGCCCAAAGATTTCCTCGCGGGAAATGCGGGCGGAATTGTCGACGTCGTAGAAGATGGTGGGCTCGACATAGTAGCCCTTGGCGAAGGCTTTAGGCCGGCCGCCGCCGAGTGCGGTTTTGGCCTCCTTCTTGCCAAGTTGTAAATAGGAATTTACGCGGTCGAATTGTTCTTTGCTGACCAGCGGCCCCATTTTGGTGTCGCGCTCGAGAGGCGGCCCCAACTTGATGCGCTTGGCTCTTTCGGTCATGGCGTCCACGAATTTGGAGTAGATTTTCTTTTCCACCAAGATGCGGCTGCCCGCGCTGCACACCTCACCTTGATTGATAAACACGCCAAAGAGCGCGCCATCCACAGCAGCTTCCCAGTCAGCGTCGGCAAAGAATACGTTGGGAGATTTACCGCCCAATTCGAGAGTCACGCGCTTCAGCGTGTCGGCGGCACTCTTGACGATGATTTTGCCCACCGCGGCACTGCCGGTGAATGCGATTTTGTCCACCTGGGGATGAGCCACCAGCGCCGCGCCGGTCACTTCTCCAACACCGTTCACGATGTTGACCACGCCGGACGGCAAGCCGGCCTCGTCGAAGTAATTGGCGAGCTCCAGCGCGGTTAGGGGAGTCTGCTCAGCCGGCTTAAGCACGCAGGCGCAACCGGCGGCAATGGCGGGCGCTAGTTTCCAGGCGGCCATCAGCAACGGGAAATTCCAGGGAATGATTTGCCCGGCGACGCCGACGGGCTCGCGCAAGGTAAAGCTCAGGGCATTCGCCGGAACCGGCAACACGTTTCCGGTCACCTTGTTGGCCAAGCCGCCGTAATATTCGAAGCAGGTGGCCACGTCGGCGATGTCGAACTCCGCCTCGACAATCGGCTTGCCGCAATTGCGCGCTTCGAGTTCGGCCAGTGCCGGGGCATTCTGCCGCACCTTCTCGGCCAGCTTGAACAAAATGCGGCCGCGATCCTGCGCGGTGGTTTGCGGCCACGGCCCCGAATCAAAAGCAGCGCGCGCGGCCTTGACGGCTTGAGCGACGTCGGAAGCGCCGGCGGAAGCCACCTGGGCAATTACTTCCTCGGTCGAAGGGTCGTAAACCGGGAAAGTTTCGTTCGAAGAGCTACTGACCCACTGGCCGTGCACGTAGTTCTGGTAGGTTGTCACCGTGGGTTTCGCAGTTGTGGACATGCTGCACCTCCCCAATTCCTGGCGCGGGGCGCTGCTTGCGCCGGATCGAAAATCAAAGACAATTTTGCGGAATCTTCACGTCTGAAGTCCTTATACCGCGGGCCCGGCCACCACTTTGCGGGCGGCTTTCTTGCTTCCATACACAAAGAAGAAAAACGCGGCGAGCCCGATGAAGAGCAGGGTCCCACCAATCATCCAAATTTCGTAGCGCAGCAGCGAGCTGATCTGCTGCGCCGGGAAATACGCGACCACCATGGCAATCGCGGTGGTCAACAACCCGCTGATCCCCGCGGCAACCAGCGTCCCACGCGAGTACTGGAGTTTTTCGAAGTTATGGTCCAAAGCGATCTTCAGGATGGCCCCGAAGACGTAAAGGAAGGGAATCAATTGAAGCACCACCGCCAGGGATAACAGCGACTGAAAGCTGGCTTGAACATTGCCGGTGGAAAGAAAATTAATGGCCACCAAAATCAGAGAAACGCCGGCGTGCACAATCAAAGCGGCGTAAGGAGTCGCGTATTTCGGATGAATCCTTCCCAGCCATGCCGGCATGTAGGAATCCAGTCCGGCCACGAAGGGGATGCGCGCCGAGCCGCCCAGCCACGCGGATCCAATGCCGGCAATCGACAGACTTAACAGAAGCGCAAACGGCGCGACAATCCAACTCACGCCAACTTGCCCGGCCATGTGGCTGACCGCCTGCACAATTCCCTGCAGCACGCTGATGCTGTTTTTGTCCACGGCAACCAGCAGGGTCAGCGTGGCGCCGACATAAAGCGCGCCGGAAAGGATGCCGCCCCAAGCCACGGCCCCAGGCAGGGTTTTCCGAGGATTTTCGATTTCGTCGCCCATGACGGAAGCCAGCTCTAATCCCACCAACCCAAAACAAATCACCCCAAAGGAATTCAACACAAAGCGCGAATTGGGGGGAATTTGAAAATCAGACCAACGGACATTGGTGCCGAACTTCGCACAGACAATCACACCCAAAGCCATCAACAGAAAGGCAGCCATGAACGTTCCTACACCGCCCAGATTATTGAGCCACTTGCCCACGCCCAAACCCACAACGTTCAGCACCACCAGAATACCCAGCAATACAACCGACGCGATCATGGCGAAGGCGCGGCTGTCGGCCAACTGTTGGTGTCCCGGGCCCAACACAAACACGGAGACGCCCACGAAGTACAGCATGACTGTCGGCACGTACATCATGTTGTTAGTCCAGTAGCACCATCCGGACAAAAACCCGTGAAAGTCGCCGAATACCTCTTTGGCCCACAAGTACACGCCGCCCTCACCCGGGTAACGGTGGGCCAATTCGATGACCGCGATTCCCTGAGGCCCGAAGAACAGGATCAGCGCGATGATCCACAGCCAGATGGTCACCCCGCCATTCGCCGCAATCGACGGCAGAACGTTCAGGTTAAAAACGGCGACCACAAAGAGCAGCACCAGGTCGCGCCGTCCCAACACGCGCTTCAGATGGGGCTGCTCGACCACCGAAGAAGCGGCAGCGAGTTGCGCCGTTCCCTTCGCGACCTGGGTGCTCAATCTACAGGCTCCTTAGGAGTGGGTACTCCCGCGGCTGATTTTCAATGTCCCGCGACACCGACGAATTTCAAGCCGCGTTCTTTTTGGGTCACAGCCAAGCCGGGTGCGACTTCTTCGAACACCGCCAAATGCTTGTCGATATCCGCTTCAGTGTGCTGGACGGAAATGGTCCACTGTTCGTCCCACCAATAAGGCATGGCCAGGACTCCCCGGTTGACCATGGCGAACCAGAATTGCCGCCACAAATCCACGTCGATTTTGGTCCAGTCGCGGTAGTTGCGAATTTCCTGGGGGTACAGCATGAGCGCGCCATTCACGCCGGCTTGCGCCACGTAGGCCTGCAGCCCAGCTTTCTGGAGAATGGTGCGATAGCCGCCGGCGAGTTTTTTGCCGAGCTTGTCGACGTGCGCGTAGTTCTGGCGCGTCAGCACCTCACGGAAGGTGGCCAAGCCCGCAGCCATCACCAGGCGGTTGGTGTTGTAGGTGCCGCCGTGGAAGAACTTGTGCTGGGTGATCAGGTCCATGACCGCGCGGCTGGCGCCGAATGCGGCCAGCGGTGTGCCCGCGCCGATCGATTTCGCTAAAGTGATAATGTCCGGCTTCACGCCGAAGTATTCACTGGCGCCACCCCAGGCGAGCTTTGCGCCGGTTTTCACTTCGTCGAAAATCAGCAAGGCGCCATTGTTATCGCAGATGGCCCGCAGGCCCTGCAAAAATCCCGGCTGGGGCATGCAAATTCCCACGTTCATCATGATCGGTTCCAAGATGATGGCGGCAATTTGGTTGGGGAACTGCTTGAAGCGATTTTCCACGCTGGGCAGATCATTGAAAGTGGCAACGGTGACATTGTCCAGCACGGCTTGAATGACGCCGAGTCCACCCGGGACGGAGATGGGCGCATGGATGTCGCCGGCCTCCTCGACCTTGGGTTTGACGCTGACCAGTGCGGTATCGTGCAAACCGTGATAGCAGCCTTCGAAACGCAGGATCTTGTCGCGACCGGTGACGGCACGAGCCATACGGCAAGCGTGCATGGTTGCTTCTGTTCCGCTGGAGCCGAAGCGGACCATCTCAACGGGATAGCGGGCGCAAATCTCGTCGGCCAAGTCGGCTTCCATGCCATGGGGCATACCAAAAGTGGTGCCGTTGGCTAGGGCCCACTGGATGGCTTTGACGACGGCGGGATGGCCGTGCCCCGCCATCAAAGCGCCGAAACACAGGTTGTGGTCGATGTACTCGTTCCCGTCGACGTCGGTGATTTTGCTGCCGTGCCCTTCCGCGACAAAAAGCGGATAAGGGTCGTATGCCCGGTAATTGCTGGCTACACCAAGCGGGATGCGCTGTTGCGCGCGCTTGTGGGCTTGCGCGGATTTGGGCGTGCGCTTCTGGTACAGAGCAATTTCCTTCTCCAGGTTCTCGTGCATTTTCTCACTCCACCCAGGTGGACCTTCCTATGGTCACCTGTGGCAGGTCTATTCCCTGCGGTCAGTGTGCGAGTGGGCAGCCAGGGGTAGTAGACCGAGGCTGCCTCTCTTAGCGAGGAAAACTTCGCGGTTTCTGCGGCAAACAACCCCTCCATGTTACGCCTTCCGCGACTCGGATGGCACCCCGGCGAAGGCGACCATCGCGGGCGGTCAGAACAAGAACTTCAAGGCGAACTGCATCACCCGGGGATCCCTGGCCTTGAGAATCTGGCCAAAGGTCGAGTCGGTGAAATTTCCATCGGGATTTTCGAATTGAGTGTGGTTCCACGCGTTATAAAACTCCGCGCGGAATTCCGTGTTCAGCCGCTCGGTCAACGGGGTCAATTTGGCGATAACCAGGTCAGTGTTGCTCAACGCTGGGCCACAGCACAGTGCGTGCGGCGTGTTTCCGTAGGATCCCAACGCTTGCGGACAAGAGCTCGATACCACGGGGTCGCAGAAGTTCGCGGTATTGAACCAGTAATTCCCGTTGGTCTTTGGATTCAAGCGCTGCAGTGGAGCAGTCATGTAAGGCGTATTGGTGGACTCAAAGAAGATGCTCGACTGCAACTCGGCATCGTTTTGGTCCTGCACACGAATGGGGAACCCACTCTGATAGGTGATGATCGCCGAAAGCTGCCAGCCGTTAACGAATTTGCCTTCGACACCGGGCCGCTTGGGGATCGGCAACTGCCATACTGGGCTGAACACAAAGCGGTTCTTGGCATCCAGCAGGGATAGGCCTCTTGTAAAATTCGAGTAGATGGGGTTCAACTCATTTTCGAACGAAGCGCCCTGGTCAATCGCTTTGCTGAAGGTATACGACGCCTGGAACAACAATCCGTGCGAGAAATTCTTCTCCACCGAAACCTGCAATCCGTTGTAATTCGAGTTAGCCACGGTATTTTCGGCGAAGATGTTGCTGAAGAGGGGCACGCCGTCGGCCGGACAGCCCGCTCCAGTAAAGGGATTACAGTTTGGCGAAGAGTACGGGCGTATTCCCACCAAGGTGATCGGAGTAGGCGCCGTCGCGGTAATCACGCAGCCAGTAGGCTGCTTTTTGCCGTAAGGACACGGAATGTCCGCGCTATTCGGAGTTGGCCCGGGAATATAGGGCATGTGAAAGGTCTGCCCGGGCTGCAACACAAAACTGTAAGGATAGTCGGCGCTGAACGGGCCACATGTGCCGGCGCCCACGACGGTATTCAGATCCAGGCATGTCTGGGAGTTCCCATAGTCCAGGTCTTGTGACGCCAGCAAATGGTGGGCTTGTGTGCCGACGTATGCCACACGCAGCAGCATGTCCGAGGTCAATTGCCGTTCGATGGTCAGGTTGTACTGCTCCGCATATTGTGTGCGCAGGTGTGGTTGGAACTCCCCAAACAAGAGGATGGGCCGAAAGAGTGACCAATCCACGCAACCGGCTGGTCCTGACGGATCGAAACAGGGTGTCGATGGGGTTTGTTTGATAATGCTGCCGGAGTTGTTGGGCACTGCCGTCCCATTCTGTGATAAAAACGGCGTGTTAAACAGTGGGCCTGACAGAGAGGCGCTTACGCCGAAGGGCGGCTCAGCGCTGAACTGCGCCAGTACAAGTTGCTCCATGGGGTTGTAGAAGATTCCGTAGCCCCCACGGATAGTGGATTTCCCAGGGCCGCCGGTCAATTTCGCCAGCCAACCATCGGTCCACCCCGGACTGTACGCCAAGCCAATCCTGGGCGCAAACGCATGGTAATAGGTTGAGGTCAGCCCCCGAGGCACTCCCTTATCGCCTGGGAACACCAGCCCGGTCGGGAAGTAGGCGTAATTTGCCGATCCTGGCGCACAACTACCCGCGCTGGTGCCCAGCGAAGCGGCACTGGTCGCGGATAACCAGCAAGGATACTGCGTGGTATCTTGTCCTGGCCGGAAGGTTTGCAAACGATTTCCGCTGTCGATATAGGGGGTGTTCAACTCCCACCGAAGACCGTAATTCAGGGTCACGTTTGGCTTGATCTTCCAACTGTCCTGTGCAAACAAATACAGGCCATAGTTGGTGGTGTCCAGACCCTGGGCGGCACCTTGAGAATAGGTGTACGGCACGCCGAGAAAGTACTCGGCATAGGCATCGGGGTTTGTTCCGACTGGATTTAAGGAATTCACGGTGGCGGAATTTTGAAAAGAGAAATCTCCGTTGATGTTGTAGTAGTAGAACTGGTCGAATTTCTGGATGCGGAAATCCACGCCGAACTTGGTGCTGTGGGTTCCCAAAATCTTGCTGAAGTTGTCTGCGAGTTGGTAGGTATTGCCGGTTTGCGGTAATTCCCCTTCGAAGTTGTTCCCGACCGCAAACCCACCCGCGACGCTGATGAAGGGCACGCCTTCCCGGCCGGGAATATTCGTGGTGATTCCGTAGCTGGGGTTGCTCGGATCCGCGAAGCAGGTTGCCGCCGGAACGTATTGACCGCAGGCATCGTGCAGGCTGGGAAGAATGTTGACGGGATGATTCAGGTCCCCCTGGCCCTCGCGGAACCAATTGAATCGCAACTCGTTGACCGCGCTCGCGCCAAGCGTGGATGTTTGGTTGAGATTGACCTGCTGGACCCGGGTTTTGAAAATTCCACCGAAGCCGGTAACGTTAGCGCCGGCCGCCTGGAAATTTGAAAAGGGCTGGTTCTGATTTACGTCGTCGAAGTAGTAATACGCGGTGAAGTGCTGCGTCGGAGAGAAATTCTGGTCAAACCGGAAAGTGAATTGGTCGTCGTTTTCGATCAGGTTAGGCGCCAGCTGTACCAACCCTTGTCCGGTGGGGGCGACGTATTGCTTATAGATAGCGTTCGCAGTCGGGTCGAAGCACGCAGTGGGCACTTGTGAATTGGGGAAAAGGCTGCTGTAAGGAACCGCCGTGGTCGAAGATCCGCTGGCCAGCGAAGCCAATTGCGCCGCTGCCGCCGGGGCAGTGGCTGACAAGGCGCTGGCGCATCCCGGACGGGAATACAGCGCATTGGCAAAGGTGGAATCGGTCACGGACCCTTGAAACGGACCATCCGCGGAAAAATCTCCATTTGCTTCCGCCGTCGTGGGGAGGTACACGTTTCCGGAAGGAATCCCCTGCTTCAGACGGTTGCCCTCATAGGAGCCAAAAAGAAAGCTTTTATCTTTCTTGATGGGGCCGCCCAGGGTGGCGCCAAACTGGTTTTGCTGGTAGTCGGGCACAAAGGGATCGAAGAACCCTTTGGTGTTCAGTACCTTGTTCCGGAAGAATTCGTAGACATCACCATGAATGTTGTTGGTGCCGGCTTTGGTGACTACGTTGACTACTGAGCCTGAATTTCGGCCATATTCCGCGTCGAAGGTATTGGTCAAGACGCGAAATTCTTCGATGGCATCCGGTGAGGGCTGGATCGCCGGGCTGTTCACGAAGATATCGTTGCCGTCGCCGCCGTTGACCATGTAATTGTTGGAACGCCCGCGGCCGCCGTTCACGGAAACCACGCCGGGATTGTCGCTGCCGTAGAACAGGTCCGCGCCCAATTGGGACTGCACCCCGGGTTGCAATTGCAGCAACTGATACGTGTTTCTGGTGCTGAGGGGCAATTCGCGCACGGACTGGTCGGTCATAACGGCGCCGAGCTGGGTGGTGGTTGTGTCGATGACCGGAGGAGCGCCGCTGACTTCCACGGTTTCGCTGGCACCGCCAACCTGCAAGCTGACATCGACGGCGGCAATCTCGTTCAAGACCAGCACGATGCCTTTCCGCTGGTATTTTTTGAAGCCCGTAGCAGTAACGTCGACTTCGTAGCTTCCCACGGGAACTTCCAGAAAAACATACTCGCCCGTGGAGGACGTTGGTGTTTCGCGGCTGGCATTGGTCTCTTCATTAATCAAGGAGACCTTGGCGCCGACGACCGCCGCACCACTGGAATCCGTCACGGTTCCGCGAATGCGTCCACCCGTGCTCTGCGCCGGCAGAGAGGGAGCGACAAGCAAAAGGCCGATTGCGCCAATCACCCCAAGGCGCGCAGCGCGCATACACACGCACTTAAATCCCCGGTGCCATACTGATTTCATTTCCATCACCCCTATCACGCCAGAAAGGCTTCCCCTGAAAAAAAGCAATTCTTGGCAGTTGTCCCCGGCCCTGGAACCTTACTATAATCCCGCAAACTTAGAGAAAGCCGAGACTCATGTCAAGCAGAAAGAATTTGTCCGGCGAATCGGAATCTTCGCCCGAACAGCGGCTGCTGCGCATCTCCGAGGTGGCCGGACGTCTGGGTATCTCTTCGTCAGCTTTACGCGCGTGGGAAGCGTTGGGACTGGTGAGCCCGCGGCGGACCGCCAGCCGTTATCGCCTGTACGCGGAAGCGGATGTGCGGCTGTTGCAGCGGGCGTTGTTCCTGCGGCGGGCGCGGGGCCTGAACCCGGCAGCGATAGTGCACATATTGAAGAAACAAGGGGTGGTAACAGCACCCATTGACGCGCAGCAATCCGCCGGGCAACGCTTCCGCCGTTTGCGGTTGAAACGCGGACTTTCGCTGGCAGAAGTGGCCCGCGCCACCAAAGTCTCGGTGGGTTTTCTGAGCGCGCTGGAACGAGGCCAGATGCGTTCGTCGGTGGCTACGCTGCAACGCATCGCCCGTTTCTACAAAAGCAATATATTGTCGATGTTCGAAACCAACGGCGAGGCGCCTTCGCTGGTTCGTCCATCGCAACGCAAAGTGCTGGAGACCAGCCCCATGGTGCGCATGGAATTGCTGGCCTGGGGCAACACCGCCATGGAGCCGCATTTGTTCCGCGTGAAACCCGGCGGCGGGAGCGGCGAATCGTACGCTCATGAGGGCGAGGAGTTTCTGCACGTGCTACGCGGCGAGTTCGAAATCTGGCTGCACAACCGTGGCCACTACCGGCTGAAATCCGGCGACAGCCTGTACTTCGAAAGTTCGACGCCACATCGCTGGAAAAATCCGGGACGGAGCGAGGCGTGGATTTTGTGGGTCAACACTCCGCCCACATTTTGATGGTGGAAGAGGTTCGCGTGCCAAGCACTCATCGTTTTGCGGTTGTTGCGCTAGTGGTGACACTCGCGTCAGGGCTGTTGCTGGCGTCTTGCCGGAGGGAGCCATCGTTGAGCCTACTGGTGTGGGAAGGCTATGCCGATCCTTCGTTCACCCGCGCGTTCGAAGAAGCTCATCACTGCAAAGTGTCTGCGGCGTACATGGGTTCGAGCGACGATCTGGTGGCAAAGCTGCGCGGAGGCAGCGCCTCAAATTACGACGTGATCTCTCCATCGAGCGACGTTGCCAGCTCGATTGCGCGCGCCGGTCTTGCGGAGCCGCTGGATTTGAGGAAAATTCCGCAGTATTCGCAACTCTCGGCGAAACTGCGTGATCTGCCGCTAGTCAAAATGAACGGGCAAACCTTCGGCGTTCCGTTCATGTGGGGACCAAACCCTCTTCTTTACGACACCACGGTGTTCGTGCAAGTTCCCGATTCGTGGACGGTGCTGTGGGATCCCAAGTACAGAGGGAAAATTTCGGTGTGGGACGACCTCTCGACGCTGTACGTGGCCGCTCAACTACTGGGCTACGACAAGCCCGACCCCGCGCAGCTCTACAATCTTTCCGACCAGCAACTCGCGGCGGTGAAACAGAAACTTCTGGCGCTCAAGCCGAACATCCGCAAAATCTGGTCGACCGGCGGGGAACTCACCAATCTGTTCGAAAATCACGAAATCGTTGCGGCGATGGGCTGGCCGCTGATGACCAATCAGCTGCGCCAAGCCAACTTCCCGATCGGCGAGACCATCCCCGAGGAAAACACCACCGGCTGGATCGATCACCTGATGATCACCAAAGCCAGCCCTAACAAAGAACTGGCTTACGCTTTCGTGGAGTACATGATTCAAGCCGAAACGCAGAAGAAAATCACCGACGTGACTCACTACACCCCGGCCAATCCGGCCGCAGCGCAGTACATGACCGACGCAGAGAAAAGGGGTTTGCACTTGGACGATCCGGATGCGTACATGCAGCGAATCTATTTCTGGCAAGACGTACCGCGCCGGGCCAAATACATCGAAATCTGGAACGAGGTGAAGGCCGCCCAGTGAACTCCGCGGTTTCCAGTCCGCCGGTTTCCTCCGCTGCCGCCGCCGCGCTACTGGAAGTGCGCAACATCGCCAAGCGATTTGGCACCCGCGAGGTGCTGAAAGACCTTTCGCTGCAAATCGCCGAGGGAGAGTTTCTGACGCTTTTGGGCGAAAGCGGATCGGGCAAGACTACATTGCTGCGGTTGATCGCCGGGTTCGAACAACCGACCAGTGGCGAAATCTGGATGAATGGCGCTCGCCTGGACACGCTTCCGCCTTACCGCCGCCGCGTCAATACGGTGTTCCAGCACTATGCGCTGTTTCCGCATCTTTCGGTGGCGGACAACGTCGGGTACGGGTTGCGGGTCACGAGCGCGCCTGCCGCAGAAATTCCGGCACGCGTGGATGCCGCATTGCGCATGGTGAAAATGCAGGAATACGCGAAAGCGCGCCCCTCACGGCTCAGCGGGGGCCAGCAGCAGCGGGTGGCCTTAGCGCGGGCGCTGGTAAATCGTCCACAACTCCTGCTGCTGGATGAGCCGCTGTCGGCGCTGGATGCCAACTTGCGCAAACAGATGCAAGGCGAACTGAAATCGCTGCAGCGGGAGGTGGGGATCACGTTTCTGTTCGTCACTCACGATCAGGAAGAAGCCATGGCGCTGTCGGATCGCATCGCGCTGCTGCGCGACGGCGCGCTGGAACAAGTGGACTCGCCTCGCGAGATTTACGCCCACCCAGCCAGCAGTTACACAGCGCAGTTCATTGGACAAACCAATCTTCTGCGGGGCGAAGTGCATGAAGGGGTGGCGACCAGCGGCGTCTTGCGTTGGCCCACTGAGGTAGCGAATGGCGTAAAAGTTTTTTCGCTGCGGCCGGAATGCATCCAACTCGCGGCGGAAACAGCGCCAGGCGCCAAGGCCGTGCGTTTTCGGGCGCAGATTCGGCAGCAGATTTTCTCGGGGTCTGTCGAGCAACTGGAAGTGGACTGTTCGGGACGGGTTTTGCGGGTACGCATCCCCGCGCGGGGCGTGCTCACCGGTGAGCACGAATTTGTGTTCCACCCCGACGACGCCATCCCGGTCCGCGAATAAGCAAGGAGCAAAGCATTATGATGGCGATCACGTCGGACTTGAGGCGGCGACTGGTTCTTTCTACTACTGACTAAATCTAACACCATGTATTCGCGCGCTTATAAAACCATCGTTTCCGCCCCGCCGCTGCTCTGGGTGGGCCTCTTCCTTCTGGTGCCCTACGGGCTGATGTTGGCGCACAGCTTCTGGCTGGTCCGTGACGGCGTGATCGTTCATCAATGGAATCTGCAAAACTACGCCACACTGCTGCGGAATCCCGTTTACGCCGAGGTCCTGTTGCGCACAGCGCGGATCGCCGCCAGCGTCACCATGCTGTCGCTGCTGTTGGGCTACCCGCTGGGGTATTACATGTCATTCCACACCACGGTTCGAAAAGATCTGCTGTATCAGTTGGTGATTGTACCGTTGTGGGTCAGCTATCTGGTGCGCGGCTATGCGTGGAAGACGATTCTGGGCTCCGATGGGGTGCTGAACGGCTTCCTGCAGTACCTTCACCTAACCAAAGAGCCGGTCAGTTTCTTCCTGTACAGCCCGTTCGCGGTGGTCCTGACGCTCACGCACATCTACACGCCTTTTGTGTTTCTGCCGCTCTACGCTTCGCTGGAACACATTCCGCGCGATCTAATCGAAGCCTCGCACGACTTGGGCGCCAATCCGCGGTCCACGTTTTTCCGGATCATCTTGCCGCTGTCGATACCAGGGCTGCTGGCTGGGGCCACTTTCGCATTTGTGCTCACATTTGGCGATTTCCTGGGGCCGCTGCTCGTCGGAGGGCCGTCGAGCATCATGATCGCAAACATCGTGCAAAGCCTGTTCGGCACCGCCTACGATTGGCCACTCGGCGCGGCCATTGCGGTGTGCATTCTGCTGTTCACCATCGCCTTATTGTTCGCAACCGAACGGCTGGAAAAAAGGTGGGCGTTCCGATGAACGCGGCAGCCAAAACGGCCAAGCGGACCGGCACCCGCGCGCCAATGCTCGCGCTCTTCTCGGCGATGGTGTTCGCATTTCTGTATCTGCCGATCTTGGTGCTGATCGTTTATTCGTTCAACCAAGGAGGTGTGGGTGGCTTTCCGCCCAAACACTTCACATGGCACTGGTACCAACAATTATTTGGCGATGGCTCGATTTGGGATGCTGTCCTGAATAGCGTGCTGGTGGCGCTGGGAGCGGTCGCTCTGTCGTTAACATTGGGGCTGTTGGGCGCGCTGGCGCTCGATCGCGGCAATTTTCCAGGCAAAGCGTTGTTCCGCCGGTTAGTGCTGCTGCCGCTGGTGCTGCCAGGCATCATCACCGGGCTGTCCTTATTGATGTTTGTGGACCGCGTGGGGATTCGACTCAGCCTGTTCACTGTGTTTCTAGGCCACGGCACCGCGCTGATTGCGGTGGCCACCACCGAGCTTTTCGCCGGCCTGCAAAAGATGGATCGCGCGCAAGAAGAAGCTTCGCTGGACCTCGGAGCGACGCCTTGGCAAACGTTCTGGCGCATCACGCTGCCCAATCTGAAGCTGTCGCTGATCGCCTCGGCGCTGCTGATCTTCACGCTATCGATGGATGAAATCGCGGTGACCTTTTTCCTGCTGGGTCGGGACAATACGCTGCCGTTGGAAATTTGGGCACGCCTGCGTCGCGGCATCACACCGGAAATCAACGCCATTTCCACCCTGATTTTCGTGCTTTCGGTAACGCTGATTCTGGTCTGGTACCAAATCCGCGGGCGAACCATCGGCAGAGAACCTCGAGAACTACTGGAGCGGCCGCAATGAGCGAAGGAACCGATTCTTTTTTGGAAGCAAATAAGCAACGAGATCTGCGTTTCCAGAACGTTGGAGGAAGCACTCATGTCGCAATCACGTCGTGACTTCATCAGATTTGTTGTAGCCGGCTCCGTCGCGTCGGGTTGTCCCTTCGACAAAGCGCTTATGGCGGAACCCGAGAGCCATGCTCCGGTGGCTAACGTCGAAGGAGAGCACTTCACTATTTGCCACGAAGTCCGCGACAGCCACACCTTCCCGAAGCCCGCTGCGACGCGCAAGGTCGACGTGGCCATTGTCGGTGGCGGTATGGCGGGATTGTCGGCCGCCTATTTTCTGCGGGGCAAAGACTGGTTGTTGCTGGAAAAAGAGGATCATTTCGGGGGCAACGCTTAT
Source organism: Candidatus Eremiobacteraceae bacterium (assembly GCA_035622555.1). Lineage (GTDB taxonomy): Bacteria > Acidobacteriota > Terriglobia > Acidiferrales > UBA7541 > Acidiferrum. Next base: position 53,821 of record DASPVD010000061.1, on the reverse strand, counting down.
CAGGAAGAATTCGCCGGGCAAGCGTACTCCACCGGCGCCGCTTACGATTTCCGCGGCAGCGACAGCGATCATCTGGCTAAGGAAATCGGTCTGAACCTGCTGCCTATCGATATGCCCGATCCCACCATCGACAACGGCGTGTATACGCCCGACACCTGGCGAAGCGGCCTTTCCCAGTTGCCCTATTCCAAAGAGACCGTGGCCAGTTTTAAAAAGTTCTCTGAAGACCTACTGAAATTGGATCCTCACAAGGATATGGCGGAGTTGGATTCGAAACCCTTCACTGAGATCACCCAGCGCTACGCTCCGGAAATTACCAAGTGGTGGGACGCTTATGGCCTCTCCAACTGGGGCGCGGTGACCGAGGATACCAGCTCCTTCATTGGGGTGGTGGACGCACAGTACTTAATGAAAGGCGAAGATTCAACCCGTGTGATTCTACCCGGCGGGTTAGGGTGCATCAGCCACAGATTGGTGGAAGTGCTGAAACCGCAATACGGCGAGCGCATGGTGGGAGGCGCGACGGTGGTGTCGGTGGTACCGGATGCCGACGAAGTTCGCGTCACCTATATACAAGGAGAGCAGCTCACTACAGTTGCGGCGAAGTTCGTCTTGATGTGCTGCCCTAAATTCATCAGCGCGCGCCTGGTAGCCGGACTGCCCGGCGATCAAAAACAAGCAATGCGGCGGATGCGCTATGCCCCGGTGCCCATGGTGAATATGATTTTCGACAGGCGGTTCTATAACAAGGGCTATGACAATTGGTGTCCGGGCAATTCCTTTACCGATTTCATTGTGGCCGACTGGACTGTTCGCAATCAGCCGGGCTACCAGCCGAAGTACGAAATTCTGACCTTTTATTGCACGCTGAGGGAGGCGGAGCGCGCGCTGCTGCTGGAAGAAGCGAACTGCAAACAGTTCGCCGCAAAGGTTCTGACGGATTTCCAGAAGTGTTTGCCGGAATTTCATGTCGATCCCATCGAGATTCAGGTGTACCGCCGAGGGCACGCGATGATGATGGCAGTCCCGGAGCAATACACCAAGAATCGCATGATTGCTTCGCGGCCTATGGATCGCATCTTTTTCGGCAACTCCGACTCAGGCGGCCCGGAATCGCTAACGATGGAAGCTGTGCGCATTTCTCAAGCGGGAACCGAATGGGTCAACTTGATGTTGAGTGGTAAGCCGGGTCCGGCGGCGGAGCTAGCGCACAAAGCGCTCACCGCAGTCACCTTTTAGAGTGAAGCGGAAGGCCTCTATGCTGGCCTTTGCGGCGCATTTGAAAATGAGTCTGGTATGACTGAACCACTTGGCACTCTGGTTGTTACCGGTGGCGGACGGGACTAGGAGCCGCCGTCGCTCGTCTGGCCGCGGCGCGAGGATATCCGGTGGCGGTGAATTACGAAAGTGATGCAGCGTCAGCCAATGGTCTGGTCGAAGAAATTCTGCAACTGGGTGGGAGTGCCGCCGCAATTCGGGCGGACGTGGCCAAAGAGGCCGAGGTGCTGCATCTGTTCGAAACTGTGGACCGGACGCTTCCGCGGCTCGCTGGGCTGGTGAACAACGCGGGCGTTACCGGCGGGTTCGCCCGTGTGGACTCCGTGGAAGCGTCGATGCTCGAGCGGCTTCTGGCCGTCAATGTGGTCGGAGCTTTTCTATGCGGGCGTGAAGCGGTTCGGCGAATGTCCAGAAAGTATGGTGGTTTAGGTGGCGCGATCGTGAACATCTCATCGAGAGCAGCGCAGCTGGGCTCCGCCGGCGAGTGGGTGCACTACGCCGCGAGTAAAGGCGCTATTGATACGTTTACGATTGGCCTGGCCCCCGAAGTTGCTGCCGAGGGCATCCGGGTGAATGCCGTGTCTCCGGGGCTGGTGGATACCGACATTCACGGGGCCGCCGGCGATTCAGACCGCCTGGCGCGCTTGAGTCCCACGATTCCCATGGGCCGTGCTGGTCTTCCAACCGAAATCGCCGAGGCCGTTTTGTGGCTGCTTTCCCCAGCGGCCTCTTTCGTAACGGGGGCCATCCTCCCGGTCACCGGTGGACGGTAAGGTTCACGCAACACCGGCTGGCCACTTTGGTTCGCGTTGCGCTAGAGTTCCTGCTGCGATTGATACGCTACAGCGAAGGGCGCCAAGGCGCCGTCTCGTTCCCTGCCGTGCTATGTTGTATTCGTTCCGCTTCATCAAGGACCGGCATGCACTGTCTTCCATATTCATTCGTCTCAGTACGAATGCATCGGGCCAGAGTGTTCTTCTTGTTCGCGCTCGCACTTTTTCTGCTCCCACCTCTGCATTCCCAACAAACGGCGAACTCGCTGCTGATCGAGAACGCCGAAATCGCCGATGGCACTGGCGGCCCCATGCACAAGGCCAATGTGCGTGTAGCGGGCGGACATATTGAGCAGATTGGGGCGCTTACTCCCGAAAAGAACGAGGCGGTGATCGACGCGACCGGTTTGGTGCTGGCCCCCGGCTTCATTGACATACACAATCACTCGGCGGAGGGTATCCTGGACGATCCGCTGGCGGAAACCCAGATCGCCCAAGGCATCACCTCCCTGGTGGTTGGCGCCGACGGCGATTCACCGTGGCCGATCATCACCTGGGTACGCTCGATCGAAACCCTGCATCCCGCACCGAACGTTGCCGTGTTTGCCGGACACGCCACTATTCGCGAACTGGTCCTGGGCAAGGATTACAAGCGCACCGCCACGCCTCAGGAGATTGACCGGATGGAGCAGATCGTGGGCCAAGCCATGAACCAGCAGGTGCTGGGACTGTCTTCGGGACTGGAATATGAAATTGGCAGTTATGCGAACACCGAGGAGCTGGTGGCGCTGGCCAAAGTTGCCGCAGGGAGTGGCGGCATCTACATGACTCACATTCGCGATGAAGCGGACAAGTCTTTCGAGGCCCTAAAGGAAGAAATCGCCATCGCCGAACGCGCCCACATCCCCGTGGAGCACTCGCACATCAAGCTGGGAACCGTGGCGGTGCAAGGCAAGGCAGCGGCGTATATACAAATCATCGAGGCCGCCCGGAAACGCGGAGTTGACTTCATGGCCGACTGCTATCCCTATGATGCGTGGCATGCCAACTTGAAAGTATTGGTGCCCTACAAGAAATATGAAGATGCCCAAAGCGTGGCGAAAGCGCTGGCGGACGTCGGCGGGGCGAGTCACATCACGGTCACGCAGTTCAAGCCGAATCCGTCCTATGGTGGGCAGACCTTGCAAGATTTAGCCAAGTCCGCTCATATTTCCGAGGTCGACATGTTCATTCGCTTGATCCGTGAAGGCGACCCCGCGAACACCGAGGCGATGATCATCTGCCAATCGATGCTCGAGTCCGACATTAAGGCGTTCTACCAGCAGCCTTGGGTCATGGTCGCCAGTGACGGCGGAATCGCCAACGATCACCCTCGCGGTGCCGGGACTTTTCCCCGGGCGTTGGGAGTCTGCGTGCGCGAGAAGCACTGGCTCACTCTGCCGGAAGCTATACGCAAGATGAGCGCGCTGCCCGCCCAGCGATTGGGCTGGAGCGATCGTGGGGTCATTCGTGAAGGTGCGGTAGCTGATCTGGTGTTGTTCAATCCTGACACGGTAATCGACCGTTCGACATACAGCAATCCGACGGCGCTGCCGGCCGGGATCGAAACGGTATTCGTGCATGGCATTCCAATTTGGAATCACGGCAAACCCACTGGAGCGCGACCGGGAATGTTTCTGGGGCGGGGTGGGCGGGCGATTGGGGTTTTAAACTAGCGACACGATGGATGGCGGAGTTGGAAGCCTGTACCAGTCACGAAACCGGCGTCTGTAAGAGCAATTGAGCTACAAAAGTACGTAAGAATTACAGAAAATCACCTAAGCTTGCGTACTAGCTCCAGGTGCGTGTTCCCGCTTTACTCATACAATTCTTACATTTAACTGGTTTGCAGGAATGGCGTGCGAGTTGCTGTGCATGGAGATGTGAGCATTCCGGGTTCTAGCTTTACGTAAGCCCGCGGCAGCGACTCCGGTTCCTCGGCCAGCAGAAAGTCAAGCAACCAGGCATCACGAGTTGATCGTAGGAGGGTGTGTTTTGAAGTTGCTTTTGGAAATCGTCAGCTTGGTGGGTTTTCTGCTGGGTTCGCCGGTGTACGTCGAACACCGTGTGGAAACACTCTCCAATCGGCAACCGGTTGCTGCTCCCGCTCAATCGACCACGACGGGACAAGCGGTGTCACCACAATCAGTCCAACGGAAATTGCACGTCCAGCGCTAACACCCTCAGGCCAGGGCACCCGCTCTCAGCGAGCAACTATGCACGAGTTCAGGTCCCGACCCTCCGCCGGTGTGCGAAGGGTCGGTGGTTTTTTGCTGGTTAAGCAGTGCGGACCCTGGCCGCCTTGGCATTCATGAGCGTCTCGCCAATCTCGGTGAGCTTGGCGTCAGCAGCCTTTTCTTCCTTCAATGTTTGTTCCAGCGTGGCGACGGCGTCCTGCAAGCTCAAATTCCGGGCGAACGAGACCAAGCTCCCATACAGGGCGATTTCATAGTGCTCCACCACATTGCCGTTGACGATCAAAGCGCAGTCGCGCAGCGGGGAGCCGTCGATGTTGGAGATAGAGTCTTTGGCGGCGCTGGCCATTTCGTCAAAAATGTCGTTGTCCTTGGTGCCGGGAGCGACGCCCAAGCGGGAGAAGACTTGTTCCAGGCGGGCGACGTGGGTTCGCGTTTCCTGCAGGTGCTGTTCCAGCGCCGATTTCAGTTCCGGCGATACGGCGTTCTCCATCATGTTGGGCAAGCCCTTTTTCACCAGCTTCTGTTCGCAGTCATAGGCGTATTTCAGTTCCAGTTCGAAGAGTTCGCGCAACGAGTTCACTTTTCCAAACATGCTTCCACTCCTTAATAGGTTTAGCTGAACCTCGTCCGAGTTCTGGGGGCGATGCTGAGGGAGCGACGAGTAGCATCAGCCAAGACCATTTACGCACGAAGGCAACATTCGATCAGGACGGGGAATCCCGGTATTTTGCGGGGGTAGTTTCCTTAGTTCATGTGCGTACGAGATCGTGTGGCGCGGGCCGAGCAACTCTCGCGGGCGCTGCGGCTTTAGTACAACAGGGTTACATAGGAGCGGTTATTCGTAGCGGAGCGCCACGACTGGATCTACACGGGCCGCGCGGCGGGCAGGAATCCAGGTGGCGATGAGCACAACGGTAAGCAGAACGAGCAACGCGGCGCCAAGCAGCAGCGGGTTGTGCGGCCGGACCTGGAACAACAAGGATTCGAGCAACCGAGTGCAGTACCACGAACCCCCCAGGCCCAATCCCGCGCCCAGCACTGCCCAGCGGGTCATGTTTCGCAAAACCATGGTGGCGATAGTGGCGGGTGTCGCACCCAGCGCCATGCGTACGCCAATTTCCTGGGTGCGTTGCGAGACGAAAAAGCTCACAACGCCGTAAATTCCCAGGGCCGCCAGGAGCACCGCAATGCCCGCAAACAGAGAAAGCAGCGTGGCTTCGAAGCGCGGCCGGTCGGTTAATTTGCCAATGCGTTCGGTCATGGTGGCGAACTCCACGGGGACGGTTGGATCAAGCGCCGCGATTTGCGAGCGAATCCATGGAAGTACCGTTGCGGGATGCAATGTGGTAACCAAGGTCACGTACGAGTTGCGCACGAAAGCCTGGTCGTCGTTCTTCCAAGGCAGATAAAACTCGGGATCGGCATTGTCGACCAAACCATTGTTTTTCACGTTGGCGGCTACGCCTACAATCGTTCTCCAAATCCCGCCAGAACTGAGCATCGTAAACCGCAAGGATTTCCCGACGGGGTCTTCGTTGGGAAACAGCTTCGCGGCCAACCTCTCGCTGATAATGACGGAACGTTCCGTGGGCGCTCGGTCCTGTTCGGTAAACCCCCGGCCCTGCACGATCCGGATTCCCAGAGCCGGAAAGTAGCTTGGTGTGACCATGCGGTATCCCACCATTCCACCAGTGCCCTCTGGGGGACGCGGGTGGCCGGGGGTTTCGAGCGAGGCAAAAAAGGTCGCCTGCATGCTCCCCGAGGGCGGAAGGGAGTTGCTGAGGGCGATTTGCGTTACCCCAGGAACCTGCGTCAGGCGTTTTTCCAATTCGCTGAAAAAGGCAAGCTGCTGCGGCATCTGGGGATAACCATGCTCGGACAACGATATTCGCGCGGTGACCACGTGCTGTGCATCCAACCCGACGGACACGGTTTCGATTTTCCACAGACTCCGCAGCAGCAATGCGGCGCCACTCAACAACACCAGGGAACCCGCGATCTGTGCGGTGACCAGCGTGTACCGCAAAAGCCCTCGTCCGGTGGTGCGCGCCGTGCGTTCCACCAGAGATTCCGGTTCGGGTTTGCTGAGCGCCGGCGCCACACCAATCAAAATTCCGCAGAGCAGCGAAACCACCACGCAGAAGATAAGCACACGGCCATCCAGCGAGGCCTGCTGCAAGCGCACGATTCCCTGCGGGGCAATCGAAACAAAGACTCGAAGCAGCCCATACGCCAGGGCGCAGCCGGCCATGGCTCCAAGCAACGCCACCATCAAGCTCTCCGTCAGGGTCTGCTGGATCAAGCGAGTGCGGGTTGCGCCAAGGGCGGCGCGGACTGCCAGTTCCCGTTGCCTTGCTACGGCCCGCACGAGCAGCAGGTTGGCCACATTGGTACAAGCCAGCAACAGTACCGCGATGACCGCGCCGAACAGCACCCACGCACCTGCGCGCGAGTCGTCGATTTGCCGGTCGCGCAGCGAGCGCACCCGCAACGAAACCTCCGCCCGGAATTGCGGCGGGACAAATCGCAACGAGTCTTCGAACCAGGGCTGCAAAGCAGCTTTGGCCTGCGCGACGGTGACCGAGGGCTTCAACCTTGCAAAAGCCCTGAGAATAACTTGGGGGTGGTTGCGGTCTTGCGCCGCTTCGTCCAACGCTTGTGGCAGCAACATATCCGCAGCCGTCAATGTGGGCATTTCAAAACTGGCGGGAAGCACTCCAATGATCTGCAATGGCTTGCCATCCACGGAAATGATTCTCCCCGGCACCTTTGGGTCGCCGCCGAATCGCGCGCGCCACAAGGCGTACGAGAGCAAGGCGACTCGTGGCGCGTTGGGCCGGTCGTCTTCGGGAGTGAAATCCCTGCCCACAATCGGGTGAATCTGCAAAGTCGAAAGAAAATTGGCCTGGACCAAGGCACAAGCCAGCCGCAGCGGATTCTGTTCAGTGATGTCGCAGTCAGCTCCGCCTGGGGTTAGCGAAGTCACGGACTCGAAGGGCCCCGGCTGCTTGCGCAAAACTAAATATTCAGGGGCCAACATGAACTCGATGCCTTCGAACGGCGCCTTCACGCCAAAAGAAACCAACTGCTCGTCGTGAGGATAGGGAAGGCTGCGGAATAACACGCGGTCGACCACGCTGAACACGGCAGTGCTCGCGCCGACGCCCAAGGCCAGCGTCAGAACCGCGATGGTGGCGAACCCGGGTTTGGCATATACGCAATGGGCCGCAAAGCGTAAATCCTGGAGCAGAGAGTCCAGAAGGGCCCAGCGGAGATGGTCGCGGCACGCCTCCTTGGTCTGTTCCACGCCGCCGAGCTTTAGCAAGGCCGCGCGGCGCGCTTCGGCCGGGTTCATCCCGCGTGCCAGGTGTTCCGCAGTTTTGGACTCGATGTGATCACGGAGTTCGTCGGCCAACTCCTGTTCGATTTGGCGACGCCGGAACAAGGAGCGCAGCTTCAATGGCAATGTGTAGATCCAGTTCGTCAGCCGCATGTCCCTCCCCAGCAACTCATTCGTCCGCTATTCATAACGCAGGGTGACCATAGGGTCGACTCTGATGGCTCGACGTGCTGGAACGAGGCAGCCGAGCACACCTGCGGCCAACAGAACCAGGACCACACCGGCGAAAGTCAACGGATCGCTCGGGTCGACTCCGACGAGCAGGGAGCGCAAGACACGCCCGGTCGCCAGCGCCAATACCAAGCCGATGAACAAGCCCAGAGCTAGCGGGCGTATGCCTTGGTGGAAGACGAGTGCGACGATTTCGCGACGCGATGCGCCCAGGGCCATGCGCAAGCCGATCTCTCGCGTTCGTCGATTCACCGCTTGCATGATGACCGCGTACAGGCCGATGGCTGCGAGCACCGTGGCGACCACCGCAAACACAATACAAATGGCGCCGAAAAGGCTGACGGTAAGGCGACTTTGGGCGATGCGCTCATCGAGGGTTCGTACGTCATAAACAGCGAGATTGGGATCGAGGGATTGAACTTCGCGACGGAACGCATCGGTCAGGGTAGCTGGGGGAACTTGCGTGCGAGCGATGAGAAACGCTTGGCGGTCGGGTTTTTCGGCGAAAGGAAGATAGAGCAGGGGATCGTGTTTCAAGCTTTCGCGGAAATTCTGCAAGATGTCCGGCGTGATTCCAACGACGGTCAACCAGGGACCGGCGGCGCCTTGGTCGACCAGGCGCAAGCGCTTGCCGAGCGGATCTTCGCGGGGCCAGAACTTTGCGGCGAAGCTCTCATTCACGACCAGCACAGGTGGGCCGACGGTGCCGTCCGATTGTTGAAGCAACCGTCCGCGCCGCGGCTGTACTTGCATAATGTCGAAATAATTGTTGCTCACGACAATGCCACCGGCTTCGGTAGGGTGCCCCGGATCATGTGTTTTTCCTTCCAACTCAACATTGAAAGAAGTCCAACTGCCGAGAGGCAATTGGGATGCGATGCCGGTTGATTCGACGCCAGGCAGCAACGCGAGCTTTCGGCTGAGCTGATCATGAAAGGCGATCCAGTTGTCTGGGTTTGGGTACTTGGCTTCGGGGAGATTGATGCGCATGGTGAGTACCCCCGAGGTGTTGACTCCGATGGGCGCACTGTAGAGTTTGACGGCGCTGCGGATCATCAGTCCTGCTCCGGCCAGCAGCACCACGCAAAGCATCATCTGGAAGGCGACGAGGAGATTGGCAAGGCGCATGGTGAATCTGCCGCCAGTTGCGCCGGAACCGCCGTCCTTTAAGGCGGTGCTGACATCGGTGTTCATGAGGCGCAGCGCGGGCGCCAAGCCAAAGAGAATTCCCGTTCCGATGGTGATGACCGCCAAATAAAAGAGGGCATCACGATCGAGGGAAAGATGCAGCCAGATCGGTTTGGCTTCCGTACCCATGCCGCGGTCGAACCAGCGCAGGCCGCCGACGGCGACCAGGCAGCCCAGAAAACCACCGGCGATGGACAGCATCACACTTTCGACTAAAAGCTGCCGAAGAATGGCGGGGCGCCCAGCGCCGATGGCCGCGCGAATGGAAATCTCGCGAGAACGCTCCGAGGCTCGGCCGAGCAGCATGTTGGCAACATCGGCGCAAGCAATCAGCAGCACAAAACCGACGGCAGCGAAAAGCGCGAAGAAGAGTGGCTTCATGAAGTACAAGCCGGTGATTTGTATGATGGGGCGAACTTCGGCGGTGATGTCCTTATTGGTATTCGGGTATTGAGTCGCGAGTCGCGCGGCGAGTGCGGCGACTTCCGCGCGAACCTGAGTGATCGGGACGTCATCGCGCAACCTGCCGAAGAGCATGAGCTCGCGAGTATCACGTTTTTCGAGCGCCGGAGTGGGGACGAGCGGGATCCACAGATCCGTTTCTTCGGGGAATCGCCGGCCCGGGGGCATAACGCCAATGACGATGCGAGGAACTTCGTCGACGCGGACGGTTTTGCCGATGATCGCGGGGTCGAGGCCATAGCGATCGCGCCACACGTGATAGCCGAGCATGAGCACGGCAGGGGCGCCGGGCTGCTCGTCGGCGGGAATGAAATCGCGGCCGAGGAGCGGCTTGTCTTGAACCACAGAGAAACCGTTCGCGGACATTTGCACGCAGTAAAAACGTTCGGGGAGGGCATTGTTGTCGCTGAGATTGACGGGGGCGAGTTGGTAGGCGGCGAGACCTGCGAGCGATTTGACATTGACGCGGAGGCCGCGAAAATCGGGGTAGGAGGCCCCCCAATCGTTGCTGTGGGCGCTATCGGCTGAAGTCACGATGACGACGCGGTCACGGTTTTTGCCGAGCCCTAAGTCCCAGGTGAGTGCGCCATTGACGATGGTGTACATGGCGGTGTCGGCGCCGATACCGAACGCGAGGGCAGTCACGGCGACGGCGGTAAAGCCGGGGCTTTTGCGCAGCATGCGCAGAGCGAAGCGGAAGTCATGCCGGAGGTGATCCAGCCAACGAACAGGAAGTGCGTCGCGGCAGTTCTCCTTGGCCTGCTCCACGCCGCCGAGAGCCAGCAGCGCGAGCCGTCGCGCCTCGACGGGATTCACGCCGCGTGCCATGTGTTCCGCGGTTTTGGACTCGACATGATAGCGGAGTTCGTCGGCCAACTCCTGTTCGACCTGCCGGCGCCGGAACAAGGAGCGCAGCTTCAATGGCAATGTGTAGATCCAGTTCGTGAGCCGCATGTTGTCTCCAGCGCTAAGTCTCTTCCAGCTTCACCACCTGCGATATCGCCGCAGCCAACCGATTCCAGTTCTGCGCTTCTTTTTCCAGTTGGCGCCGGCCCAGCCGGGTCAACGAATAAAACTTGGCACGCCGGTTGTTTTCGGTGGTTTTCCAGGCCGACTTGATCCAACCTTCCTGTTCGAGCTTGTGTAATGCGGGGTACAACGAACCGTCGCTGACCTGCAAAACGTCCCCGGACACCTGGGTGAGGCGCTGGCTGATGGCGAAGCCATTCATAGGCTGGAGGGCCAGAATCTTCAACAGCAGCATGTCCAGCGTGCCCTGGACCAGATCAGAAGGTTTGCTCATGGCTTTTTGCTCCGCTCGGTAATCGAGGGCACCTTAACACTTCTCCTCTCGGTAAGCAAGGGGGATCGGCCCGGCCCTGTCTCGACTAGCGCGGCGAAGAACCGGAGTCTACAGGTTGAGGAACGTCTTGAATCCGGCCGCGACGCCGCTGAGAAGTTCGCCGGCGCTTTTCTTGGGCAGCAATTCATGACCAGCGCCCTCGATTTCCATCATCGCGTGCCGACCAGGAATCAGGTTTAACGCAGCCTGCATCTCGCTGCTGCTGCCGAAGGGATCGCGAGTTCCATGAACAAAAAATGCCGGTGTGGTCAGCTTTGGGAAATGTGCGGTACGAAGTTGTTCCGGTTTGCGTGGAGGATGCAGGGGGTAAGAAAGCAGGAGCAAGCCGTCCGCGACTTGAGGCTGGTCAGCCGCCAGCATGCTCGCTTGCCGTCCACCATAGGAGTGACCGCCAAGAACCACGCGGCCTTTGGTCTGTTTCCGCATGATCATGGCAGCGCGACGAAGGCCGTCGCGATCGCGGGCGGCGGTGGCGGGAAACGGCGGTCCGTAAGGACGAGCACGACGAAACGGCAAGTCGAAGCGCAGCACGATGAACCCTATTGCTGCAAGCGCTTCCGCCATACCAACCAATAGTTTGGATTGGCAGTTCGCGCCGGCACCATGCGTAAGCACAACTATGGCTTCGGCACCGGCCGCGGGAGTGTGCAGATAACCGTGGATCTCAGGATCACCACCGGCATCGACAAAGGAAGTGAACATATGCTGCAAGGGCCAGGATGGCGAGGCCAGTCTATGCAAGGGCTGAGCGGCGGTCAAACCGGTTGGGGTGGTGCTGTGCGGGTTTGCAGGTAAGACAATTGGAAGCGCGGCGCCACGGCGTTCTGTTTTGGGACCGGTCACAACTGCTGTGCCCCGGTAGAACGGCTCCATAGCTTTGCGCAAATGGGGGCTTGCCAACTGAGGTAAAATAGCAAGCTGGTCAACGATGAGCACGACTCCCACGGTAATCACTGCGGATCACGAACATCTGCTGCAACGCGTCAAGAGCGCCTGCGGCAACGTGATTTTTTTGCTGATCCAGCGATCGCCCAAGTTCCTGAAACTGTATCGAAACGAACAATCGTGGACGCTGTTGCGTATCGCGCTCGGCTGTTTTGGCGCGGCGCTGGTGGTGCTGCCTTTGAGTCTTTGGCATGGCTACTACACAGCCATTTTTGGGTTGATCTTCTTTGTGCTGGCGATTCTGCTGCCTCCCGCGGAACTGGAATCGCCCACCGACCGCAAGGCCCGCGAATTAGGAGCAAAAACCGTAGTGAGCGGCGGCGAGTACCGGCCGCGCGAAGGCGACGCGTTGCCGGTGCAACTGTTCATTTCACCCGCGCAAGTGTGGGCCTTGGACAAGCGCCATGAACCGGTGGTGGTCGTGACCACCGCGGAGATTACTTCGCTGGACGTGACGCCGCACGAAAGCGAATGGGCGCTGGTTGTCCGCTGTGGCGACCAGAAAGTGGAGTTCCTATATCGCGGTATTTTTGCCGAGCGCTTTGCGCGCTTGGCAGAAGAAGCGCTGCGCCACAGCGGCGCCGGCATTCCCGGGCCCGCGCCCAAACGCCGCAGCGCTCGCGTCTAGCCTGCGATCTTCCGGGAATCCGACCTTTTTCTGCACGCTCCGCGGCCCTGAATGTGTGCGAAAATATAGGCATGGCACGCGGCTGGGAAAGCAAAGATGTTCAATCTCAAGCAGAAGACAGGAAAAACGTGGCGGATACCTCAAGCAAGACGCAAAAAAGCGCCGACGACATAAGAAAGGAAATCGAGCGGCGGGGACTGGTTCTCTCGCGCAAGCGCGTAGCTAACGACCTGGAAAACGCTACACATCCCAATCACCGCAAATCTTTGGAAGCGGCATTGGAGCACCTGGACAAGAAAATCGCAGAATTGAGCTGAATTGCGTGTCTGGCTAATCCGTAAACACCACGCCAACCGCGGTGGTGCCCTTCTCCACGCCGGTTTCCAACCGAACCACGTAACCCCGCAAAGACATTTTCTTGACGCCGTCGGAACTGGGAGTTTCCATGACCACTTCGAGTTCGGACTGCAGCCGCGGGCTGTGGGTCAGCAGGATCAAGGCGCCCTGCAGAGCCAAGTCGCGCACTGTGGTTTCTTCCTGGAATTTTCTTCCGTCGGACGCCACGCCGGTCACCACGGCGCGGAACTGGGCCTCGCGCCGGAGGGAGGTTCGCGATCCCGGGAAGTGCGTCTGCACACCCTGACCCGGCGCACCGAGCGTAATCACCATCCCTTCGCTGGCCGCGAACACGGAATCGAACTCTTCGCGCGCATCGCGCAAGATTCCGTCAACCATCCGGTCGGTGGAGTCGGGGTCGTGATGAAACAGGACCAGGGTCTTCGCCCCCGCATCTCGCGCCACCTTCACGCCCTCCTTCCACGAAGAGTGGCCCCAACCTTTCTTGATGGTGGCCAACTGCGCGGGGGTGAGTTGCGCATCGTTCACGAAAATGTCGGCTCCAGCAGCCAGTTCACGCAGACTATTGTCCAGAGCCAGGTCTCCCGGTTCATTGTCGGTGGCATAGACGATAGTGCCCGCAGGGGTCTCGATCCGGAAGCCCAGACAGCCTTGGGGATGATGCAAGTAGCGGGCGGTGATCCTGTTGTCGCCGATGCAAAAGCTTTCGCCGCCTTCCAGTTCGCGGAATTTTCGTTTGGCATTCATGGAGGAAAAATCCACGGGGAAATACGGAAGAGCCATTTGGGCTTCAAAGACCTGGCGCAAAGAGTCGCGGCCGAGCACATGGGAGCGAAAACTGTAAAACTGGAACTGGTTTTTCAGGTCGTATAGTGGAGCGAAAAATGGCAAACCTTGGATGTGGTCCCAGTGATAATGAGTGACCAAGATGTGGGATTCCGCGGGGCGCGGAGAAGTGTCGTTGGCCCAGCGGTTGCCCAGCATGCGCAAGCCGGTCCCGCAGTCCAGAATAAATTGCGTGCCATCCGGCGCGACCAAATCCAGGCATGGAGTATTGCCGCCGTATCGCCAGGTTACTGGATCGACCGTGGGAGTAGAGCCGCGTACGCCCCAGAAGGTTAATTTGGCGATGGGTGCGCTCATGCGATGGAAGTGCTCATTTTACCCGGTCCGTTGCCCAATCATCTCCGGCGAAGCGGGACGGCCACGTAGAGCTCTGCCATTTCTGATACTGGCAGCGGCTGTTGGGGGCCGTCAATGAATTCACCGCTGAGTGTTGTCAACCATCCAACAAGTGCAGGAATGGAACCGGCTGCGCGAGCGGTGCAAACGACGTAAAATAGCCAGCGGATACAGATGCACACACATCAAGGAACTTCCGAGAGCCATAGTCACCAGCACAGCCACCATCATCACGCGCATTCGCCCATGAGTCCATCGGTGCTGGCCTGGGCCATGGCCGCCACCTTGGCGCTGGTGGTTGCGGAGGTGTTTGGCGGGTTGCTGGGCCGGTCGGTAGCGCTACTGAATGACGCGGTCCACAACCTTTCGGATGTTCCGGCGTTGGGGATTTCCTGGCTGGCGATGCGTTGGGCACAGCGCCCCGCCGATTCGGAAAAAACGTACGGTTATCACCGTGCGGGCACGCTGGCAGCGTTCACCAACGCGGTTCTGCTGATTGTTTTGGCGTTGTGGCTGGGATACGAGGCCATCGAACGTCTGCGCAATCCGGTGGCGGTGGTGGAAAGTTGGATGATCTGGACCTCGGTGGCTGCGCTGCTGGTGAACGGGGGAATCACGCTGTCGCTGATCCGAGGCCGCAAAGATTTGAACCTGCGGAGTATTCTGGTACACAACTTCGGCGATGCGCTCTCGAACATCGCCATCATCATCGGTGCAGTGCTAATGCAATACACCCACTTGAATCGCATCGACCCGGTGCTGGGGTTAGCCATCGGTGTGCTGGTACTTTATTCATCCATTGGCATACTGCGGGAATCGGCGCACATCCTGCTGGAGGGCCGGCCCATGGGGACCCGGGTGGAAGAAGTGGCCCGGGCCATTCTTACGATCGAGCACGTGCAGGAAGTGCACGACATACACATCTGGTCGCTGGGCGGGGAACACCATGCATTGAGCTGCCACGCGCGGATTCCCGACATGCACATGGACAAATGCGAAGAAGTGATCGTGGCGATCGCCAAGAAAGTCAAAGAATTCGGCATCGAGCACAGCACAGTGCAACTGGAACGCGCGGGATTGCCTGCCACGTCCGGCTACGTGATGCCGGAACCAATACGCAAAGTGTAAAACTGAACGTGCCGGTTGTTTAATGGAACCGCCGACGGCGCTTCCAGGCAGAGTGGCTTATGGCAACGCCGGAGGCGGGGCGTTCAGAGCTACGCCGGAAGACAATGCCGGTGTGGGAAAGTTAATGGTGTTGCCGAGGTTCTCGTTGATCTTCTGGGTCGCGTCCAAGTCCAGCGAATCCACAGGGAGGGTGCGGCGAATGCCTTCCTTGGTCACGTAATGCAGCTTGTCGTTGGTGAAGCTGTAAGCGACAGCGAAAAGCTTGCTGCCGTCGCGCTGCACGAAAACAAACTCCGAAAGCGATTCGTTAATATCATTGGCGTTCGAACGGTAAGGCACTTGAGCGGCGGAAGGTTCCTGCTCCGGCTGGCGGTAATCGTTGGGCCGGGGGCCGTAGTCCGGAGGTTGATTGGCGGCCTCTTCCGACGGCTGCTCCGGCTGCTCGGCTGGAGGCGCCCCATAATCCCCGTAGTAAGGAATGGGAATGTAAATAGCGCCGGCAGAGAATGGAAGAACGACTCCATTGTTCGGGGGGCAGGCGTTCAGGCCTGCGGCGAAACCACCGAACCGTGGATGGCAGTACCCAACGCCTGGATAAGCGGTAACCGAGTTGACCGCGCCACCCAGTGGCGGGGGCACCGGCAGCGAGGACCCAGGGGGAATCAGGCTCTTGCGAGTGATGTTTTGTGTGCCGCGAACCGGCGCGCCATGTGTGCCGGTATGCATACGAACCGGAGTGTGACTGGGAGCTACGTGGCCTGCGGCCGCCGGTGCGGAAGGCGCAGGCCTCGCTACCATTGGAGCGGGGGCCGGAGCAGCGGCACGCTGATGGGCACTAACGCCGGCGGCGATTAGAAAAAAGAGCGATACTGCAATCACTAGTTTGCGCATAAAGCGCCCCCGAGAGCCTGCCCTACATCTCTCAATACCTTGGACGTACCAAAACCCGTGGGGGATACACGAGCGCCACGTCCGCCCAAATTCTGCACCCAAGAGGAGTGGAAAGAAAGTCCAATTGCCCGGGAAACTTCTAGTACTTCCAACTCATGTCCGCGCCCTTAGGCGCTGTGGCAGTCATGCGGCGCGCAATGGGAGGCATGATGCGCTGATAGACCGTGCCATAGCTCTCAACATCGGAAACGTCCCCACCGCCCATATAACAATGTGGCTTACCGGCACCGTACTCGAAGTCGGCGATGCGAAAAGGGTTCTCCGGCGAATCTACAAAATTCTGCATAAGATGGACGGCATTGTTCAGGTACCACGTATCCATCTCGCCCACCGTGAAATGCAGTTTGCCCACTAATTTGGGGCCGAGTGTGGCGATGTCGCGCTGCAGGATATTCCGCAGGTCGTAATGTTCCTTCCAGTAAGCGGCGACCTGCGGATCAATCGCTCCGGTCGAGGGATTCCAGATCGGCTTTGGATAGCCATCAGCGCCCACGGGACTAAACACCGCCTGCCAGATGCCCCATTGTTCGGTGGAGCGTCCGTGAGTACCCATCACTTCTTCGCGGCGCACCGATGGCTCCATAACGGCCAGAAGTTCGCCGGTCGTGGTGCGCATTTCTGCTCTTGGCACCTGCGCGAACAGACCGTCCATCCAAAACGCGTTCTTATCCTCATAGATGTTCACCGCCTGGTAGGCGCGGAAATCAATTGGGTCGGGACAAAAGCAATACGCGTCATTGTAAAAGTCCGGATAGAAGATCTGTGACGCCGCCGATTCCCATCCTCCGGTAGATCCGCCCTCCAGGGCGCGGGCCCACGGCTGCCCGATCCCGCGAAAACGCTTCTCCACCTCGGGAATCAGCTCCTGGGTGATGGCATCCCCATAGGGACCCAGATTTGCGGAATTCACTGCGTAGGAATCGTCGTAATAAGGATTGGCATGCTGAATACTGACGATCAGCATCCGGGGAAGCCGGCCGGAGGTCCAATCCTGATAAAACCGGTTGGCAAATTGCAGGTATCGCAGCAGATGCTCGCCGGTAGCCGATTCCGGCACCTTGTCCACGAAAAATTCCCAGTCCTGCTCGAAATGACTCTGATGCACCAGAATCGGGAAGTGCGCGGTGGGGTGCTCCTCGAAGCCCTCAGGCAACAGTACGGTCGCGCCTAAATACATCGGGCGGCCCCAAAAGGCTGTGAGCAACTTGCTTTCAATGCGCAAGTGTTTGATGTATTTGGTGTCCCTGGCCGGCGGAATCGGAGGGATTTTCTCAGTCAGATTGGTGCGCACGACATTGTTTACGCCGGGATCCAGATGAATCAGCTCGGGCTTGCTGAGCAGATTGCCGGGTTTGCTGGACCATTGCTGGCCTTCGCCCATGTCCGGGGGCAGCTTCACGGTATGACCATCTGAACGGTGAAAGGTTTCGTAGACATTCAGGACCGCTTGCACGTAATAATCGCCAGCCGGAAGTTGGTCGAGCGAGATAATCGGATAGCCCAGCGCGCTTCCGTCAATCACGGCGGGGCTGTCGGGTTTCCAACCATCCACATCCAGCCCAAAGAACTGCGCGCTCTGTGCTTCTTCCTCGCGAAGCTGAAAGCGAGGCTCGCGGCTGTTATCCGTGGCAATGCCCAGCATGATGTGACCATCCAGCGGCCGCGGGCTTTGCGATTCAGGAAAGGAAATCTCGAAATGCAGCTTGCCTTTGGGCTGGGCGGAAGAGCCCGCCCGCCCCACGACACCGAGGATCAACAACATGGCGCTTAAAGCGAACCCTGCCATTACATAACGATATTTCCACGCCGGTTTGCCACTCGCCAAGGAATCCAAATCGTCCTCCCCGCTGCGACCGGACAGGATACAACAGGAACCAAGCGCCGTCAGGAACGCCGCTCCGCGAACGTTCTCCTGTCGAAACATGGTAGATTCGGGCCTAATCCTTAGCTGGTTTTCCCTATGTCGAAACACAATCCATAGACGCACTTCCAGGTTTTGTTTGGTCACAAATCTGCCCCAGGCGGCGTCTCTTATATCGTGAGCACGGCCACGGAAGCCATCTCGGAGATCAACGCCAACGGCGAGCCGTTGGACATCGATGCACTGTTCCGCGCGAATTACCCGCGTGTGGCCCGCATTGTCGCTCGCGTGGTGCGCGACCAAGCCCACGCGAACGGCAACCCGATACAGCCATGCTTCGACGTTGGCGGTGCGCAGCTCGGGATGACGCCAAAGCCGCAAGAACACCTCCACGGCCAATTCCTCGGCGCGCGACTGGTCGAGGTGCGTGTGATTTGCTGCCTTTGCCGCGGCGAGTAGGGCCGACAGCAGCGCCCCCTTTTTGGCCGAACTGAACACTGGGCGTCGGCGAGGTCCATGCTTTGGATTTACGCTAGTTTGCATAACTCTCAAGCTCGAAACAGCTTGAATGTGTTTATGAGATAACTTCTAGCCGGGATTTCCTTAGCGAATTCGTTCGGTGTCTTCTCCCCAAGGGCGCTGTGAGGAGGACTCTCGTTGTATTCGCCCACGCCAAGTCTCCACGATCCGTTGAACGACTCCACGAAGGCATTGTCGGTCGGTTTCCCCGGCCGCGAAAACGCCATGAATACTCCGTGTTAATAAGCCCACGGGTCCATTGCCTGACTAAAGAACTCGCTTCCATGGCCACTAGGTGGCGAGCCCATTCTCTCCGAAAAGGACCGAATCGGCCTTTCCTTCAAAGAGGCAACGCAGCAACTGTGACGAGTTAACATATTCAGGCCGTTGGTACCGGTACTCGTAACCATCACGTCACAATTTCGCGTTCGTCGAGCGTTTTTCGTATTGTCAAACTCTCATCTCCGGTCGTAAAGTCCTTCTGCCAGCCCGGACAGACCCGCAGCTGTCCACTTCACCTCGAAAAACAAATGTACGGTAACGTGTTCCAATTTTTCGGCCTGCGGGAGAACCCTTTTCACGTCTCTCCCGATCCCCGCTTTTTCTTTTGCACCGGTGTACATGCCTCGGCATTAGCTGAATTGACCGTGGGGGTTGAATCGCGGCAAGGCCTTATTGTGCTGATTGGTGAACCTGGCACGGGCAAAACCATCCTGCTCCATCAATTCCTAAATTGGCTGCATGCACGACGTCAATCCAGTGCTTATATCTTCCAGTCGCAACTAAAGCCGCTGGAGCTGTTCGAGGCCATCCTGCAGGATTTCGGTGTGGGTTTTGAATCACGCCGCAAAGGCGATCTGCTCGCCGCTATGAACGAATGGTTGCTCCGGCGTAGCGCCCTCGGGGATTCCCCGGTGCTGATCATTGATGAGGCGCAGGCCATTTCCCTGCGCACCCTCGATCGCCTGCGTATGCTCCTGAATCTCGAAGCACCGGGCAGGAAGCTGCTGCAAATTGTCTTGGCTGGTCAGCCCCAGTTAGAGGAGAAGTTGCGCCGGCCGGAATTACGGCAGTTGCGGCAAAGGGTTATGTTCCGTTGCAATCTCGCCTCCCTTTCGCTGGAAGAAACTGCGGCGTACGTGCGACATCGGCTGGAAACATGTGGAGCAGACGACCTAACGATTTTCCCGCACGAGAGTCTGGAAGTGGTGCACATTTATGCGCAAGGCATCCCGCGCGTGGTGAATTTACTGTGCGAACACGCTCTGCTCACTGCTTATTCCGAAAAGACCAGAGTCGTCACTGCCGATATGGTTACGCGGGTAGCGATGACATTCGAACTGACCCCGCAGACGGAATCCGCTCCTCGCCAAGAACAGGCTCTGAACCGGTTTGCCCCTTTTGAAGGAGTCGAAAGAAGCAAACGCATTTCGGCGGTAGCTGCTGCTTTGGCACAGCGCCCAAGACTCAAGTTTGACAGCGTCCCCGAGGCGGAGAAGTCTGCAGAACCCATGGCGCAAGCATCCACGGTACCTCAGCCAGCGCCCACGATGACCGAACAGCAGTCCAACATCGTGGCACCGGCAACGTCAGAGATTCCGGCGGCGCCGGAAGCACCACGTCTTCGAGTTAATACGCTTCCAACCTATGCTCGAACGCTACAAAAGACCGCTTTATCCGTGAAGCGATACGTAGCGCAACTGCGCGTTCATTGGGACTATCCGGAATTCGCTACTAAGGTTGTTCATTGGCTCAGTGCGGCAAAGCCTTCCACCGCAGTTCGGCCGACCCACGCGGCGGTCGTCCAGCAGTCCAGCGTCGCGGCACCGGCAACGTCAGAGATTCCAGCGGCACCGGGGGCGCCACGTGTTCGAGTTAATACGCTTCTAACCTATGCCCGAACGCTGCAAAAGGCCGCCTCATCCGTGAAGCAGCACCTGGCAAGACCAAGCCACAGGTGGGATTTTAGGAAATTCACCAACAGATTTACGCGCTATTGGCTCGATGTCGGGCAGTCGTTTTTGCACGATTGGAAGCAGTTCCTGCAGACATACATGCAACAACGGAAAGCTTCCGGAGCTCGTCGAGCCTAATGTTTCTCCTCAGGACAAGCCCGCGTTAGCCAATCAGCCCGAAATCGTTCAAATAAACTTCTAACGACTGTAGATCTCGCCAAAAGCACACCAACAGCGGTGCCCAGAGTGTTGGTGATGATATCCGTGGTGCCCGAGTCTCGTTGGGGAACGAACGCCTGCATTACCTCAATCGACAAACTGAAGATCGCGCCAATCAGAATGGTATACAGAATGGGATGACGCCTTTCGGACGTAGACGGCAGCAGGTACAGTAAAAAGCCAAAAGGTATAAATCCTGCTACGTTGTTCACTACATCGGAGAGGTAGTCCGATGTTGGATAAAATTCGTACCATGGCAGTCTGAGAAACGAATGGTGCGGAACCCGGTAGATTTTGGGAATGAAAAGGTCCGATTGAGTGCTGCCAGTGTCGTGGACGATCGTTCCCGTTCCTTCCGTGAACATGTACTTCGCGAAAACATTGTCCGTGCTTGTCACCTTGCCCTCGATCCACCGACGATAACTATCGGCTACATCCTCCGGCTCGAACTTCTTTGGATATATCGCGAGGCCGTGGATTTCGCCCGACCAGGACTCAGGTCGCACAGCTGAAGAACCGATCAACAGCTGTCCCGACAGGTCGGCTAACGAGATCTTGAAGCCCGGCAGGGTTCTTTTCGACTTTGCGTCAAAATATACCGAAGTGCCGGTAGGTCCCGAAGCGATGGTAATTAAACAAAGTTGATTTTGTCGCAGACCCTCATCAATGTCCGCTTTCGATCGTACAGGTCTTCCAAAACGAGAGGCCACGTCATGCGTGAGGATCAGGCCAGACTGATACTGGTGGATGAGGAATCTCCACGGATTACCCGGCTCATAGAAGTCCAGGACCACGGCTACCGAATCTGTTTGCGCCGGTTTGATCCAAAGTTCGAGTGTGCATGAGTCGCCTCTCAACGCATTCCCTGACAAACTGAGCGGCTTTTCTGTGAACGCCACTCCGCGCTGACTGAAACAGATTCCGTTGCTGTCTTTTGTCCAAGTAACCCGGTTGGGTGGAAACGGATCGAATGGATACAACGTGCAAAACAAAATCCCCGCCGTTATCACAATGAAGAGCACACGAATAGTTCTTTTGACAACGGCTTCCAAGCGAGATCCCACGTTCCACCCAGTCAATCAGAGTATCTGAACTGTGCGCCGATGTCATTTTGGAAGGAACAAAATCCAGCGGCAGACGGACCTTTTTCGTTTCACCGGAAGGCGATTGCACCACGACAGATAACACCACCAGGCGATCTTCGGCAAGCATGTCTCGAAAGGTGATTTTGCATTTGTAGCCTGAAGAACAATCAGAGACGACCGCACGAACGGTCTCATCGCGGCGACCATAGCAACCAGCGCATCAAGAATCGGAGTGATGTCTTCGAGCTCGCAGCGAATTCTAAAGAAATCTGCCAACAAGGGTCGCAACACGATACTTTCGGTTGACGACTCAGCTTCCGGCCATCGAGCCAAGGACACACATCGACGCAGGCTAGCCCTGAATTAAGGCGTTCAAGTTCGGATGGACCAGGGCAAAAACCACCCTCATCTGCTGCGGAATCAACTACTAGTACGGCGTCGTCAAATCATCCTGATGTGGCGGGGTAACCGGCGCTTGCATTGGATTATCGGACCGCGAATATCGATTGACTTTCCCGGAATTCTACAATTACCATAGGCGGACGCCTACCGTCCTCGGGCACAGATTGACCTCGCAGAGGCATCATTTCCACGGTTTTCCAGCTTATGGAGACCATCTTTGTCATTACCGCTAACCGCTTCTTTCGAGAATCCCTGGTGCGCCTTTTTCGCAGTGACCGGGGCTTCCGCGTCATCGGCGCGGCCGATTGTACGCAACTACTGACCACGGAAAGCTCTCGAATTGAACCACAGATCGTGATTCTGCGGCCCGAGTGGGACGACCAGTCATTTCGAACTACCCGGGCCATCCATGAGGCACTGCCAGGCACAAAAATCCTCATGATCGGTATGGAAGACGATCAAGAAATGTTCGTCAAAGCCGTTCGATCGGGTGCAATAGGCTATTTGCTGAGGGATGCCTCCGCGAGACAAATGCTCGCGGCAGCGCACCGGCTCGAAGGGAACGCGGTGGTCTGTCCGCCACACCTGGAGCGGGCCCTTTTTGCCTATCTGGCCGATGGCCCGAGTCTATCCGGGAATGGTGCACGTACCACTTGCGAGTTAACGCCGCGCGAGCATCAACTCACCTCGTTAGTTGCACAAGGACTAGCCAACAAGGAAATTGCCGGGCGACTGAATCTCTCTTTGCAAACCGTCAAGAACCACGTCCACAGCATTCTGCAGAAAAAACAGCTAAAGAACCGCGCTATGCTGGCGCAGCTCGTGGAACTTCAAGTTGAACCGAGGCTAACAAGATAGCCTCGTTCCAGAATCGAGCAGCGACTTTCTCTCCTGTTATCCACCTGTTTCAATATGTGCCGGTGCTGCCGAAGCGGCGCTACCTGTTTTCCGCGTATGTGCGAACGGAGCAAATCACCACGGACCGTGGAATCTGCTTCGACATCGTAGATCCGCGGCATCCCGCGGAGGTGCAGGTGTTCACGGCAGAGCTGGTGGGAACGAGCCCGTGGACGCTGGTGCGCGCCGAGGTTACAACAGGCCCGGACACACAATGATTGGATATTGTGGTGAGGCGGATACCGAGTTGGCGGTTCGACAACAAATTGAGCGGGACCGTGTGGATCGACGATGTGTCGTTATCGCCGATGCAGGAAGCGGGCAAGGACAAGGCAGGATGAGACCGGTTCGATACGGGATCTACGGTTTGATGGCGTTTGCCGTGCTGTCGTTTGGCGGCGTGGAACCGTGGAAGCAAGCAGCGCTGGAAATAGGCACGGCAATATTGGCAGTGGCGTGGGCGGTCATAGTAGTTCGGCGAGGGAAGCTAGAGATTGTGTGGAACTGGATGTATGTACCGTTGGCCGGATTGAGTTTGGTGGCGTTGGGGCAGTGTGTTTTCAAGCTTTCGGTGTATCCGTACCTGACGAAAATGGAACTGCTGCGGCTGATTACGTACACGATGATTTGTTTCCTGGCCGTGGAATCGTTTCGCACGGAAGGACACGCGAAGCAACTGATGTGGTTCCTGGCGACGTTGGGATTTGTGGTGGCGGTGTTTGGCATCGTGCAGCACTTGACGTTCAACGGAAGGCTGTATTGGCTGGTGCAAGCGCCGGAGGGAACCAATCCGTTTGGGCCATTCATTGATCCGGATCACTTTGCGGGGTTTATGGAGTTGACGGTTCCGTTTGGACTGGCGCTGGTACTGTTTCGCGCCCGGCGAAGAGAGCAGATTACGCTGTTGTTGCTATTCACGATTGTAGGGGTGGCGGCGGTGGTGTTGACGGGTTCGCGGGGCGGCACGGTGGCGGTTGTGGCCGAATTGCTGGTGCTGGCGTTTCTTACCCGCGTAGACGTAATGCAACGAAAAACACTGCTGGCCATCGGGGCAGTCGTGTTAGCCGCCGGGACGTTCAGCGCGTGGCTGGGAGTAAGCAACACTATCCGGCGATTTGAGGAGTTGGAACGCGAAGGACTGACCAAGCAGCTGCGCTATTCGATCTATAAGGACACAGCGGGAATCTTCCGCGATCATCCGTGGGGCGGGACAGGTTTTGGGACGCTCGTGGTGGTGTATCCGCGTTATGCGAGCTTTTACGACGGGCGAGTGGTCGATCATGCGCACAACGACTATCTGGAGCTGCTGGCGGATGCGGGGATGGTTGGAGGAGCGCTGGGTTTGTGCTTGATCGCGGCGTTGTACTGGCGCGGACTGGCGAATTTGCGCGGGACGAAAAGCGCTGTAGCGCGCGCCGCGATAGCAGGGGCACTGTCTGCTTGCACGGGCCTGCTGCTGCATAGCTTCGTGGATTTTAATCTGCATATTCCGTCGAATGCGATGATTTTTTTGTTGCTGGCGTGTCTGGCAACGGCCTCAATGATGGTACCCACCGGAAGACGCATTCGCCGCGCTTCCCGACCCTGCTAGTTTCTTCCCTGCGCCGCTAGAACTCCTACCCTGTAAAGCGAACCTGCCCGAAGGCCATTTCAACGGCGTCAAAGTGTCGACGCGCGGCTGAAGTGCTATGCTCGTTAGCTGCTCGGCGGTTCGGAGGTTCGAGTGGTCACTCTTGTCGTTCAGCTTCATGACCGATTAACCCGGAGCGGCTATGTAGTTTTCTTGACCCTGTTGGGAGCATGTTTGAATATCGGCGCACAGGGGTTCAGCTACCCCTTAGGAGGGGACTATGATTTTGACCTGCCGCTATTGAATTGGATTCGAAATCCGGCGCTCTACCCTGGAGATCCGATTCGAGAGGCTTTTGCGAGATTTCCAACATTGTTCTGGCCGGTGGTGGCAGCACTTTCAACGTGGTTCAGTACGGAGCACGTTTTATTCACATTCTTTGTTCTGACCAAGATGTGTTTCTTCCTTGCCGTTGGCGGGTTCGTTGCCGCGACGGTCCGTGAAAAGTGGCTGGCAGGATGCATCGTTGCCATACTGGCAGTGTCATTAACGCTAAATACCCTGACGCCGTTTGGCGCTTCGGTTTCGCTATCCAGAGTTCAAACGCACCAACCGCTGGCCATCGCGGTGCTGTTACTGGCGGGCGTGCTGCTGGTGCTACAGAGATGGCGCAGCGCCGTGATCTTAGCCGCCCTAACTATTTATATCGATGCTGTTCCTTTTTTTCATGCCGCGTGCGCCTTCGCCATCTTTGCGCTGATTGCCTGGCGAAAACAACTCCGCCGCATCGGCGTGGCAGCCTGCCTCGGTTTGGTGATCTGTGTTCCGTACCTACTAACGTCTGAGAAAGCCCTGAGAGTTAGTTTCCCTAGAGACTATCTGCAGGCTCTGCTGTTGATCTTTCCGTTTCACTTCACGATTCGGTGGACGCCGGTATCTAGTCTATTGAGGGGCGCGACGCTGGTGGCGGTGATGGGTTGTATGTGCTACGTCGCCCGGAAAGCGAAGTTGAACACTCAGACTGCGTTAGAAACGCTGCTGTTTGCCTATCTCGGGGTGGTGCTCCTCGGCATCTTGTTGGGAGCGTTTTACCTGACGCCTACCGTCGCTCGGGTCTCTCTACCACGAGCGGATTCATTTTTTGTTATGTACGCGCTGTTGTTGATTCAAGTGTACGGCGCGAACTTATTGACGCAAGAGAAGCGCGACGCTCCGCCAACGGCCCGCTTACTCGGAGTCCTGGCGATGGTTTTGCCGTTGTCGATTCGGCTGGTATCGCCGCTGTTCTTTCTGACGTTCGTTTTTTGGACAGATCCTAGAAAACACGTGGAGGGGGCATTTCAGAAACTACCTCAGCAGTATCTTCGCTGGTTATCAGCAGTTTCTATGCCGCGAGTAGCAAGCATCTTATGTAGCGCTGGAGTGATATTGATACTGTTTCACCAGGTCCGATCACCTGCGCGGCTGTGGGGTCTGGTGTTGTTACCGACCTCGCAGGAGCAGAGTTGTTACGAATTGCAGGAATGGGCGCACCGCCGTACTCCGGTCGAAGCGCGTTTCTTGGTGCCACCAATTGGGTGTGGTTTCCGCTCAATTTCAGAACGTTCGAGCTGGGGAGAATGGAAGGATGGTTTGGCAGCGTGGCATTATCCTCCATTTGCGGACGTCTTCTTGCAACGCGTATCGGAGCTCGGGAACCTGCCGGGAGCGAGAAGAAGAGACCAGGATGATTTGGAGGCACTGATGGAGAGAAGCTACAAGGGCGAGTCCTGGAATAGCCTTCGAATGATTGCGCAAGAAAATAAGTTGGATTACGTCATCCAGTTTGCCGATATTGAGTACCCTGCTGAGCCGGTTTTTCGAAATAACTTGTATGCGGTGTACTCTGTAGGGCGGTAGGCGAGAGAGTTTATCCTGAGCGAGTCTACACCAGTTTGTATCACCGCCCGGTGAGTTTGAATGAATAGGTCGAAGGGGTGGTGCGGAAAAACTGAACCCGACCGCGAAGCTGATTGGAAGCAGTTCATGCAGGGTCCGATCCAAACGAGAAAACAGAGTGGTGCGGAAACGTGGAAGGGCTGAAGGGTCCCGTCAAGAAACTGGAGAGAAAGCCTGTAACCACTTTTCTATATTGAGCGTTAACGCGTGTAGGTGGTGAGACGAGGAAAGGCCTAACCCTGACTATCAGAAAATGTGTCGTGCAGCTGGGAGCGCCATTCGGGGAGTGCGATGCCGAATGAGTGGCAGAAGCGTCGGTTGGAAAGGACCGAATAGAGAGGACGCGCGGCAGGAGTTGGGTATTCCGCGGTGGTGATGGGAATCAGACGTTTCAAGATAAATGGGCGACCTTCCATGGCAGTGGAAGCCCAGTGGGGTGCGGGGCTGTGGGTCATTTCATCGCAGATGGCTTGGGAGAAATCCAGGCGCGAGGCCGCACCGGAGGCAGACAGATGATAGGTGCCAGAAACTTTTTCGAAGGGAGCGACAAAGCCGGAATCGCTGTGAAGTTGAGTGATAACAGCGGCGGTGGCCCGAGCGATGTCTTGCGCGCGGTTAGGAGTGCCAACTTGATCGCGAACCATGCGCAGTTCTTCGCGCTGAGAACCAAGACGCAGAACCGCGAGAAGGAAATTTTGGCCACGGGTTGCATAAACCCAAGACACCCGGAAAATGAGGTGGGGCACCTTGGACTCGCGAATGGCCAATTCCCCGGCAAGTTTGGATTGGCCGTAGGCGTTGAGAGGGTTTGGGGAGTCGGTCTCTATGTACGGTTCGCGTTTCGAGCCATCGAAAATGTAATCGGTAGAGTAGTGGACCAAAACCGCACCGATCTGATGGGCTTCGTGGGCAAGAATTCCGGGAGCCGTTGCGTTGACGGCGTGGGCGACGGTGGTTTCGGTTTCTGCCTTATCGACGACGGTGTAGGCTGCAGCATTGACGATCAGCTGCGGACGGACGTGACGAACGATGCGGCGAATCTCCTGGACATCGCAGAGATCCAAATCCTGGCGATCTAAGGCAGTGAGGTCTGCAAATTGAGCGAGGAGAGGGAGGAGTTCCGCACCAACCTGTCCGTTCTTGCCAATTAGGAGGACCGCAGGCATGGGAATCGCCGGACGGGGTTACCGAGTGGCATCAATACTGGGTGGAGCAACGGAAGAAAGCGAAGATTCGCGGTGGTCATAGTTTTTTTGGTAGTAGGCCAGATATTCTCCGCTGCGCACCTGATTAACCCAGGTGGTGTTCGAACGATACCAATCGATGGTCTGGCGTAATCCTTCTTCCAGGGAGATTTGAGGCTGCCAACCAAGTTCCCGTTTGATTTTGTCACAACTCAGAGCATAGCGGCGATCATGACCGGGGCGATCCTGAACGTGGCTCAGGAGGGATGCTGGTCTGCCGGCGAGGCGCAACAGGCGCGTGGCGAGAGCGAGATTCTCGACGATCTCGAGTCCTCCGATGTTGTAGACCTCACCGACGCGGCCACGCTCCAAAACGGCAAGAATGCCACGGCAATTATCGTCGACGTGCAACCAGTCGCGCTGCTGCTTGCCATCACCGTAAATCGGAACAGGCCTGCCGTCGAGCGCGTTCATGACCATTACGGGGATGAATTTTTCAGGAAATTGAAAAGGCCCGTAGTTGTTGGAAGAACGCGTGATCAGTGCGGGAAAGCCGTAGGTGCGAACATAAGAGAGGGCGAGAAGGTCGGCTCCGGCTTTCGAAGCGGAATAGGGACTGCTGGGAGCTATGCGGGAGTTTTCGTCCGCGAAAGCCCCGGAGGGGATATCGCCATAAACTTCATCGGTGGAAACTTGCACGAAGCGGGAGACAGTGGCCGCGCGGGCTACGTGCAACAAGGTGCTGGTGCCGGTGACATTAGTGTGGATAGCGGTAGCGGGTTCGTAGATGCTGCGATCCACGTGGGATTCAGCGGCGAAATGCAAGACGGCGTCGCAACCCTTTATGGCGGTGGCGACGGCGGCAGGGTCGCAAATATCACCTTTCACGAAGAGGTAGTTGGGATCAGTCTCGACCGAAGCAATGTTGGCGAGATTGCCGGCGTAGGTCAGTTTGTCGTAGTTGACCACCTGATAGCCTTTGCGCATGCCAAGGACATAGCGAATGAAATTGGAGCCAATGAAACCGGCGCCGCCAGTAACCAGAATTTTCATCGACCTGATTCCCGAGCAACGGCCTGTTCGTTCAACTTGTTCGCGCCGGTTTGAGCGACGAGATTGTTGGCACGCAGAAGAGATTCAAAGGTGCCTGCGTCGGTCCACCATCCGTCGAGCATTTCGTAGGTAAGTTGGCCTTCCTGGATATAGAAGTTGTTTACGTCGGTGATCTCAAGTTCAGCACGTCCGGAGGGTTTGAGGCGCTTGATTTTTTCGAACACGGTCGAATCGTAGAGGTATATTCCCGTGACCGCGAAATTGGAGCGAGGGATTTGGGGTTTTTCCTCGATATTGAGAACGCGACCATTGCGGACCTCGGCAACGCCAAAGCGCTGAGCGTCTTCGACCTCTTTCAGGAGGATCTTGGCACCATTCTTTTCCTTTCGAAAGTTCTCCACGGCCCGGCGAATGTTGTTCTCGATGACGTTGTCGCCGAGGATGACGCAAATCGGCTGTCCGGCAGCAAAAAACTCGGCCAGACCGAGGGCCTCGGCAATGCCGCCGTTGCCTTCCTGGTAGGTATAGTTAAGATGACGCAATCCAAAATCCCGACCATTGCCAAGCAAGCGGAGGAAATCTCCGGCATTGCTTCCGCCGGTCACCAAGAGAATCTCTTCGATGCCTGCGTTGACCAAAGTCTGGATGGGGTAATACACCATCGGCCTGTTGTGAATGGGGAGGAGATGTTTATTAGTGACGCGCGTGAGCGGGCTAAGACGGCTGCCGGTTCCCCCGGCAAGCACAACACCTTTCATAGAAGCGGTGCCTCCATTAAAAACACAACGGACATGACCTCGATGATTATAGCAACAGGTACCATACACGAGGCTGGAGCAGTAAGCAAAACTGCCAGGCCGATCAAGGCAGATTGCTAAGATGCGCGGGGGAGCCTTCGTCGGAGGCTTGGGGCGAAGGAATTTGGACCACTATGGTGCACAACCTCAAATCTGACTCGGTCCCGTCGGCCATCAGTGCCGAGACCGCCAACCTGTGTTTGCCGGGGTCAAATAAAAGCGGCTCGGTCGTTCCTGAAATCCCTTTGACAAAACCCGTTGCGCCCGGAGGAACGGGAATCGCACCAATCTTCGCACGCTTTGGTATCCCCGCAGAAATGTCATAGATAATGAACTGTTTCACACATCGCTGCGTCACTGTGGGTGAGCAGGCAGGCGTGGCCCGGAAATTGTAGTCAAAGGTAACCGTAATGGTGTGGGTGCCTGGAGGCTTTTGGGCATTCAAGGCAAAGACACCAACGAAAACAATGGCCAATAACCTGTGCGCGATCATGCTATATAAGATGTCCGTATTGACCTCCGGGTAGTAAGCATATCGTCTCCCCTCAATGGTCACTTCAAAAGCGGCCATAGGAGAAAGCTCAGGGCCTTAGGGTGAAGTAAACATAATCTGTATCAACACCTCTGAGATACCCCTTGGGGTTTTACCGTGTGTTGGGTTCGTCAGGCAAGACCGTCGGCCCGCCGGCCCGATGGTTTGAACTCGATGGGCCGCAGAACCCTGGGGAAGGAGGTTCCGCGGTAGGGCGTCTCACAGGGGCAAAATATGGCGAACAGGCCCGTCCTTTAATTACTGTATAGTAAACTAAGTAAGTCGCGATAACTGCGAAGTATCCTGTACCAAGGACCAGCAAAGGTACGTGGACATGACTTGCACTGTGTCCCGGCCAACAACACCCCTTCAGTTCAGTAGCTAGGTACCAGAACGTGTCCCACACTGTGGGCCTGATGCGAGACAAGGCGCCCTATTTCAGAGGCTGGATCAGGCAGCACGGGCTCCATGGGAGCGCGCGGCGCGCAATTTGGATTGCTTTAGCACTAACAATAACGTTTTTGTGGTCTGCCGCAACCCCGGTGGCGGAAGCATCCGGAAATTTGACGGTGTCGTCGAGCGCGCTGAATTTCGGAAACGTCACCGTGGGGCAGACGCAAGTGATCCAAATCACGCTAACCAACACCGGGAATAGCACCCTTACTCTTTCCGGGCATGGCATATACGGCGCCGGCTTTCACACGAGTGGGATTCTATATCCGATGAACATCGCTGCGGGAGGGGCAGTTCCCCTTTCGGTCCTGTTCGAGCCGACATCGACGGGTGCAGCAAACGGGGGGGTGCAGTTTTACACGACCGGCGCAAATGGGACGGTGAGCATCACGATGAGTGGAAATGGAGTGACGAGCACCACGTCATCGCCTCCCGCGCCGAGCAATCCAACGCCGCCGAGCAACACGTCGGGCGCATCATCGACAGGAAACTTGGTGATTTCGTCGACAGCGCTGAGTTTTGGAAACGTGGTGGTCGGGCAAACGGAGACGATCAACATCACGTTGGCCAATACAGGAGGAGCCGCCCTGACGCTAACCTCGCATTCTATATCCGGCGCGGGATTTCACACGAGCGGCATCGTTTATCCCATGACCGTCGGGGCGGGAGTGTCGGTTCCACTGGCCGTGCTGTTTGCACCGACAGCCACGGGCAATTCGTCGGGCAGCGTGCAGTTCTATACCAGCGGAGCTAACGGCACGGTGTCGATCACCATGACCGGGGCAGGGGTGAGCAGCGCTCCGTCCGGGTACTTGAGCGCAACTCCGTTGACCGCGCAGTTTCAGAATGTGGCGGTTGGAACGCAAAACACGCAGGCGATTCAATTGACGAACACTGGAGGAAGCAGCCTGACGATCACGAATGTAGCGACGACGGGAAATGGGTTTTCCGCGTCAGGGCTAGCGGCAAACACGCCGATAGCCGCTGGGGGCACGACGCAGCTAACTGTTGGATACCTGCCGACGTCAGCGGGGAGTTCGAACGGGGCAGTAGTGCTCACATCCACGGCATCAGATAGCCAGATTACGATCGTGCTTTCCGGAACTAGCGTGGCGAGTTCGCGGACGTTGACGGCTAATCCTGCGAGCTTAGCGTTCGGAAATGTGAACGTCAACGGAAGCGTAACGCAACAAGTTACACTGACGAATGGAGGGAATTCCACAGTTACCATTTCCGGAGCCAACATAAGTGGAGCCGGTCTGAGCGCCACGGGGGTGGGCTCCGGGACCGTGATCAGCGCGGGGCAGACGGCCGTGCTCATCGTGCAATTTGCGCCGACGGCCGCGGGAAGTGTTTCGGGAGGAATCACGGTCACGAGCAACGCATCGAACGCGAGTGTGACGATACCGGTGACGGGGACAGGAGTGGCGGTGGCGCACACGGTGGTGCTGCAGTGGCAGGCGAGCACGTCATCCGGGGTAATCGGCTACAACGTGTACCGGTCGACAGTGTCAGGAGGACCTTATACGAACATCGTGACGTCGCCAGTGCCCACAGCGAGCTACACGGACAGCAGCGTAAGCTCGGGAACCACCTACTACTATGTGGTGACGGCAGTCGCATCAAACGGAAGCGAGAGCGCGTACTCGTCGGAGGTTTCGGTAACGGTGCCGTAGTTGACCGGCACATGTGAAGTTCGCAATCGCTGGCGCCAAGCGTTTCAGCATATGAGAAGTCGCAAGGTTCTTAGCGTGACATTGCCCTAGAAGTCCCAAGAAAATCTCGAGCGTTCTTCCCTTCGCAAGCAGCAAGATCAGAGTTCCTAATAAGCAAACAATTGTGAAGTGCTATTTTGTGGCACTGAGTGGGGGCTTACTACCACACATGCTGAGACCACGCTCCCTGCAGCGGGTCCTTGCTGCGCGGAACTGCGGCGGGTGTGGGGAGATTTGCGGCACCCTGTGGCTAACGGCAATGGAAGGATTGAACATCAAGGAGACAAAGAGGTGCGCGGTCGTGGGGCAAAAATGTGTGTCGCTCGTCACCAGGTCTTAGGGCGCCCGTCACACTCCATCGAGAAGAGGCTTGCAAATGAGTTAGATAGAAACTGTCACAAATAGCCAGCATCTTGGTTTGTTAATTGCAGGCGTTGTGTGTACGAGATCAAAAGCGTTGGTTGAGGCAAACGCGCGCTGAAGGCCTGGGGGGGGACGGAAAACTCGCTGCAAGAGTGGTCGAAGGAGGGTGCGGGCTCAGCAGGCAGCGATTTTGACGGTCAAGCGACAAGAAATCGCGGATCCGGAGAGCACCAGGTGACGGCGCGAAGCAAACTGGTCGATCTAGAGTGGTTGGAGTCCAACTTCCCTTGCATGCGGGCGTGTCCAGTGCATACACAGGCTGGCCGGTACGTGGCGCTAATCGCGCAGGGAAGATACGCGGAAGCATATCGCTATGCGCGTGTGTCCAACCCGTTCGCATCGATTTGCGGGCGGGTGTGCGGGCATCCGTGCGAGTCGGCATGCCGCCGTGGCGAGTTTGACGCGCCCATCTCGATCCGGGCGCTGAAGCGCTTTGTCACCGAACGCCATGGGCCGGAGTCGAGGAATCCGCTCGACGTTTTTGGCGGCAAGCCCAAGGTTAAGCATGACGAGAGAGTGGCGATCATTGGCTCAGGTCCGGCGGGTATGTCCGCGGCACACGACCTGGCTTTGCTGGGTTATGCGGTGACGATCTTTGAAGCATCGGCAGCGCCAGGCGGCATGATGCACCTCGGTATCCCGAAGTACCACTTACCCCGCAACGTCTTGGAAGCGCAGATCCGCGAGATTCTGGATCTCGGGCTCGAGTTGAAGCTGAACCAAAGGCTGGGCCGGGATTTCACCCTCGGGGACCTGCGGCGGCAGGGGTACAAGGCGGTGCTGTTGGCGTTTGGACTGCACCGCAGCCGGGAGTTGAGTCTCCCTGGAAAAGATCTGCACGGAGTCATCAAGGGCATCGAGTTTCTCTTGAATGTGAACTTAGGCTACCACGTGGAGGTAGGCGAGAGGGTGGTAGTGATCGGCGGCGGTAACGTGGCCATCGACGTGGCTCGATCGGCGATGCGGGAACAGCAAACGAAGCTTATGGCAGACATGGCCAATGCCAGCGTTCCGAATGAGCCAAGCTCCAGCGAAATGGACGTGTCCATGAAGAAGTCCATGGACGTTTCGCGGGGGGCGTTACGGGTGGGCGCGCGGGATGTACAACTGGTCTGCTTGGAGTCGCGGGCGGAGATGCCAGCAACAGAAGAAGAAATCGAAAGAGGTTTGCTTGAGGGCATGAAACTGCGTCCTTCTTTGGCCCCAAAGAAGTTCGTTGGGAAGGACGGGAAGATTACTGGCCTGGAAGTCGTGCAGTGCATTTCTGTATTGGATGAAAACAAGCGCTTCAATCCAAAGTTCTCGCCGGGAACCGAATCGGTGATTCCCTGCGACACAGTGATCCTGGCGATCCAGCAGGTTGCCGATCTTTCCTTCTTGAAGCCCGAGGATGGCATCGAAACCAACCCCAAAGGCACACTGAAGATCAATCCAGACACTCTGATGACCACAGCGCCGGCTATTTTCGCCGCGGGCGACGTCGCTTTCGGGCCGCGCTTGATCATCAATGCGGTGGCCGATGGGAAAAAGGCGGCTGTGCAGATTGACAAGTTCCTGCGCGGTCCGCAATGGAAAGCAAAAGATAGTTTCGTGCGGATCACCGTGCTCGACCACCACGAAATGGCCGCCCATTACGACGAGTATTCACGCCAGGTTGTGCCGGCACTGCCGATCGAACGGCGCGCCGGTGTCGCAGAAGTGGAATGCGGCTACACCGAGGAGCAGGCGCGTCGCGAAGCCAGCCGCTGCCTGCAGTGTTGGATCAATACAATCTTCGAGGGCACTGCGGCAAATGGGACAGAGTGCATCCTCTGTGGCAGCTGTGTTGATGTCTGTCCGGAGAACTGCCTGTCTTTGGTGCCGTTGAAGAATTTTGCATTCACCGACGAAGAAAAGGAACGACTCGGCAAAGAACGCGAGCTACGCGGAGTAGACCTCCAGAACATCTCGGCGGAAGAACTGAACCAGGTAGAGGGCTCCGTAATGGTTAAGGATGAAAGCACGTGCATCCGCTGCGGATTGTGCGCGGAACTCTGCCCTGTGAACACGATTTCGATGGAAGCGTTTGAGGTATTCGACCGGGATTTCAGCTTGCAGCCCGATGAGGAGATGGTTCTGAATCGATGAGCGACGACAAGGCAGACCCGGCCCAGGCAAATGCTGACGCAAGGCGAGAGCTTTCGCGAAGAGATTTTCTGAGCGAAATCACCTTAGGAGCGTTAGGAATAGCTGGTCTGGGCGGCACGGTGTTGACCTATCAGTTCGTTTCGCCGAACGTGTTGTCGGAGCTGTCGAGTACGTTTGGGGCCGGCAATCCGGATCTCTACCCGGTGAACTCTGTCACCTTCCTGCAAAGCCAGCAGGTCTACATCGTACGAACCGAGGCGGGATTTTACGCGGTGTCGGCGGTCTGCACGCATCTTGGTTGCATTACTCAGTGGAAAGCGGAAGCGAACATGATTGCCTGTCCCTGCCACGGTAGCAAATTTCAGGCGAGCGGCAAGAAAATCGAAGGCCCCGCGGCACACTCGCAACCACATTACGCGATCAACTTGACGGCCGACGGTGAGCTGCAAGTGGATAAGCTGCAAGTCATCAGAGCCGATCAGGTCTTGAAAGTCTAGGGCAGCTATGACTTCTTGGCAGACCGCAGTCGAAAGCCTCCAGACCACGCGGGCGTGGAAATCCATCTTCCGGCACGGCCCGGCCATCACCAACCGGACCCGAAGCCTGGCAGTGTTTGGCAACTTCTTTCTGCACTGGCTGCCCGTGAAGGTGCGAGAAAAATCTCTGGGGGTGCGGGCAGGGTACTATCTGGGATCGTTAGCACTGCTGGTGTTCCTGATTCTGGTGGTGAGCGGGGTGTTGCTGATGTTCTATTACCATCCTGCGGTACCCGACGCTTATCACAGCATGAAAGACTTGCGCTTCGTAGTGGCGAACGGAGTGTTTGTGCGGAACGTGCACCGAGTGAGTGCGCATTTAATGGTGCTGCTGGTGTTCTGGCACATGTTTCACGTGTTTTATCGCGGGGGATACAAACCACCCCATGAGTTCAACTGGGTGGTTGGCGTGACGCTGCTGCTGCTCACATTGTTCCTGAGCTATACGGGATACCTGCTGCCTTGGGATCAGTTGGCATTCTGGGCGGTTACGGTGGGCAGCAACATAATTTCGGCGGCGCCGGTGGTCGGAAACAAAGTTCGTTTCGTGGCCTTGGGTGGACACATAGTCGGGGAAAATACGCTGCTACGGTTCTACGTGCTGCACGTGGTCATTCTGCCGCTGCTGGCGTTCCTATTCATCGGGGTCCATGTCTGGCGTGTCCAGAAGGATGGTGGAGTGACGGTGGGACCAAAAGACGATGATGGACAGAACTAAAATCGAATCGGGATTCAGTTCCGACGCTCAGAAGGAACCCCGCCGGATTGTCTTCATTACACGGAATACCTCCGCCAAGGTGAAAGATGAACGCGAGCGCAAAGTGATGAGCTATCCGCACCTGCTGGTGCGCGAAGCCATCGTTTTCGAAGTGCTGATGATCGCGATTGTGCTACTTGCGTTGATTTGGGATGCGCCTCTGGAGCAGGTAGCCAATCCCCAACTGACACCCAACCCAGCGAAGGCGCCATGGTATTTCCTGGGCTTGCAGGAATTGCTCCACGTTTTCCCGCCGTTTGTTGCCGGATTTCTGATCCCCACGCTGGTGGTTATCGCGCTCATCGTGATGCCTTACTTCAAAGCAAACGTGGAAGGAAAGCCGCTGTGGAGCGAGCAAGGGGCCAAGCGATTTGGCATGGTCCTTGTGGCGGTGGTAGCACTGCTGATCGCGCTGGTGGTGGTGGATGCCTGGACAATTATTGTGCCGACCGTGCTGGTTGCGGGTCTGCTGGTGGGGTCGTATCTTTCGAAGGCGACCACCGGACGGATGGGCGCACTGCGCGCCAAGCCGCTGTGCTGGTGGATTGTGACGTGGTTCATTGCGACGGCCGTTTGCCTGACGGTCGTAGGGACGTTTTTCCGCGGCCCCGGATGGTCCTGGGTGTGGCCCTGGGGGACGCATGCCAGCTGAAGACATGGGCAAGTTGCCGGACAAGCTGCGGCTGGCCTTGGCGGTGTCGACGGTCGTTTGCATGTTGGTGCTGGCGATTTCGCCTGTCAGAGACTTTCGTGCGGAGTGGAAGCATTATAAGCGCAGCTTCGTGAAGTACGCACAGACCCGGCCAGACGCGAAAAAACTTCTTGCCGATTACAGTCCGAGAGTTGATCAGGTGTGGTTGCCGGGAATGAATGTGACAGACCGCTGCACCACCTGCCATCTGGGCATTAGCAAACCGAGCCTGGCGGATTCTTCGGTTCCACAGCCCTTTCGTGCACACCCGCCCATGCACCATAGTGTTCGGGACTGGGGATGCACGATTTGCCATCGCGGCCAGGGTTTAGCGACGGAGGTGACCGAAGCACATGAAACCACGCAGGCTTGGGAACAACCCATCCTCCCTGCTCGTTTCCTGCAAGCCTCCTGCGGGGGCTGCCACCAGGATGATCTAAAGGAGACGCCACAACTCGCGCGCGGCCGCGAGTTGCTTGCCCACTTGAACTGCCAGGCTTGCCACGAGATGAACAACCCAGATGCACCTGAGTTGGGCCAGGATCTCTCGAGTGTGGGCTATAAGGTCTCGCGCCAGTGGATTTACAAATGGCTGAAGGAACCTCGTACCATGGTCGATCAAGACGGCAAAGTCACCGCGAACGGCTATGAGACCGAGGGCCAATCGCGCATGCCGAAATTCCGCCTGAAGGAAGAAGAGATCAAAGCGCTTTCCGCGCTCTTGAGCGCGCAAAAGGCCAAGCCGATTGAGACGTACAAGATCAGTGCGGCGGTCGTAACGCCCTTGAGCAAGGACCCGGAACTCCTTGCCCGGGGTGAAGCGCATTTCCGACAGATGATGTGCACCACCTGCCACTCGTTGGCAGCTACGCGCGGCGGTGAGTCCAAAATGATCGGAGGAGACATCGCCCCGGAGCTCACCAAGGTGGGCGGTAAGGTGAACGAAGAATGGCTGGTTGCGTGGCTGAGAAACCCACAAAGCTATTTACCACGAAGCACCATGCCACGGTATGAATGGAGCGATGAAGCCCTGTACGAGGTCTCGCAGTATGTGATCAACAAGCTCGGCGATGCGGCCCTGCTAGCCAATGTACCGCAGCTCGACGCGGCCACGGAGGAGGAAATAAAGACGGGGAAGCGTTTGTTCAAGGAGAAAGGCTGCGCCAATTGTCACACATTGACTGGAATAGGAGCGCAGAAGGATTTTGGGCCCGATCTGAGTGCTGTGGGAGCCAAGAACGTTTCGGAGTTGGAGTTCAGCAATGCCAGGATCGAGCATGACCTGGTTTCCTACATTCAGGCGAAGTTGCAGTACCCGGTATCGGTAAATCCCGCCGCGCGGATGCCGGTGTACAACTGGAGCCAGGCGGACATGGACGCGGTGACCACCGCATTGTTGAGCCAGGTAGGGCCTGCGCCCACCAGTGGTCTGCAGCATCTGGTTGTACCCAGAAAACAAGGAGCTTTCCAAGCCATGGGGGCGTTCGCTTCGGTTTACGAGCGCTATAAATGCTACGTTTGCCACCGCTTCAACGGCTATGGCGGAAGGCTTGCACCGGACCTTTCCTACGAAGGCAGCCGCGCACAGAAGAAGTGGATCGCGGACTTCCTGAAGAATCCTCAGACCATCCGTCCGACGTTGATTCCGCGCATGCCGCAATTCAGGATGCCGGATAAGGATGACGCGATTGCCGCGGAGTTCTTGTCGGCCATGCAAAAACCCGGGGTTAATCTGGAGAGCGTGGACTCCAGACAATTCACGGCGGCGATGGTATCGACGGGCAAACAACTCTATGAAGTGAAATACCGCTGCCAGTCGTGTCACACGATTGGTGGAACGGGCAGCTCCGTGGGCCCAAATTTGAACAACGCCGGGAATTGGCTAACGCCGGCATGGGTCGAAGCGTGGTTGCGCAACCCGCAAGAGCTGCAACGGGACACGATCGAGCCGCGCCGTAATCTCACGGATGAAGAAATACGTGCGCTCACCGCGTACCTGATGACGCTGCGCGCAGGGATCAAGCTGCAAACCGCCAAGAATGGGGCGAATGTGAGGGCGACCCTGCAAGGAGCGGGCCGATGAAAGCGAAACTGCTGGTGACTGCCCCGTTTGTGTGCGCGGTGCTTTGCGCACTCGCGCTTCCCGGCTGCAACAGGAGCGCCACGCCAGTCAGTCCGGGCATTACCTATGGCGGCTACGACACAGAGCCCGATTGGAAAGACAACACCAAGCTGATCAAGCTGGGCTATCAGGAAGCGCACGGCAAACGCATCTTCTACCAATACTGTGTATGGTGCCACGCGGGTACCAGCCCGGCCGGCCCATCAAACCGCAGCAACATGACGCCCACGCCCCCGCTGATGAACGATGGCGAAAAGCTGAATGGAGAAAGCGACGAGTACCTGCAGAACATTATCACGCTGGGCGGGAGCGCCCTCGGGAAGTCCTCGATGATGCCGCCTTACGGGGAGACCTTGAGCGCAGCGGAGATTACGGAGGTCATCGCGTTTACGCGGGCGATAGCGCAACCGGGCTACCGGCAGCCCGGGCGTCGGGGGTTGCAGACGTGGATTACGGAGCAGATTTTGACACAGGGCAGTTTGGTCGAAGGGGTAAGATTTCCGGTCAGTGTTAAGGGAAGCGTGCAAGGGCAATCGAAGGCGGCACCGACGGGAACGATTGCGTTCTTTGTGGGGACTACTCAGCTTGGCAGCGCTGTTGCGGTAGTGGGCGAAGCTGGGGTGAATGGCACGGCGCCCTTTTTCTGGGGTTCGAATCCGGTGACGATACCCAATGCGGGTTCGTACGCGCTAACCGCTCGATATAGCGGTGATTCGAATTACGCAGCTGCAACCACTTCAACGACGATTAATGTGCTTCATCACGCGACCGCCAGTATCAGCGTTAGCCCGACGACAGTGAATTATGGCGACACGGTGACAATCACAGGCATCATTGACACGGCAATTCTGAGCTCGAACACGGCACTCAAGCCGGCGGGAACTGTTACCTTATCCGGCACCGCGGACGGGCAGATCAAAAGTGGCGTGACTACCACGACAACCGCGGACGCGAATGGAAATTGGGAGATCCAACTGAGCGCCAGGGTCAAGCCGACAAACGGCGAGAACTTCGCGATTACTTACAACAGTGACGGTAATTACGGCAGCGCGTCAGGGTACAGCAATTTGGTGGCTGTAAATCTGCCGGATTTCTCGCTGGTAGCAAATCCAGGCTCGTTGACCATAATTGCCGGCCAAAGCGGTTCCTCGACGATAACCATCGCACCGTTGACAGGTATGAGCAGCACGGTGGTTTTGACCTGTTCTGATCCACTGCTGGTGAATGTGGCGTGTACGATTTCTCCCGGTTCCATAGGACTGGCGAACAATGCTCCGGGGACAGCAACCGTAACGCTGACTCCGCTTGGACCATCGAGCTCTGGAACGGCAAGCGCGCTGCGGCGTAGAGAGATGATATGGGTTTCCAAGCCAGAGACCTGGAGAGTCGCGGGGAGCTGTGTTTGCGCGGCGCTGCTGATGCTTCTGTGGTTAATGTCCGCACACAAGCGGAGCTACCGTGTGGCGCTGAGTCTTGCTGCCAGTTGTGTGGTGGCGCTGGCGTTTGGTTGTGGAGGAGACGGTGAGGGTGAAGAGAGCAATCCTGTACCCACGAAGGTTGCGATTACGGCGTCAGCCACTAAAATTCCAGCCGGAGACACTCCATCGCTCACAGTCACCGCAACGGTGACATCCTCAAAAGCAGTTATAGGCACGGTCAATTTTTGGGAGAACGGCAACGATGGCGCCCTCGCGGCACCAGTAACACTGGTGAACGGCACAGCAACGGCACAGGTTGCCTTGCTCGCACCAGGAACGCATGAAATCTATGCGCAGTACAGCGGGGACGCCAACAATCGAGCGTCGCGATCATCGACAATCAATGTCGTGGGCACGGGCTCGGCTCAGGCACGGATTCAAGGCACGACCGGGCCGGTGAGCCATTATTCTTCGGTTGATGTCACTATTCAGTGATCGCGCTAGACGCAACTGATAGGGAGGGCGGCAGAATTGTCTAGGCAGTGACATCTGTCTGACCTCTGATCTGCCGTCTGATTAGATTTGAGCATCGGACGTAATCCGCGAAGGTTCGGTCAGTGATTCCTCAGGGGTCGTTTTTGACTGCCTGTCTCATTTAGGCAAGGCAACGACGAATCCGAGAACTCTGATTCGCAAAAAAGGCTCACGAGCAGCGAGTTCAGGCACGTGCCTTGATCTGCTTAGCTTCTGCCTACAAACCAGAAGGTCAGGAGTTCGAATCTCTCAGGGCGCGCCACTTACCTCCCCCAATTCAAGCACTTGCAGCCAACTCGAAAACGGGCGCGGCGCGATTTTCCGTCCATTCCCGAGCAACTGCGTTTTCCCACACGATAACGCCTAGCTGCAGCCCTGGCCCGCTCGAGCGTTTGCTCTTCCACATGGAGGAACCGACTAGCCGATTATGAGTACGGATTTGCTGCCCGAGACCACAATGCTTTCTAACTAGAAGATAAGAAACCAAATCAGGACCACAATTTGGCTACAAACGTGCTCTCACTAATTACCCATGGTCGAAAGGCGTAGTTCTTCGGCACCAGCCCGCAGATTCTACTCCGCAACGAGACCACGATGAACTTGTTCTACAGTTTAGCTGTCAAGCCGTGGACCCTGCTTTGTGATGGGTTTCAGGATCTTCGGCAACCACCCCCCGGAAATCGCCCCTGCCTAGACGTGCTGCGCTGTTTCGCCGTCTCGCTCGTTCTCGTTTACCACTTGCAAACCTGGTGCCAGCACGCGACGCTAGCCTTAAAGTCGCCTTTTGTTCGCTTTGGTTGGAGTGGAGTGGATCTGTTCTGTATACTCAGCGGTTTTCTAATCGGCACGCAGTTGTGGAAGGAGCTTCGGAGCAGCGGCACCGTCAAGGTCGGACGATTCATTTTGCGCCGCGGTCTGCGCATCTGGCCTCTGTATTATTTCCTGATCCTGTTTTTGCTGGCCGAGCGTCTGTTTCTTGGTTTCAAACGGCCAAACCTCTGGCTGGATGCTACTTTCCTGGCGAACTATTATCAATATTTTCATCGTCCGACCCATGAAGTAGGTGGTGGCTGGTCGCTCTGTCTTGAAGAACAGTTTTATTTGCTCATCCCCATTCTGTTAATGGTGGGAGCCAAGT
Organism: Candidatus Eremiobacteraceae bacterium; assembly: GCA_035622555.1. Classification (GTDB taxonomy): domain Bacteria; phylum Acidobacteriota; class Terriglobia; order Acidiferrales; family UBA7541; genus Acidiferrum. The sequence continues at coordinate 11,832 of DASPVD010000061.1, read as the reverse complement.
TTCTGCCAAAGAAATCTCTACCAGGTCTCATCTTGATGTGGTTCGTATCCCTTCCCGTCATCCGCCATTTCGCCTTGCAGGGTGTCGTCGGCTCCAGGTCCAGATTGGACGCCGTCTACTACTTTTTTCATACACACTCTGACAGCTTGGCTATCGGTGTGCTGATTTCTTGGATTCTGATTTGGACCCCCAATCTTCTTCCCAAAAGCCGCTTAGTCGATGCCGCTCTCCTACTGGTGTTTCTGTTCGGCTTTGGCCTCTGGTACCACACCGGGCTGACCCCTCTCTACTCCATCGTGGCCATTTCTTACGGCACGCTAACCTTGTTGCTCCTGCGCATCCAACTTCCATCTCCGCTTCGCTCCAAGGTTTTCTACATCGTGTCGCGGTTGTCTTTTGGTGTTTACCTCCTCCATCCCGGTCTCTTGAAGCATGTCATGCCGTATTATGTTCGGCTTTTCGGAAATGGGTTCGTCTCCTACATTTCGGCTTTTGTCCTTTGGGGTACCGCTACGCTGGTGCTTGCCTTTGTGACCTTTTCATTGGTCGAGTTGCCATTCCTGAAGCTGCGCGATCGCTTGCTCATCCGCAAGACAGCCCCACTCCAGTTGACGAAACCACCGGTCGGTGGAATATCTCTTAGCGGACACGAAGCACACCCCACTGCAGCGTGATCAGCAGCCCCATCAGTTCCAGAGATGGGCTGATGGTCGTAGTCCATCCCAGTTCTCTTTGGACGGGAGATCGTTGCACGCGAAAGACGCAGCGGCGTTGCTGCCAGAAGCGAAGGGTTCTCACAGGTAACGCATTCGCAGCACGCATGTTTACGAGCCTGGCCAGCTGTTGTTAGAGTCTGCGCTAATAAACTCGTTTTGGTAGCCAACAAGTCTACAATGGGCCCTGTTAGCCTTCCCGCGGTTGCGAGGAGTGACAAGGATGGCGTCCATGGCCACCGATTCCAGTTCAACAACCGAACTGAATTTGAGCGCGACTGAAGGAAGCCGCCACGTCCAGGCGTGGCGTAATCCCACGCTCTTGCTGGTGCTGATGGCCTTTGCCAGCCTGGCAGTGCGTTTGGCCGCGTTCGCCCATTGGGGAATCGGCGCTATTGATTCGGAAGGCACGGAGTACGCTAGAATTGCCCAGAACCTGCGAGCTGGCGTTGGTTATGTCGGGATGACCAGCCCAGGTCTGCAACTTTCGTTCCCACCCTTGTTCCCATTGCTGATCGCCGCGGCGTCATTGGTGACACCGAACTATGAGTGGGCCGGGCGAATCGTATGTCTTGTTCTCGGATCGCTGTTGCCGCTCCCGGTGTTTGGAATTGCCGCGCGGCTATTTGATCGCCGTATCGGATACGTGGCCGCGGTCTTGGCAATGGGTTACCCGGTGTTGGTGAAGTTATCGTTCTCCGTGCTGGCGGAGGCGCCGTACATCACCCTCCTCCTAACGGCAGTGTATGTGGTGCTTTGCGCCCTGGATCGTCCCACGATCGTCCGCTTCTGTTTAGTGGGAGGCCTCTTTGGTCTCGCGTATCTGACGCGGCAGGAAGCTGTCTCCCCATTGCTGATCGCCTTGTTTGTTGCGATGTGCTTTACCGGAAACTCTTGGACCGACCGGGGCAAACGCATCGCCGCGGCTCTTGCGGTCTTCCTGGTGGTCGCGTTGCCGGAAATTATCTATCTATATAGAGCTACCGGTCAGCTCCGGTTAGAAGGAAAAAGCCCGCTCATTTATGCAGAGGAGATTCGCACCGCGATTGGCGAAAAGAATAACGAGGCCAACCCGGATGAATGGGCGCTGCATTCCATCGATGCAAGTCTGCAGAGAACGGGAACGGCCAACCGCCCTCAAGCCGACGTTGCGCGGGACACCCGGATATCTTTCAGAGAGTTGGCCCGCATCCAGAAGAGGGCAATACGAAAAAATATTCCGCTTGTGATGGAAACACTGTCGACCAGGTGGATGGGATCACCATTTCTATTCGCATTGGCGTTTCTGGGCATACTTCGTCGGCCATGGAAACGACGGCTCCTCTCCAGCTACGTGTATGTGCTGCTAGTCCCCTGTGCGGTGATCGGAGCAATGCTTTTGGTTACCTGGTACATGGCGAGGTTCTACTTTGTGCTGTTACCCTTTCTGCTGATCTGGGCAGCCAACGGTTTGGTGGGTGTCGCTTTATGGACGAAAGCGTCCCTACAGGTTGTTGGCTGGCGTTGGATCAGTCCGCCCATCGCGAAATGGATGGTGCCTGGTCTCCTAGGCGTAGTCATCCTCGTGTATCCCATAAAAGGCCTGTGGTCCATATGGGAGTTTCGACAAAGTTCGCCAGCCACGCAGCGCGTAAAGGAATTAGGCGTGTGGATCGGGCAACAGCAAAAGGGGCAGGTTACGATCATGGATCGCTATACGCCCTTGGCGTTTCACGCCAATGCGCAATGGTTAGGTTTTCCGTACTGTGATAGCAACCTGGCGCTTCGGTTCCTCGATGCTGCCAAGGTCGACTATGTGATTCTGCGGCAGGGCGAAAAATATACGGACTACTATCATGATTGGGTCACAAACGGAATTCCGCATCCAAGGGCGGAACGCCTCGATGTAGCTATCGACTTACGCGGCACAGGAATTACGGTATTTCGATGGCACAGAGAGGGCAGCGATTCCCTGGGAAAGCCGAAACCGTTACGTTGACAGACGCCGAAAATTAGCAGCTGTGCGGTTCCGCGGTGCAGACCTTGGGATGGTCGCGCTTTTTTTGCTTATCGCTCAAACACCAACGTCGCAGTGATCGCCGGTCCAATCTTGAGCCTGCAATGGGGCGAGCCTGCTGTAGGCACTAGATCATGCCAGACATGGATATGTTGTGCCGGTTAGGACTCGGAAAAACGGCCATCGAAAAGCCGCATAAACATCGGAGTTTTAATGTTGGCGTTTTCAGGAAGTAACAGTCGATAACCGTTCGCGCTAAGTTAGGTGGCATCAGAGTATAGTGAGCCCTATCTATATGTGGTGTTAGAGTAGTTGGGGGTCGGTAAGCAGCGCGCTCGGCTCGTAAGCGAACCAGAGGCGGCATTTAGAAGTTTTGCACAGCCCTCCTACGAATAGAGGACGGCCAAGAACGCATTACCTATGGATCATCAACCTCTAGGATGAAGCCGGGACTGATGCGCTGACAGGCAGAACACACGAAGGTTGTGGCACCCCACGAGCCCACTGGAGCAGCGGACGTTCAAAGTAAATCCAGGAAATTTTGGCCATTGCCACGGTCACGAACAGCGCAACGGGCGCGACCAAGAGATCCAACCATAAATTCTCGCCAACTCTCTTGTGCAAGAGGAAGCGGAAAATCATCCACAGGACCCCCGAATGGATGAGGTAGATGCAGTAACTGATCTTTCCGAAGTCCCGCAGTGTCTTGGAAGAAAGAAAGCGGCCGACTGCCCCGCCGGGATGGCAGACGAGGTAGACAATCAGGGCCAGACAGCCGAGTTCCTGGGCGCTCCTGCCGAAGGTGGCCTCAAGCAAGCGAGAGTGAGGTGTATGGGCATCGCGCAGGCATCCCAAAAGGATGGCCAGGCCGGAACCGGCAAACATACCCCATCCAAAAAGCGCCCGGTGGCGGCGCAACCAGTCCCGCACCTTCTGCGACTCCCAGGCGATGGCGAACAGAACGCCCATTGCCAGCGCATCGGCCTGGAAGGTCGGCCAGTATCTGGCAACCATATCAGCCCACTCACTCTCGTGGCCGATGAATTTGAAAAACCCGAGGCGACAGAGCGGCACGGCAATCAGGATTCCGATCAGTACCCGAGCTAAACCACGGGAACTGAAATGCCGGACTACAACGGGGATGAGCACATAAAAATGCTCCTCGGCAACGAGCGACCACGTTGGTAGGAGCATGATGCTACTCGTGAGAATGGCCGGATAGAAGCTTTGGAAGAACAAGAGGAATGACGAAAGGTAGAATGTCCGGGTCATGCCCGGTGGTGCTGCGGAATGCGTGGCCAGGAAGAAAACACAGTACAAACCAACCCAAAGGTAATACAGGGGCCAAATGCGCAGGGCACGCCGGGTATAGAATGCCCGGTAATAGTCGGGTGCGTCTTTCAGCCGAAGGAGTATGCCGCCGATCAGGAAGCCCGACAAGACAAAGAAGGTTTCGATGGATAAGGGGCTCCGCGAACAAAGTCTAAGTGTCCGGGCAAGCCAAGGCAGCTTGAAGGAAGGCCCGATCATGTAATGAAAAACGGCTACACCCAATGCCGCCAGCCCTCTCAGCCCGTCGAGGGCGGGAAAGCGCATGCCAGTGTAAGGCTGCTGGGCCGATGTAGATGCACCGTTCGCGTTGACACCCTCTGTGGTCAATAGCTTCTTTAGGCGCATGAACCCCGTGCACCGCGAAATAAGATGTGTGATTTCAATACATGACAGACTAAGGGTGCCGGTAATTATCGTAAATAGAACGCAAGTACCGGTGAGTACTACGGGTGCTCTATTACCCCGAGTTCCGATGAGCATCAGCGAGGCGCGGAAACTGATCAAGTTCTTGAGGGAAAGCCGCAGTCATGACGGAGCAGGCACTGACCAGCAAGCAGTTGATGCAGGTTCGGCAGGTGGACTGAAAGGACTTACTGAAGAATGCCAGGCGGCGAGTGGGACGTGGCTAGTAAAGTGGTTTCGGTACCGGCCTACTCCGCCGTCAAGTTACCGAGCATCATGTGGTTTAGCCAACCCATTGAGTGGAGATATTGGAGACCCTTGATCAGGGAAGGGTCGCAAATAGAACGGAGCCCGACGAATCTGTCGAGCTTGGATTGTCGGACCGGCGCCTTGGGCAACGCCGGTGAATTTCAGGGAAGAAGGCGTGAAAAGCCGTTGAGGCCGGTTTTCGTGCTCGACGCGTCCCAGTGGCTGCATTTGCTCAATCATATAATTGAGCCGGCCGGTTGATAGCATAACGGGAGAAAGTGGGTGCCGCTCTGTTTTCAGCGCGGGGTGATGAATTAGCCCTACCACTCACAGAGCGACTCGAGGTAGGCGGCCGAGCCATCTCTGAACCAACCGTCCAATTGAGCTGGCTCCTTCAGTTGTTGGCCGCGCTCGCGCCGCACGAGCACGTATTGACAGCGCAACTCAGGCAGGGCGGTCATGTCGCCCCACAGTTTTTCGAACTGAGCAACAGGCAAGATGTCCTCTTGCCCCTTGCCCCAGCGCTTCTTCACGTCTTTGAGGGTTATGTAGGTGGGCATGCGGGCAGCAAACGTTGCCACAGCTTGTGAAACTCGATCGTCGTTCTGCAGATCAGCGCGCGTAAGTGCAAAGGCCTCAAGCAGCAGGTCAATATCGATCCACATGGTCATGGAACTGTAGTAAGAGAGGGCGGACTCGATCTCTTCGCTTGGTAGTGCAAGCCCTTCGACCAATCGGAGGCGGCCATCTACTCTGGCCAGTCCTCCACCGCGATCTTCGAGATGGCGCACAATCAGTTCCGTCGTCAGAGCTGCATGCCCGTGGATGTGAAGTCCCAGGAGCGCGGGGTCAACATCCGCGCCGAGTGTGTCGATGTTATGCAGCAACAAGTACTTTAATCCCGGCCGCACTCTGAGGAGGTCCAACAGTATGCCATTGCGCAGCATATTCGGGACTTCGTACCAATGGCCGACAGGGTGCAAACACTGCATCGGCAGGTTGTCCGAGTAATCACAAGCTTCGCCGGCCGTCTCGACCCAATGAATCAGCGCGGAATGCAGGCTTTCCCGGACTTTCTGCGCCTGCTCATCCAGCAACTGCTGTGGCATTTCTTCCCAGGAAAAACGCAAATCACGGGTGGTGGGAATCATGCGCAGCCCAATGGCCCGGCCCTGAGAGAGGAGAAGCGTGCCAGGATAGCCATAGTTGTTTTTGGCCGTCAAATGCGCCTCGATGGGCCCGTGAGTCAAGTAGCTAGTTGTAATCACATGGGGCAAATCAGTGCCTGTTGTACGGCTGGTGCGGCGACTCTTGGCCAGATGAATCTCGATGAAATTGCGGTACCGACCCGCGAGCTTGACAAACGGATCGAGGGCTTTGACAACTCCGGCCCCGCGAGTCCAGCGACTACCCACGCCACCAGCCAGGGAAACTACAGCCACCGTGCCGGCTCTCAGTGCGTCCATCCCGGTCGCTCGGTACCGTTCCGGCAAACCATTCGATGCGTCGCACACATCACCGGCGGCGACGTCGGTGATGTGAGTGCTCGCGGGAAGACGGTTCTTGGCCAGCCCGATCCGCCCTGCCCGAAGATCGGCGCGGATTTGCTCGTGCTGCACAGCGTCAAATCCATGTTCCGCAAGCAACCGTCGGAGGCTTCGGTGCTGATCCGTTCCGTCAAGGCCGGCGCTAGGCATGAGATGGTCAAAAAGCTCCTGAACAGTACTCGCTAGCGTCGGTGTGTCGCGGCACGCTTGGGCGAACTGCTCGAGTTCAGCGCGCTTGGCCGGAACAATGTTCCTGGACGCAGTTCGTAGCAGCGCCGGGACCGTCAAGCTGTAATACCCGGGAGGCATCAGCGTGCCAACTCCGCGGCGGAAGTCCGCCCAACTCCCGCATTCATTGATGGTGAAGTCGTAGACCACAGGCTCCATGGCAAAGGCCACAGCGCTCTCCAGTCGCTGTTTGGTTTCGTCCATTACCGTCTGCAGACGCTCTTGGGCACGGGCCTTCACCAGCGGATCGAACAGAAACGCCATGCCGCCGCCAGCCATTCCCCCCAACATCCAGAAGCCTTGGAAATCCCGGTGGAAGTCGGCTTGGACGTTCTGAATCAGCGCCTCGGTGTACGCGTTTGCGGCCCACGGGATGATAGTCTGAATAGGGCCAAGGAAGTTGCGCTCGGTGGCCTGGCCGATGGACTCGACACGGCCTTGCTTCAGCAGCACCACAATTTGGTCAAAGATCTTCATGGCCTCGAGGCGCGCCTGCCATTCTCTCTCCGACCGCAACAGATACCTCTCGGTAACCATTTCGAGGACGGGGCCAACATCCTGGGCCATGCCACCGTGCACCAAAACCAGGCTTTCTTCGAGCTGTCGGCGGGCCTGCGGGGATACTTCGGCACCGGAGAGGACGCGGTGATGGGGCAGCAAGCAACCGCGACTGATGCCAAACTCTGGATCACCTTCCGACGCTGGTACACCCTCAATCAGTTTGATGCCTGGCCATAAACCTCCCGAATCCTGCCAGCCACCGCCGGAACCTGCGAGCCACTCCCCGAGGATTGCTCGGGCGACCACCGTCCGCCGGTCGAATTCGGTTAAAGGGCCGGACAAGCTGCGGACCTGGCCTGTGGCCCGCATTGACGCCGAGATCAAGCAAGCCAGCAGGCTCGTCGAGACCGCGAGCCGTGATCCTTTGGGAATATCATTGACCCGACTGACAATCTCAATGCCGTGGCCAGGCGCGCCTGTGAGTCGGCTCAGCAGGTCCGCGAACGGCTCCTGGGTGCCCTCCATCGCCTGGGGCACGATGCCCGAGGCAATGACCGCAGCCTTGAGCAATCCCAAATAGTCGCGTGAGAAATCGAAAACCTCCGCGAATGTGGAGATGTCCGCGGCAATCCCCAGATCCACACTGACTAAGCGCAGAACAGGTTCTTCAATCACGCGAAAGTACGCTTCGACCGGGGGCTTGGGCTGGCCGTTGCGGGCGCCGCGAACACCGAGATTGATCGATACATTCAGCACCCGCGCGCCCTGGGGAAAATCCATGCCTAGAAAGAAGATGTCGCTCCATGCGCTGTGGCTGAGATCCATGCGAACCGGTGTGGCTTCACATAAGATCGGATATAGGCCTGCATCCGGTGTCAGTAGCTCGCGTCGAACGGTCAACGGATAGTCCGCCGGGTGCCCGACGCGTGCGAGCCATCGATTCCCGCGCACTGAGAGCACGCTGCGGCGAACCTGGTTGGCGAGCGTTTGGAAGCCGAGGCCGCGATACGCCGCCGCCAGGCCGCTTGAGAGCGCACCACTTGGTCCGTCTGCGCTCTGAGAGCGCAGCAGAATGTCAATCGCTTCGGCAAACCGACGCTTTAGCAAGCTCTCACGCGCCGAGAACGGAATCAGGCCGGAAGCACGTATCCCCGGCACATAGGAAAGATAGAAACGGTGGATGGCGTAGAGGAAAAACTGGGCGCGAACACGTTCGTAGAGGTTATCGCTAATCCGCCGGAAGCGGTCGAGTGCTTCGCAGTCGGCAAGCAAGCTGGTGAGGCTGGCGGAACGGCAAAAGGCGTCGAGTGCCTGGTCGCGGATGTTCGGGTCTCGGGCGGTGATGATACCCACGAGGTGGCTCATCACTGGACCTCAGTTCGCGGTCCCTTGCATGGTCCGTTGTGCTAGCAGCTCAACGAGCTGTGCAAGGATTTCGTTGCTCTCGCGGCCACTCAGTGCCAGCGCCAGCTGTGCGATTAGCTGCCCGTACTTTGCACCTAAGTCGTAGCGATGCCCGGCGATCTGAACTGCTAGGTACTGTTCTTGGGCGGCCAATTCAGCGAGCGCGCTGGAGAGAGTGGCTTGGCGACCCAGCTCGCCCAGCTGACGCCCCAGGATCTCCATGACTGCCGGGGTCAACACATGCATCCCGAAGAAGCACAGGTAGTGGCCCGCGCGAAGACCGGCAACGGTGAGCAGTTGTTCGGCTTCAGTCGGCGTGGGCTTCTCGATGACAGTCTCGACCCGGTAAAGGCCTGCGCGCCCGTGAAAGCGTTGCCCGCCTACGGCGCCGAAATGACTCAACAAGCCTTCGCGTGTAGGTTGCACGGCTGAGACTGAACAGGCCTCTGCCTGGGCTATGGCCACGAGGCGCTTGGCGCATCCGCCTTCGCTACCGACGTAGACGTGATCGCCGACCAAGTGCAGGAACGCGCCATGCCCGATGAATTCCCTGGCGCAGTAGATGGCGTGACCGTACCCCAAGGATTCGGTTTGCGGAAGAAACCGAAGGTGCCCGCTTTGTTCACCGGCGGCTTTAGCATAGATGGTTTCGTCACCCGGGCAAAGTACAACACAAATCTCTTCGATGCCAGATTCCAACACCTCATCGATTAGGATGCGAAGGACAGATTTCTGAGTTCCATCACGATCAATAAGCGTCTGGAGTGGCAGGGTGCGCTGGTTTTGTCCGGCGGCGGTGATGACTGCTTTGCGTATGTTCATCAGTGGATCAATCATACGTGAAAGCGCGACGTTCCCAAAAGAGCGAAACTTACCGTGAAGTCATAGCAAAGCCAAAGCGGAGGAACTAGGAACTGAGTTGCGGCTTCAGAGCGTTGACATAAAGGCCAGCACTGTTGCGGGGCAGAGAATCGACTCTGCGGGCGTCGGAATCCAAGGCCGGAACAAACGAGCGTCTCGCTATAGAAATGAAGCCAGCGCTTTCCAAGATTTGCTTCAGGGTTTCGAAATCGTAGGCGTACTTGTGCTCCCGACCCTGGCGGAAATGATAGTTCAGATTGTGCATTCGCGTGTTGCACCAAGCAGGATGGAAGCGTGCACGGGCCAAGCTGAAGTATGTAGGATCGCCGTTTGCGTAGGAAAGAATAGGCCACTCCGTGTCCGGGACTCCAAGGCTCAAAGTTCCGCTGGGTTGCAAGACGCGCCAGCATTCCTTGAGGAAATCGATGGCGGGGTTCGGATATTCCAAATGTTCGAAGAAATGTTCGGAAAAGACAAAGGAGGCGCAAGCGTCAGGGAATGGGAATCTTTCGCGCAAATCCAACTGTAAATCAGCTTGAACGGCAAAGGTGTCGACATTCACCCAGCCGGGCTTGATGCAAGGTCCACACCCGAGATGTAGCTTCAGATCCGCTGAGTTTTGGAGTCGTTTGGCTTTGCGCACAGAAGAAAAGTGCCGACGCTGGATCTTAAGCTCCGTCCACAAGTCGCGGCAAGCTTGGCGTACACCTTTGGTGGAATGTCTTTTTATTAAGGCAGGAGCTTTCATGGAAAAATTGTACACCAAGTGTATCTTCGACTTGTTGAATCGCCGGAAACCCTCCTGTGTTGAGAATGTTGACCCAGCGACTACGCTAGGCGCGGCAGGAGAAAGGTATTCGCGGTGCTATTATTGTGGTCGCGAGTTCTCGGGTTCGGCAGGGCATTGAGATTGATGACTTACTTGGTCTGCCCTTTCTAACTTGGAATTCTGTTTCTTACTTGATGCGAATTAATTGAACTTAGGAATCGGATTCCGATAGATTCGGCATTAATTGGTTCTCGATAGTTCTCTCCGAAGAAGGGCGCGTCGTGCTAGTAAAACCAGGTGCACCAGGATACGTCATCGTAATGCGGGAACGGCACGCTAGATTTAGGAGCAGTGAAGATCAGATCCAGAAACACGGGGCATGGAGGTTGGGGGACAGAATTCTGAAATCCAGGTCAGTTGGATATGGACATCTAGACAATACCGGAAGGGTGGAGGGAGCGGCTCAATTCGGAGGAAAAGGGCTGTCCGGGCTGCTTGCGGCAGAAAAGGGCCAATTCCTATTTGCGGCCCTGGTCGTTATTGCTGTGGTCGTCGCTGCGGCCGTGCGTTGGTACGGGCTCGCCGCACACAGCCTTTGGTTTGACGAAGGCTACACCTTATGGCTCTCGCAGTTTTCGCCCAGGGATATCTGGGAACGCCTAAGGGAGGATACCTCGCCGCCTCTTTATTACTGGCTTGTGCACTTCTGGACCCGACTGTTTGGCATCTCAGAGACCGCTCTAAGGGGGATGTCAGCATTCTTTGCGACGGTTTCCATTCCATTGTTCTTTGGGCTGGCCAAACAGGTTCTTCAGAAAAAGACGGCCGTTTTGGCTCTCTGGCTTTACGCAGTGTGCGTGTTCCAAGTTCACTATGCCAAGGAAGCGAGATTTTACGCGCTGCTGGCGTTTTGCTCGATCGCAAGCTTATATTGCCTAATCAAATTCCTAGATCAGGGCACCCTGGTATCCTTTGTGGGCCTGGTGATGGCCTTGGCGGCCGGTCTATACACCCACAACATGATGTGGTTCTACATGCCAGGACTGGTGCTGGCGTGGCTTCTCTATCCATCGGGACACTCACTCGGGCGGCGGGTCCGGGACGGGCTGCTGTGTGGCACGCTGGTGCTGCTGATCTATCTACCGTGGTTTCCCAGTTTGGTCATGCAGACGAGGGCAGTGGCGAGTTTCTTCTGGGTACCCAAGCCCACACCAAGGGACTTGGCTGACATAATCTTTAAACTTTCTGGGTTAGATTTTTTCTATATCTATAAGGTGTTCTACTTAATGCTGCCCGTCTGGCCCTTCAGCCATGCGCGGGCATTCACTCTTGCTTTAATGCTTCCGCTGGTGCCATGCGTCGGGTTCACACTCTGGAAAGTAGCGCCCTGGGGGCGGCGAAAAGCGGTTGCGCTGCTATGTTACTCTCTGGGTCCTGTTCTGCTGGCATTCTTCTACAGTCTACGTTCAACTTCAGTGTTTTTGGACCGTACCTTCATAGCGTCCTCCGCAGTTGTATTGATTCTAATCAGCTGCTCAGTTGCATACCACACGGGCATTAAGAGGAGATTGTCCGGGGCGCTCGCAGCCGCCGTTTTGTTAGGGAGCACGATTTCCCTGATCGGCTTCTTCAAGTACCACCAGACAGAGGATTGGCGGGGGATGACGGAATATTTGAACGGTATTCCCGGACAAAAACGGCTGATTGTGTTTGCCACGGGTGCCAGTCAAGCCCTGTTCGATTACTACTCCACAAGAAGCCAAGACCCTCGCCACGCCGAGACAGGCTTACCTAAGAAGTTCAATCTCGAGTATTCGCAGAGCGGACCCA
>DASPVD010000060.1:0-36505 GCA_035622555.1 Candidatus Eremiobacteraceae bacterium | reverse complement strand
TGGGGTCTGCCGTCAGCCCGCGTCCGCCGCAACCGCCAGCGGCCACCCTCAAACGGTTTTATCGAACGTGCGCAGAGCACCTCGGCCACATCTACGCCCACGCGTGAATGCACGTCCGATAAAACTCTAGCGTTAACCAGGTAGTCGCCTTTGGGGAGTATGGCGATCGACAAATCACCCGCGAACGACATGGCCGTGGCACCTGGCCGTTCGTAGGACGCGCCGTCAATCGCCGAGCCAATCATGTGCCTATTGTCCCTATGAGCGACAAAGTCCCGGTGGAACCATCAATGCTGTACATCGAGACGCTGTTCGAGCCGGAATTCGTCACATAGGCGAACTTGCCGGACGGATGAATGGCTATCGAGGTAGGATTCGATCCTGCGGCTATTGTTCCAATGGACGTTAAGGCCCCTGTGGCCGCGTTGATGGTGTACATCGAGACGTCGTTCGAGCCGAAATTCGTTACATAGGCGAACTTGCCGGTAGGATCCACGGCCACGGATAAAGGAGTTGTTCCTGCATCTATCAACCCGCCTGACGTCAAGACCCCTGTGGTGGCATTGATGCTGTACATCGATACGTTGTTCGAGCCGGAATTCGTCACGTAGGCGAACGCACCGGCCGCATCCACGACTATGGAGTTAGAGCTTGACTCTGCAATCATCGTTCCTGTGGCTATAGTTCCAAGGGAGGTTAAGTCCCCGGTCGTGGCGTTGATCGCGTACATGGACACGCTGCCCGGTCCCGGCGTGCCGGAGTCTGTCTCCGCCGCCACATAAACGAACTGTCCAGACGGATCCACGGCCACCGAGGTCGGAAAGCCTTCTGCGGCGATGGTCCCAAAGTACTTCAAGGCCCCGTTAGCGCCGTTGATGGTGTACATCGAGACGCTGCGGGGAGTGGAGTCTCCATTCGCCACATAAGCGAACTTGTCCGATGGATGCACCGCCACCGCAGTGAAACAGCAAAACCCCGGACTGTTTCCGCTTATCCCGCCTGACGTCGACGTTAGGGCCCCGGTCGTTGGATCGATGCTGTACGCCGAGACGCTGCCATCAGTCGCATACTGCCCCTCATTGGCTACGTAAGCGAACTTGCCGAGCGGATCTATGGTGACGGAGTCGGTGCCTACGTCATTTGTGGGCACGGGTGGTCCGATGGACGCCAGGGCCCCGGTGGTGGGGTTGATCGTGTATGTGGACACGTAGCCACCACTGCCGCCACTGCAGCCCTGACTCGCCACATAGGCAAACTTTCCGGCAGGGTCCACAGCGATTGACTGCGGATTAACTGCTCCTGGCGTGATGGTGAACGTCAACGAGTTCGAGCTACCCCCGCCGGGCCCAGAATTGAAGACTGTGATCGCGGCTGTCCCGGCTGCGGCAATGTCGCTCGCTGGAATCTGAGCAACGAGTCCGTTAATGGACCCATTACTAGCGGTCGGCAGGTCGGTGCCGTTCCAGCGCACGACTGAACTGGGCACAAAATATTCCCCAACGACCGTCAACTGATTATCTACTGTATCTCCTGCGGGCGCGCAGCTTGGAAAGATAGAACTGATCGACGGGACGTTAGCGCCGCCGCTGGTGACGGAGAAATCCACCGGATTGGACGTGCCACCGCCGGGCGCGGGGTTGGTCACGGTCACGGCGATCGTGCCGGTTGAGGCGATGCTGCCAGCAGCGATGGTCGCAGTCAATTGCGTGGAGTTGACAAACGTGGTGGCGGGCGCCGACCCTCCGAAGTTGACCATAGAGCCTGCGACGAAATTAGCCCCATTGATGGTGAGCGTGAGAGCCGCACCACCAGCCACGGTACTGGTCGGCAAGATTGTCGTGATTGTTGGGGTGGGATTAGATTCGCTGGATGCGGGCTGATTAGTCAATGACTTACTCGTGCCGCCCCCGCATCCAACAAGGAATACAAGGTTCACGATTCCTAAAATCACGAGCTTTCTCTTTGCCGCTGCTTGGCTCTTCATGGCTTATTCCTTGCATGGCCGACTCCTTTGCTATTTGTTCGGTCATGGGCTGTCCAGAGTTCGGAGCCGACTATAAGTAGACGTTCCAGGGTAGGAGCCGAGGCACCGGGAGACTTAGGAACCTGATTGGCCCCCTCCGCCAACTCCGTCGGTGTTGCGTAGAATTCCGCCCTCTGCTGAAGTAATCGGAAACGGCGGGCAAAAGACGACAGGAAGACAGAAAAAACTACCAGGGACTTCGAGTTCCAGTATTGATCGAACCCGCCACAACGCCTAGTAAGTCGTTAACCAGGACATCGCCGCAGCGGCGCCGGACAACTCCACAGACCAGTCGGAGTGCTCAGATGCTCCCATCTAACTGAGCGGATAGAGCAAAGAGGGTTCGGATAGAGTCTGCGACTGTCAGCGAACGACCTATGTTAAGTGAAACAAGGAGACGAGAAATGAGCGACGAGAACAAGGAACCAATGGTTGACAAAAAGAAGGGTGTCGAAGAAAAAACGCAACAACTGAAAGAGAAGGCACTGGATGAGGTTCCGGGTGGGGGTGAGGTGATCCACGATCCTTTCTCAATAACCATGCGACAGGACGTGTCCAGCCCAAAACTATACGACTGACGTAGTTCCAGCGAGGGTCTTTAGCTACTGTTCGTCACTCTATCAATGTACCGGATATGACTGTCGGTGAACGCGAGGTGACTCCAGTTAATTTCAGAAACACGCCTAATGGGCCCAGGGCAGTGGCCGGATGCCAAAAAAACCGTTCCTCTGGTGTGACGGGCAGATAGGAAGTAATCGAACGTGCCTGGGAAGTCTGCAAACCCGGAAAGGTCCTATAAAAAGAGCCAGGTCGGCCACCATGGCGCGCGATTTCCCGACTCACCGTCGACGCAGCTCGCTGGAGGCAACTGGCGATCTCACGAATGGATGAACCGGAAGCCATCCCTCGCGAAATGTCCTCTCGCTCAGCGAATGTGAGCGCTACGCTAGCCGCGAGCGACGACGAGCCAGAGGAGGAATGCCGCCACGAGGCAGCAACACGGCGCGAATGGTGTTGTGACACTTGCCGTAGGCCCGCCCGATCTCATGCAGCGTCTGTCCGGCTTTCCATCGACTCCAAATCTCACGCTTGTCGATCGCAGAAAGCCCCAACCTCCCTGATCTCATAGCAACACCACCTTTTCAGAGCAGACTTACATCCGATGGTGTTGCATCGACCTATTGAATGCACCCCGTTTACCAGGAACAAGTCGGATTTTACTCCCCAACATCAGGGATAGGGACGACGTGTTCGCCCTGAAAAAGAGGTGGAGGAATTGTGCAATCTGGCTTGTTGGCATCCGTAGGGCACGGGATTGGAATTTCGATCATGACTCGGCCACCGTTCCATCTATCATAGTTCTTCCACTGTGACGGAGGAGTCTGCGCCATTTCTTCGCGTTGCTGCTTGCTTATCTGCCAATCAGGTGCTTCTCGAAAATAATTGGCATAAATGCGGAGAGTTCCTTGAAGCCGAACTTGTCGCCTGACCTTCCTCTCTGAATCAACAACGGGAAAAGCGTCTGCAATGCAATAGGTATCCCGCTTCGCCCGGCCCGGCGCGAGGCGCGAGACGCTGCGGTCGATGATGTCACTCATTCCCTCGACAAGGAACCACGCTACTCCGCTCCCTTGCCCAAGAGTGTTTGAGGCGTCCGTCACGGAGGAATAGACGAGCAATCCACCGAACGAAGGCAAAAAAATGGCTAATTTCGAGCGATTCGCACGCGTGACGCTTATTTGGAGGCAGTGTTTTTTCCACTGTGGAGGAGTACCAATGCGAATCGCCAGAGGTTGGGAAGATGCATCAGTGTTGGGCGCGACGGGTACCTGTCCGTAGTCGAATGGACAGATCAGCAACAGCACCCAAAGATGAAGTCGAGCACGCATCACGCAAATAGCCCTGCTCTTTGGACACCGAGCAGTAAAGGGCAGTTT
The DNA here is from genome assembly GCA_035622555.1 of Candidatus Eremiobacteraceae bacterium. Classification (GTDB taxonomy): domain Bacteria; phylum Acidobacteriota; class Terriglobia; order Acidiferrales; family UBA7541; genus Acidiferrum. The sequence goes on along the minus strand of DASPVD010000060.1, from coordinate 32,545 downwards.
CCAACTAACAAGTACACGACTTGAAATTCCAGCGTCAACTCCCGAGCAGTCTGCTTACCGCCCAAGTTCGTAGTAAAACCAATTTGTCCGAGAAGTGCGTCCGCGAAGCAAATCGCCGCTCTCCGCCGAAACATTCTTGCATCTCGGCACAGCGCGACGGTGGACCAGGTCCTCTAGCGTTGGGAAAAGCCTGGCTAACTGACAGGCGCCGGTGATGGTTGTTTTGCCGGAAGGAGTACGAGTAGTGCGACTCCAATCACGCCAAAGATCACAATGTCCCAGGGACTATCATCCCTGTGAGTCCCGTGCGCCACTGCCTCCGCCGATTGGATTGTCATCGTGAACGCGTGGGCCAGGCTTGACCAAGCCCCATAAGCGATCAGCGATCTATGCTTCACCGGTCTCTTGACGGCCAGCAACAGAAAGACCCCAAGCACCGTGTTCAGGCTGAGGAACATCGGCACGACATCGTTATGTCCTTCGAGCCATCTGGAGTGCCAGAGAAACTCGAACAGGAAGTAGCCCCAAAAGGAATAAAACAGGCCCACCAACACCAAAACGATCTGCAAGGCGCGCTCACGTTTCATACCGTCCTCCATTTTGAGCAGGTTCTGAGTTGCGCTCCCGCCCAGGTACCGTGATCCTTCTTCCCACTATGAAGGGGGAATCTCCCCGACGCTTGGATAGGGGCTATACGAGGAGACCGATTCCCCAGCAGAAAAGTCAAAAGATGAGAACCGACCGGGCGGGGTTGTCGGAACCATCTCCACGACTGCATACTCCGAACCCTCTGGAATACTACTTAGACATTTATGGATGAACGCATCGTTTACAATGCCGCGCAGCTGTAGCTGGGGAGTGCGGAATGCAGTTACGCATGTCTCTGAGGGTAGTTGACGCAATCTCTGCCGCAGTGACAGGAAGGACGTGTGAAACTCGAAATCCTTATTCCCAGCAGCACGGGAATAGCGGATCAAAATCAACACTTCGCCGTGGCTGTCAAGCCAGCTTTCCAGCGAATTCAGGAATGCTTCGTCTGCTGCGGACCTGAGGCTCGTTGCACGTCTGGAACGCAATTCTAGCGCAAACTCCTGGTATGTCCTGCCGGTAATCGGAAACTGACCCAGTACTGCGGCGAGGCGCTTGTTGCGGGAAGCGGTTGGGGATGATAATTTGATAATCCGATGTGTCCGGCCGCGCACAGCGCAAGGTCATCGGTGCGACCGCCTGTGGCCGGAGCCGGCTCCCGGGTCTTCGACAATTCCGAGGATACTGACCACCCGGAACGGCGCGTTAGCAGGGGATCGCTTCCTTAGAACGAGCGAGTTCGCCGGTCATATGCCTGATAGTGCCTCCAAATCGAACCGTAGCGGTGTGGAACGTGTATCTGGCGTAACCTACTGGCGCGTCGAAGGCTCGCTTTTCGAAATCAGCGCCCTGCGCAGCATTGGCTTCTTCAACTGGAACAGCCAGAGCTTCCTGCAGCGCTGGGTGCGTCGAAGCGGCATGTTGGGCGTCACCCTGCTCCGCCCTCCTATGTATTTCCTCAGCAGGTCCTTCGCTACCCGCTTTCTTCATGGCGTGCTTCGGGGAATCAGCCGCGATCGCCTGGACCTGCTTGGCGAGGAGTATTTCCAATATCAACTGAAGCCCCGCATTCGCCGCGAAGCCGTCGAAAAAATCATCGATGCGGTGCGCGGCGGCCAGCGCGTCGTCCTCATCTCTCAGATGCTCGATCACATCTTACGTCCCATGGCCGAGTTCTTTTCCGCTGAAGCCATCCTGGCGAACCGCCTGGAGTTTCGCGATGGCGTCACCACCGGCCGCCTGCTCGACCCGGTGATTCGCCCGCGCGGCCCGTTTGCCTGGCTCGCCAGTGGTTCCGTTGATGGACATATCTCCACGAAAAAACTGCTGTGGCAATTGGACTGGGAAAAGCACCCCGAACTGCTCGAACGTGCCCTGCTTCCCGTCCCGCGTCCTCGAAACGATAGCGAAGTCCCCGTGCACTCGGTCAGCAGCACCCCCCGGGTTGCCCGTTTGCCGGTCCGCGAAACACTCGCCGGCAAGCATCTGCTGCTGATCGGTGTCACCGGATTCATCGGCAAAGTATGGCTGGTGGACCTGCTGGAAAAGATTCCGGAGATTGGCAAAATCATCCTGCTCATTCGCCGCAATCGCACCACTTCCGCACAGCGCCGCTTCGAGAAGATTGTTGAAGAATCCCCCGCGTTCGATCGTTTGCACGAATCCTATGGAGCGCGTCTCGCCGCCTTCTTGAAGGAAAAGGTCGAGGTCGTCGAGGGCGACGTCAGCCTTCCAGGGTTAGGCTTGGACTCGGACACTCAGACTCGGCTGGCGCGCACCTTGGACTTAATCGTCAACAGCGCGGGGCTAACCGACTTCAACCCCGACCTGCGCGATGCCATCGCCTCCAACGTTGATTCCGTCATTCATCTGGTCCAGTATCTGCGGGCTTGCGATCATGCCGCGCTCATGCATCTTTCCACCTGCTATGTAGTGGGAATGCGGGACGGCCGCGTCATCGAGGAACTGCGGGTCAATTACAATCCCGCCGCTCATCCCGATTTTGATTCTGAGAAGGAAGTCGCTTCGCTGCGCGAAATGGTGTGCCGCATTGAAGAGCGCTCGGAAAGCGCGGAACTCAGCAAAGCTCTGCGCCGCCAAGCGCTCGGCCGCGGCGGTGACGACTCCAGCGTTGTCCCTGACGAGCTCGACGGCGTTTTGAAACGCAACCGCGCGCGCTGGGTCCGCAATCGCCTGGTCCGCGCCGGTATGAAGCGTTCCCAGCACCTCGGCTGGCCCAATACCTACACCTTCACGAAAAGCCTCGGCGAATCCATCTTGGCTAAGCACGGCCGCGATCTCCCCATCGCCATTGTCCGGCCATCCATCGTCGAAAGTTCGGAACGTACCCCGTTCACCGGTTGGAATGAGGGCATCAACACTTCCGGTCCGCTCTCCTATCTTCTGGGCACCAATTTCCGGCAATTGCCTTCCAACGAGCGCAAATGTCTCGACGTGATTCCCGTCGACATGGTCACCCGCGGCATGACCCTGATCGCTGCGGCGCTGCTGCGGCGCCGCCACGCCCGCCTCTACCAGCTCGCCACCTCCGCCATTAATCCCGTGAATATGGGCCGGTCCATCGAACTGACAGGTTTGGCCCACCGCAAGCATTACCGCGCTCAGCAGGGCATCGAGCACTGGCTGAAGGTTAAGCTCGAGACCATTCCCGTTTCCAAGCAGCGCTACGAGCGCCTCTCTATCCCCATGCAGAAGGCCGTAGTCTCGCGCATCAATAAAGCCGCAACCTCTCTGCACATCAGCAAGCCCCCGCTGGCCAAGGCCGAACGCGATTTGGGTCGCGCCGAAAAGCTTATTGATCTCTACGAACCATTCATTCTCCACAACCAGCACGTCTTCGAGTGCGAGAACGCCCGGCTGCTCTCAGCCGCCTTGTCCCCCGAGGAAAAAATGCTCTTCGACTTCGCCCCGGAAAAGATTGACTGGTGGGATTACTGGATTAACATCCACATACCGGCCCTTCGCCGGTGGTGCTACCCGCTGATGGAAGGCCGCCCTCTGGAGGCCAGAGAAGCGCGCGTGCTGGATTGGTCTGTGCCCCCGGAAGGCGCTTCGGCAGCCACCCGCTGAACGGCGCATATCGTATGGCCATATTTCTCACCGGCTCGACAGGATACTTGGGCGGCTATCTGGTAGCTGGCCTTTTCACCGGGCATACCGACCGCCTGAACCTGCTGGTGCGCGCTAAAACGGAACAACACGCTCGCGAACGCTTGTGGCAGTCCTTGCAACTCCATTTCGAATCTCCCGAATTCCTCGCCTATCTCAACGATCGCGTCCGTATTTTTCGCGGCGACTTGACCGCCGAGCGCTTTGCCTTAGACGACGACGAGTATCACGCCCTTGTCGACACGACCGACTCCATCCTGCACTGCGCTGCTTCCCTGAACCGCAAGTCCGAAAAACAATGTCTCAACGTGAACCTGCGTGGCTCGTTGGAAGTGATTCAACTGGCCCGCCGCGCGCAGAACCATCACGGCCTTAGGCGCTACTCGCACGTCTCCACCGTCGCCGTGGCCGGGAAGCGGCAAAATGAAACAGTCACCGAAGACGCGGCCATCGACTGGTCCCGGTCCGACTACGATCCCTACGCCCGCACCAAGAAGTTCTGTGAACACATGGTCCAGCAGTTGCTCCCGGATGTGCCCCGCATCATTTTCCGCCCCGCCATTGTCATGGGAGACAGTCGCCGCCCGGAAACCACTCAATTCGACATGGTGCAAGCCTTCGCTATGCTGGCGCGTCTCCCGGTTCTGCCCTTGCGCCCCGACGACAAGATCGATATCGTTCCGGCCAACTATGTCGGCGCCGCCATCGTGAAGATTCATCAGATGGAAAAGCCCAATTATGGGATTTATCATCTTTCTTCGGGTACCGGCTCGCAGACGTATAAGGAAATAACCGATGCCCTCGCGGCGGCCGGCGGCTGGAGCAAGCCCAGCTACCAACCTTGGCTGGGCGGCACTTTTTCCAAGACCGTCAACTGGCTGGCGTTCAAACGCGGTGCGCTGGGTTACGGTGCGTCCTTGTTGAAAGTTTTCTGGCCCTACCTCGATTGGAATACCGTGTTTGACAATTCTCGAGTGGTGCAGGAAATGGGCGAAGCGCCCGCCACATTCTCTAGTTACGCCTATCCCCTGCTCCAGTTCAGCCGCGCTCATAAATTCAAATATCCGGTCGAGCCTTGGCCAAAAGCTCCCGGCCAGGTTGCCAGCGCGGGGAGAGTGGTCGCATGACTGACTTTCTGCTGGTGATGTGGGTCAGCGCGCTCATCGAGTTACGGCGCTTCGGATGGATGTTCGGCCTGGGCCGCCGCTGGCAGCCCGGCGAAAAACTGAAGCTGCTCTTTGCCGGCTACAACGGCACTCGCAACACCGGCAGCGACGTCCGCGTTCAGGAGATGATTCGCCAGGTTCGCCACGTTCTCGGTCCTCAGAACGTCGACTTCAGCGTCATGTCCCAGAATTTCAACCTGAGTAAGGGCTATTTCGACGGATCAAAGCAGGTTCATCTCCCCGACGTATACCCGCCGTTCTTGTGGCGCGAGGTTCACGCCAATCATGGCGTCATCGCCTGCGAAGGCTCGATGTTCAAAAGCAAGTTCGCCAATGCTCTGACCACCATGATGATCGGTTCCCTCGGCCTGGCCTCCGCGGAAAACAAGCTGTCGGTCGCCTATGGTGGCGATGCCGGACACATGGATGATCTGCTGCAATGGATGTGTTCGCGCTACACCAAAGAATCCTTGGTCATCACCCGTAGCCTGGAATCCCAGCAACTCCTCAGCAGCATGGACGTCCCCAACGAATTAGGCGCGGATACCGCCTGGACCTTTGAAGCGCATCCTCCCGAATATGCCCGGAAAGCGCTTATCTCGGCGGGTTGGGATGAAAAGACGCCCATTCTGGCGCTCTGCCCGATTCACCCATTTATCTGGCCGGTCAGCGCCTCCATAGCGAAATACTTCGCTCGGCTCACCACCGGGGCCTACAAAAACAGCCAATACCGCACCGTCTATTTCTTCGAATCCGGCTCCGAAGTCGACCGCAAGTTTCACCATTACATCCAGGCCTACGCCCAAGCCACCAAAAGCTTCCTTCAGCGGCATCGCGTTTTCCCGATCCTGGTCGCCATGGAACGCCTGGACACCGCAGCTTGCCGGATGCTCGAAAACGAAATTCCTGGCACGCCGATTTTCACCTCTGATCAACACGATATGTTCCAGCTAGTCTCAATTTTGCGCGCCTGCACTTACATGGTTTCTTCCCGTTACCACGGCATCGTCACCTGCATGTCCGCTGGCGTGCTCTCGGCGGGCGTGACCATGGATGAGCGCATCCGTAATCTGATGCGCGAGCGTGGCCATCAGCATTTGCTGCTCACCGTTGATGACCCCGCCCTCGGCCCCAAACTCGCCGACGTCATGGAACGATTGGTGATTGAAGCCGACGCCATTCGCGACAGTCTCGGCCGCACCGTGGTCAGCAATCTCAAAGCCATGGCTCGCATGGCCGCCTTCCTTGAAGACGAAATCCGCAAGACCTATCCCGACTTTCCCCTGCGCAAGGGCGTATTGAGTTGGGAAGACAATTTGCCACCACTCTCTAGAGATTTGATCGATCTGCTCGAGCGCTACGATACCTCGGCCGCTACTGTAGCGGCAGGATGCTGACACGCGCATGGGTAACTTTCTCCAGAACCTGTTTGACCAACTGCATCGCGCCGGCAATCGTGTTGTGCTGCGCGAGATTCGCGGAGAACAGTTTGTCAACGTCACCGGCCGCGAAGTTCTCGACCAAATAGCCCGTATGCGTGCCAATCTGCGTGGCCTGGGTCTGCAACCAGGCGATCGCTGCGCCATGTTGGGCCCAAATTCCATCCAATGGACCGCGTTGGATCTGGCGCTCATGGCCGAAGGTGTCGTCGTCGTGCCCCTTTATTCCCGCTTATCCCCTCCCGAACTCGTTGCCATGATGAAGGATTGCAGTCCCCGGTTTCTATTTGTCGGCGAAACCGCGCTCGGCGACGCTATCGCGCAAATCTGGCCCGACGCGCCTCGCCGGATTTTGTTCGAACAGACGCTGGGCAATCCCGCATCGGCGCAAGCCCTAGCCGGTCCTCCCAATCCTCGCGCTGACTCCGACCTGGTCACCATCATCTACACTTCCGGCACTTCCGGCGAACCGAAGGGCGTCTGCCTGAACACTGGCAACCTGAATCACATGCTGCGTTGCACCACGGGCTGGATGGACCGTTTGGGCTGGAAAGGTCCGGAGCCTATGCACGTGTTTCAATACTTGCCCGTGAGCTTTGCGGCGTCTTGGATCGTTTTGCTGTCTTGCCTCACGAAAGACACGGTGTTGACTCTTTCCACCGACCTGAACAAACTCGCCGACGAAATTCGACTATCCGCCCCAAATTACTTTTTTAATGTCCCCACACTGCTCGAGCGTGTCCGCCGCGGCGTGGAAGACGCCCTCTCGGAACGCGGCTCCGTGATCCGCCGCATCTATGCCCATGCGCTTGAGGGCTGGCTTGAGCGGCAGGATGGGAAAAACGGCGGGCTCTCGCTGTTTCTGGCTCGCATTCTCATCTTCAACAAGATTCGTGCTCGCTTCGGCGGCAAGTTACGCGGGCTGGTCTGTGGCTCCGCGCCACTCGCTCCCGAAACACAGGAATTTTTCGCCATGCTCGGCATTCCCATCTGGCAAGTGTATGGCCTCACGGAAACTTGTGGCATCTGTACCATGGACGACCCGCAAATACCCAGTGAACCCGGTCGCGTGGGCCAAGCAATCCCTGGCATAGACTTGATGGTCGCGGAAAATGACGAAATTGTTGTGCGTGGCCCTAACGTTTTTCCGGGCTACTGGAACCGCGCGGAAGCGACCGCGCACGCTCTCGAGGGCGGTGTGTTTCACACCGGCGATCAGGGTGAAGTCAACTCCAAGGGCAATTGGCGCATTAGCGGCAGAATCAAGAATCTCATCGTTCTCAATTCCGGTCACAAAGTCGCTCCTGAACCCATCGAGGACAAAATCGCCCAGCACGTGCCCGGCGCGCAGCAAGTGATTGTTGTTGGCAACGCCCGAGGCTATCTCTGCGCTTTGGTCACCGGCGCGGTCGAACCCGCCGCTGTGCAGGTCGCCATCGACCTTACTAACGTGAATCTTCCTCACTATCGCCAAGTCCGGAATTTCACCATTCTGAAGGACCCATTTACGGCCGACGACGGCCTGATTACCGCAAACGGCAAATTGCGTCGCGACGCCATTCACACCAGATTCCGCGGCGAAATCGAACAAATGTACGCCAAACATGCGGCCGTTGCTGGCGGCAACGCATGAGCAAAAACTTCCGTGGCCATGCGCTCCGCTGGGAGTGGCACGACGGCGTTGTCGAACTGACTCTGGATCACCAACCTCTGAACGAAATCGGCACGGTAATGCTGGCGGACCTGGAAAAATTCGTCGCCGCCATTCCTGCGCTCACTTCCACTACCAGCGCTTGTATCATCGCCAGTGCGCGTCCCGGCGGATTCTGCGCCGGTGCTGATCTGAAGCAGTTGTATTACACCGCGCTCGCTTTGCCGAAAAACCAGCGCGCTTCCGGTGTCCGCGCTTTCCTGAAACGCATTCACAAAGTATTGAACGCCATCGATGCAGCTCCTTTCATCACCTTTGCCGCTGTTCACGGCGTATGTATGGGCGGCGGTTTGGAATTAGCTCTGGCCTGTGACCAGATTGTCGCCGACAAAATGGCGCGCTTCGGCTTTCCGGAATTACGTCTCGGCTTGATTCCTGGCTTTGGCGGCATTCCGCGGTTGCGCCGGGACGTCGGCAACAGCTTCATTCGCGATCTGCTTTTCACCGGCAGAACCGTAAAAGCGGAAAGCGCTCACCAGGCCGGACTGGTCGCCCATCTCGCTGGCGAAGGCTATGCTCTGCAGGTGGCCCGGTCTATGGCCCTGCAAGTCACCAAATTTGACCCCGAGACTCGTGCCGCGGCCAAGCAGTTCACCAAGCCTGGCCCTCTGTCCGAATTGCACAAGGAGATCGAACTGTTCTGTAAGCTCTTCAATCGCCCCGTGGTTATGGAAAGCTTGCGCCGTTTTGTCGAGAGCGATGAACCTATGAAGCACCTGCCCGCCGCACCCGGTAAATAACCCCCCGAAAATAAACCCCTCACCTAGCCGATTGGCGGATGTGCGCCACCCGCGGCCTGCGGCATTCTGTGTCCGGAGGCAATCACGATGTCAGCAGAATGGATTGCAATTTCGAACGCCTTAGCCGAAGCCACTCAGAAAGCCGCTGCTCACGCCGTAGCTGTGCACACCGAGCCGCGGGGCTCTTCCAGCGGCATCATCTGGCGCCCCGGCTTAATTGTTACCGCGGAACACGCCTTGCGCCGCGACGAGGAGATTCAAGTAACCTTGCCCGGTGGCAAGGTCGCCAATGCCCATCTGCAGGGCCGGGACCCTTCCACTGATCTCGCGCTGCTCAAATGCCAAGACGCCACCGCCGCGCCTGCCAGTTTCGCCGATTCCAGCAACCTGAAGCCTGGCCAACTCGCGCTCGTGGTCGGCCGAACGCGCGCCAGTGGCCCTGTAGCCGCTCTGGCTTGCGTCAGTTTGGTCACCGCGGAACGTCGCATTTGGGGTGGCAACACCATCTCGCCGTATATCCGCCTGGACGTTGCCTTGCAGCGAACCGCCGTTGGCGGCGCCGTCGTCGATCCTTCCGGCACAATTACCGGCATAGCTACGCCCAAGTTCGCCCCCTTCGGCGCCTTGGCTTTGCCCACGGCCGTGGTCAGCAGAGTCGTAGACGCTTTACTGACCAAAGGGCACATCCCTCGTGGTTATCTCGGCGTCGGTTTGCAGCCCATTCGACTGCCCGACAATCTGCGCAATGTCCTGCAGCGTCCCGAAAAAACGGCTGTGATTGTTTTGGATGTGGAACCCGAAGGTCCCGCTTCCAAAGCCGGAGTGGTGATTGGCGACATTTTGCTTGCCCTCAATGGCAAACCCGTCGTGCGCCTGGAAGACGTTCACGCGCATCTTCATGGAGAGCAGATCGGCAAAGCCTTGACCGCCGATTTCTTGCGTGGCGGCGCTCGCCGCGAAGCCAGCATCGTCGTCGGCGAACGCCCAGGCAGAGGCAACTAACATGGCTATCAACGGACTTGGGGCAATCAGCGAACGCGTGCGTCGCTCCACCGTTTTGGTGCAACCCGGAGGGTGCGGCTGCGGCTCCGGCGTGATCTGGGACAGCAATGGCACCATCATTACCAATGCGCATGTGGCTCGCGGGCCGCGTGCCGAAGTCACGCTGTGGGACGGTCGCGAGTTCACCGCCGAGGTGTGCGCTCGCGACCCTCGTCGCGATCTGGCTGCCCTGCGCATTCCGGCTTCCGCTCTCGAGTCGGCAACGCCAGGTGATTCTTCCCAGCTTCGCCCTGGAGAACTGGTGGTTGCCATTGGGAATCCGTTGGGATTCCTGGGCGCCATGACCATGGGCGTGGTTCATGCCGTTGGATCACTCCGCGGACTAGGCGACCGGCGTTGGGTGCAAGCCGATGTGCGCCTCGCCCCTGGCAATTCCGGCGGACCGCTCGCTGATGTTCGCGGTCATGTGATCGGCATTAACACCATGGTTGTCGGCCGGCTGGCACTGGCCATTCCCAGCAACGAGGTCTCGCGCTTCTTGCTCGGTGAAACCGGCGGGCATTGGCTGGGTGTGTCCATACAGCGCGTGCGCTTGCCTCACCCCGCCCAAATGCGTAGCGGCCTCGTGGTCCTGGGCATCGAACCCGGCAGTCCGGCGGCGCTCGCTTCGCTTTTGCCCGGAGACATCTTACTGGGCACGGAAGACGTGAGCTTTTCCTCACCGGACAAGCTGGCTGGCGCTCTGCGGGAAAATTCCACGGGCATCTTGCGCTTGAAATTCCTGAGAGGTGATTACGCGAAAATCCGCCACGTCACGGTCTCGTTAGGTCCTATCAGCAGGAGACCCATCGCCGCGTGATTCGCGTTCTTCTCATCGCCGCTCCGGGCGTGCTTCGGGAACGACTCGAAGAATCCCTCGAATCGCCCGACTTCGCGGTAATCGGCCGGGCAGACGAACCGGAATCGCTGGATGACGAACTGGCCGCCGACGCCGACGTGCTTCTCGTGGATGGCACCTCCGTCCCGCTCGACAGCCTCCTCGAGTCTTTGCAAGAACTGCGCCTGCCGCAAACCGCCAAACTCGTTCTCCTGGTGGATCAAGCATCGCCCGCTTCCGTAAATCGCGCCATTCGCGCTGGAATTCGCGCCATCCTGCCCGAACAAATCGAATCGGAACAGCTCATCGCCGCTCTCCAGGCGGTCGCCCGCGATCTGTTGGTCATTCACCCAACGGAAATGCAAACCACGCGTTCTTCACAGGCGTCTCCGAGCGATTTTGTCGAACTGGTCGAACCGCTTACCGCGCGCGAGCGCGATGTCCTGCAAATGCTCTCCGAAGGCCTGGGCAACAAGGAAATCGCCGCGCGCTTGAGCATCTCCGAGCACACCGTCAAATTTCATGTGGCCTCGATTCTCAGCAAACTCGGCGCTTCCACCCGCACCGAAGCCGTCTCCATTGCCCTCCGCCGTGGCTTGATCCTCCTTTGATCCCCTCCCGCACCGAACTCCGGTAGTGTCCTAATTTGGATTTTGTGGGGCTAGAGTGCGGCATCTATCGTGCGCCGTATCCACTCTGAGATCGTTTGTTTCTTGGACTTGGCTTTCGCTTCTATCGCCCGCAATTCCTCGCCCGTAACGCGGACGCGCAACATCCCCGCTTTGGCTTCTCCCTTGGGGAGTCTTGGCCGTCCTGCTTTCTTATGCTTCAGCTTTTGATTCACGATTTCTAAACTCTTGGACGATTGCTGCCCTCACAGCCGATCTGACTGGGAAATCAGCCAACGCGCTAACTACCGCGAATTGCTTGTCCATGCTGAGGATATTTGCCATATCCGTTCTCCTTATGGCAATTAATGTACCCCAATAATTATTGGGTTGTAAGATATATTTTTGTGGTACGCTATTAGCGCCACAGGAACATCGCCAAGATATATGTCGCGCAAACGGCCACGAAAAGAGCGACCAAATAGGCAACACGAAAACATATCCGCCAAACCAAGAAAATACGAAGTTGGACGTTACCCACCGTTCTAGGGCTAATAATAGGGACAGTGGGAGCATTGGGAGTAGTAGAGCTACGACCCCAGTTGGAAGTAACGCCTCAACAGCTCTCCTTAAGCAATCAGCCATTTTCAGTGCCCTTCAATATCAAGAACTCTGGTTATTTATCCTTTTTTGTTGACCATGTGATTTGCTTCATTGTGAATACCGAAACAATACAGGGGGCACACTTTGCCGGCATTATTTTTCAACATCCTGATTGGGATGGCGTTACCCTTGATCGGGGCATTAGTGGAACGATGTCTTGCTCTATGTATGGCCAAGACATTGGTGGTGCTCATGGTCACGGTGATACTCCTAAGTCCGCCGACATTGTAATGGCGGTGACCTACCGGCCTTGGCAAGGCTTTCCTTATCTTTTTCGAAAACATTTTGGTTTTCGTGGACTTCATGGTGATACTTGGCAATGGACTTCGTACCCGCCTTCTCAACAACTGAAGGATAAAATAGATGCCGAAATAAATTCCAAATTGCGCGTGAATTAACCCACCCCGATGGATGTAGGGCAGTTTGACAACTTGGGAGTATGCCCGAACCCAAACTAGGACACTATCCGAACTCCGGCAATATTCCTTCCCGCCGCTGGCAGTGATAGATTTGACTCTTATGCGAACCTTGGATCAGACCACCCAGGAGATTCTCGACCTCGCCACAAAGCACTTTAAGGCCGCGCCCGGCTCCCTCCACCCGGAAGACGACTTTTACAAAAAGCTGGGCATCGACAGCCTGCAAACACTGGAACTCCTCTCGCGCCTCGAAAATCATTTCAATATCGAGTTGCCCGACTATGAAGTGCAAGGCGTGAGCGACTTCAAGACCCTCGCCGAACGCGTGCATTCCCGCCTGTAATGCTGGACCTCTCGAAGTACTCCTCAATTGGTGAAGCGGTTCGCGACGCCCTGGAAACCTGGCCACGCGACGTGTGTCTCTACGAGTCCGACCGCGGCGAAGAAAAGCAGCGCATTACCTATCGCGAATTTAAGCAGCGGGCCCTTCCTCTGGCCAAGTGGTTGCAGGATTCGGGATTCAAGGCGGGTGATCGCGCCTCCATCATCATGACCAATCAGTCCAAATGGCTGATCTCCGCTTATGCCATCTTCTATTGCGGTGGAACGCTGGTTCCCTTGGACTACAAGTTGAAACCGGAAGAACAGTGGACCTTGCTGAAACATTCTTCCGCCAGCCTGCTCATCACCGAATATCCCATTTGGCGCCAGCTAAGTGTCTCCCCTGGGCTCGCGCAAGCCACGCAAATCGGCCACGTGCTGGTGACCGAGGTTCCCGCCAATGTCGATATGGCCGGCGCAACTGCCTGGGAATCCGCCAAAGGCGCGGGCCAACCCACATTTGTTCCTCGCAGCCGCGCCGACCTTGCCTGCATCGTCTATTCCTCCGGCACCGGCGGTACCCCCAAAGGCTGCATGATGACGCACGACAATTATCTTGAGCAGTGCGTCGCGCTCACTTCCATCTATCCATTCTGGCCCGGCGTAAAGTACCTCAGCATCCTTCCCACCAATCACGCCATCGATTTTATGGTGGGATTTTTCGGCCCGTTTACTTGTGGCGCGGCTGTGGTTCATCTGCGGACCCTGCGCCCGGAATACGTCCGTGAAGCCTTCACGAAATACCAAATTACTTACGTCAGCCTGGTTCCCTTGGTGCTCAAAAACCTCCAAAAGGGTTTGCAAGCTCGTTTCGATGAGCTGCCGCCGGCCAAACGCCGCGTTTTCGAACGGCTCCGCAACATCAACAAAGCCCTCACCAAGCCTCGCCCGATCCTTCCCCTGAGCCGCCTGCTGCTCAAGCAAGTCCACACGGCCTTTGGAGGCAAGCTGGAAGCCTTGATTGTCGGCGGCGCGTTCACCGAGCCGCAGGTGCTGCAATTCTTCTACGACCTGGGCATTCCCGTGGCCAACGGCTACGGCCTGACCGAAGCAGGCACCGCCGTCACGGTAAATGATCTCCGGCCTTTTCGGGCCGACACAGTTGGCAAGCCCCTCCCCGGCATGGAAGTTCGCATCCTGAATCCTGATTCAGATGGCATCGGCCAGGTCGCGGTTCGCAGTCGCACCGTAATGGCCGGCTACTTGAACGAGCCCGAATTAACCGCTCAGACCATCGTCGATGGCTGGCTCATGACCGGCGACATGGGCCGTTTCGATCCGACAGGCCATCTGCAACTGTTCGGCCGCAAGAAAAACATGATCGTCACCGAGGAAGGAAAAAATGTTTATGCCGAAGACGTGGAGCAGGCCTTCGAAGGCCTGCCCGTCAAAGAGTTTTGCGTCTTCGCGGCCAATTACATCTGGCCCAGCCGCTCCATGGTCGCCGAGCAACTCGTCTTGGTGATTCATTTGGACCACGGCCAGTCCTTCACCGGCGAACTGCGCGAAGAAATATCTGCGCGTAACAGCCGGCTGATCAACTACAAGCGCATTCATGGCCTGGTTCTCTACAACGAAGATTTCCCGTTGACTGCTTCCCTGAAAATCATCCGTGTGGCCCTGGCCGAGCGCCTCGGCAAGCTCCAGCGCGATCAGGCAATCCTGCCTGTCTAAACCACGGTTTCCACTGCAAATCGCGGTAAAATTTCAGCATCGGAATCTTTGTGAACCAGAAGTTCATCGCCATCGTCAATCCCGCAGCGGGGGGCGGGCGTTCCGCTAAACTCGCTGGCAGCGAACTGGCACGGTTGCGCCAGTTTGGCTTGCGCATTGACGTGATTGCCTCCACCGGCCCGGGCCACGCTTTGGAGTTGGCTCGCGAGGCTTACGATCAGGGCTATCGCAAGTTTCTTGCGGTCGGCGGAGATGGCACGGCGCATGAAATTATCAACGGCATTTTCTCCCGCGAGCGGCCCACGCAACGCGTCGAGCTGGGCTTCCTTCCGCTCGGCACCGGCAACTCCTTCTTGCGCGACTTCGGCACCTTAGGCGCGCAATCCTCTCTGGCCGCTTTGCAGACTGGTCAGACGCGCCGCATTGATTTGCTCCGCCTCTACCATTCCTCGGGCACGCTGTACTCCTTCAACCTGCTGAGTATTGGATTCACCGCGGATGTGGGCGCAATCACCAATCGAGTCTTCAAGCCTTTCGGCCACTTCGGATATCTCTTGGGCGTGTTTGTGAAGGTCGTGCAACTGCGTCGCCGCTCCTTCAAATTGCGTTGCGACAACGATGCCGATTGGGACCAACGCCGCTGTTTGTTTCTCACCTTCAACAACAGCAAGTACACCGGCGGCACCATGTTGATCGCCCCAAACGCCGATCCCTGCGATGGCCAAATAGAATTTGTCCGCTGGGGTCCCATTGGTAGGCTTGGACTCCTGCGCATGTTGCCGCGCCTGTACGATGGAACGCACATCGATCATCCCCTGGCCACCTGCCGCGCCGTCAAGCGTGTGGAATTTGATTTACCGGCGCCCATCGACGTGATGATCGATGGCGAAATCGTCACCGTGCAATGCCAGATCCTCGAAGTGCTCCCCGGCGCCATGGACGTGTATATATGAGCCGCGTTTGGGATGTGCTTCGCAGCCTGTTCCTCTGGGGTGTCAGTTGGTTGCACTTCCTTATCGTCGTCCCCGTTCTCATCGCCCTTGCCGTGGTTTTGAATCCTCGCAAACACGACTGGCTGCAACGCGGTCTGTGCCGTCGAATCGCCTTCTTTTCCGCGGCCAAAGTCGTAGCCCAGAAAGCTCCCGGCTTCGACCCCAACCGCACCTCCTTCTTCATGGTCAATCACGTCAACTTGCTCGATCCTTTCATGTTGTACTGCGCGATTCCGCAGCTGGTGCGCGGCTGGGAACTCGAATCCCACTTCAAGATTCCCATTTATGGCTGGCTCATGAAACGTTTTGGGAACGTTCCCGTTCCTAACGTGCGCAGCCCGAAAGACCTGAAGCGTCTGTGGCGCCTGACCCAGGAAGCCGTCAACAACGGCATCAGCCTGATCATTTTTCCGGAAGCCAAGCGTACCCGCGACGGCCATCTCGGTGATTTCGAGGACGGCGGCTTTCGCCTGGCTCAGCAACTCGGTGTTCCGATTGTTCCTGTCAGTCTGGTGGGCTCGTTCCACCACCTCAGAACCGAGGATTGGATCCTCCGCCCCACCACCATCCAGATCATTTTGCATGACACCATCGAAACCACCGGCCTTACCAAGGAAGACGTGCCTGCACTGAAGGATCGCGTGAAGCGCATCATCCAGGAGCCCGTCGAGCGCTGGCTGCAACAGTCGGCCGCCGACGCGCCTCCGTCAACTCAACACGCAGCTTTGGAAGAATAGCTGGCGGCTTGCTCGCTTACCTTCGCGGGTGCCTCGATCGCCTTCATGGTCGGTAGGATCCGTCCAGCTTTGGTTTCTTGCCAGGTAAAGAAGATCCGGTGAATTACGGTAAGCGTTGAAACAATCGCGATCACCCACAGCACTTGCGCCATGCGGTTGAACAGCCCTCCAATGATCAGCAGCACCAGCCGCTCCGGACGCTCCATGAATCCCACTTTGCACAACGGGATCAGCGACTCAGCTCGCGCCCGCGCATAGCTCACCATCACCGACCCGGCAGTTGCCACCGCCGCCAGCACCACATACGGTGTCCGCCCGGCCACCGAGTAGTACACCAGCAGGCCCATGTACAGCGCCATGTCCGCGTAGCGGTCCAGCGTGGAATCGTAAAATGCTCCAAAAGCGGTGACCCGGTTTTGCCTCCGGGCCACCTGCCCATCCAGCATGTCCAAAAATCCCGCAATGAACACAACGATCGCGCCGGTTCGGAAATTGCCCACCGCGAAGTTCGCCGCGGCCGCAAAATTCACCAGCAATCCCAGAAACGTCAATAAATTCGGATTGATGCCGGTCGCCGCCAATGCCCCCACAATGCGGTGGATCATCCATTTCGCACCAGTGCCGATTGCGCCAGTGAAAGTTCCCATTTGTCTATGCCATTTTTTGATGATACTGCAAGCTCACCAGCCTAACCAAGTGCCCTCGGCGCCGCGCACACCAGTTCGCTGTAATGGCCCGAAATGCCATTCTTAACCTTTCCCGACTGACGTTGGACCTGATCAATGAGCCGTGGTGGGCCGTCCACCGCTCGCCCACCATTCTTCGAAGGCTACGCCCTTTTCGCAGCCGCTTCTTCCACCGTCTTGTAGATCGGCAGCAGATTCTGCAGACCCGCCACTGTGACCACCGCCGTGCTTTGCGGCTGCAAGGCCGCCAACGCAAACACTTTACCCTGATTGCGTCGGCTTACAAACAACGACACCAGCGCGCCTACTCCCGCCGAGTCCAGGAACGTAACCCCACTCAAATCCATGATCACGTAACCGGCGGTCTCTGCCCGCATTTTCTGAATGAAGCTATTCACCGTCTCCAAGCTGAGCTTCCCGTTGGCCTTGTATACTGCCGGATCCGCATCGCTCGGCGACTGCTTTTCCACGTCTAAGTTAATTGGCATAAGCACTCTAAATTATCGAAATCAAATCCGCTTCACATTAACAGACGTTAACATCCGTTTCCAGCCGCTATTCCGTCCCCACCGTTCCAAAATGGAATCGAATATCTACTTGATTATATTTTTCTTATGCTATTTCTTGTTGACCTCTTCTCTTCCTCGCGCTACCGTGGCCTTAGTTTTCTCCAACACACATTTTCTTCTAAGGAATCCTTCATGAGCCCGCGTCCTCCTCGTCCGTTCGGGACCTGCGTCGGTCCGCTCCTCTATGCTCTTGTTGTTCTCGGTTCAACTTGCTGCGTCGCTCCTCGCTCCGTTGCCCAAACCACGCAGCCATTCCTTTTTGCCGGCACTTACGACAGCGCCAGCAATACTTCTGGATTGGTCACTCTGCTTCGCAATGGCACCACCGGTGTGCTCACCATACTCCCCAATACGGCTGTGGTGTTCAAAGACCCGTGTACCCCCACCACCATCGATCCCACCGGCAATTTCCTCTTTGCGGTGTGTGGCGAAGGGGTCGCGATGTACACCTTGGACGCCACCACGGGAGTGGTCAGCGAGACCGCCACCTCACCCTACTCGGCTTCGGTTTCCACCGGCCAAGCCGGTGTGCTGGTGGTTGCGGAAAGCACCGGACAATACGTGTATCTCCTCAAAGTCGGCCTCACGCAATCACCCGCTCCTTCCACGTTCACCCTGGATAGTTTTCAAATCGACCCCGCGACTCCATCTCTAGTGCCGGTGAATAGCCAAGCACTGCCACTAAATGCGGCTTGGGTTGCCTCTGCAGCAGATCCTGCGCGCCACGGCCTGTTTATCTACACCAATCAAGATCAACCGGGTTCCTCGCCCACCGCTCTGCTGTTTCCCATCTCTTTTGACTTTTCCACCGGATTGGCCAACATTCCCACCACTGGGCTGACCATCGGCAGCAATGCCCGCAGCATGTCCATTAGTCCCAATGGGGCCTATCTGGTTTTGGGTTGGGGCGAAACCATCGGATCAGTCACCGAATACCAAATCTCCAGTTCGGATTTCAGCCTGGCGCTGGTTGCCAGCATCAACCTTGGCCCGGAAGATACCCCCTATGGTAGCTACACGTTTCCCGACTCGGTCCTCTTCAGCCCGGGAGGCAATCTTCTTTACGGACAAGCGCCCCCCGCCAATTTCGCGGGTGGTTCCAGTCTGCCTTTTCTTGTTTTCGACCCCACAACTCTGACGGTTCTGCCGACTCCTCCCATTCCCGTTTCGAATGCCAATTTCTTGAATGGAATTGCCGACCCGCAAGCCCCGTTCACCTATGTCGGCAATGCCGGGCCAACCACCTACGGGATCTCGGTCTACGCGGTCGATCTCTCCACCGGTTTACCCAGCCAGCCCGGACCCATCAGCGCTCCCTTCTATCCCCAGGACGAACTCTCTCCGTTATTCGTCACCATCGAGCAAAACGGCCAAGGCATTCTGGGTCCTACCTTGGGCACTTCTCCGGGCGCCCTCACCTTTGGCCCAACCAGCACCGGGCAAACCAGCAACGCACAAACCGTCACTCTCAAGAGTCTGGGCGCGCAGTCCGTCAGCCTCAGCGGCATTCAAATCTCCGGCGCCAATGCCGCGGACTTCACCGAAACCGACAACTGCCTGTCTTCTCCGGTTCTTCCCACAAATCACACTTGCACGATCGCGCTAACCTACGCTCCCAGCAGCGCGGGCACCAGCCAAGCGACTCTATTCGTCACTGACAATGCTGCCGGCAGTCCCCAATTTGTTACTCTCTCCGGCACTGCCGTAATACCCTCGCCAGGCGCTCCAGCCGTTGCTCTGAATCCCTCGGGCACGCTGGCATTTCCCGGCACGCCTACGCAAGGCACTTCGACCAGCCCGCAGGCGGTCACCCTTACCAATTCAGGCGGAGCATCTTTGCAAATCGGGGGAGCCAGCCTCGGCGGCTACAATGTGTCTGATTTCAGCATTTCTGCCAACACTTGCTCCGGTTCGCTCGCTGCCGGCGCTTCCTGCGCCATCTCTATCGTATTTTCCCCTTTGGCCGCTGGTGTTCGCACCACCACTCTGACGATTACCGATAGCGCCGCCAATTCTCCACAATCCCTAACCATCACGGGCACGGCATCGCCTTCCGCCACCATCACCGCCTCTGCAGGAGGCTCCACGACCGCTACCCTCAGTCCCGGTCAAACCGCCACCTATAATCTGGTCATCACTCCGGGTGCCGGTTTTACGGGAACCTTCTCGTTCACCTGTTCTGGCGCGCCCTTTGGTGCCAGCTGCACCGTGCCTGCCAGCGTTTCCGTCTCCAACGGCAACCCCGTTTCCCTAACCGTTTCGATCAGCACCTTGGGAGCGTCACAACCGCTGCCCGCACCCAATCTTCCCGATTCCCATAAGCAGCCGGATGCGCTTCTCTACGCAACAATACTTCTCCTCGCCTTCTGCATGTTGTCTGCTGCATGGAAATTGCGCTCAGCTATGCAACTACCGCGGCGTCCAACCACCGCGACACTCGCGCTATCCCTCTGCCTCATCTTGGTGTTGGTGGACCTCGGCTGCTCCAGCGTGCACACCGCCAGCACTTCCGGCTCCTCGCCCGCTTCTCCTTCGATCCACTCCGCTGCTACTCCCTCGATCCAACCGGCCGGCGGTACTTTCACCGCGGCGCAAACCGTCTCCATCACCGACGCCACGTCCGGCGCCACCGTTTACTACACCACCGACGGCACTACCCCCAGCGCTGCTTCAACCGCGTATTCCGCGCCTTTTTCTTTAACCTCCGCGGCCACCGTTCAGGCCATCGCTGCCGCCGCTGGCTACAACGACAGTTCCGTGGGCTCTGCCGCCTTCAAATTCCAAACCCCTGCCGCCACCTATCCCATCACCATCGGCATGACCGCCATACCCAAAGGCTCCACGAATACACTCCAGCTGGATCCAATCCTCCTGACCCTGATCGTGAATTGACCCGCGGGATGGCCCGATTCAAGGCATGCCACATGACTTGGATTTGATCTATCTTCCGTAGCTCACCCGGTAGATCACTCCCGCGCCATCATCACTTACCAGCAGGGAACCATCCGCTGCTACCGCTATGCCCACCGGCCGCCCATAAACGTCTTTTCCCTTGGGATCCGGATCGAAGCCGGTCAGAAATGGTATTGGGTCCTCCACCGCCTTGCCTCCCCGGAAGGCTACGAACGCCACTTGGTACCCGCTGCGGATCGATCGGTTCCAGGAGCCGTGTTCCGCTAAGAACGCTCCGCCCCGATACAATCCTGGAAATTGTCCTCCGGTGTAAAACGTAAACTGCAACGGCGCCACGTGTGCGCCTAACAGCACATCGGGGATGATGGTCTTCGCCACCAGGTCCGGCCGCTGGGGCCTCACCCGCGGGTCCACATTGTCTCCAATGTAGCTGTACGGCCAACCGTAAAATCCGCCGTCCTTCAGCGATGTAAAATAATCCGGGGGCAAATTGTCTCCCAACTCGTCGCGCTCGTTGACCGCGACCCACACTTCGCCCGTCCCCGGCTCAATCGCCAGTCCCACCGCGTTGCGCAATCCCGACGCATAGATGCGCGCGTTTCTTCCGTCTGGATCGCTGACCAGCACCGCGGCTCGCCTTTGGTCCTTCTCAAAATCAATATTCGAGGAGGATCCCACACTTGCATAAAGCTTGCTGCCGTCGCTGCTAAACGCGATCGTGCGCGTCCAGTGCCCTCCTCCCGGTGGCAAATCCAGAATGTGCTCCGCTTTGCTAACTGCTTTCGATGTTTTTCGGTCATACCGGAAGCGCGCCACTTCGTTGGTATTTGCCACGTACACATAGTCGTCGTGAAACGCGATGCCAAACGGGCGGTTCAATCCTTCAGCGAACACCTGCTTCTCCGGTGTTCCGCCGCCCTTTTCGGGGTCGTGCAAAACAATCACTTGGCCCGCTGCGGAATCCGCCACAAAAACATCTCCATTCGGAGCCACCGCCAGGAATCTTGGTGTATTGAACCCCTTGGCGTACACACTAACCTGAAACCCTCCAGGCGCTTTGGGCAGAAACCCGGCCGGCGGTTTGGCTTCGTCCGGCCCATTCCCAGCACTGCGCGTGGCAAACGGCCTGGGCAAATTGGGATTTTTGCCGTTCGTCACCTGCGCGATTGCTGGAACCGCGATCAATACACTACACAGCACCATACCTGCAGCAAACATGCGTTTCATTTTTCCAGGTCCCCTGTTCATCCGCTCTTCTTATGCTTACCGCCACTGCCGGACTATTTTACCGAATGCCCGCATTGCCACTCATGCTGCTTTTCCCGTTGTGCGTGCTTTTCACGGCTGCGTAGGCCGTTCCGTTACCGGTTTGCCCCCGCTGCCCGGAAGCAGCGTTTTCCCCGCGCCGCGATTTGCATCAGCCAGCAATTTCTCTAGGTTCGAATACGCATAGATCGTGGGCGCGTGATTCTGCATCAGCCCCCCCGTATCCGCCGTCGGACCATAGTTGCTGTGAATGGCGCGCCCCAGCATTCGCAGCATGGCCATTTGCTGCCCGCGGTGATGTGCTGTGTGGGCAATCCGTCGCGTCAGGATCCAAGCCACGGTTCGCCGCGCGTCGAAGAACTGTGCTTCGCCCTCAAACCAGTCCTCCGGTTTTGCCTGTAAGGCGCCCAGCCTCCTGTCGCTGTCCTCCGTGTAGCGCCGGGTGAATTCCGCTCGCGTCTCCGGTTTCGGTAATGGTGGTGCTCCTACATCGATCTTCAACATGGTCCGAAACCACAGGTCTTCGCTCACGCATTGATGCACCATTTGCTCGTGTACGCTGCGGCCCCGCGGGTCGTCCGCTCGCGGGCGAAACTCCATGTCATTCTCTTCGAATTCGCTCCATACGCTTACCACTTTGATTCTTTCTGTGGCATAGGTTTCCACCAAAAATTCGTAACGCATACGATTCCCCTGCTACTTCACCGCCGCTATGAGCAAACCGCCTGTAGAAAACGACCGAATTTTATACCCCATTTCGTCACATCTCTCTTGACGTCCCTGTCGCAACAAGGTATTCAATTAACTCCGCGCAGCGTTTTTCTCTGGTTACCCGCCCGGTTCCCTTGCCTACTGCGCGCAAAAACAATCCACTCTACTTTCAGGAGGATTTATGTCCACCGTCCGCGCAATTCCGGAAGGCTATCATTCCTTGACACCCGCACTGGTCTGCAAAGGGGCAGCCCGGGCCATCGAATTCTACAAGCAGGCCTTCAACGCAAAAGAACTTCACCGCATGCAGGGTCCTGGCGACAAGATTGGCCACGCCGAACTCCAGATCGGGGATTCTCGCCTGATGCTTAGCGATGAATTCCCGGGCATGGCCAACGCCCCAGGCTCAACTCCCAATTCCAGCAACAGCATCGTTCTCTACACCGACAACGTCGACGAAGTCTTCAATCGCGCCGTCAAAGCCGGTGCCAAGGTCGAGATGCCTCTGGAAAATCAATTTTGGGGTGACCGCTACGGCAAACTACGCGATCCCTTCGGCCATCAGTGGGGCCTTGCCCAGCATGTCGAAGATGTCGCACCGGCGGAAATGGAACGCCGTGGCAAAGAATGGATGGCCAAAATGAGCAAGGCTGCGGGCGCCCACAGCTAGCCCGAAGCCTCAGCTCTCAGACACGCAGAACGTGGGGTTCAGGTGCGCTCGCGCTTGAACCCCGCAATTTCTCAAAACCCTCGGGTGCACGCTCACTCTCGCACCAATGGCCACATCCACGCCGCCCCTCTCACGCCGCTGGCATCGCCATGTTTCGCCATCACCACCGGCGTGTCTGCCTCGCGCCCAAACACGTATTCCTTCAACCGCTTCGGCACATTCTGGTATAACCGCGACACTTGCGACAGCCCCCCACCCAGCACAATGATGTCCGGATCCAGAATATTGATCATCTGCGCTAAGCTCCGAGTCAGCCGGTCTTCGAAGCGCGCCAAGCTCGCTAACGCCTCCGCTTCTCCTGCTTCGCTTCGCGCGATAATCTCTTTCCCTCTGAGTTTCTTTTTTGTGGCCCGCTCGTAATCCGCTTCCAGGCCCGTCCCTGAAATCCACGTCTCGATGCAGCCGCGATAACCGCAGTAGCATTCCTGCCCGGGATACTCGTCGGGACGCATCCACGGCAGCGTGTTGTGGCCCCATTCGCCGGCCACTCCGTTTCTGCCGTTGTGTACGCGCCCGTCAATCGCCAGCCCCCCTCCGCATCCGGTCCCAAGTATCACTGCGAACACCACGTGCTTGCCTGCGCCCGCCCCATCCGTCGCTTCGGACACCGCCAGGCAGTTCGCGTCATTGGCGCAGCGTACTTCTCGGCTCAACGCGCTGCTCAAGTCGCGATCAAACGGCCGCCCAATGATCCACGTGGAATTCGCGTTTTTCACCGCATGTGTAATTCCTGAAATGGTTCCGGGAATCCCTACGCCCACGGAGCCGCGACCTCCCACCGCCGCCTCGATCTTCTCTACGCCTTCCTTGATCGCGCGTACCGTCCCGTCATAGTCCTCACGCGGAGTTGCCACCCGGTGCCGGCACAATTCGTGTCCGTCGGGCCCCAATGCCACAAACTCAATTTTCGTTCCGCCCAAATCCACGCCGATTCTGATGCCGTTGGAAGACTCACTCGATATGGTCGACATAACAGCCAACATTCTATACGCAAAACAGATGCGCAAGGTGGTGCGCAAAAGTGGCGCGCAAAAGAAAAGCCCCACGCGCGCAACAGCCACGTGGGGCCTTGTCCGTGTAGCGCCGAGCTTTAGCTCGGCATAGACTCGGCATACCCCTGTCTAGCACCGAGCTTTAGCTCGGCATGCCCCCCTGAACGGCAGCGTACAAAGCAGCAGCCTTTCAGAAATGGAACCCCAACTCCACCGTTTCCGTTCGCGGTGTCACATAGTGCGTCCCGCTGAACGTCGACAGGAAGTTGTACAGCGCCACCTTGTCCATCAGGTTGATCACCGTGAACCGCAAGCTCCATTTGTATTTGTCCCCGTGGAACAAGTTGTCCTCGCCCAAGGCTAGATCAAACAAGTGCCGCGGCGCGATCCGCTGCGGATTGTGGTCGTCGTTCTCCGTTCCCGGCGCCGGAATCCTCACATACTTCGCTCCATAATTCCCCGCCGGGCACAGGTTCGGCCCGAATGACGAACTGATTGGCGTGGTCGGCGTCGCATACACGTTCCCGCAGAACAGCCCCGCCTCGAACTGCTGATCCGGCGTCAACCCCGACACGTCCACCAGGTCGTTCGGTCCTCCCCCTCCCGGCCCGTTGGGACAAGCTTCTCCTCCGAAGCACGGCACCGGCCCGGCTACCAGTCCGCTGTCGTATCTCCAGTTGAACCCCACCCACGGTCCATTCTTCCAAGGCTGATATTGCACGTGGGTCGTCTGGTTGAACTTTTCGTCGTGGTCAATGCGAAATACCGAGCCCGCGCCCGCAGTCGTTGGCGTGGCGCCGATTCCGCTCACCTGTGGCGTAAAGAATCGCGCTGCCACGCTGGACATCACCACGTACGCCGTGAACCCGTGATAGTTCGGCACCGACGCGTGAATCGCGTAGCCGGGAATCTTGGAGCGATCCCATTCGATCGGATACGTTATCGGTGTATTCCCAAGCACGCTGAAGTCGAACGCCTTATGCGTGTACTTCCAGATGTACTCTCCGTCGATTACCAGGTATTTCCCAAAGGCTTGCTCCAATCCTGCATGAAACTCATTGCGGTGCCCCGGACTCAGCGGCAGTATCGTCGACGAGATGCACTGCCCTCCCGCAACCGACTCTTGCAAGTCGAAAATCACCGGATTGTTGCAGCCCGTGCTCGCCAGGATCAGATTTTCGTTGAACGGCGTCTCCATCGTCCGGGCATACGAGACCCGCAGCACTGTGCCGCTCGGCTTAATGTTGTAGGCAATGCCCAGCCGCGGCTCCAGTTGTTGCGCGCTCGACAGTCCTCGATAAATGTCCGCGCGCAAGCCAACGTTGAAGCTCCAGTTGTTTACGCTGATCGAGTCTTGCGCGTACAACGCTGCTTCCTTGACGTTCAAGTTGCCTCGGAAGTTGTACAGCGCGGCCGTGGTTTGTCCCACCGGGCAGCCATCGGATGTGGGTAGCGGCGCTGTCCGCGTCAGGTCGTAGCAACCCAATAGCGGAATGAAACCCGGATTCGCCGTGCCTCCCACATTTCCTACGCCACCGCATTCGGTTGGGTTGTTGATCAGCGGATTGGTATTGGCTGTGCCGTCCGCATTCAAGCACACCGCGTTTGCGGCCGGATTCACGATTCCGAAATGATCACTTTCGAACAACCCTGTATTTCCAAAGTCGATTCCGGCCTTGATGTTATTCTTGCCCTTCACGTACGACACCGTCCCCCGGATCCCCGCGTTCGTTAAAGTACGGTGCTGGCTCACCGTCTCGAATTGCAGATCCGGTGTCAGATCGGCCGCCGGATCTCCGCTCGGATAATAATTGTAACCGTCTCGCCGGACCCACGCTCCCACCGTGACCACCGTTTCCGTGTTCACCAATCGCGTCCAGCTCGGCGCTATGTTAAACGTCTGAATCTTCGAGTGCTGATCCTGGGGCCCAACCGGCGTCCCCGTTGGCCCGAGCCCTCCGCAGTTTCCTGTTTGTCCCGGGGGGCATATCGGATCAACTGCGTTAAAGGTCCATCCCGTCGCGAATTGCGCGTCATATGAATTCGGCGTCTGGAACCACGACCGCGTGTACTGGAAATTCAGCGACAGTGTGTCCGCGGTTCTCGGCTTATAGTCCACTCGATCAAAGATGTTCTCCTCGTTCCCCTTGTCGTGAAACACGTTGAACTCTGGTCCGTCCAGAAACCGTCCGGTATTCAATCCGTTCGCCGAAATGAAGTTGCCCAGTTTATCTGTTCCATACCCCAGATTGAATCCCCCATTAACCGTCCCGAACGCCCCGTACGACGCTGTTACGTCCCCGTGCGGCTCCTTCATGCCCAGCCCGGACCGCGTCGTCACCGAAATCACCAGGCTGGTCTTCCCTCCGTATTCCGCGGGAGGCGCCCCCGCGATCACTTCCATCGACTGAATCGATTCGGCCGGTATCTGGTTCGAGAACACCTTGCTCTGCTGATCGGTTATAGGTTGCCCATCGATGGAAAACGAGTTGGATGCGTGGTCTCCCAGTCCGTGAAACAATCCATTGGAATCGGCCGCTACACCCGGCGTCGTCAGCGTCACCAACGAACTTACCTGCGACGACATGCTTTCCAGCGGCACATTCTCGATCAGGTTGCGATCCACGTCCGTGTGATATGTGGGGTCATTCTCGATTAGATCAGCGCCGCTCGACTCCACCGTTACTGAAGTCACCTCAGTCCCTACCTTTAAATCTGCCTCAACATTTACCGGCACCGACGACCGCACCTCTATGTCCTGCGTATAGGTGGCGAAGCCCTTCGCCGTCGCGGTCATATGATAAGGATTGAAAGGCACGTTCGTGAACTTAAACGTACCGTCTGCGCCAGTCTGCGCTGTTCGTGTATAGCCGCTCACCGCGTTGCTGATTTCGACCGTCGCCTTCCCAACCGTCCCCCCGGACGGATCCTTCACCACGCCCTGGATAGAGCCCGATCCTCCACTCTGTGCCCAGACGGTAGCGACATACACGGTTAGCGACAGCACCGTCATGACTAAACTTCGAAAACCGTAATGCATTCATTCCTCCATGCCCGCTCGAAGCGATTCGGCTGTGCGTTAGTAGGCCCGCTGCAACCAGGAACAGCGGTCGCTCGGCCCAACCTCGGCCGGCTCGGGGCACATCCAAACCTCTGTCAGCTTTTCAGTTTTCGAAAGGAGGTCCGCGGGAATCCGCGTGGCGGATAAGAATCTCGGTGAAGACCACTACAATCGGCGCGGCGACTTCTGCCACCGGCACCATCGGCGCGCTTAGCACAACCCCCGAAAGCGCCGGGGTCGCGCTTACGTGCGCGGCTTGGCAATACCGGCAGGCCGCTTCGTCTTGACTATTGGCGTGTCCGTGGGGAGCTACCTGTAGCAGGAATACCAGGCACAGCAAGGCCACACCGAAGGCGATCGACCTCGTCAGTGGCCGGCTGGACTCAACCCCTAACTCCTGCATCCCTGCCCCTCAGCAAATTTCACTCGGCGTGCTACACCGGGATAGGCCCCAACACCCGTCTACGAGTATGCGTTTAGGATGCACGAACATGCAAGAACGTTTCCGCCACCGTACCCTAAACAAAACCGGACGCGGCACTCTGCCCGCGTCCGGCCTAACCATCATTTGGAACTAACCAACCTGTTTACTTGTGATTTTTGTTAGCGGCTTCCGCGGCCTGCTTCAGTTCCCGATTCACCTGATCCAACAGCTCCTTGGCCTTGGCCGCGTGACCATCCATGTCCCACTCATTGGCCTGCTGGGCTTCCGTGATTTTCGCATAGGCCTGCTCAGACAACCGTTGCGCCGCTGCCAGGTTCGGGTGGCGCTTCCCGCTCACGTTCTCCACCGGCTTTTGTGCCAGCACCACGCCTCCGCCAATCAGCGCCGCCACCAACACTGCTCCCGCCAGACTCTTTGGAATCCTCATGCTCGTTACTCTCCTTATGTGTACTAAGGTCTCAGACCCACCAACGCACTAAACCCGGATCGTTGGCGGGAAGTTGCTCCTCATTATCGGGGCAAGGCAGTTGCGGGGCGCAGAATCAACACCCGGGAGAGCCCAAAACGTCAATAACTACAGGCCTACTAGCAGGTCCATCGTCTCAATCAGCCCACCGTCGCGGTGAGCATCTCGTATTCCACCGGCAGTTCGATTCCAAACTGTTTCATCAATCCCAGTCCGTCCCACACCACGGTCGACTCCAGGATCTTCCCCTCGCCTATCAGGTTGATGGTGATCCCGCTGAACGCCACTTTCTTATTGGTCGCCGGCACGCCCAGAAACTCACCGCGATGCGTTCCCCGAATGGTCCAATAAACGACCAGCTTGTTCCCCTCGCTAATCGTATCGTCCACCGTGAACTTCAAGTCCGGCAGTCCGGCTAGGAACCGTTCCACCTGCCTCCGGTATGCCGACGGACCCACTCCCCTCCCCGACACCGTCGGGTCCCCCAGCGCATGCGTGTCCGCGATCACCTTGTCAATGAATTCCATTCTCCGCTCATTCCAGATGCTCTGATACAGACGCCCAAAGAGCAGCTTGTGTTCGGGAGCAACCGACATCGCAGTTTCCTCCAGAAACGGGTTTTCAGATCGGCAGAAGTGCGCTACCGCGCCTCCTGTTTCTGCCGGGCAGGGCGGAAGGCTTGCCGGAGAGCCTACTCCCATTTCCTCTTGTGTGCAATGAATCTGATCACGGGTACCATTGGGGTGCTGACTCTCAGACAAACCTGCCTGGGTAACCGTCGGCAGGACCGGAGGATATGCCATGCCAGAGACCGTTGAACAGTATGTCCAGCGCATCAACAGCAAAGTGGCAGGTCTGGACCCCATCAAAGTGCAGGCCAGCACCGCTAAGAAGCTCGCCAAGCTTATTCAAGGAAAGTCCGCTGCCCAGTTGCGCAAGCGGCCGGCGCCCACCAAGTGGTCAGCCTCGGAAATTCTCGCTCACCTTGCCGACACGGAGATTGTTCAAGGCTGGAGAATGCGCTCCGTTCTGGCTGTTCCCGGCACTCCCATCCAAGCCTACGATCAGGATGCCTGGGTCGTTTCCAGCCACTATGACCAGCGCGATGCGCGTAAGTCCCTGGAGCAATTCCGCGTGCTGCGCCAAGCCAATCTCGATCTGCTCAAATCCCTGACTCCCCAGCAATGGAAGCTTCACGGCATGCATGCGGAACGCGGCGTGCAGTCCATCGAACAAATGGTCACCCTCATCGCCGGCCACGACATCAATCATCTCGAACAAGTCGCAGCCCTTCTTTCTTCGAGGAAATAGGTCGCCCGCGAAGCGCTACATCGCCCTTCTCTTACTTGTGTAATAGCTCTTTTGAGTTGCGCTGTGACCCTGTGCCAAATCTGGTCCATCGGACAGTTCTCGCTTCGACTGCCCACGGTTGAGCTATCCAGGGGAGTCCACCCAATGCTCCGTTGCAACTGTCGCTGGTCGGCCGTCGTCGGCCGCTGGTGTGGCCTTCACGTTGCCGCCATTTCTCAGTGGCTGGTATTGTCCTTACTCGCTGCCTGGTTGGCCATTCTTTCCGGCTGCGGCACCTCCAGCCCATCGTCGGGTGGCCAGAATTCCCAGAATCCTCCGGCGTCCTCCGTCAGTGTGACCATCTCCCCGCTAACCGCTTCCCTCGCAGAAGGCGCCTCCCAGCAATTTTCCGCGACCGTCACCGGCTCTTCCAACACCAGCGTTACCTGGACCGCCAGCGGCGGCACCATCTCCGCCACCGGTCTGTACGTCGCCGGCAACTCCACCGGCAATTTCACGGTCACAGCCACCAGCGTCGCCGACACTTCCAAGACCGCACCCGCTTCCGTCGCCATCACCGCGCCTGGTTCGAATCCTTCTCCCGGCACCGCCACCTCCATCACCAAGGATGGCGTCACCTGGACCTTTAGTGCCCCAGTCCCGGTGGGCCAATTCGTGAATGGCGATTACTATGTCGTCGGCCCCGTCACCATCACCGCGATCAGCCCTGAACCCACCACCTCTTCGCCTTATATGAACGGCTCGGTCAAGAACCTGCCCACCGCCAATGGCAAGAGCGGTTTCGACTCGCGTTTGAACGATGGCACCGACGAGTCCTGGTGGTTCGACGCTACCCTCCGTTCTTATCCGCCAATCGCCCTGAATCCCGGCGACGCGCTAGTCTCCTCCATCAGTCTTCCCACCATCCACTCGGTTCCCGAAGTCATGCGCGCATCCGATATGAGCGCCAGTCCGGTGGCCTCGGCTTCCGTTCTTACTGTCCTTTCGTCCGCTCCGCCCGCCGACGCGTTTCGTCCGTCCTATTGCGATCGCAGTCAAACCATCTACCGCGCGGGAAACCTGCAGCGGAATCTTCTGCCCTCTGTCGCACCGCCAAATCCGGCCAACACGCCCACCCTTGCGCAATACGAAGCCCTGTATCGACGTCCGTGGATCGACACCAACGCTTTCCTGTTCGACGCGCCCGCCGACTACATGCCCAGCTACGGCCAGCACATCGCTTTTGCCGATTCCTACGCGGGACTTTTGCTTATGCTGAATTTCCCCGCCGACCAGAAAGTGAATCTCACCAACTACCTGGTTCAATACGGCATCGATCTGTACGGCTGCGTCCAGGCCGGTTATGGTTGGCCGGCTTTTGGCGGTCACCGCAGCGGCCGGAAGTTCCCCATCATCCTCGCGGGCATTCTGCTGAACGACTCCGGCATGGAGAACGTCTCCGCCAACCATCCGGACCAATTCGGCGAGGACATGCAGACTCTGTATATCCAGAATCTTCCTCCCGTTGGCACCTACACTCAGGCTTGGCAAGGCGCCACCGTGATTTACGGGGGACATTACGGCGTCCACGCCGACGGCACGCCCGTCAGTCCCGGCCTGTACGGCCCCTATGAACAGTTGCAGCCATCAAGCTGGCCGATTCTCACTCCACCCGGTGAACAGCTCGGCGAAGCCTATCGCCGCTGCTGCACTTCCGTCTCCTGGGTCGGTGAAGCCCTGGCCATTCACCTGCTCAACGGCGAAAGCACCTGGAATTACCCGCCGTTCTTCGATTATGTGTATCGCTGGATGATGGAAGACGACACCCAAGCCGTTGCCGAAATCAAGGCACAAACCGGTTTCGACTACAGCGCCAGTTGGGAACGTCAAGGTCAAACACAATATTGGCTCGATGGCGAAGTCTCTCAACCCACCTTCATCGACGACATGTGGCTCTCCTACCACTGGTAAGCCAACCGCAGCTCTTACAGACTTCCTCGCAGTTAGACCTAGCTAATCGAGGCCCAAGTCTTTAACAATTATCGATTCCGGGTTGATTCTCTCCCCCTCAACGCCACTCCGATTCACGATCATGCCGCAAAGCGCCTCTCAAACGCCATTCTCGTTGCGTCCGCCAAGGATCCGGCGAGTTGCGGGTGCTTCGGCGTTATCCTTTGCCGGATGATCGCAGTCCGAACCAGTGAACGGGCAATGCGCGTCTAGCCGCATGCCGGATGTGCAGCACCATCACAATTCGCTTCTTTTTGTCCACCATGTAGATGACCCTGTAACCATCAGGTTTGGCGCCAAAAAGCAGCTGACGCAATTCCCGGAGTTCGGGCGCCCGACTGCCTCTTTCTGGAAAATCTTCCAGACTGTAAATTGCTTCAGAAAGCCGATTGAACCACTGAAACGCTTTTGAAGAGGACTCTGCTTCGATAAAGTCGTAGATAGCTCGCAGATCCGTCCAGGCGCGCTTTGTCAGTTCAACGCGGTATTTCACGGAGACGCCTGAATGATTCCAGGACTTCGCGGGCAGCGCGTGTGCGTCTGTTCCTCACATCTTCTAGACCCTGTCGTATTCCCTCTAGTGCATCCGCTTGAGCGGCAATATCGAGCAGTCGCTGATAGGCTTCGGCGTCTTGCACCACCGCCTCAGCCTTGCCGTTAACCGTCAAGACCATCGGTCGTTTCGTCTTCTTCAGGTGCTTCACGAATTTTGCAGGATTTCGTCGGAAGCTCGTCATCGCCTGGATGTCAGTCTTGATGTTCAGCACAAACCACCTCACCCAAATAGGTTAGCACCTTTAAAGGTGCTTTCGCCCACTTTGATGCGCAAAACAAAAAAGGCCGCGGCTTTTGACCGCGGCCTTCCTCAATCAATTTTGCTCTTTGTCCAACCGATACCGATCTACCAGAATCTGTTCGGCCCTTCGAACCGAAGCTCCAAGGGCTGAGTAATTTGAGTCTAGCGAACCGCATGCCCGTGAGAGCTGCCGTTCGCCTGGAAACCATCCCACGCACACCATAGCGCAGTAGGTTTCTTTCTATTTAGAAAGGAGGTGATCCAGCCGCAGGTTCTCCTACGGCTACCTTGTTACGACTTCACCCCAATCATGAGTCATACCTTGGGCGCCTGCCTCCTTGCGGTTAGCGCGGCGACTTCTAGTACAGCTCACTTTCGTGATGTGACGGGCGGTGTGTACAAGGCCCGGGAACGTATTCACGGCGTCGATCTGATACGCCATTACTAGCGATTCCGGCTTCATGCAGTCGAGTTGCAGACTGCA
>DASPVD010000059.1:0-14955 GCA_035622555.1 Candidatus Eremiobacteraceae bacterium | reverse complement strand
CCCCCGAGACGAGGCCGTCAGCGTTGCGTCTTTGTCTGCGAGCTCAAAAAAAAGCGGCCCCACATTGCTGCAGGGCCGCCGGTAGTCTGTTTGGGATTGGCTGAAGGCGTGTTGCTTCGGCAATCCGCACTTCTCAGGGATTAAGGCCTCACGCCTTAAGCCTCAGCCACCTCACGTTTGTCACTACTCGGAATCTTTTTCATTTTTTGGATCAGCCTCCTTTCTCGTGTACGTCCATGCTAATTTCATTTCGCTTGCTCCGCAACACTAAAACGTGGTTCCGTGCGAACATGCAAGGTCTTCTTTTTTCCGTATCCCATCGCCCCAATCTCGCATCGAAACTCAGTATCCTGCGGGAAACGCGGACGAGCGTTTACACTCGTTCCCAGGAACCCATCGTTTATGGCCAAAAAACCCTTCATTCTCGCCTTGGATGACGATCCTTCGGTTCTCCGAGCCGTCGAACGAGACCTGAAATCCAAATTCTCTACCGATTACCGTATCCTCGCCGTCGACGCTCCCGATAAAGCCATGCAATCGGTCAAGCAACTCACTGCTCGCGGCGACCGCGTCGCTCTTTTCCTTGTCGATCAGCGCATGCCCCGCACCAGTGGCACTGAATTCCTCATGGACGCCCTGGAATTGCAGCCCGATGCCCGCCGCGTTCTCCTCACCGCTTACGCCGATTCCAGCGCTGCCATCGACGCCATCAACAAAGTCAAACTGAATCACTACCTCATGAAGCCTTGGGAGCCGCCCGAGCAGAATCTCTATCCTATTCTTTCCGATTTGCTGGATGACTGGAATGCCACCAGCCGCGAGTCCTTTGAAGGCATCTATGTCGTCGGCACCCGTTGGTCTCCCAGCACTCACGAACTCAGGGATTTTCTCGCCAAGAGCCAAATCCCGTACCGCTGGATCGAGCCCGGTTCCACATCCGACCCACGTATCTCGGCGGCCTGCAGCGATTCGGCGCTTGCATACCCGGTGCTGATTTTTCCCGATGGTTCCGTTCTGCAGAAGCCCGCGCTACCCGACGTTGCGGTTAAGCTCGGTCTCACAACCACGCCCACACGCGATTTCTATGACGTGATCATTATTGGAGCGGGCCCCGCGGGCCTCGCCTGTGCCCTCTATTGCAGCACCGAAGGACTGCGCACCATCCTCGTGGAGCGCGAAGCTGCCGGGGGACAGGCTGGCCTCAGTTCGCGCATCGAGAATTATCTCGGTTTTCCCGCTGGTCTCAGCGGTTCGGATCTCGCGCGCCGCGGGGTCACTCAGGTCAAGCGCTTCGGCACCGAACTCCTTGCCCCCGTTCAAGCCGAAGCTCTCTGTTTGCAAGGCGAATATCGCATCGTCAAACTATCCACTGGCCAAGAACTGGTCGCCCACTGTGTTGTCCTTGCCTCCGGTGTGCAATGGCGGCGTCTCGATATTCCCGGAATGGAGCGTTTCACTGGCGCTGGCGTCTATTACGGCGCCGCAAACACCGAAGCTGCCTCCTGCAAGGACGAAGATGTTTACATTGTTGGGGGTGCAAATTCCGCCGGCCAAGCTGCCGTGCATTTCTCGCAATACGCGCGCTCCGTCAAGATGTTGGTTCGCGCCGACTCGCTCTCCCGCTCGATGTCTCACTATTTGATTGAGCGCATCCAGACCATCCCGAATATCACCGTCGAAACCCACACCGAAGTGACCGAACTTCACGGCCAGGATCACCTCACCGGCCTCACGATTCGCCGTCACGACACTAAGACCGAGGAGCGCCGCGAAGCCGGCGCACTCTTCGTCTTCATTGGCGCCGAGCCCCGCACCGATTGGCTCGATGGCATCATCTGTCGCGATTCCAAAGGTTTCATCCTCACGGGCCAAAATCTGCTCGCCGATGGCAAGCGTCCGCCGGGCTGGACTTTAGAGCGCGATCCTGCTTTGCTAGAGACCAACGTCCCGGGGGTGTTCGCTGTCGGTGACGTCCGCTATGGCGCTGTGCGCCGGGTGGCCAACAGCGTTGGCGAGGGCTCCATCGTGCTTTATTTTGTCCACCAGTACCTCGCGAATCGTTGAGGAGGTGCACGGTTGCCGATCAAATGTGACCTCCTGACTGCCGACGAACTCGCGAAAATCCCTCTCTTCGCCGACGATGATCGAGCCGCTCTCGAGTGGCTCGCCAGTCACTTTCAGGTGGTGTGTTACGAATCCGGCGAAATCATGGTCCAGGAAGGATCCCCGGCCAAGGATTTCATCGTCGTCCTCGAGGGCGAGATGCATTACCGCCGGCCCTTCGACCCATACTCCTCCGTGTTCGTCCGCTCCGCGGGCCATCCCACCGGGGTGCTCCCGTTTTCACGCATGAAGGTCGTTGGTGGGCGTGGAATCGCCGTTGGGCGCACGCGCATCGCCGTGATGCCCGCCACGGAACTTCGCGAACTCGTTTATCGCGCGCCCAATCTGGCGCAAAAGCTCGTAGGGGAAATGACCGACCGCACTCGGGAAATGGCGCGTTCCGAAGAGCGGACCGCCAAAATGCTCGCGCTCGGAAAACTCTCCGCCGGACTCGCCCATGAACTCAACAATCCTGCTTCGGCTGCGCTCCGTTCCGCCACACTTCTGCGCGAAGCCCTCAATCATCGTCGTCTGGAATCCGTTGCCTTGCAGGGTCACGTCCTCCCTGCCGAAGCCCAGGTACGAATTGTCAAACTCAGCGAACGAATTGCCGAGTGTGGCGCTGGCACTGAGAATCTCGATGCGCTGCTCAGGTCCGACCTCGAATCCGAGATGGCTGACTGGCTGCGCGCCAGGAATTTCCCCGAAGACCTCGCTGGCGACCTGGTCGACGCTGGAATTCACGCCGATGACTTAGACCCTTTCACAAAACTTCTCTCCCACGAAAATTGCATCCACGGTATGCGCTTGCTCGTTTACGATCACCGCATTCTTTGCCTCACTCGTGAAATCGAGGAAGCCTCGCGCCGCATCTCGGATCTCGTTCAGGCCGTCAAGTCATACTCCTACATGGATAAGACCCCGATCAGCGAAGTGGACGTGGAGCGCGGCATTGACGTGACCCTGCGTATGTTCCAGCACCAGCTCAAGCATGGTTTTGAGGTCAAACGCCAATTTGCCGGCAATCTCCCGAAAATTCCTGCCAATGGCAGCGAACTGAATCAGATTTGGACCAACTTGATTGACAACGCGATCGCGGCCATGAACTCCCAGTCCAATGGAGAAAAGATCCTCACGGTGCGCACCGTGCTCGAACCCGACGACGTGCTCGTGGAGTTCACCGACAATGGTCCGGGCATTCCCCAGGAAATTCGTGGCAAAATCTTCGAACCTTTTTTCACCACCAAACCGGTAGGCGAGGGCACTGGTCTCGGCCTGGACATCGTGCAACGCATCGTCCGCACGCATCAAGGCTCGATTCATCTGGACTCCCACCCGGGCCGCACTTCGTTTCAAATCCGTCTGCCACTCGTACGTCAAGACATTCCTGCCCGTAACCTCACCGCACCCTGAAAATCGGCAGATATCGGCCAGTAATGTCGGAAAATTGGTAAAACATTCAGCGTGGTAGTTCAAAGACCAGAGGAATGGCCTACTCTTCACTGCGGCCGCTGAGAGGCAGCCCTACTCTGGCCTCTGTCCCATTGCCTCGGTCATTTCGTCATTTGCCTGGATGTATTCCAATTGCGATTGCAACAGAAGGGTTTTCGCCTGCAACTCCTGCGCCGCTGCCGAGTCCGCTTGTGACCGAAGCGCGCTGCCTTCCTGCAGTTGCCGCATAGAAACACGATGTGATTCCGTGCGCAACGTCAGCAGCTCCTCGGAAACCTTCATCATCTCGCGGGTACGTTCCAACTTGTTGTATGCCGTTTGCACACGCAGCTCGACTTCTTCTTTGACCCTGGCGAGATTCTCTTCCGCCTTAGCCAGCTGTGCCTTGTGTTCTTCAATTTCAGCGTTTCTTTTGCCACCGTCAAAAAGATCGTAGCCAAGGTGCATGCCAAACGTCCCGAAGTTGTGCACCAAAAAGGGAACATTGTCCCGATAGCTGTAACGCGCGAAGGCCTCCACGTTGGGGATGTATTGCCGTTTCGCAACACGCACCGCCGCGGCGGCTTCTTCCACCTTTGCCCGGGCCCCGCCGATC
The DNA here is from genome assembly GCA_035622555.1 of Candidatus Eremiobacteraceae bacterium. Lineage (GTDB taxonomy): Bacteria > Acidobacteriota > Terriglobia > Acidiferrales > UBA7541 > Acidiferrum. The sequence continues at coordinate 10,805 of DASPVD010000059.1, read as the reverse complement.
TCGGGGTGCGAGTCCAAAGCCGTGTGAACACACTGATCCAGTTCGCAGGTGCTTTCCACCTGTCGTACAGCGGGATCCAGCGCCAAAACCGTCGTCAGTGGCAAGCCGATGGCATCATTGAGTTGCAGGGTGAGATCGGAAGACTGTAAGTCTGTCGTGAGCAGGTCCTGCTTCGATTGGAGCGACTCCGCGCGGCTCTGGATGGCTTCTTCCTCGAGCGTGCTGCCGAATTTCACCTGTTGCACGCGCTCGGCTTGTAGCGTTTCGACCGCGTGAATTTTGGCTAAGACGGCCTCCTTGTGAGATTGCAGAATAAGAATCTGGTAGTACAGCTGGTGCACTTTGAGTGCGACTTCGTTTTCCGTCTGGCGCGCTTCACTCTGCGTTTCGCGCACTGCGGCCTTAGCCGCGTCATTCGCCGATTTAATTTTCCAAAGTTCGCTGAGTGGCTGGGTCAATTGCGTACCACTGCCGACGATTGTGAGACCGCCTTGGTTCAGGACCACCGATCGCTCCGGAATTGGGGTTCCGCTGACAATCCCCAGATCACCGGCGGGAATTCCAACAAATTGCGTGTCCGTAAGATGCGCAACCGTGCTGTCGTTGTGAAGCACCGGAAAGTAACTGCTGCGCGCGCTGTCCTTCGCGTGCTCCTTTTCAGCCACGCTGTATCCGGCAATGCGAACGTAGTGGTTGTGCTGCAGTGCCAGCTGGACGGCCTCCTCCAACCACGGAACGCCTTCCCCGGGTACTCGTCCACGCGGATCTCCGCGGCATCCCCGACCCTCACGTTCGTCAACTGTGTTTCACGATAGTTCGCTTCCACCCATTTGGTGTCTGGTACGAAGGTCAACACTTGGGTCCCCGGAGAAACCAGCTGTCCCGGACGCACTTGCCTTTCGCCTACTGTGCCGTCCGCTGGCGCGCAAATTCTCGTGTAACCCAAATTGATCTTGGCCACCGCCAGCGAGGCCTCTTTTGCGTGCAGATCGGCAATGAGTTGTTGCTCCTGGGATTCCAGAACAGCTTTGGAGCGCCGCTCCGCTTCCACGGCGATCTCATTACTGCGCAATCCTGTCTTCGCTTGTTCCAGATTGGCCTGGCTGCTCGCGGCTTGCGCTGCGAAGCGCTGCTCATTGGCGACTGCCGTCTCCACCGTCTGTTTCGTTGCCGCTTGCGTAGCCAGCAGCGACTCCTGCCGGACCCGCTCCGCCTGCGTACGAACAACGTCCGCCTGGACCGCATTGATTCCCGCCTCTGCCGCCGCGATTTGCGCATTAGCCTGATCTATGCCCGCGAGCGCCCTTTGAATTCGAGCGTCTTGCAGGTCTCGTTGCCTCTGGTTGTTCACGATCGCCGCTTTAGCGGCTTCCACCGCGGCAGTTGCCTGCGCCAGTTGCGCCTGATAGTCGTCATCCTCAAGTTGCACCAGGAGATCTCCGCTGCGCACTCGCTGGTAATCGGATACTTTCACGTCCCGGACAATCCCCGGGACTTTTGTGCTGAGCGGGGTGAGATCACCGCGGACATAAGCATCGTCGGTAAGCTGCTCGACTTTGCCACCTTCCCACGCGTTCCAGTTTCTCGTCAGCGAGATCACCACCGCGGCGGCCAGCAACAAGACCAGGATCGGGGTCACATATTTCAGCCATTTCCAACGGCCCTTGGGTGTTGCTGGCGCCGGCTCGGCGTGAGCCGGACTTCCCCCTGGGATCGGAGCTGGTGCGCCAGCGGCCATTGATGGCAATTCCTTCTTCCGGCTAAGGGTATCGCTTCCGTCTGATTTTGCTCGAGGAACCCGTGTTGCGCCGTGCTGACACCCTAGCGATGATTGTTGTTCATCGTTCTAAGATGAAGAGGGTAGGAGATTAGAAGCTATTTCAAAACCCTTCTTAACACGATCATGAAGCAGGCAATATGAAAGAAGGCTTCATAAACAGTGATCGAACGATCGTAGCGCACGACCAGTCGGCGAAAGTTGCCGAGCCAAGCCAAGGTGCGTTCCACCTTCCAGCGGCGTCGATACCGGCGCAGCGCTCGACCATCTTGCTGGCGCGGTTTGCTGCGATTCCAGCGATGCGGTGCGATCAACTCGATCCCGCGTGCGGCCAACCGCTCGCGCAGCGGATCGCTGTCGTAGGCGCGATCTGCGAGCACCCGCAGGGCTTTCTGGCGTGGCCGCCCGGCGCGATGCCGCCGCGTTACGCGAATCGACGCGAGCGTTTCTTCCGCGAGGCGTGCTTCGTGCGGGGAGGCAGAGTAAAGCTGCTTTCCCAGAGGAATACCCTCGCCGTCGACCACCACCATCCACTTCGTGCCTTTGCCGCGCTTGGTTTTTCCGACTTGCGAGCCCCTTTTTTGGCCGGAGCGAAACTGCCGTCCAGAAACGATTCGCTCCAGTTGAGTTGCTCGCGTTGGTTCAGTTCCGCCAGGAATGCCAAATGGCGAGCCAGATGCCTTGCTCTTCCCAAGCCCGAAGTCGCCGCCAGCACGTTGTGGGTGAGGGGAATTCTTCGGGCAGGTCCTGCCAGCGAGCACCACTGCGCAAAATCCACAAAATGCCTTCGAGGACTTTGCGATTGTTGGCTGGTGGTCTCCCGCCCTGCGGCGATTTGCGAGCCGGCGGCAGCAAGGGACGGATCTTCTCCCATTGGGCGTCGGTCAGCAGTCGACCGTATCGCGCCATCGGTCCTCCCTCGGCGCTGCTGCCTGCTGTTATCGCTCAGTTTTGGCAAAGTAAGCATCACGGTTTTAAGCAGTTGTACCCAGTTTTGAAATAGCTTTAGTCACAAATTTCTTGCCTGCAGGGCCCTCAACTTCCCGGAAGTTCGGGAGCCGGTACCAAGGGTACGGGCACGGGGCAACCCGCCAGCGGAATCCACCCAGTCTGCGCAAGTGGTGACGTGTGCTGGAATCGTCCTTCGACTTCTGCTTGGGCTCTAATTCAGCGCGGCGGATCGCGTTTCCAGCGCCTGTTGCGCATGCCGAACCAAATCCAGCGCGGCCGGCCTGAGCACTCCCTTGGGCGAGAGCCTTAAGTAATTCTGTGCGTCCGCTAACTCAGCGGTGGGATTGTGCTTTGCTTCGTGAATCCGGCCCAGCAGCACATACGCATCGGTTTCCCCCGCATCAAGCGCCAACGCATCCACAGCGCTCTGTTCCGCATCGTTAATTCGTCCCAGTGAGAGTTGCACCAGTCCCAGGCAGTATTTGCCCGGCGCCGACCCGGGCTGCAGCAGCAACCCCTCGCGAATCAGCTTTTCCGCATCCACAAACTCCGACTGCCGGTACAGAATCACCGCCAGTCCAAACATCGACGGCGCAAACCTGCCGCTCGTAAGATCGATCGCTTTTTGAAAGCTCTGTGCTGCGGCGTCCAGTTGCCCAACATTGTAATAGGCCAGACCGAGATTATGGTAAGGACGGTAGGAGGACGGTGCCTCCTCCACGGCCTTCAGAAAGTACGCCAAACTGCCCTGTGCGTCACCCTTAAGCAGCAGCTGCGTCCCCTTCTCAAACTCGCGCGCGGCTTTGTGCGGCAACGGCAGGTCGTGCACTGAAACCACTGCATCATCACTAGACACGTGCGGTTTCGCCGCCTGCCCCGCGCATGTCGACCACAGCGCCGTGCTCAACGACGAAACCATCATCACCTTCGCCATTTTCATGCGACACCACCCTGGCAGTCATTCCTTACCGCCAGTGTGCGAAGGGATCCTCCTTACTGAACTGGAAAATCCGTTACCGTGCAGACACAGATAGCTGGCCGTTCGAGCAGAGGGGGTAACTGCCCGAACGGACAGGCCCTCGCAAAGCCCCTGCCCTGCCGGCATGTGCCGCACTTTTCGTTGAGGTGTCTTAGACCATCGCCGCATCGAACTGCTCGCGCAAAGCGCTGGCGTGTAATTTCCCGGTCGCTTACACATTTGATCTCTCATGCCAACTTCTGCCCTCGCTGTTCGTCCCCTGCCGATGGACATCGGCCCTCCCCATTTTTTCCAGGCGGTGCTCGCGGATTTCATGCGGGAAGGTCACTTCGCGCGTCACATTCGGCGGATGCGCCAACTTTATGCCCATCGCCGCACCGCCCTTGTCAGGGCCATCCAGAAGGAGTTCGCATCGCAGCTACAAATCGTTGGAGCGGAAGCTGGAATGTATCTTGCCGTCGTCCTCACAAACGGAGCTTGCGACCAGGAATTGGCCGTCCGTTCTGCCCGGCAAGGGCTGTGGGTCCTGCCGCTTTCTCCCGCGTATCAGCGCGATCCTCGCAGACAAGGTTTGGTTTTGGGCTTTGGCAGCACGCCGGCGGAGGAGATGCCCAGGGCGGTTCGCCGTCTGAAATCTGTACTCGACGAGAAATAGAGGGCCAACCGGTGGTCATAGCAAATCTACCGGATTTGGATATTGCTGCGCACCACAGGTTTGCGGGAGCATGGCTGAAATAATGAGCGCGTCTTAATAGCTGCACCTTCACACCCTCAGAGGCGTGGTCGCTCATTTCTGGGAGCCTGTGTTCTTCTAGGAGTGACGACCATCGCCTCGGGACAAACTAACCCTGGCCAGCCAGACTGGCGCCTCCGCCATTCGTCATGCGCATTTCATCTTCTGACCACTACCGGAATGGCCATAGGGAAAAAGGATTAAGTGGGTATTGTCTCGCGTTGCCTTCTATCGCACTGTCTCGGTTACACCACTGTGAGAGGTGACCACCGATGAGAGCCCGAGTGAAATTCACAGGGGGCGCGATTGCCTTGTCATTATTGTCGCTGCTGTTCCTGTACTCCGCTCATGGCGACCCCCGGAATCCGTCCCCGGGCAGTAAGCCCAACCAAAGGCAGGACAAGAACAAAGTGGTTTACGTTTGCGCTTGCCTGCAAACGAAATCGTGCTCCTGTATGACCATGGCCAAGACCGGAGGAACTTGCGCCTGCGGGCCCCAAGGCGGACCTCCTCTGAAAGCAGTGCCCGCGATAGTGACTGGGCTAAGGAAAACCGCGAAGCGCTGGCAAACTGATCGGGCCGCAGGATTCCTTTGATCAAGCAAGCAGGAATTTCTGAACAAAACCAGCCTTTGAGTCGAAGCCGCCCTCAATAGCCCAGGTTCTTCTTGACGATGTTCACCAGGGGTTGCCCCGCGCGATAGCGGGCGAACTGCTCGAGGAACAGGCGCATAGCATCCTCGAGCCACTCAGGCGTGTGGTCGGCGCAATGCGGGGAAAGCAACACATTTTCGAGTTTATAGAACGGGTGACCTGCGGGTAGGGGCTCCTGGTCGAAAACGTCGAGGGCCGCGCCTTTCACACGGTTCGAGGACAGGGCGCGAACCATGGCATCTTCATTGATAACGGGGCCGCGACCGACATTAATCACCACGGCAGTAGGCTTCATGGCGGCAAATTCCCTTTCGGCGATCATGCTGCGTGTTTCTTCTGTCAGCGGCGTGGCGACCACAATATAATCGCAGCGGGCGAGCATTTCGAGACGGCGATCGGGTGTATAAAATTCGTCAACCAAATGCGTCTGGTGACCGGGCGGAGAGGCGTGGCGCTTGAGCGCCAGAATCGACATGCCTAGTGGCCGGACTCCGACGGCAACCGCTCGCCCGATGTCGCCGTAGCCCACGATTCCAACGGTCTGGCCCGACACCGGTACGACATCAAACTGCTTCCAAACACCGGCTATTTGATTGCGAATCATCCGGCGAAAATCCTTGGCGAAATACAGTATCGCCCCGAGAACGAATTCCCCCAGGGATGCGCTGAACACGCCGACGCCGTTGGTGAGCATTACGGGACTCACCACGAGTTCCGGGAACAGCGAACGCTCCAGCCCCACAGAACGCGAATGAACCCAGCGCAGCTTTGGACACATCAGGAACACAGTTCGAAAAAGAGCAAGAGAGCCCGACCAATTGAAAATGATGGTGGCGGAGGGGGCGGCAGCCGAGAAGGATTCGGGGGAGTCGCCGATTACGATATCGGCATCGTTGAGCAGCCTTTCCAACGAAGTCAGTGTGGGTTCATGAGCATCGGCGAGAACCAAGATGGTGTCGTTTTTCATGATTTGGTGAGCGTTCAAGATTACATCACAGTGCGCGTTGCCTGGAACGGTGTGAACGCTCGGCAAAGGCGGTAGCAGGAAAGTCAGCCCATGGGGCGACGACCCGCAGGCCGGCCCCTTCCTTTGCTTCGGGACATCCGGGACATCCCGCAGGTTGAGGGCGGGAACGCTGCGGGTTTATTCTCTTCGGGGGAATTCCTTATGGTTGCCAAAGACGCAAAGGCGTTGAGAAGTTATCGCTGGTATGGGCCGGATGATCTGCGGTCCTTTGGGCACCGGTCGCGAGCTGCCTCAATGGGTTGTACGCAAATGGATTATTCCGGCAAGCCGGTCATCGGCATTATCAACACCTGGAGCGACATCAATCCCTGCCATAGTCATCTGCGCGAGCGCGCGGAACACGTGAAGCAGGGAGTCTGGCAAGCCGGCGGATTTCCGATAGAGATGCCGGCCTTCACGCTCGGGGAGACCTTTCAGAAACCAACAACCATGATGTACCGCAACCTTCTGGCCATGGTGACCGAAGAGTTGCTGCGTTCCTATCCGGTGGACGGATGTGTGTTGATGGGTGGTTGCGATAAGACCACACCGGCACTACTAATGGGTGCCATCAGCATGAACGTGCCGGCGATTTATGTGCCCGCCGGGCCGATGCTGCGCGGAAATTGGCGTGGGCAAATCTTGGGAAGCGGGTCCGATGTAACCAAATATTGGACCGAACGGCGCGCCGGGAACATTGATCTGCACGCGTGGACCGAGATCGAGGAGGGCATCGCCCGGTCAGCGGGAACGTGCATGACCATGGGAACGGCGTCCACCATGACCAGCATTGCGGAAGTGCTGGGATTTTCCTTACCTGGAGCAAGCTCCATCCCTGCGGTGGATGCCAATCATCCCAAAATGGCCAGTCGAACCGGACGCCGGATCGTGGAAATGGTTTGGGAGGACTTAAAGCCACGCGATATTCTCACGGAAGGGTCCTTCAATAATGCGCTTGCTGCAGTTTTTGGATTAGGCGGCTCGACCAACGCTGTGATCCATTTGCTGGCCCTTGCGGGACGCGCGGGAATCAAGCTAACCATGCAACGGTTCGATGAAGTTTCCAGGAAGACGCCGTTACTGGCAAACATACGGCCCAGCGGGAGCTATCTGATGGAAGATTTCTATTATGCAGGCGGATTGCCGGCATTGCTGCGGGCGCTTGCGCCGCACTTGGATCTCGGTTGCATCACCGTGACCGGGAGAACGCTCCGGGAAAACATCGCGAACGCGGAAATTTACAATACGGACGTGATTCGCAGCCTGGACAGCCCGGTGCTCGAGTCCGGCGGCTTGGCGATTCTCTACGGGAACCTGGCGCCCAACGGCGCGGTGATTAAGGCCTCGGCGGCCGAACCACGCCTCCTGAAACATGCCGGTCGCGCCGTGGTGTTCGACAGTTTTGCGGAAATGAATGCGCGCATCGATGACCCGTGCTTGGACGTGGATGCAAACAGCGTGTTGGTGCTGCGCAACGCGGGTCCCAAAGGTGCGCCGGGAATGCCGGAATGGGGCAACCTACCGATTCCTCAAAAAGTGCTGAAGACCGGGGTGCGCGATATGGTGCGAATTTCCGATGCGCGGATGAGTGGTACCAGTTACGGCGCTTGCGTGTTGCATGTCGCTCCAGAATCGTTTGTTGGCGGGCCTCTGGCATTGCTGAAAGAAGGAGACCTGGTGGAACTGGATGTGCCCGCACGGCAATTGAACATGCGCGTGACCGAAGAAGAGTTGGCTCGCCGGCGAGCGCAGTGGAAACCGCAACCGGGAATTTACTCACGTGGGTACGGAAAATTGTTTATCGAGCACATCCGCCAGGCCGATGAGGGTTGCGATTTCGATTTCTTGGAAGGCACCGCGCCGACGCCCGAGCCCGAGATCCATTGAGGCGTTCGCAAAATGGCTAGCTTGAAAGCGTGCGATGCAACAGCAGGCTCAGCGGCCGTCCAAGACACCGGTGTTCCCCGCCAGGACAACCGAGAAGCCGCCCTCAGCCGCTAAGAACACACTGCACTTTAGCGCGGTCTTGGCGCAGCTCAGCCCTGCTAGCGCTCTAGTGATCGTGTCCGCGTAACGGACAAGGCGCGTTGGACGCCGACGGCGAGCATCAGCATTCCTGACAGCCAAAAATTGCCGACCAGATACAAAAGACCGGCGTTGAACGAATGTGTACGCTGAACCAGATAGCCCATTACCCAAGGTCCAAAGAAACCTCCAAGATTCCCCAGAGAATTGATAAGTCCGATCGAAGCGGCGGCTGCCGATTCGCTTAGAAACGCGGTGGGCACAGCCCAGAATGCCGGATGGAAGGAAAAATATCCGGCGCAAACCAGGCTGAACAGGCACACCGCAAACACCAGGCTGCTACCGAACAGCACCGCAAACAATAAGCTAAAACCACTGAAGAACATCGCAACGCCGGCATGCCAGCGCCGTTCGCGCGTTTTGTCGGAGTGCCACGCGTTGACCTGCTGGGCCACAAAACCGGCGATATATGGCAGCGAAACTATGAGTGTGACATGCAGGTCGCTCTGGCCGGAGAGCCGTTTGACAATGGTGGGAAGCCAGAAGGCGATGCCGTAACCCCCCGTGGTCGCGCAGAAATATGCGAGCGTCAGAAGAAGCACATCGCGCTGAGCCAGCGCTTGCCAAATCGCGATGCGCTTGCTCTTCTGCTTGGCTTGTTTCTCACGCTCCAATTCGTTGGTGATCCACGCGCGCTCCTCCAGTGGTAGCCAGGCGGCTTGGTGTGGCCAGTCGGTCAAATAGAACAGCGCTATGGCGCCAAGCACCACCGCCGGTATTCCTTCGAAAATAAACAGCCAACGCCAGCCACGTAAACCGAACCAGGTAACCCCCAGAAATACGCCCGCAAGGGGCGAGCCGATAACGTAGGAGAGCGGATTGGCGGCGTAGAAGACCGCAACGGCTTTGGCTCGATCGCCATAGCGAAACCAGTGCGTCAGGTACACGATCACTGCGGGGAAAAAGCCTGCTTCGGCGGCGCCCACCAAAAAGCGCGCCAGATAGAATTGCCGGGCGGTGTGAATCATGCCGGTGAGCACAGTAATGAGTCCCCACGAGATCATGATCCGAGCGATCCAGCGGCGCGCGCTCCATAATTCCGCGATAAGGGCGCCCGGGATTTCGAGTAGTACGTAGCCGATGAAAAACACACCCGCGCCGAGACCAATCACACGATCGTTGAAGCCCAAATCAGCGGGCATCTGCAGAGCAGCGGCGCCGACATTCATGCGGTCCAGGAAAGCGATGATGTAGAGTAGGAACAGAAACGGGAGGAGGCGCCAGGCAATACGTTTGACCGCGCGCGGTGTAACCTGTGAATCGTTGTGTGCTTTGCACATGCCGCCTCGATTCGGACGCCTTGCCGAGCGCGCCCGAGTATCTACCACTTTTGGTTTTCGCGGCAGAAAATTCTTGGGGCGCAGTCGGTGGGTGACCGAGATGCAACGTTGATGGAAAAGGGGAACGTGAAATGAGGGAGCACCGAATTGCGGCAATACCCGGCGATGGCATCGGTCCGGAAGTGATTGCAGCAGGTCTGGAGGTGTTGCGGAGTCTCGAACAGAAGGTCGGCGGCTTCCGTGTGCGGGTGGAATCGTTTGCGTGGGGCTCGAATTACTACAAGAAACACGGACTGATGATGCCGGGCGATGGGCTAGAGCAATTGCGGCCGTTTGATGCGATTTACTTTGGCGCGGTTGGCGCAACCGACGTCCCCGACCACGTGACCTTGTGGGGATTGCGGCTGGCCATCTGCCAAGGATTCGATCAGTATGTGAATCTCCGGCCGACGCGGATTCTGCGCGGATTGTTGTCGCCCCTGCGCAATTGCCAACCAGGCGATCTGGACTGGATGATCGTTCGGGAGAACACCGAAGGCGAATACGCGGGACAAGGGGGGCGCGCTCATCCTGGATTGCCCCAGGAGGTTGCCACCGAGACCGCCATCTTCACGCGACCCGGGGTTACACGCATCATGCGTTACGCCTTTCAGTTGGCAAAATCGCGACCACGCCAGCACCTCACCGTGGTCACCAAGTCCAACGCCCAGCGCTACGGTATGGTGTTGTGGGACCAAATTGCCGATGAAGTCGCCCGCGAATTTCCCGACGTGACCTGGGACAAGATGCTGGTGGACGCAATGACCGTGCGAATGGTCGCCCAGCCCGCTAGTTTGGACACCATCGTGGCCACCAACCTGCACGCGGACATTCTTTCGGATCTGGCTGCGGCTTTGGCTGGGAGCCTGGGAATTGCTCCAACCGCGAACATCGATCCGGAGCGCCGATTCCCTTCTATGTTCGAGCCGATTCATGGGTCGGCATTCGACATTGTGGGTAAAGGAATCGCGAATCCAATTGGGGCGCTATGGACCGCCGTACTGATGCTGGAACATCTGGGCGAGAGAGAGGCGGCGGAGAGATTGATGCAGGCTATTGAACGTGTGACCGCTTCGGGTTTGCGTACCCCGGATCTGGGCGGTAATGCGACGACACGAGAGGTGACTACGGCCGTGTGCGACGCCCTTAGTGCCTAGAAGGTATCTCATAAACACATTCAAGCTGTTTCGAGCTTGAGAGTTATGCAAACTAGCGTAAATCCAAGGCATGGACCTCACCGACGCCCAGTGGGCGGTGTTGGAACCACTGTTTCGTCCGAAACGCCGGGACGATGGGCGAGGT
>DASPVD010000058.1:0-3735 GCA_035622555.1 Candidatus Eremiobacteraceae bacterium | reverse complement strand
TGCCACCAGAAGCGGCCTCTAAGATAAAGCGCGTGGGCCTCCGGGTCGACGGCGCGCGCGGCGGCGCGATGCCGCGGCGCCTCCATCTTGAGCGCTGCGACGATGGCTGTGGCGATCTCTTCCTGAAGCTGAAATACTCCGGTGAGCCGGCGCTCGTATTTGCCGGCCCAGATATGACAGCCGTCCAGCACGTTCACGAGCTGTACATGGATGCGCAACTGGTCGTTTTGACGGCGGAGGCTGCCTTCGATCGCAGTGTCGACGTGGAGCGTTGCGCCAATGCCGCGGATATCATCCATGCGCCCTTTGAAGGTGAAGGAACTGGTGCGCGCCACAACTTTCAATGCTGGGACACGCGTGAGCGCGGTGATCAACTCGTCGGTGAGGCCGTCGGCGAAACATTCGTCATCGGGATCATTTCCCAGACAGGTGAAGGGAAGCACTACCACGCTGCCTGCGAAGGCGGTTTCCGCAGCCCGGTCCGGACGCACGAATTCCGGCGCATAGCTCCCCTTAGGAAACACGATTCGCAGGGTCTCTGTCGCGCCTTCGCTCTCGTAGTACTGCTCCAGCTTCTTGCGCAGCCGGGCGAATTCCACGCGCACGATCGAATTAGTTTCGGAGTCGTAGCCAGGCTTCCGGCCAAATATGGCCACTCCCAGCACTGATTCCTTGAGTGATGTCCCTCGTCCTCCGATCGCCTCCCCGACCGTGTATTGCAGTAGTTCCCGAAGGCGCACCGCATTGGTAAAACCGGGACTGGCAGTGATCCTGATAACGTGATCTTGAATCTCGGCCGAAGGGATGTTCGTTCCCACCTTTAAGATATTAGCGCTCGGAGAACTATTTGTCGGGGGGGCGCGGTTCGTTGAGCGGTGCGCCGGCGTAGACGCAGCTTGTTTTGGCCTCCGGCCAGCCCGGCATAGATTAGGTGAGCGCATGCCTTGCGACACCAGCAAACCACTGAAGCGATGGTAAGGAAGCCCGGGAGTCATCTTCGCCCGGATGACGCGCCACCTCGGAGAAAGCGACGAGCGTCGTCGAAAGTTGATAGCCATAGCTGGTGTGAACAGCCCTTGAACCAAGCCGCTAAAGCGGCAGGCCTACCCTGTGGCATTCCGGGACAGTGAAGGGATAGACCAATGGACGAAAGGAGTTCATTGGATGACCCCTCTACGGAAACGAATGTTGGAGGAGTTGCAGTTGCGCAACCTCTCCGAGGCCACGAGTAACACGTACGTGCAGGCAGTCGCGCGATTCGCCAAGCACTTTGGAAAGTCGCCGGAGCAGTTAGGCCCAGACTATGTCCGCCAGTACCTGCTTCATCTACTCAATGACAAGAAGGACACCTGGAGCACACTCCAGGTGAACCGTGGGGCGCTCAAGTTCCTCTACGCCAGGGTTCTCAAGCAGTCCTGGTTTGACGAGGAGATTGCGGCTCCGAAAAGGCGGCCTACTCTACCGACGATCCTGAGTCCGGAACAGATCACGCGCATCCTCGATCGAACCAACAACCTGAAGCATTGGACGATTATCGCTACGTTCTACGCCACCGCATTGCGCTGCACGGAACTGCGCTATCTGAAAGTAACCGACATCGATGGCCAGCAGATGATCCTCCACGTGCGCCACGGCAAGGGGAGCGTTCCACGAGACATCCCGCTATCCCCGGTTCTGCGGGAGCGGTTGCGGGTCTACTACCGCTGGCGCAAGCCGAACGACTGGCTGTTCCCGTCGAAACAGCACCCCGATCGGCCGCTGGATGATAATTCACTCCGCGCACTGTGCAGCAGTGCCGGACACAGAGCCGGCATTCCTCATGCGGTTCATCCGCATTTGTTCCGCCACGCTTGCGCCACCCACATGCTCAATGCCGGTGCCGATCTCCGCACCATCCAGGTTTTACTCGGCCACGCCGATATTCGGACCACCGCCAAGTATCTCCGCGTATCCCTCCAACGGCTGCAGGCGGTCCACAGCCCCTTCGATGCGCTCTCCCTACAGCCGATTGACGGCTCCCAGGAAAACGGCCGGCAGCGGTGACGGAGCATCGGCTGGAAGTCGCCGATGTCTTCCGCCAACACGGTCAGGAGTTCCTGGATCGCTGGGGACATATGCTGTCTAGCCAGCAACGCAAGGTATTCCGAGACATCGTCGCATGCCGTACCTCTGCCCTCGGCACACACGTCGAGCAATGTGACCATTGTTCGCACCAAGTCATTCGATACCAATCCTGTCGCAATCGGCATTGCCCCAAGTGCCACAGCCGGACGCGTGACGAATGGCTCGCTCAGCGGGCGGAGGAGATTCTGCCCGTTCCCTATTCCCATGTCGTGTTCACCCTACCACGAGAGTTGGCACCGCTGGCGTTGCAGAACCCACGCGTCATCTATGGGATTCTGTTTCGCGCCGCAGCCGAGTCTCTGCTGGAGCTAGCCACGGATCCCAAACGCCTCGGAGCCAGGCTCGGTTTCCTGGCCGTGCTCCACACCTGGACGCAACAGCTGCAACCCCATCCCCATGTTCACTGCGTCGTGCCCGCCGGAGGACTGTCTCTGGACGGGCAGCGCTGGATCGGTTCCCGCAAAAAGTTCTTTCTCCACGTCGATCCACTCAGCTGCTTATTTCGCGGTAAGTTTCTCGATTATTTGGAGCAGGCGTTTGCCGAAAGTCGCCTGGAGTTCCAGGGACAACTTCGCGAACTCGCGCACCCAGTCTGCTTTCAGGATTTCGTATCGTCCCTGCACGACAAGAAATGGGTGGTTTACGCCAAACCTCCTTTCGGCGGACCGGAGCAAGTCTTACGGTACCTGGCGCGCTACACCCATCGAGTAGCCATTTCGAATGGACGATTGTTGAACCTGGAGGACGGCCACGTGCACTTCCGCTGGCGAGATTCGCAACACCACAATCAGATCAAACAGATGTCACTCGATGCGGTGGAGTTCATCCGCCGGTTCCTCCTGCATGTTCTGCCCAGCGGTTTTGTGAAGATCCGGCACTTTGGCTTTCTCGCCAACCGCCATCGCAAGGCGATGGTGCAGCGCTGCCGGGAACTTCTACCACCAGCGGCCGCCACGCCAGCCAGGATCGAGCACCCGGAACCTCTTTGCCCGGTTTGCAAAATCGGCCACCTCCGTGTAGTCGAATCACACCCTGCACTGCCGTGGTTCCCAAGCGCCGCCTTACGCTGCCACACGCCTGTCCTGGACTCTTCGTAAAAACGATGATGGTTCTGACTCACACTTCTTACTCATGCAGCTTACTGACTCGTGAGCACAGGCTACGTGTGTCCTCCTGCAACATGGGGCACGTTGGAAAACCCCATTGCCATCCGGTCTACCGTCGCATCGTCACTTGCCACACAGCCAACCGACCTCTGGTTGTCCCTCCTACCCTGTCCGAGCACCGCTGCACTATCTGGCAAGTCAGAAACCAATCCCCATAGGTCTCTCTCGGCGGCTTAGTTCAAGGCATTGTATCGGGAATGCGCCGGCGATCAGCCTCATCTTGTCCCCAGCTACACGCCGCCGGCGCACTCCCGATACAATCGTTATGACTTCCATCCAACAATCCGGATTAGCCTCGGGAAATGGCCTCAATGGGAAAAAAGTCCCTGGGAAGTCGGCTTGTGCTTGCCGATACTGACCGGTTTGGGGCGCTCGAAGTCGTGCAGTTCGTGATCGTAGGCTGAGGGCTGCCACGAACTGAATGGTACGTTATCAGTGTCCCGAG
>DASPVD010000057.1:0-32251 GCA_035622555.1 Candidatus Eremiobacteraceae bacterium | reverse complement strand
AAACCGCAGCTGACGAAGCCAGCAGAGATGAAGGAGTAGGCGAGCGATGCCGACGTTTGCGATCAAAAATCCGTATTTCATCATCGTGGTGTGCCTGTTTGTGTGCGTATTGGGATTGACCAGCGTGTTGCAAATGCCGGTAGATATGTTTCCGCCGATTGAGTTGCCGGAAGTGCTGGTGGCGACGTTCTACAACGGCATGCCACCGCAGCAGATCGAAGCGGACATTACCGATACCTTTGAACGGTTTTTCACGCTGGCCAGCGGAGTAGATCACCAGCAGTCGCGATCGATGGCGGGAGTCAGCCTGGTTTCGATTTTCTTCCAGCCGGGAACCAGCGCGGACGCCGACGTGACGCAGATGTCCAACCTGGCGATGGCCGATTTGCGGCGGCTTCCCGAGGGAACGTTGCCGCCGGTGGTGATCAGCACGGGAGCATCGAGCTTGCCGGTGTGCCTGTTGACCGTGCAGGGCCAGGGGATGACGGAAACGCAGTTACACGATTACCTGCAATATCAGATTCGCAACCAGATCGCCGGCATTCCTGGAGCCACGGTGCCGCCGCCGTACGGAGGGAAATACCGGCAGGTGATGGTGTACGTGGATCCGCTGAAACTGCAGGCGCACGAATTGAGCCCCATGGACGTGGTACGGGCGGTGAACGCGCAGAACCTGATTCTGCCGGCAGGCGACGTGCGGATTGGACCGCTGGATTACAACATCTATACGAACGCGCAAGTGGCGCGACCGAAGGACATCAACCAAGTTCCCTTGAAGACCGAAGGAGAGAGGTCGGTCTTCGTGTCGGACGTCGGAAAAGCGGAGGATGGGTCGTACCTGCAATACAACATCGTGAGGGTGGATGGGCAACCGTCGGTGTACGTGCCGGTCCAGAAGCAAGGCGGGAACAGCAACACCATCGCGGTAGTCGACGGAATCAAGAAGGCGGTCAAGCGCCTGCGAGACATTCCTTCCGAATTGAAAGCGCGGGTGGTGTTCGACCAGTCGGTGTTCGTGAAGCAGGCGATTTCCACGGTGCTGAAGGAAGGGAGCATCGGCGTGGTACTGACGGCGATCATGATCCTGATGTTTCTGGGCAGCGGGCGGGCGACGGTGGCGATCTTCTTGTCGATACCGCTGTCGGTGATGATCACGTTTTTCGTGCTGCACACCATGGGGAAAACAATCAACGCGATGGTGCTCAGCGGATTGGCGCTAGCGTTTTCGCGGTTGATCGACGACTCCGTGGTGGTGATTGAAAACATATTCCGCCACATGGAAATGGGCGAGGACCCGAAAACGGCGGCGCTGAAAGGGGCCAACGAAGTATCGCTGGCGGTGCTGGCCATCATGCTGGTGGCGGTGGTGGTGTTCTTCCCGGTGACATTCCTGTTTGGAGTGAGCAAATACCTGTTCCAGGCGTTGGCCCTGGGCGTGGTGCTCGCATTGTTTGCGTCGTACTTCGACGCGATGACGGTGGTGCCGCTGTTCTGTGCGCATTACCTGCAGCCCCTTCATCACACCGTGGGAGAAGGTGACGTGCCCGACGAGCAGTCGCGCAAGAAATCCTGGGGAGCGCGATTCAACGCGAAGTTCAATCAACAGTTCGAGAAACTGCTGAACTTCTATCAGAAATGGGTCGAGAAATCGCTGGATTTTCCACGGGCGACGATCCTGGGAATCGTTGGACTGTTCGTAGTGAGCCTGCTGCTGTACCCGTTCATTGGGGTGTCGTTTTTCCCAAGAACGGATGCGGGGCAATTCATCATCAACGTGAAGGCGCCAACGGGAACGCGATTGGAACTAACCAATGAATATATCGAGAAGGTCGAGAACATCGTACGGGAGGAGGTGCCGAAGAGCGACCTGAGCACGATTGTTTCGAACATTGGCGTGTTCCCGGATTTGTCGGCATTGTTCACGCCAAACGCGGCGATGCATACGGCCTTTGTGGAAGTGGGGCTGATTGAAGACCACAAGGGCAGCAGCTTCGATTACATGGACAAAGTCCGTGCGCGAATCCAAAAAGAGCTGCCGCAGCTGCGGACGTACTTCCAATCGGGCGGCTTGGTGGATTCCGTGTTGAACCAGGGCATGCCGGCGCCGATTGACGTACAGGTGAGCGGAATGGACCTGCACAGGGTGAACGATATCACGCTGGACCTGGCGCAAAAGTTCAAGGGAGTGAAAGGAGTCTCGGACATCTACGTGCCGCAGGACATGGATTATCCCGGGCTGCAAATGAACATCGACCGGGCGCGCGCGGCGGAACTGGGGCTCAGCCCAAAGGAAGTGGTGGACAACGTGATCACGGCGCTGACTTCGGACGTGATGATTGCGCCCAGCTACTGGATCGATCCGAGAACAGGCAACAATTACTTCGTCACCGTGCAGTACCCGGATAACACGGTGAAGACCATTCAGAATTTGCAGTCGATGCCCTTGCGCGCAGAAAACAAATTGCCAACGTATTTGAACCAGGTGGCCACGATCGAGCCAATCCCAACGCCGACGGAGATCGATCACTATCAACTGGAGCGCGAGATGGACATTTACCTGGCGCCATCGGGAGAAGACTTGGGGAAGCCGCGTAGCGCCGTAGAAAAAATCGTGGCGGGATTGCATCTGTCGCGGAACTTCCGGGTGGACGTGCGGGGGCTGGTGGTGACCATGGACGAGTCGTTCAAGAGCTTCGGACTGGGTTTGCTGCTGGCAATTTTGCTGGTGTACCTGATCCTGGTGGCGCAGTTCAGTTCGTTCGTGGACCCGTTCCTGATCGTGCTGGCGGTGCCGACGGGATTGACCGGAGTGTTGATCACGCTGGCGATAACCGGAACAACCCTGAACATTCAATCGCTGATGGGCGTGGTGATGCTGCAGGGCATGGTGGTCTCGAAC
Organism: Candidatus Eremiobacteraceae bacterium; assembly: GCA_035622555.1. Classification (GTDB taxonomy): domain Bacteria; phylum Acidobacteriota; class Terriglobia; order Acidiferrales; family UBA7541; genus Acidiferrum. Next base: position 29,352 of record DASPVD010000057.1, on the reverse strand, counting down.
AGCATCCTGATCGTCGACTTCTCGAACGTGCTGCGCAGCGAGGGCCACGGGCTTCGCGAAGCGGTGGTGAAGGCGTGCCGCATTCGCCTCCGCCCGATTTTGATGACCTCGCTGGCCACGGTGGTAGGACTGATCCCCATGGCCTTCAAACTTGAAATTGGCAGCGAAGCTTACGCCCCGCTGGCTCGCGCGATCATCGGCGGGCTGCTCAGTTCCATCGTCCTCACGTTGTTTATCGTGCCGGCCGCGTATCTGTTGATCTATCGCCGACGCGAGCAACGGGCAGCCCTCCACGGAGCGGAGGCGCACTGATGCGGACAAAATGTGAGCGGAGCGCGAAGCTGATGAGGAGAAGCGAAGCGGGAGGTGGATGGGTGAAGCGAGCGCTGGTAGTAGCGTTGCTGCTGACGGCATGCGGGTTGCGGACGGCGGCAAGGCAACTGCCGGACAGTCCGGCCCCGGCGCAAAACGCGGGAGGAAATGGGAGCGCAAGCCCCACAGAATACGATGCGCGGTTGCAGGTAGCACCGCGAGCTCAAAGTCAGCCGACCCCACAAACGCCCGCAAATTCGCAACAGAACGGGCCAAGCCAAGCGAATCGGGCGCAAGCACCTGCTGCCCCAGCAGCGCTCCCGCCGGGGCATAAGTTGACGATCGAAGAAGCAGAAGCGCTTGGGTTAAAGAACAACCCGCAGATCACCGTGGGCCACTTACTGGCATTACAGGCACAACAGTACGTGGTGGAAACGCGGTCGGCGGAAATGCCCCAGGTGGGCGTGAACCTGACAGGCGTGGGGGCAGATCCCGCGGGACGGCTTTCAGCGGGCTATCTGACGAACGGGCGATTGTTTTCGCGGCTGGCGGGCGGCGTAACGTTCGCCCAGTTGATTACAGATTTTGGGCGCACGCCCAACCTGGTGGCGAATTCCAAGTTTCAGGCCAAAGCGCAAGACGAGAACGCGGTGGCCACGAAACAGGACGTGATCCTGGCGGTGGACCAGTCGTTCTACAACACGCTGGAAAATAAGGCGCTGCTGCGGGTTGCCGAAGAAACGGTGAAGGCGCGGCAGTTGTTTGAGGATCAGATTCAGGCGCTGACCACCGCCAAACTGAAATCGGAAGTGGACCTGGCGTTTGCGAAAGTGGAGTTGGCCAGATCGCAGCTGCTGTTGCTGGATGCGCAAGATAATTACCAGGCGTCCCTTTCGACGCTATCAGCGATATTGGGTTATCCCGACCGCCAGGATTTTGAACCGCAGGAACCGGCGGTGCCGGTGACACCACCAGCGCAAGATGCGGGTCCGCTGATCCAGCAGGCGTTGGATTTGCGGCCAGAAGTCCGGTCGTTGCGGGATTCCGTGTTGGCCGCAGAGAAATTCGGGCGCGCGGAACATGATTTGTTCTTTCCGACGGTGAACGCGCTGGGAGTGGTGGGAGGCGCGCCGGTACGCGACCCGAACGTCAGCAGCTGGTATGGCGCGGCGGGCGTGAACATCAATATTCCCGTGTTCAACGGCTTCCTGTTCACCGCGCGAGCCAAGAACGCGGACCTGGCCACCGAGGCGGAAAAGAAAAAGCTGCAGGACCTGCAAGACAACGTTGCGCGGGACGTACGAAACAGCTGGCTGCAGACCCAGGATGCGTATAAAAGACTGTCGGTGACCGAGCAACTGCGAGAGCAAGCCGAGTTGGCGTTGGAACTTGCGCAGGCTCGATATAAGTTGGGCTTGGGGTCGATCGTGGAAGCTACCCAGGCGGAACTGCAGAAGACCGATGCGGACATCCAAGACACCGACGCGCACTACCGATACGTGGTGAGCCAAATCGTGCTGGCCTACCAAATGGGCCTGACCCGATAAATCAACAACCAACCGGCTGCGATCAAACGGACGGGAAGATCTGTTCCCACGGAAACACAGGTGTCTCTACAGGTCAGAAGGTGCGGCAGAATCAAACCGGAAGAATCCCCAGTGACACGGCGCGCGGAAGTGTTCGCGTGCGTCCCCAAAATGTGTGACGTTGGTCACAAATTGATTTGTTTCACAATTCCCCGCCACTGCTTTAATCCGTAATGCTGCGGAAACAATAGACATAACAAATGTCTGAAATAATTGTTACAGAGTATTAACACATAATTGACGCGCGCGTAAGAGAGCCTCTCTACCTTCGGGTCCGGGTGTTCGCTTTCCCGAAGTTACTATCTGAAATTTTGTTCAAAAGAAGAGAGAGGCAATGAAAAAACTTGCAGCCCTAACACTGTCGCTGTTCTTATGCATGGGAACAGCGCTTGCTGACTCACCAAAGGACTCACCGAAAGACCCACCAAAGGAAGCCGACGCACAACCGGGGAAGAACGCGACTGCAGCAAAGGCGGCGCCGGCGAAGAGTAATGCGGAAATTGCCGCGGAGATGGAGGAACTGCGCCAGGCTCTGCAAGCGCAACAGGAACAGTTGCAGATGCTGAAGGAAGAACTGGCCAAGCGCGACCGCCAGATCGAGGAAGCGCGCGAGGCTGCGGCGGCAGCGAACTCGCGAGCCACTGAAGCGAACGTCAAGGCCAGCGAGGCGGCCGCGACATCGGCGGAGGTAAAGACCACTACCTCGGAGTTGAACTCGTCGGTGGCCAGCCTTGCGGCGAGCAGTGCAGCGGCCAGTGGCGCGGCGTCGAGCGCCAACCCCAGCGCAGCCAGCAATAATCCGTCTGCGAATCCGATGACGACGAGCGGCGCGCAGGGTGATGAAGAGAAAGGCCCGCTGACGATCCGGTTCAAAGGAATAAACATCACTCCTGGTGGATTCCTGGCGGCCGAAACCGTGAACCGTACAAGGGCGATGAGCGACGACATCAACACGCAGTTCAACGCGATTCCGTTCGGAGGGAACTCGGTCGGCAAACTGCCGGAAATGAGCTTAACTGCTCGCCAATCGCGACTGTCGCTGTTGGCCGAGAGCAAGGTCGGCGAGACCAAATTGACCGGTTACTATGAGGCTGATTTCCTAGGCACAGGCGTGACTTCGAATAACCGGCAAAGCAATTCCTACGTGTTTCGGCAACGGCAAGTGTTCGGGCGGGCGGACTTTGCCAGCGGCTGGGCGATTACCGGCGGGCAGATGTGGAGCTTAGCCACGGAGAACCGCACGGGAACGGTGAACCGGACGGAATGGATACCGCAGACCATCGACCCACAATACGTGGTTGGGTTCACTTGGCTGCGGGACTACGGCCTGCGCGTTTCCAAGACTTGGGAAAACAAAGTTACCTTCGCCACTGAGGTGGGAGCGCCTCAAGCCACGGTGGGAGGACGCGGGTTCAGCACGTACACCAACACGTCAGCGACCGGCACGGTGACCACCTACCAGAACTCGTTCGTGTTCGCGCCCGGCGCAGGTGGTGGATTGGAGAACTTCTCCGACACGACCGGCTACGCGATCAATAAGACGCCCGATTTCATCCTGAAGATGGCGTTGGACCCAGGCTTTGGGCACTACGAGTTGTTCGGAATCGCCAGCACCTTCCAGGATCGCGTATATCCTTGCGCGGTGGTGGGAACGACCGCGAAGAACTTCCCCACACCGACGACCCCGACGACACTTGCTTGCGCGGCGAGCACCTCGTTGTCGCCCGGCGTGGCTGGCGCGTATAACGACTCGCGAACAGGCGGCGGAGTTGGCGGCAGCGCGGCCCTGCCGTTGGCTAACAAGAAGTTCAACGTGGGTTTGAAAGTGTTCTATGGCGATGGAACGGGACGGTACGGTTCCGCGCAGCTTGCGGATGCGACGCTTCGGCCGGACGGCACGATGGCGCTGGTGCATGGCGCCCACTGGCTGGGCCGGGTTGAATGGGCCGTCACGCCGAAACTCGACCTGTACGGGTATGTCGGCGGTGAATACGCGGCACGTACAGCGTACAAGGGATACGACAGCGTTAAGGTCGTCAATACGCCGGCGATTCCCGGTTGCGGTGCAGCCGGTCAGCAGCCGTGCGCGGGCGGCGGAGTCCAGCCCGCTTATCCGGCGCTAACCACTACAACCATCACCCTGAACGGGATTGGCGGGTACGGATCACCGTTCTCCAACAATACGGGATGCTCCACAGAGACTCTTCCCTCGGCGACTGGTACGCCGGGTACAGGAGGAACCTGCGCAGGCGACACCCGCTACATTATGGAAGGCACCCTGGGGTTCTGGCGCAAGGTGTATCAGGGTGAGAAAGGGCGAATGCAGTGGGGTATCCAGTATTCGTACATTTACAGGAACACCTGGTCGGGCAGCGGCGGTACGCTACCCACTGGCGTGACCAGTATTTCGCCCCATGCGGTAAACAACATGGTGTTTACATCCTTCCGCTACTACCTGCCGTAGACCGCAGTAATTCCGGAGAGAAGAGACAGAGAGGGCGGCTCGAGGGAGCCGCCCTTTTTGTTGTGGGAGAGGGTGTAAGTTTTGGCCTGGTAGGGAGTTAGGAGGCGGGGTCGAAACGCCTTTCCTGATTTTTAACAGAGTCGCTACCAGATGTAACAATTCTGTAACGTGGGCTAATCAGACTAACTTGCTATCTAGGCTTCTACGATTGGTCGAGGAGAAACTCCATGAGACGCGGCTTTTTGCTGTCTGTCGTTGCGCTGGTGCTTGGAGTAGTTGTTTGGGCTCAGGGTAATCTACTAATTAATGGGGCCGGGGCCACATTTCCGAATCCCATTTATTCGAAGTGGTTTGCTGTGTATCATCAGAAACATTCCAACATTGAGTTTAACTATGGCTCGGTGGGTTCCGGCGCCGGTATCCGACAGGTAACCGACGGGACCGTGGACTTTGGCGCGAGTGATGGGCCGATGACCGACGAGCAGTTGAAAGCGTATCAAGATAAGCATGCATTTCCGCTCTTGCACTTTCCTACGGTGCTGGGAGCGGTGGTGCCGACGTACAATGTGCCGGGCGTAACCGCCTCGTTGAATTTTACTCCCGAAGCTCTGGCGGGTATCTACCTGGGCAAAATTACCAAGTGGAACGATCCGTCTATTGCGGGAGCCAATAAGGGTGTGAACTTGCCGGCCGAAGACATCGTAGTAATTCACCGCTCCGATGGCAGCGGCACCACCTATATCTGGACCGACTATCTTTCCAAGGTAAGCGATGAATGGAAAAGCAAGGTTAACAAGAACACTTCGGTGAACTGGCCGGTGGGGCTGGGCGGAAAAGGCAACGAGGGAGTAACCGGACTGGTGAAACAGACGCCGGACGCGATTGGGTACGTGGAGCTGATCTACGCGGTGCAAAACAATATTCCGTATGGCACGGTGAAAAATTCCGCGGGCAGCTTCATCAAAGCGGATCTGGCCAGCGTGACCGCGGCCGCGGCCGGCGCCGCGAAAGAGATGCCCGAGGACTTTCGAGTCAGCATAACCAATGCCGCGGGGAAGACGGCGTATCCTATTTCGAGCTTCACGTGGTTGCTGATTCCTTCAAAAATTTCGGACACGGCGAAGCGCGATGCAATCAAAGGCTTCCTGAAGTGGATGCTGACGGATGGACAGACCTATTGCGAGCAGCTCTCTTACGCGAAATTACCGAAGGAAGTAGTGCAGAAGGAAACGCAAGCGCTCAACAAAATACAGTAGTCTAAGAACCAACGTGGCAACTGCAAATCCAACGATACAGAGCGCGGGCCCGGTGACGAGTTCGCGCTCGTTTTTGTCGAGGCTGAAGGATGGCGACGAGATCGCGCGCGTGATCACGATGATTTTCGCGGCGACCGTTGTGTTGATCACGCTACTGTTAGTGTACGAGTTGTGGGTGCATTCGGCGCTGGCCCGCCAGAAGTTCGGGTTTGAATTTTTCATCACCCGGGTGTGGGACCCGGTCACCGACCAGTACGGAGCGCTGCCGTTTGTTTACGGAACATTGGTGACCTCGGCGGTGGCGCTGCTCATCGCCATACCCCTGGGAATCGGCGCGTCGATTTTTCTGGCGGAGTTGGCGCCGCCACGCATTTCCGACGGGCTGCAATTTTTCATCGATCTGCTGGCGGCGGTGCCGAGCGTGATTTACGGGCTATTGGGAATTTTCATCGTGGTGCCGCTGATGCGCACCGTGATTTATCCGGCGTTGAATAAGCCCTTGGGTTTCCTGCCGATGTTCAAGGGACCTTCATATGGAGTGGGATTCCTGACGGCGGGGATCGTGCTGGCCATTATGGTGATCCCGTACATCATTTCGGTATCGCGGGAAGTGCTGCTGTCGGTGCCCCGGGATCAGCGGGAAGCGGCGCTGGCACTGGGAGCAACGCGCTGGGAAGCGACCTGGAAGGTGGTCGTGCCCTTCGCGCGCACGGGCATTATGGGCTCAATCTTTCTGGCCCTGGCGCGGGCACTGGGAGAGACCATGGCGGTCACCATGGTAATCGGGAATACGCCGACGATTAGCGCGTCATTGTTTTCGCCCGGGGACTCGATCGCTTCGGTGATCGCCAACCAGTTCACGGAAGCGACCGGCGATTTGTACTTGCAGTCATTAATCGGTTTAGGACTGGTGCTGTTTCTGCTTACGTTTATACTAAACGGCTTGGCGCGGCTGCTGATTATCGTGACCACGCAAAAAGGCGGCAAGGTGACCAACGGATGAACGCGCGCCTGCGTTGGCGGAAGTTCGTCAGCGGCTTCATGTTGACCATGACCGGAGTCTGCGCAGTCGTGTGCGTGAGCGTGCTCTTTCTTATCCTGGGATATTTGCTGTTTAATGGCGGGACTTCGATCAATTGGGCGTTCTTTACAAGGCTGCCGGCGCCGGTGGGCGAGATTGGCGGGGGGATGGCCAATGCCATCGTGGGAAGCGCGAAATTATTGTTGGCGGCGTCCCTGGTTGGAGTGCCGGTTGGATTCTTGGGCGGGATTTACCTGGCGGAGTTCAGCGGGGCCGGAGTGGCCTCGGTGGTGCGGTACTCGGCGGACTTGTTGAATGGCGTGCCGTCGATCGTGATCGGAATTTTCGCCTACAGCCTGGCGGTTCTGCCGTTTAAGCATTTCTCGACGCTGGCCGGATCGTTTGCGCTGGGGCTGATGATGATTCCCATCACGCTGCGAAGCACGGAAGAGTTCCTGGGCGCGGTGCCACGGATGTTGCGCGAAGGCGCGATGGCGTTGGGAGCAAGCAAATGGAAAACCATATCGACAGTGATCGTGCCGGCCGCCTATCGCGGAATTCTTACCGCGATACTGCTGGCGCTAGCGCGGGTGGCGGGGGAAACGGCGCCGCTGCTGTTCACCGCGTTCGGGAACCAGTTCTGGAGCCGGGGATGGGGCCAACCGACGGCATCGTTGCCAGTGGTGATCTTCACGTACGCGGTGTCCCCGTACGAGGATTGGCATCGCCAGGCGTGGGCGGCGGGGCTGGTGCTGCTCGGGCTCATTCTGATCGTGAACATATTGGCGCGAACGATTCTGTCGCGGGGCATCGCGGTACCGAGGTCGTAGGAATGCCAGCGTCGCCGAATCCACGACTTTCTGTGAACATAACGCCGACATCGGGGACACCGGGCGCGAAGGAGCATGCCGCGCCGGTACCGATGCGCATGACCATTTCCAAGGTCAATTTCTATTACGGCGCCAAACAGATCCTGTTCGACATCAGCATGGGGATCGCGGACAAACGAGTGACCGCGTTGATTGGCCCTTCGGGTTGCGGAAAATCGACGCTGCTGCGCACCTTGAACCGGATGCACGAGACGGTGACCACGTCGCGGCTGCAAGGCGAGATTTTGCTGGATCAACAGAATATCCTGGCGCAAGACGTGACCGCATTGCGGCGGCGCGTAGGCATGGTGTTCCAGCGGCCGAATCCCTTTCCTAAGTCGATCTTCGAAAATGTGGCGTACGGACCGCGCATCAACGGCTTCAACGGAGCGATTGCCGACGTTGTGGAGAAGAGCCTGCGGAACGCGGCGTTGTGGGACGAAGTGAAGGACCACCTGCACAAGTCGGCGTACGAGCTGTCGGGTGGGCAGCAACAGCGGCTGTGCATTGCCAGAGCATTGGCAGTAGAGCCGGAAGTGTTGCTGCTGGACGAACCGTGCTCGGCTCTGGATCCGATCAGCACGGCGAAGATCGAAGAGCTGCTGGTGGATTTGAAGAACATCACCACGATCACCATCGTGACCCACAACATGCAGCAGGCGGCGCGGGTTAGCGATTTCACGGCGTTTTTGCTCACCGGGCAGATGATTGAGTTCAACGCGACGCCGCATTTGTTCACCACACCGGGAGACCCGCGAACAGAAGCGTACATCACCGGACGGTTTGGCTGAGGGAAGCGCGAATTTGCTTTGCGGGCGGTAAGGCCTTGGTTAAGATGCGCATGGGAAGGCTTTCATGGAACGGCATTTTGAAAAAGACCTGAACGAGCTAAAAGAACGGCTGCTGTGGATGGGCAGCCTGGCGGAGCGAGCCGTGCACCAGGCGGTGCACGCGGTGCTGGATTCGGACGAGCAATTGGCCAAGCGCGTCCTGGATGAAGAAGACGCGATCAATGAATTGCAACTGGAAATCGACGATCGCGTGGTGCAATTGCTGGCACTGCATCAGTTGATGGCCGCGGACCTGCGGTTCGTGCTGGCGGTTTCGCGGATCAACAACGATTTGGAGCGCATCGGCGACCAGGCGGTGAACGTGGCGCAGGGGGCGTTGCGGATTCTGCGGCACCCACGAGTGAAGCCTTACGTGGACCTTCCGCGCATGACCGAGCTGGTGGAAGAGCAGGTGCGAAACGCGTTGAATGCGGTGGTTCGCCGCGACGTCGAACTGGCGCAGAAAGTCATGGCCACCGACGATCAGGTGGATCATTACCGCGACCAGATTTTTCGCGAACTGCTCACCTACATGATGGGCGACTCGAGCCTGGTATTTCCGGCATTCGAATTGATTCTGGTGGCAAAGAATCTGGAGCGCATCGGCGACCACGCGACCAACATTGCCGAGGATGTGATCTACATCGTGCAGGGATTGGACATTCGGCACCCGTCGATCGACCGGCGGTAAACGCCTCGAGCGCGCCGGTTTGCTCCGTTGACGCACTACGGCTAAGCTTCGATGACACCACGTTTTCGACTGACCCACAGTAAAGCTGCCCCTATCAGAACGGCGAGCGTGGAAACGGCATCGCCCAGAGTGCGGTCGAAAGTACGAGCAAACGTTACGGTGATCTCCGAGCGGCCGGCCTGAACCGGCACGACCATCTGATTAAAATCATCCATGCGCTGTGGGGAAATCAGCTGGCCGTTCACCCGAACGCGCCACGCGGGATAGTTCAATGTGCGCAGAGCAACGCGGGCCTCTGAGGGACTGTCGACACGAATCTCTTTTTGAGTGCTGGTCCAACGCTGAACTTCGAAATGGGCTGTGGGGCTGGAGGAATCGTCGGGATCGGCCGGCAGAATTTTGACGAGCGGGGCGCCAGTCGGCAGGTCGAGATGGTCATCACCCGCCGGGTCATATTCATCGGTTCCGTCGAAGCCTTGGCCCGTGGAAAGAGCGTCGCGCAGAGTAGGCATTTCGTCGTCATCCCACCACGTGTTGTTCACCAGGAAGTAAGCGAGAGGCACGGAGAGCACCAGAATGACCGCGAACCATAACCCGGCGCGGCGCCTTTGCATGGCGAACGCCAGGAAGCACGCGGCGATCAGGGCAATGATGGACATCCAGCGCCAGGGGAATTGCACGAAACGCAATTTGGGAAGGTAAACCCATAGCGGCTGGGTGAAACGCAAGGTGAGTAGCGTTGCCAAAGCGCCCAAAAGCAGAAGAGCAAGCGAATCTTTGCGCTGGCGGGCAGGAGAACCGGTCGTGGCGAAGTGCCGCGAAGCCAGGGCTGCGATGGCGAGCAGCAGGATCAGTGACAGCGCGCAAATGGAGGCGATCCAATTGAACCAGGTGTGCTCCGGGTCGTTAATTTGCGTGAAGAGAAAATTTTGCGACGGCAGCAGGCCACTGGAAAGCGCTTGGCCAATGTTGACCCAACGCTGTTCGTATGCGGCGGGCAGCAGATAGAAAGCGGCGAGGCCTAGACCGAGAGCGACGGCCGCTGCTCCTCGAAGAAGTGGCAGCCAAGAGCGCTGCGATAGAGCGGCCCAAACAAACAGCAGCGCCATCGAATAACTGGCGATGACCGCCGCTGGAGCGTTCGAGAGCCAAACTGCGGCGAATGCCATGGCAAAGAGCGCGATGGCACGATTCCGCTGGGAATCGGCTAGAAAGCCGGCCAAACGAAGCGCGGCCAGCAGCAGCAGAGGGAAAATAGCGCACGCCAACTGCTCCGCAAAATCGCTGCGAATGTAAGTCATCAGGAGAGCATTGGGGTTGACCGCATAGCACGCGGCGGCGAGGATGGCGGCGCGGCGGATGGCCAAACGGCGCAGAAGAAGGTAGGCCGAGAGTCCCGCGAAGGTTTGAACCAGCACGATGAAAACGATGGGAACGGCGGGATCGGGAAGCAAGAGAATCAGCACCGCTCCCAGCAGCCAGGAGAGTGGCGGATAGAAAATGTAGCGAGGTTCGCCGAAACCGTGATTGGTCCAGGCGGTCCAGCGAGGGAATAAAACGCCTTGCTTCCACTGCGAAGCCACATCGAGCCAGGAGGCGGCATGGAACTCGAAATCGTGGCCGGAAGCGGTACCCAGCCAAAAAAATGGCAGAACGACGCAAATCGAGAGCAGCAGAAATAACCCCAGCGGCAGCAGCCAGTCGGGGACTTGGCGCGGCGCGGCAGAGGCGGGGAGTGTGCGGGTATCTGTCATCAACTGTTCATAAAATTGTAACCGGACAGAGCGACCCAGTACGAATTCCGTCGGAATCGACTCTGCCCAGCTCAAAACTGAGCGATAATACTGACGCTCATGAGCACTATAACCACATTGACGGCGGTTGAACCGATCATTGAGGCGCGCAAGCTGGAGAAATTCTATCCTCAGCCGGACGGCAATCGAATCCAGGTGATTGCCCCGACGGACATAGCCGTTTATCCCGGGCAGATTATGGCGTTGCTGGGACCATCGGGCTGCGGAAAATCCACGATGTTGCGGATGCTGACGGGGCTGTCGCCGGCGTCGGGTGGCGGCGTGTACTGGCATGGCCAACCGGTGAAAGAAGAAACACCCAACGTGTCGATTGTGTTCCAGAGCTTTGCGCTGTTCCCGTGGCTGACGGTAATCGAAAACGTGGAAGCGCCTTTGGAGGCGCGCGGCTTGCCGGAGTTCGAACGGCACAAACGAGCGCTGCGGATTATCGATGCGGTGGGCTTGGATGGATTTGAGTCGGCCTACCCGAAGGAACTGTCGGGGGGCATGAAACAGCGTGTGGGCGTGGCGCGCGCGCTGGTGGTGGAACCGGAAGTTCTGTTCATGGACGAGCCCTTCTCCGCGCTGGACGTCCTGACGGCCGAAACGCTGCGCGGAGAGTTGCTGGAGCTTTGGCTGGGGAAGAAAATCCCGACGCGGGCGATTTTCATCGTGACGCACAACATTGAAGAAGCGGTGATTTTGGCCGACCGGATCATCGTGCTGGGACGCAATCCGGCGCACATCCACGCGGAATTCACCGTAGAACTGCCGCACCCCAGGGATCACAAAGACCCGCGATTTGTGGAGTTGGTCGACGCCATTTATCGCGCACTGACGCGGCAAGACCACGCCGGCCATGCCACCCCGGAATTGCTGGCCACGGAAGCCAGCACGCGGAAAGCACCTGTGATGTTGCCGCATACGCGGCCGGGCGGGCTGGCGGGACTGCTGGAGATTCTGGTGGACCAGGGTGGGCGGGCCGATCTGCACGTGTTGGCTGACGAACTCAGTTTGGAAGTGGACGCGCTGCTCCCGAGTGTGGATACGGCGGTGCTGCTGGGCATGTTGAAGCTGGAAGAAGGCGACGCGATTATCACTCCGGACGGGCAGGCGTTTGCGCACGGCGACATTCAGGAACGCAAGGCGATTTTCCGGAGGGCTGCTCTGGCGAACATTCCACTGTTCCGGCAGATGGAACAATCCCTGAAGGCCAAAGCCGATCGCACACTGCCGGCGGAGTTTTTCGAGGATTTACTCGACGAGCATTTCAGCCAGGACGAAGCGCGACGGCAACTGGAAACGGCCATCCAGTGGGGCCGGTACGCCGAGATTTTTGATTATGACGCGGCCAGCGGGAAACTAACGTTAACGGAAACCTGACCCGCCCGTGCCCTCCCCAGCGCCGTTGTCTCAAAAGCAAATGGTGATCCCGCCGGCGGCCAAAAGGCCGATAGGGGCACGCTGGGCATATGCGTTCCTGATCGACATTGCGGTGTTTATTGCTGTCTTTGGCGTCATCGTGGGGGTGTACTCGATCGGGCGGTCATGGCTGGGTCCGGTAAAGGTCGAATCCGAAATTTCCCAGGACCCGCGAAGCTTATGGGCGTATGCGGCCTACTCGCTGGTGCGCATCCTGATCGCCTATGGCATCAGCTTGGTATTCGCGCTGATCTATGGGTACGCGGCCGCGAAATCGAAGCGCGCGGAAATGGTGTTGATTCCGCTGCTGGACATTCTGCAATCCATACCGGTGCTGAGTTTTCTGCCCGGAGTGATGCTGGCGATGGTCGCACTGTTCCCGAACAGGCAACTGGGCGTGGAGTTGGGGTCGGTCATACTGATCTTTACGGGGCAGGTGTGGAACATCGCCTTCAGTTTTTATTCCTCGCTGAAGACCATTCCCAGGGATTTGCGAGAGGCCGCGATTATTTACCGCTTCAGCCGCTGGCAAAGGTTCACGGAACTGGATCTGCCGTTCAGCACCATCGGTTTGGTGTGGAATTCGATGATGTCGGTGGCCGGGGGCTGGTTCTTCCTGATGGCCTGCGAGATGTTCGTGTTGGGCGACAAGGATTTTCGCTTGCCCGGGCTGGGTTCCTTTCTGCAGACCGCGGCCAGTAGCGGAAACACCCGGGCGATGCTTTGGGGTTTGGCGATGATGATTGCCGTCATCGTGCTGATGGACCAACTGGTGTGGCGCCCCGTGATCGCCTGGGCGGACAAATTCAAATTCGAGCAAGTAGAGAGTGGCGCCACGGGGCAGAATGCGCTTCTCAACTTTATTCGCAGAGAATCGATCATTATTCGAACTTACCGGCGATTGTTGCACCCGATTGTGAACTGGCTGACGGTCCAGTTTGCCAGTGGGGCCAAGCGAGCCGCGGCGACGTTTTCTTCCGCGCAATCGAGGCAGCCAACCCGGTGGATCGGATGGTTTTTCGCCGTGGCTGGGGTGGTCTCGCTGGTATACGCGGTGTACCGAAGCGTAGAAGAACTGGCCTCACTCAACCGGCACGAATATGTGATGTTGCTGGGCAGCGCAGCGTTGACGTTCCTGCGAGTGAATTTGGCATTGATCATCGGGGCGGCTTGGGCCATTCCCGTGGGCGTGGCCATCGGATTCAGTCCGCGGCTGGCGCGGTTGATGCAACCGTTGGTGCAGCTGGCAGCGTCGATTCCGGCGACGGCGCTGTTCCCGATTTTGCTGCTGGTGCTGATCCGCTTGCGGGGAGGCGTGGAAATCGCGGCCATGGCGCTGATGCTGCTGGGAACCCAATGGTACATCCTCTTTAATGTGATTGCGGGAGCGATGGCGATTCCCACGGATTTGAAAGAGGCGGCAAAGGTGTTCCGGTTCAGCCAGCTGGATCGCTGGCGGAGATTGATTCTGCCGGGGATTTTTCCGTATTTGGTTACTGGGCTGGTGACCGCGTCGGGAGGCGCGTGGAACGCCAGCATCATTGCGGAATATTTTCATTTTCAGGGGAGGGTGGTGGAAGCGCCGGGTTTGGGGAGCACCATCAGCCAGGCGAGCGACGCGGGTCACTTCAATGTGTTGCTGGCGTCGACGTTGATCATGGCCACAATCGTGGTGGCGATCAATCGGTTGGTGTGGCGGCGCATGTACCGGCTGGCGGCCACCCGGTTCAAGCTGGAAAGCTAAAGCAGGGCTATTTGCAGAGTTCGCGGGACAAATAATTAATCTGACCAACGTGGTGGTACAAGTGAGTGGCGCAGTGGAGCACCGCAGTGAAACGGTTCCTGGCGTTAGGCTCGCGTTCCGCGGAATACGGTGAGATCCAATCTATTTCCGACTGACGTTCAATCGTGGCAATCACCATGACGATGGTGTCGTCGAATTTGCGAAGCACCTCGGATTTCGATGGCGGGCGGGACTCCATGAATTCCAGGTCGCGATTGCGAACATAGCCGGTCTGGGCGATTCGCGCGCCGATGTAGTAGTTAAGATTGCCGGTGAGATGCAGCACCAAGTGGCCGATACTGTTGCCAAACGCGAAGGGATTGCGCCAAAACTGCTCATCGGAGAGCGGGTCGGTCCATTGGTGCAGATTGGCGGCATGTTCGCGAAATTGGTGGGCGAAAGCAGCGGAAATGGTTTGCACAAGATCGCTCATGAGGACCCCTCCTGCTGATTAGTTGATGGTAGCGGAATTTTCGTTTCACGAAGGTTTGTCAGAGCCGATTGTGAAAGGGACGAGAGTTCCGCCAGGCGCTGGAGTAGAGGCATGACAGTTCCCAGTGTTCGAATTCGAGAAAGAAATCAGCACGGCCTGCGCGAGTCTGGACGATACGTACTGTATTGGATGATCGCCAGCCGGCGTCTGAGGTATAACTTCGCGCTGGATCGCGCGTTGGCGCATTGCTGCAACCTGGGGAAGCCGCCGGTAATTTTCGAAGCGCTGCGGGTCGGATACCCGTGGGCCAGCGACAGGCTTCATCGCTTTGTTTTGGATGGAATGGCGGAGAATGCGCGCTGCTGTGAATCGCGAGGCATTCGCTATTTGGCTTACGTCGAGCCAGCCGCCGGTGCTGGCAAAGGGCTTCTTGCGGCTCTAGCGGAAGATGCCTGTGTGGTGGTGACCGATGAGTTTCCCTGCTTTTTCCTACCGCGCATGGTGACCAGCGCAGCAAAGCAATTGAAGGTGCTATTGGAGGAGGTCGACTCGAATGGCCTTCTGCCCTTGCGCGCGACAGACCAAGTAGCACTGCGAGCATTTGATTTTCGGCGTCTATTGCAGAGGGAATTGCCAAAACATTTGGACAATTTCCCTTGTTCCGAGCCGCTGCGCGAGCGAGGGAAGCTGGGAATGCCGGAAATTGCCAAGGAAACGCTGGCGAGATGGCCGATGGCTTCGAAGGCGCTGCTGGAAGGCAAGGAGAATAAGCTCCAATCGCTGCCCATTGATCATTCGGTGAAGCCCGTTGCCATTCGCGGTGGGCAGGAAGCGGCGAGAACAGGAATGCAGAAGTTTTTCGAGCGGCGATTCCCCTCCTATAGTGAGTATCGCAACGAGCCGGAAACGGATGTAACCAGCGAATTTTCGCCTTACTTGCACTTCGGGCACATTTCGGCGCACCAGATTTTCGCGGAATTAGTGAGACGCGAAAAGTGGAATGCCAGCAAGTTGGCCGCGAACGCCAGCGGTCGCAGGGAAGACTGGTGGAAGATGAGTCCGGCGGCGGAGGCTTTTCTGGATCAGCTGATAACCTGGCGGGAATTGGGATTCAACTTTGCCTCGCACCGCACGGATTACGATCAATACGAATCTTTGCCAGACTGGGCACAGAGAACGCTGAGGGAACGCGCAAAGGACAAACGGGAGAAAGTGTACAGTTTGCCGGATTTTGAAAATGCGAATACCCATGATGCGCTCTGGAATGCCGCGCAAAGGCAGTTGATACGCGAAGGACGAATCCACAATTATCTAAGAATGTTGTGGGGCAAGAAAATTCTGGAATGGTCGCCAACGCCACAGGAAGCAGCGAGGATTATGATCCATTTGAATAACAAATACGGCGTGGATGGCCGAGACCCTAATTCGTACAGCGGAATCTATTGGGTGTTGGGGCGCTACGACCATCCCTGGGGACCTGAGCGGCCTATTTTCGGCACGGTTCGCTATATGAGTTCCAGCAACACCGCGAAGAAAGTTGCGGTCAAGGATTACATCCGAAAGTACAGCGGGAAGGAAGAGGGCAAGGTGTGAATGCGGGGCGGAAGGCGACGGATTTTTTGAGATAGGATTATAGGGGAGGCGGGTCCAAAGATGTGGAACCGGGCGTGTCCCATTTGTTTCGCGAAAGTGCCGCGCAGTTTGGTGCTGACGCGAAGTGAGGATTTGGTTTGCCCTTCGTGCCACACGCCGCTGGAGCTGTCGCGCCCAACCCGGGTGCTGGCGGCGATCATCGGGTTAATTGCAGGATCTCTGGGGTTTCGCATTGCAACGGCACCGAATGCGGGCATCAAATGGGCGCTGCCGATTCTGGCCGCGGTGGTGTTGTATGGAATGGGGTCGGCCTTGGCGGTGTTTTTCCTTGCGGACTTGGTGACACAACCGAAGCCGTCCGGCGGCCATTTTCCACAGGCGGCGGAGTAACGGACCATCGGTACTATTGCAGTTCTAGTCGGCTCTCTAGAGACTGGGCGAATGGCGCAGTATTCCCGATTTTTGGGGCGTAAGGTGACCGTGCGGTATCGCGTGGGAGAAATGCTGTTGTCCGCTTCCGGAACGTTCGTAGCCGATTCGGGCCGATCGATTTTTCTGGAGCAACATTTGGAGCAGCGCGGGCACAAATATTTTCGCTGGGAAATTCCTTACCCTTACATTTATCGTATTGAAGGCGAAGTGACGGGGGCAGCCGAGGACGCGCCAGTCGCACCTGCCGACAAGCCCGCGAACTCCAGGGCAAAAGCAGCGGCTGCCGCGGGAGACGGCTCTGGCGGAGCAGCGAGGTTCTCGCCACTGCTGGATGCGCCTTCACCCCTCGAGTAAAACTCAGCCATACCGCAGTTTCGCCATCATCCGCTAAACTTAGGTTCCGCAACAGCGTCAAACCAGCAGCTATTTCACCGAGGAGGTGTTTGTGAGCACCGCAGGCACGCCAAGAAAGATCGGACTGATCGGCTTGGGACTGATGGGCCGGCCCATGGGGATGAACCTGTTGAAGGCCGGACATTCACTAACAGTCTGGAACCGTACCGCGTCGCGTGCGGAGGAATTGGTGGCACAAGGCGCAGTGTTAGCGAAAACACCAAGAGAAGTGGCCGCCGCCAGCGACGTGCTAATCACGATTGTCAGTGATCCACCGGCGCTGGAGTCGGTATTGTGGGGAAGCGGCGGCGAGAGCCATGGGGCATTGGCGGGCTTGAAGGCGGGGAGCATTTACATTGATTCGAGTACCGTTTCACCGGCACTGGAGAAGAGAATTGCCGCGGCTTGCCGGGAACGCGGCGTGCGGTTCCTGGACGCGCCGGTCACTGGAGGCGATTGGGGCGCGCGAGAAGGCAATTTGGTGTTCATGATCGGGGGCGAGGCCGAGACCTTAAAGGAAGTGGAACCGATTTTAGGGGTGATGGGCAAGAAGTGGTTCCATTTGGGACCCACCGGGGCGGGGCAGACGATCAAGCTGGCCATGAACGCGATCCTGGCGCTGGAGGTTGGCGCGGTCGCGGAAGCGATTGCCTTAGTCACCAGGGCGGGCTTGGCGGGCGAACAGCTTTTGGAGGTGCTGCAGTCTAGCATGGGACGATCGGGATTGCTGGATCTGAAGACTCCCCTGATGTTGAAGGGAGCTTACAAACCCAGCTTTCCGTTGCGGTTGATGCACAAAGACCTGGGGCTGGCGCTGGAATTGGCCAATCAACTGGGGGTGGCGCTGCCAACCACCGCAGCGGCCAGGGAAGTGTATAACTACGTCAAAGGCGAAGCGAAAGAGGACCTGGACTATTCCGCGGTCATGAAGTTCTGGAAGAAATAGGTGTAGGCCAGCTACTTCAGTTTGGGAGGGAAAAAGCCAATCGGCAGATCCCGTGAAGTGCGCAGCCCGGATTGCGCGTCAAGAACAGCGGGGATGGAGTTGACGGCCACGGAGGCGGTGGCGATGTCACCGTGCGAACCGCCGGGAATGACCAGACTGATGTCCGGAAGGCCCTTCAATTCAACGGTGTCGGCAGGGTCCTTGGCCCCAACGTACATTTGCAGCTCCATGTAGACCAGCTCTTTGCCGTCAGACAGCCCGCGAGCAATTTGATGAACGCCGGCGGCTTGCCCAGGCTCAACGGAGAGGAACTGGGTCTGAACGTGTTCGGTAGCCACTTTGGGCTCGATGGTCTCGGTGATCTCGGTGACGGAAAGGCCTAAGCTGTCAGCGACCATGGCCACCGATTCCGGCAGGCCAACGTGCTTGATGACGCCTTCCCGGACTTTCGCGTGAAACTCGTCGACGGTCATGCCGGCGCCAATCTTTTTCTGCAGGGGCATGCGACGCTTGGAGGCGTCCACAACACGCAGAGCTTTGACATGGTCGATCCGCTGAGAAACCGCGGCCAGTGTAATGACCAGCTTATCCATGACGAAACCCGGATTTACGCCGGTGCCGACCAGAGCCACGCCGGAGTCCTTGGCGGCTTTGTCGAGCTTAGCGGCCAGATCGGGATGGGTACGATAGGGGTAAGAAAGCTCCTCGCAGGTGGAAACCACACAGGAGCCCACGTCGATGCAAGCCAGAAGTTGGTCCATCACTTTGGGGAGTGAGGAAGAGGTGGTGTGCATGACCACGTCGACCGATTGTTCCAATACGCCCTTGGCATCTCCCGAGACTTTTATGCCCCAAGGACCATCGGAAGCGCCCACGACTTCGGCCAAATCCTTGCCGATTTTGGCGGGGTCGGAATCGATGGCGCCTACAAGCTCGACCGATTCCTTTTCGCGAAGAAGCTTGACAATCGAGGCGCCGATGGGGCCGATTCCGTATTGAATCGCACGAATTTTCTTTTTCACGGCTGTCTCCGATCCAGCAATTGTAGTGAACAGTACAGCGCGGAATTTCGCTGGGAGCGAAACATTAAGCGTACTGGATTTCCGGGGAGCAGGCAATCGCTGGGTGGGCTATCTGCGGTCCGGATTGGTTTTGGCATGGCAACAGGGTAGAATCCTGGTCATCTTCAAAAACACAATCTGGGGTTGATACAGGCCCACGCAATTTCTTGCTGGGTAGAAGCGCGCAACGCATAATGGGGGCTGCCGCCGCCCTGGCGAAGGAGGGACCAATGCGCACTGAGAAGTTGAGCGACGCCGACATTCAGAAAAACCTGCACACGGTCAAGGGTTGGAGCCTGGTGAATGGCAAACTACACAAGGCCTTCGAGTGCAAAGATTTTGTGACCGCCTTCGGGAAAATGACTCAGGTGGCGTTGGTGGCGGAATGGATGAACCATCATCCGGAATGGTTCAACGTGTGGAATAAAGTGGTGATCGATCTGAACACTCACAGCGTGCAGGGGATCAGCAACCTGGATTTTCAATTGGCCGAAAAAATCAACGAGATTTTTGGGAACTGATGGCCGGACGCAGCGCCAAGGTGGAGCACGGGGACGGGCATGCGTTTCAGATTGGAATGCACGCCAAGTGCGCTTGCTGCGTGAACCGAATTTCGATTGACAGGGGCTAGACCCGGTGTTAGAAAGCGCCGAAGGGGAAGTATCGTCGGTGCGTCTCGACAGCGGCAGCGCAAAGCGACCGAAGGAAGACGCTGGAGTTTTGCCCAGGGCAGAACTCAAACCGGCGGGTACTTCCTAAGCAGCATCCACCCCACCCCGGGAGGCGAAAATTTCTGTTTTCGCCTCCTTTTTTTGTCCAGTTGGTAGGTCGTCCCGCGCGGGATAGACTCTCAAGATGAACAATTCGCCGCCGTTGATCGAGATGAAGAACGTTACGGTAATCCGGGGTGAGAACCGCGCGCTGGATGAGGTGTCGCTGCGGATAGAGGTGGGCGAGCACGTGTGCATCTTGGGACCGAATGGTTGCGGGAAATCCACGCTGATCCGGACGATCACGCGAGAGAATTACCCGCTGGCACAGGATGGCGCGTGCATCAGCATCTTGGGTCAGAGCTTGTGGAACGTGTCGGAACTGCGAAGCTTGCTGGGCATCGTATCGCCCGATTTGCTGGCGGCATGCACCAATGACGCCACAGGGATGGATGTGGTGTTATCCGGGTTCTTCAGCAGTACCCGAATTTTTCCGCACCACGCCCCGCAACCTCAGCACTTGCGCAAAGCGGAAGGTGCTTTGCAGCGGCTGAACATAAGGCACTTAGCGAAAAGGCCGGTAGCGGAGATGTCCTCTGGAGAGGCTAAACGAACGCTGATTGCCCGGGCCTTGGTGCACGAACCAAAAACGCTGCTGTTCGACGAGCCGAGCAACGCGCTGGACATCGCCGGCCAGGTAGGGTTGCGAGACACCATGCGGGAACTGGCCAGGGGCGGACTAGGCATCCTGCTGGTGACACACCATGTGTCCGAAATTATCCCGGAGATTGAGCGGGTGGTGTTGCTACAAAAGGGACGAATCCTGGCTGACGGACCAAAAGAGAAGGTCCTGACCAACGAGCAGCTCAGTTCACTGTTTGCCGTTCCCGTCAAACTCTTTGGGGACGACGGATACTTTCACCTGCACGCCTAGCGGGCTGGCGCCACCTGACCCGCGATGTTTTCCGCAATGGGCGCGGCAATCGGGACCTTGTAGAGCACGTGCTGATAGGCCTTGATCATCAGCAGAATCCACAGCACCAAGGTTATGAGCGATATCAGCAGCCCGATCATTCCCACAACTCCCCAGCCGACCAATCCACCAGTCATGCCGCCCATGAACATCAGGGCGATACGTATGATAAACAGGCCGCCAAAAACAACCAGTGACTGCGCCGCGTGGAACCTGACGAATGGCCGCTTATCGATGAGCAGGAAGATAATGCCAGTGATGAAGCCAAGTATGTAGCAGAGCAGACCTGCGACGTTCTCCTGCAGACCCTCGGTTGATGCAGTCGTCTGAGCCACCGGCGCTGCGGGTGTAGCCACCGGAGCGCTTTGACTGGCCCCACACTTGGGACAAAAGGCCGCCGTTCCAATGTCCTGACCACACGCTTTGCAAAATGCCATAAGTGCCCTCCCGGGAGAAATGCTTTTGCGAGGGAGGTTAGCAGAGGCAGTCGAGAGACGCAATCGGATTCCGAGCGCCTGGCGGGGCGGAAGAACATTAGCGTGCTTAGTAGTAGCGACCGAGTAATTTCTGAACTGGCCGGACGGACAGTTACAGCTTACGGTCCGTCTAGCGTATGAATAAGTCGAGAGAACTGGCGCTTTGTCGCAGAATATCGGTGATGGGGGACGGTAGCCTGTTCGGTGATCCGGTGATGATATAGCATCATCGGGAAGGCGCCCGGTGTGAACGGCTCGCAGCGAAAATGACGGAGTAGCAGATCCTGAAGCCCGGGTCTGGCTGGCAGGTCAGGAAGGGTGTGATGTTGTCCCCCATTGCGCGTGTCCAATTCGCATTGCTCGGCCTGTCGATGGGATTTCCCGCCGGCGGTGAAACATACGCCGGGTCCATATTCAGGCAAACCGCAGAGGCAAGTACACGCGGATGAGCAGCGAAGCCACAGTTATCGCGGGATTGCCGGCCAGTTGGCACTGGGAACGGCTTCAGTCATTTCGGCTGATCCCGCGAATCGAGAAGCATCCCCAGGTTGTGGCGCTGGCGCAAACAGCAGCAGGAAAGCTGGCGCTGCTGACGTGCTTCGGGCTGGTGCTGTATCGAATCAACACTTGGAGCCTGCTGACAGTGGCGGCGCTAGGGCTGGTGGCATTCCTACCCAGATACCGGCATACCGCGTTGATGGCAGGAACGGTAGGGTACACCGCCATAGTGACGTTGTTTGGGCCGTACCCCTATCGAATCTTGGCGTGCCACGGGATTGTGTTGGTACTGGGGGCCTGCCTGATATGGGTCGCGGCGAGCCAGCAAAGAAGCGAGATTGGTAAGCACGCGATTGTGGTGCTGTTCGGCCTGTTCAACGCGCTGATCCTGTTTTGTTGCTGGCTGCCATCCACGAATGGTCACTCTGAAACAGCCTGGTTTTTCACCATCATTTTGGGCAGTTATGTGTGGTTCATCGGGTACGCACTGCTGGAACAGGAGCCCAGGTCCATGGGCGAGTTGAGGTTGGAGGTCGCATCGCTACGCCCGTTTTGGGGATCCACGGCCACACCCTTTCCGAGCGGACCGGCATGCCTGCGGCAGGTCGAGGCCAAGGATAGCGAGAAACTCGCGATGGTTCAGCTGAAAGGGCTGAAACTTCTGCTCTGGGCGGAACTGCTGTCGCTGTTTCTGGGTGCCTACAACTGGTTCTGCCACGATTACCTGCGGATCCCGCCCTTTCAAAGGGCGCTGTATCTAAGCGCGTTGCATACGCCATTGCCGTGGTACGTGTGCTGGACGGCGTTGATCCTCTACTACTTCGAGAAGCTGATTGTGATCTCGGTATGGAGCCATCGAATCGTAGCGTGCTGCCGGATGGCGGGATTCGACGCCTTGCGGAATACCTACCGGCCGTTGTCGTCGACGACGGTGGCGGAGTTTTTCAACCGTTACTATTTTTATTACAAGGAATTGTTGGTCTATTTCTTCTTCTTTCCGACATTTCTGCGCTTGCCGGCCCGCCTGGGCAAATGGCGCGTGACCATCGGGATTTTCGCCGCAGCGTGCCTAGGCAACGCCTACTATCATTTCACCCGCGACCTCTGGTACATCCAGGCGCACGGCTTGTGGCAAAGCATCAAGACCTTTCAGGTGTTCTTCTTCTACACCGTGGTGCTGGCTACCGCGATTTCCCTCTCGCGGAGGCGCGGACGGCCCGATCCATCCCAGGGATTTTTTCGAAGCACGCTGCGGCCGGCGATTTTCACGTCGCTGTTCTATTGTTTACTAGGCATTTTCTCGACAACTGATCGCAACTATCCACTGGTCGAGCATTTGCGCTTTCTGGGACACTTGTTCTTGCTGAGCTAGGGAGGACCGTATGGATTACAAGGCGGAAATCCGCGCGCATTTAGCCGAGGTTCTGGAAGAAAAGGACGATCGCACGCCATTCAGCGACACCTGCTCGCTTTTAAATACTGGCCGGATTGATTCGATGGACGTCGTGGACCTTTTGCTGTTTTTCGAAAAGAAGTTCGGAGTGCACATCGGCAGCGGAGAGTTCAAGAAAGGGCAATTGGACACCGTGGAAGCCATGGCAGCACTGGTGCACGCCAATTTGCCGGTAAAACAGTAACAAAATAGCGGTTAGCCGCCGAAGGGATAGTTTTCAGCGGCGGCGGCGGTGTTGGGGTAAAGCTCCAGCACTTTGTGAAGCTGGGTCAGTTTTATGCTGGCCTCGATCATGCCGGTACAGCCCGCCAGGCGAAGATAACCTCCAGAACTCTTAAGCCGGGAGAAGCAGCGGACAAAAGAGCCGATGGCCGCGCTGTCGATGTGAGTAACCCCGGAAAGATCGAAAATGACGAACTTTTCCTTGGAGCCGATCAGCGTTTCGGTTTCCTGCTCGACGCGCCGGCAGTCCGGGCCGGAATGGATACTCCCTCTCAATTCCAGAATGGCTACGCCCTGTTTGGGTGTGGTTTTGAGGACATTGAGAATCACGATGGGACTCCGTTTTGAGATTACAGTGGAAGATTTCGGGGCCGTCACGCAGATTGCGACTGCGTTTGCGACTGCTCGTCCTCTTCATAAGGGAATTGCCGGATCAAGCGCATGCAGTCGCCGAGGGCATTGAACAGCGTGTTGCCCCACCCGCACGGGATGAACGAAGCGGTCTTCTGATTCACAGGTTTGTCCGCTTCCGCGAAAAAGCGCAGGCGCTGGCCGGGAGGTGGAGAGGCAAACTCTTTTATGGTGATGCGAAAAGCAATGTCGCCGCCCGCCTGGTGTTTGACGAGAGAAAAGAAATGGAGTTGCGCCAACTGCTCGGCAGGATTCTCCTGCACATACATCCAGTCCGCCATCGTTGTACTCCTGGGTTGGCCTGAAGCGCTCGGGGAAGCAGGGGCATGGTAGGCCAGGGGAAGTGCGATGTCAACGAGCCGCGTGGTTGGGTAGTGGCTCAGTTTCCGACTGACGCTTTGATCAAGATGTAAGCCAAGGTCACCATCTTGGGAGTAGAGTCTGGGTCTCGTCGATGTGGACGACTTAATCGCTCCGCAAAATGCGCGCTGGTCAAAGGTCGCTCACGCTACAGATCACGAGCGCTTGTGATCAATACACTGTGCAGCGCCTGTCCCAGCCACTAGCATCAAGTACTCACACGAAAAAGGCTTTGTTGGCGATATGCGAAGGAGCAAGCGATGAATCGCAAAGAGTTCCTGAAGAAGACGGTCACGGGCGCTGCAGCTGGGCTGATCATTCCCAATTTCCCAGAACTGCTTCCCACCGACACTGCGCAGGAAAAACCTCCGGCGCAGCTCAGCCGCACCGAGTTGATTGCAGCAGCGCGCGAAATCATGGCGGGCCAGCAATACTGCGCGCTCATCACGCAAGACGAGGAGGGACGTTCGCAGGTAAGAACCGTGAATCCGTTTCCTCCAGAAGAAGACATGAGCGTCTGGATCGCGACCAGCACCCTGACTCGAAAGGTTCAGCAGATCCGGCGTGATCCGCGCGTAACGCTCTATTATGCCAACCACGCCCAAGCCACCGGCTACGTTGCGATTACCGGCAGGGCAGTTCTGGTGGACGACCGAGCCGAGATGATCAGGCGCAAACGCGCCTACTGGGATACGGCATTTCCTGGGTTCAAGAACCTCGTGCTGATCAAGGTGATGGCCGAGCACCTGGACGTGCTGAACTACAGTCGTGGGGCGCAAGGGGACCCGGTGACGTGGCACGCACCATCGGTGGAGCTGAAGAAGATTGAGTGAGAAATCCGGAGAACTTCTGCAGGACCATGACCCGCGACCCGTGGTTGGGTTGCAGCCCGGACGGGATGTAACTCAGGAATTGGGCGTGGTAGCGAAAGCCAGGGTGAGCAGGGTTTTCTGTTCCAATTCGTGGGCTTTGGCGGAGCCCGTAGCCGGGCTGGCGCTGGCCGAACGCTTCACCGTGCGGACACTCAGGTTTTTGGCCTGCGCAATGCGCTCCAGGCGCGGAAGGACGTAGAAAAGAGCGCCCATGTTGGCGGGTTCCTCTTGAACCCAAACAATTTCGCGGACGTTGGGATAAGCTTCGATGGCCGCGGCGATTTCCGTTTTGGGAAGCGGATAAAGCTGGTCGAGGAAAAATACCGCGGTGCTGTTGTCTTTGCGACGGCGGCGTTCGGCGCGCAGCTCGTGCCCGACTTTGCCGCTGGCCAGCAGAATCGCTTTCGCATCGGTGATCTCGGGGTCGGGAACCAGAGTCAGGAACCGTGGGCGCTCGAAGTCTTCGATAGGAGAACTGGCGTCAGGATGCCTGAGCATGCTCTTGGGAGTGAAGATGATCAGAGGTTTGCGCCACAGGCGGCGGGCTTGGCGGCGTAACAGATGGAAATACTGAGCCGCGGAAGAGGGCTGGCAAATGTTCATGTTGCCTTCGGCGGCCAGCTGCATGAAGCGTTCGATGCGGGCGCTGGAGTGCTCGGGCCCCTGGCCTTCATAGCCATGAGGCAGCAGTAGAACCAGGCCGGTGGGCAGTCCCCACTTGTCTTCGCTGGCGCTGATGAACTGGTCGATGATGACCTGCGCGCCATTCACGAAGTCCCCGAACTGCGCTTCCCAAAGAACCAGGCCTTCCGGATAGTCGCGTGAGAAACCATATTCGAAGCCCAGGCACGCGGCCTCGGAGAGCGAAGAGTTGTAGATTTCGCAGAAGGCTTGATCGGGCGAGAGATGCGCTAAAGGCAAATAGTCCTGTTCGGTTTGCGTGTCGATCAAAACGGCGTGACGCTGGTTGAACGTGCCCCGTTGCGAGTCTTGGCCCGTAAGGCGAACCGGGTTGCCTTCGAGGACCAGCGAGCCATAGGCCAGAAGTTCAGCGAAGCCATAGTCGATGGGACGCTTGCCCTGACCCATTTCCGCGCGCTGTTCCAGCAATTTCACGATTTTGGGATGCACGTGGAAATCCGAGGGAGTGCGCACCAGTCCGGCGGAGATTTCCGCGATCTTTTCCCGGCTGAGACCGGTATCGACCTCGAACGCCGGATTGTATTTTCCGTAGTTGTAGGGAGACCAATAATCCGGCAGTTTGCGGAGCGCTGGAATCTTGGTGAGCTTGGCGGCTTTGCGCTGCTCTTCCTCGTATTCCTTTTTTACGGTTTCGGCGATAGGCCCGGCGTCAACCCCAATGCGTTCTGCGTAGATCTTCCATAACGGCGCGTGCTGACGAATGCGCTCGTACAGGCGCGGCTGGGTGATGGTGGGATCGTCCACCTCGCTGTGGCCGTGACGGCGATAACCGATCAGGTCGATGACCACATCGGAACCGAATTTGGCGCGATATTCAGCGGCGATCTGGCCGACACGCACCAACGCATCCGGATCTTCCCCGTTGACGTGGAAGATGGGCACGCTTTGGCGCCGCGCGATACTCGAAGCGTAACGGGAAGAGTGTTCCTGGACCGGCTCGGTAGTGAAGCCCAGGAGATTGTTGACGATGATGTGGATCGATCCGCCAACGGTATAAGCCGCCAGATCGGCAAGGTTGAGCGTCTCCGCCCAGATACCCTGACCGGCAAACGCCGCGTCGCCGTGCATCACGATGCCCCAAACTTTATTTAGAATTTTGGGCGAGCGGTCGATATGCGCTCCATCCACACCATGACGGGTCTGTTTGGCTCGAGTGCGGCCCATAGCGACAGGATCAACCGCTTCCAGGTGGCTGGGATTCGAAACCAAGTGAATGTTCAGGTTCTGGCCCGACACGGTGGTGTACGCGCCAGTGGCGCCAACGTGATACTTCACGTCCCCTGCGCCGAGGACGCTGCGGGGATCTACATCTTCGAACCCAGCCACCACGTCGTGGATCGGCTTACACGCGATGTGCGCCATAACGTTCAAGCGCCCACGGTGACTCATGGCCATCACCGAATCGACGCCACCCAGATCACCGGCAGCGTTCAGAATTGAATCAAGTAAGGGAATGAGCGCGGTGTTGCCTTCCAGGGAGAAGCGCTTGCTGCCGAGATAACGGCTCTGCAAAATTTGCTCGAAAAGCTCGGCCCGAACCAGACGTTCCAGGACTTTTCGTTGATTGACCTCGGGCTGGGAACCTTCCATGCGCTCGGCGACCCAATTGCGGCGCTCCAGCTCGGGAATGTGCAGAAACTCCACGCCAACGCTGCCGCAGTAAATGCGGCGAGCCGCGTCGGCATATTGACCGGAGAGTCCTTCCAGATCGGCGCATTTCAGCGGGGTGAAAAGACCCAAGGGGTCGAGGTCTGCTTCGTAGAAGCCCCAGCGGCGGAAGAGGTAAAAGATGCGGTCGCGTTCGGCTTGTCCAGCGCCGTTGCGGGGTTGTCCTTTTTGCGGAGCTTTCGCGGACTTTTCAGGTGCAAGTGTCACACGATTCGACATGGCTTGTATCTACAGACCTACTATTTTGCCATAGAACGGAAAATGAGGCTTTGCCGGCAAGAAAAACGCGACAAAACGGCTGCCAAGATGGCCAATATGGAGCTTTTGCAGAGCTTCGCGGTGGAGAGACTTATGTCGGGCATCGGGCAAGATGAGTCTCAAGGTTTATTGCGCGGGGGTATCACAGATTCCGCAAGCTTACCGGATTGTATCGGAATACTACGAGGTGGCTTCGGTTCAGGTGCGTGAAGACCGGGATGAATTCGAACGAGAGTACTTCGCGGATGGAGCGGGCATCCGGCTTGCGGAAAGTGGCGGCGAGGTGGTCGGATGCGTAGCGCTGAGAAGGCTTCCGGAAGTGGTTCGCTGCGCAGAAATCAAACGAATGTACGTGCATCCCAGTTATAGAGGCCTTGGAGTTTCGGACTTGCTGTTAAGCGTGCTGGAGGATTTTGCGCGGAGAAGTGTATATGCGTGGCTGTATCTCGATACGGCCGCGGACATGAAGGCGGCGGCCCGGTTTTACCGCAGAAAGGGTTTTGAGGACTGCGACCGCTACAACCAAAACCCACAAGCGGCGCTTTTCATGAGAAAGAAGGTCGGCGCTGATTAGGTGGTCTGACGGCTCATTTCGCCCGGCTGAGCGACTGCAGACGTTCTTTGTTGATCTTCATCACGATGCCGGCGTTGCGGTCAGCAACCTCGCTGACCTTGTATTCGGACGACGAGCCGAGGACCTGGGCTAATTCCGAAGGTGTTAGCTTGTAATCGTTGGTGAGCCAATCGGCCATATTCGCGGTGGCCTCGCGGAAGGCGTCGTCCAGTGAGCCGGCCAATCCCATAGCCATGATATGCGTGGCCGATTCGATGCGTGGACCACGCACGCGCTTTCCATGAATCACATCTACGGTGAACGTGACGTCCATGGAAGTTTCGAGAGCATTGCCGTTGAGCTCGCCATCACCCTGAACGGCGTGGCCATCGCCAACGTACAGCATTGCGCCAGGAACGTTCACCGGTAGGTAGAGCGTGTTACCTTCGCTGATCTCGTTGAAATCCATGTTCCCGCCGTAGTGGCCGGAGTCGCCGGTATTGGGCGGAGCACTGGCTAATCCGGTCGCGACGGCAACGCAGCCGAGCATCGGCTTGAGAGGCACAGAGTAACGGGTCAGGTGTTCGGTGGGCTTTTCGGGTGAAGCCGCGCCGCCAGCAACATCCAGATGCCAGATGATCGTTTTGCCCCCATCTTTCATTTTTGCCGCAAGATCGCTGTCTAGCCCACGGGGGACGATGGCATCGTCACTCATGGCCCAATCACGGTTCAGACGTAGGCGGGTGATGTGGACGACCAGAGTATCGCCGGGCTGTGCCGACTCGATGTAAAAGGGCCCGGTTTCAGGGTTGCCGCCGAGGACCCGTGGGACCCCTTTTTCGTCGTTTCCGCCAGCGTCGACGGTGGTGGTGTGAATGGTATCGCCGGGGTTGACCGTCAGAACCGGTTTGTTGAAAGGCGAGAACTGGCGATAGAAGACCGTGGGAGTGAATTCGTGGGTTTTGGGCGCTCCAGAGGGCTTATAGGGCGTGCCGAGTTTTGCGCTGAAGGGAATGGTGACGGGGTGCGACGGATTTGAGCCATCCACGAAAGTGACTGTTCCGGTCATGGTGTCGCCTTGCACAGTCGCGGTGCCGTCTTCCGAACCGCCCTGATCGTCTTTGGCCAGGAAATGGAGGGAATTGCCGGTGAGGGAGCCCTCGAGCTTGTCGCCGTCAAAACTGCCGGTGAGCTTGTCGGCTTTCTGCTCGAGTTCCATAGTGGCGTTCAGTGTGGTGCCTAGATAGTCGCCGGTGAGAATCCAGCGTCCGGTGAGCGCACCTCCTGATTGGGGGTTTTGATCTTGCGCGG